>CACJQI010000001.1 GCA_902595535.1 uncultured Pelagibacteraceae bacterium
CATAAGAAAATTTAATATTTATTCCTAAGTTTTTTGCTTCATCTATAATTTCTGACTGGGGATCTTTTCTAGTATCTAAAATTATTGGGTTTACACCATTCTTTTTAAATTCAATTGCAGTCTCATAACCACTATCATTATTAGTAAAAATTAATGGTTTCTTTCCGACAAGTACTCCATAGATTTTAAGATATTCTTTTGCTGCTGATGAAAGCATGACACCCGGTGTATCATTGTTTCCAAATACTAATGGTCTTTCTATTGATCCTGAAGAAATCAATACTTCTTTCGCTCTAATGTACCAAAGCCTTTGTTTTGGATGAAATTTTTTTGTTTTTGGTAAATGATCACTAATTCTTTCTGACATTACCAACATATTATGATCATAGTATCCAAATACTTGTGATCTATTTTTAACAGTTACATTTGGCATTTCTTTAAGCTCAGAAATAATTCCATCAGCCCACTCTTTACCTGTTTGATTTCCTATATTTACGTCACTAGTTAATAAAGTTCCTCCAAATCTGGATTTATCCTCTGCTAAAATTACTCTTGCTCCATTTTTTGCAGCAGCATATGCGCTTGCTAATCCAGAAGGTCCTGATCCAGCTATTAATAAATCGCAATATTCATATTTATGCTCATACCTTTCTTTATCATGCTTTGTTGAAGCAACTCCTAAGCCTGCAGCTTTTCTAATAAATGGCTCGTAAACTTTATACCAAAAGCTTTTAGGCCACATAAAGGTTTTGTAATAAAAACCTGCTGGAAGAAATATTTTTAAAAAGTTATTTATTGCTCCAACATCAAAGTTAACACTTGGCCAACAATTTACACTTTTAGCTTCAAGACCTTCAAAAAGTTCTTGTTCTGTAGCTTTAACATTTGGTTCAGTTTCGCCATTTCTGTACAATTGTACAATCGCGTAAGGCTCATCAACTCCTGCACCAAAAAACCCTCTAGGTCTATGATATTTGAAACTTCTACCAACTAAGTGAATTCCATTAGCTATTAATGCTGAAGCTAAAGTATCTCCTTCATAGCCATAATACGTATCCCCATTAAATTTAAATGAAAGTTTCTTTTCTCTGTTAATTAGTCCAACATCATTTAATCTAAAACTTTGTGTCATAAAGAAATTTCCTCATCAGCCTTCAATGTTCTAAATATTTCATGAGTGGCTGTATCTCTCTCAACTTTTATCCACTGTCTACATCCTGATATGTGTTGCCACAGCTCCCAATGTTTTCCTCTTAAACTTTTTCTATTATAAACAAAATTATCCCAATCTTGATCTGATACTTCTTTATTTAGCTCAGGTCTTTTCACGCTCGCATCACCACCATAAGAAAATTCATTTTGTGACCTCATTCCGCAATGTGGGCATTTAATATATAGCATTTAGGAAATCCAAGTTTTTGTGCCAAGACCTTTTTCGTCTAACAAATGACCTGTGTTAAATCGGTTAAGACTATAACCAGAATTTAATTCATGAACTCTATCTTGCGCAATAGTATGTGCAAATGTCCAACCTGAAGCTGGAGTTGCTTTAAAACCACCATAACACCAACCACAATTTAAATATAATCCTTCGATATGAGTTTTATCAATAATTGGTGAACCATCCATTGACATGTCCATAATCCCACCCCAGGTTCTAAGCATCTTTAATTTGCTTAAAAAAGGCATCATTGCAATTCCCTCTGTAAGTACATGTTGTAGAGTTGGTAAATTTCCTCTTTGAGCATAACTATTATAACCATCCAAATCACCACCCATTACCATTTCACCTTTGTCTGACTGGCTTATGTAAAAATGTCCTGCACCAAATGTAACAACACCATCTAAAACTGGTTTTACTGGTTCTGAAACACATGCTTGTAAGAGATGTGTTTCAATTGGTAATGTCATATTTAATTTTTCAGCTAAAATATTAGTGCTACCTGCAACACATAATCCAATTTTTTTTGCTTTGATATCACCTCTGGACGTTCTAACTCCATTTATTTTTCCACCTGATACGTCAAAACCAATTACTTCACAATTTTGAATAATATCAACACCCATTGAGTCTGCTTGTCGTGCATAACCCCATGCAACAGCATCATGTCTTGCTGTCCCTGCGCTTGGCTGCATTAAACCTCCAAAAATTGGAAAACGAACATTTTCTGAAAAGTCTGCCATTGGAATTATTTCTCTTACTTGTTCTCTATTTAAAAGAACTGCATCAATACCATTTAATCTCATAGAGTTACCTCTTCTTGCGTAAACATTCATTTGAGCATCTGAATGCGCAAGATTGATAATTCCTCTAGGTGAAAACATCACATTATAGTTTAAATCCTGACTCATCTTTCTCCATAGATCCATTCCAAATTCACTAAACAATGCATTATCATCGTGCATATAGTTCGATCTTATGATGGTTGTATTTCTTCCTACGTTTCCTCCGCCAATCCAACCTTTTTCTATAATTGCTACATTGGTAATGTTATGTTCCTTAGCTAGATAATAAGCCGTAGCTAAACCATGACCGCCTCCACCAATAATAACAACATCATACTCTTTTTTTGGAGTTGGGTCTTTCCAGGCTAAGTCCCAATTTTGATGATTGGATAATGCATTTTTAACTAAATTAAAAATCGAATATTTTTGCATGAGCCAATTTTATATAAAAGAATATAAATAGTTCTTATTTTTTTTATATATATTTTTTAGAAGTTTCCAAAAATGATAAAAAAGGATAAGAAGTCATCAAGATAACTATAACGCATAGGATTTATAATGAGCGATGTGAAGTCAGATATTCAAATAGCAAGAGAAGCTAAAATGCAACCTATAAAAGATGTTTTAGCCAAGATTAATGTTCCAGATACAAGTGAAACTTTTAGTCCTATGGGTCGACATATCGCAAAAATTAATTTGGAATACTTAGATACTTTAAAAGATAAATCAGATGGCAAATTAATTCTGGTTACTGCAATAACCCCTACTCCTGCTGGAGAAGGTAAAACTACTACATCGGTTGGATTAAGTGATGGGCTAAATAAAATTGGCAAAAAATCTATTGTTTGCCTTAGAGAACCAAGTCTTGGTCCATCTTTTGGAATGAAAGGCGGAGCTGCGGGTGGCGGTTATGCTCAAGTTGTTCCAATGGAACAAATTAATTTGCATTTTACAGGTGACTTTCATGCAATAACTTCAGCACATAATTTACTTTCAGCTTTAATAGATAATCATATTTATTGGGGAAATAAACTTAACATAGATATTAGAAGAGTTGTTTGGAAACGAGTTATGGATATGAATGATAGATCATTAAGATCTATTGTTGTTGATTTAGGAGGTGTAGCTAATGGTTATCCTAGACAAGATGGTTTTGACATAACTGTTGCTTCAGAAATAATGGCAATATTTTGCCTAGCTACAGATTTACAAGATTTAGAAAAAAGAATTGGAAATATTACAATTGCTTATACTAGAGACAAAAAAGCTATCTATGCAAAAGATTTAAATGCTCAAGGTCCAATGACTGTTCTTTTAAAGGAGGCTATTAGACCTAATGTCACCCAAACTTTAGAAAATAACCCAGCTATAATTCATGGTGGACCATTTGCAAATATTGCCCATGGATGCAATTCGGTTATAGCAACGAAAGCTGGTTTAAAATTATCAGATTATGTTGTTACTGAAGCAGGATTTGGCGCTGATCTTGGTGCAGAAAAGTTTTTAGATATAAAATGTAGAAAATCTGGAATTAAACCAGACTGCGTAGTTATTGTTGCAACAATTAGAGCGCTAAAAATGCATGGAGGAGTTGCAAAGGATGATTTAAAAAAAGAGGATGTTGAAGCATTAAAAAAAGGATTAATTAATTTAGAAAGACACATTAACAATACGAGAAAATTTGGTCTTCCAGTTACAATTGCTGTAAATCATTTTATTACTGATACAGATAATGAAATGAATGCACTACTTGATTTTTGTAAAACTCAAGGAGTAAAAGCTTCAAAATGTACTCATTGGTCCCATGGTGGAGAAGGAACAAAAGAATTAGCTCAAAACGTAGCTGAAATCTGTGAAGAAAATAAAAATACTTTTAAATATTTATATGAGGATAAATTACCATTATTTAAAAAAATAGAAAAAATTGCTCAGGAAATTTATCACGCAAGTGATGTGGTTGCTGACACTAAAGTTAGACAGCAGTTAAAAGATTTTGAGGATAAAGGTTACGGCAATCTACCCGTGTGTATTGCTAAAACTCAATATAGCTTTTCAACAGATCCAAATTTAAAAGGAGCACCGACTGGTCATGTTTTGCCAGTAAGAGAAGTAAGATTATCTTCAGGTGCAGAATTTATTGTTGTTGTATGTGGAGAAATAATGACAATGCCAGGATTACCAAGAGTACCAGCAGCAGATTCCATTAAGTTGAATAAAGATGGAGAAATAGAGGGCTTGTTTTAAAAGATTAAGCTATCAAATTTAGCCAGTTTTTTAGCTCTCTCATTCTAGATTCTTTTTTGGTAATTTTATTTTCATTTTCAATCATTTTGATATGAGATTCTAAATCTTTTTCATCTGAAAATGATTTGTTTTCAAGAAGTCTCTCTCTTCTAAATCTTATTAAAGTAATCATTTTGTCATAGGTGATTTCTGGATGATATTGAATACCCCAAATTTTACTAAACTCTGTTTCAAAATTTAAAGCCATTACATTGTTGACTTTATTTGATGAGAGTAAAATTGCATCCTTTGGTAAAGTCACTACCTCGTCATAATTAAAAGCAGGTGTATTAAAAATTTTATCTTTATCTTTATATATTGGATGATTTAATCCATCGTTATTAATTATAATATCATGCGCTATTCCTCTATGAGCACCATTTTGGCCTCTTTTAACCATGCCGCCTGCAGCCGTAACAGCCACTTGCATCCCCCAACAAATTGCAAGAATATTTTTAATTCTTTTTTGACACTCTTTCATAAATTCAATTTGTCTTCTAATTTCTATTGTATCGCTATAGATATTAAGACTGCTACCACCCCAAATGAGACCATCATATTCATTTAAGTCTTTAACTTTATCAAAAATATCTTTATCGGAAGATGGATTTACTGCATCAATTTCAAGATTATTTGTATAATAGCTTATACTTTCTTGGAGACTTTCCGTATGTGTTTTAATTCCGTTCTCAGTAAATTCTTGATTTGCTTCCTTCAAATTTCCTTCAACAAGTAAAATTTTTTTCATTAAAACAATTCTCCATTAATACTATGTTGATATAAAGTTTTCATATCAGCTACGGTTAATTTTTTTGGATTACCATTTGTTGAAGGGTCAGCATATGCCATTTCTGATAATTTATCTAAGTCAATTTTTTCTTTTTCAACTATTTCAGAAAGTTTATGAGGAATATTAAATTCTTTTCTAAGATCCAAAATCCATTGAAGAAAATGGTCAAAAGATTTTTCTAAACCTATATAGTCACATGCAGATATAATTTTTTTAGAAATTTCTGCCTTATTAAAAGTTAATACGTATGGCATAAATATAGCATTTGATAAACCATGATGAACATTAAATTGTGCATTTACTGGATGACTTAAAGAATGAATCGCGCCCAATCCTTTTTGAAAAGCCGTAGAGCCCATACTGGCTGCTGCTAACATTTCTAATCTTGCATCAATATTTTTTCCATTCTTAACAGCTTCAATCAAAGAATTTTTTACTAATCTCATGCCCTCTAAAGCAATTCCATCTGCCATAGGATGAAATCCTGGTGCACAAAATGCTTCTAAATTATGAGCCAAAGCATCCATACCTGTTGCTGCTGTGATTCTTGGTGGAAGATCTAAAGTTAATTTAGGATCAAGTATTACAATTGTAGGTAAAAATTTTGGATGAAAAATTATTTTTTTAACACCCGTCTCCTCATTAATTATTGCTGAAGCTCTTCCAGTTTCTGATCCTGTTCCAGCTGTAGTAGGTAAAGCGACAATTGGGGAAATTTTAGTTTCATCTGCTCTTTTCCAATAATCTCCAATGTCCTCAAAATCCCATATGGGTCTTGTTTGACCACACATGAAAGCGATTGCTTTTCCAACATCTAACGCACTGCCACCACCAAATGCTATAACACCATCGCATGAATTATTATTATAAATTTTCACTCCTTCAGTAATATTTTTACCTGTTGGGTTCCCTGTAAATTCTGAAAAGATATCTAATTTACCTAATACATTTTTTAGATTTGAAATAATTTCAACTGTCATTGGTAAAGAGATTAAATCTTTATCGGTTACAAATAATGGTTTATTTATTTTTGAGACATTGCACGCCTCAATTAAATCTGAAGATCTTCCTTCACCAACCCAAACGTTTGTTGGATAATTCCAATTTGATTTCATTTACCAGTTAATTTCTAATTTTTTATTTTCACATATAGTTCGTAACATACTAAACATAAGTGGAAAGTGTTGAGGATTTAAGTCTTGTAAAATTTTTGGTCCTATTTCTAATGCTAATTGTGCACCTTCAACTGTAATATTTTTCATAAATTTTTCTTTTGCATCATTATACAAATAACCTTCTCCTAAATATTTTCCCATTAAACTATTTCTACCTCCAATAGCGCTCACATATAAATCTCCAAGACCTGATAAACCATATACAGTCTCTGATTTACCTCCATAGTGAGATACAAACTCAACCATCTCTGAAATAGATCTATGAATTAAAGATGCTGCTGTATTTAAAAAAAATTTAGATTGAATTTCTTTAGGAGCTTTAGAATTACTTAATCCTTCAGACGCACCGATTAACATAGAATAAATATTTTTAATTGCACCTGATAATTCTACGCCATTAATATCCTCAGAAATTTCAGTAGAATAATAATTTGTAGAAATAATTTCTTTTAATGATTGAGACTCTTTAATATTTTGATTTGCTATAACCGTGCCTGTTCTCATCTTATTTGCTAATCCAGCAGCTAAACAAGGTCCTTTAATAGCTGAAATATTAATTTCAGAATGACCATCCTTACCTAAGAGATCTTTAATCTTATCTGAAAGCGTTGTAAGTTCATTATTATGAACTGATAAACCTTTTGTTAATAAGACAATTGGTATTCTTTTTTTATAATTTTTTGATATTTGTTTAACAAACCATTCAATACCTATTGAGCTTACACCACATACTAAAATATCGAAATCTTGTTCTAAAATAGTTTGTAATTTTTCAAATTTTTCAAATTTAATTTCATTTGATAATTTAGTTTTTAATACTGGATGAGTTTGATTATCTATCTTTATTTTTTCTATTAAATCATTTTCTAAATGAGTTCCTACTATTGTTACATGATTTTTGTTATCAATGCAGGGTACTGCAAAAGCAGATCCCATTGCACCTGCACCTATAATAATTATTTTTTTCATAAGCTAAAATTAAGCTAAAGTTTTTCTAATTGCTTGTTGCCACCCTTGCAACAGGTTATTTCTTAATTTTTTGCTGATTTTTGGTTGAAAATTTGCATCTTTTTTCCATTTATATTTTATTTCATTTAGAGACTTAAACTCACCCGCTTGATAAGCTGCAAAGAAAGCTGCTCCAAGAGCTGTGGTTTCTTTAATCTTTGGTCTTAGTATATGGGTATTTAGAACATCTGATAAAAATTGTGCGAACCAATTGTTTGCTACCATCCCTCCATCAACTTTAATTATTTTGGTTTTTGGCCCATCTTTCCTCATAGCTTCAAATAAATCATAACTTTGATAAGCAACTGACTCTACGACAGCTCTTACTAAATTCTTCCAATCTGAGTTTCTTGTTAGTCCTGTTATAATTCCTCTAGACTCTGAATTCCAGTAAGGAGCTCCCAAGCCTGTGAACGCTGGAACAACATAAATTCCATCATTACTTTTTTTTGATTTTGCAATTTTTTCTGTTTCATAAGCATTGTCTATTAATTTAATTTTATCTCTTAACCATTGAACACCAGCACCAGCAATAAAGATTGAACCTTCTAAAGCATATGTATTTTTATTTTTTAATTGATAACAAATTGTAGTTAATAGTTTATTCTTTGATAAAATTTTCTTATTTCCAGTATTCATTATTGCAAAAGCACCTGTTCCATATGTGCATTTAACAGAACCTTTTTGAAAACAAGCCTGACCCACAGCTGCAGCTTGTTGATCTCCTAAAACTGAATTAATTGGAATTTCTTTTCCTAAAATTTTTTTAGAAGTTGATCCAAAATAATCAGCAGAATTTTTAACTTTTGGTAAAATTGACTTAGGTATACCTATTTTTTTTAGAATTTCATCATCCCACTTATTTGAATTGATATTATACATTAAAGTTCTGCTAGCATTAGTTGCGTCAGTTAAATGACTTTTTCTATTTGTTAATCTCCATATTAAAAAAGTATCTATAGTTCCAAACATAAGTTGATTATTCTTTAAAAGTTTTTTTGTTGATGAAATATTGTTTAAAATCCACTTAATTTTTGTTGCAGAAAAATATGGATCAATAAATAGTCCAGTTTTCTTCCTAAATAAATTTTCTAATTTTCTTTTTTTTAAATTTTCACAAATTTTATTTGTTCTTCTGTCTTGCCAAACAATTGCGTTGTAAACTGGTTTGCCAGTTTTTTTGTCCCATAATATTGTCGTTTCTCTCTGATTTGTTATTCCTATTGTAATAATTTTAGCTTTAATTTTGTTACTTTTTTTAATTACGTCTTTTATTGATTTTAAAGTTACTCTCCAAATTTCCTCTGGATCATGCTCAACCCAGCCTAGATTTGGAAATATTTGTTTAAATTCATATTGCGATGAAAAAATTTTATTTCCATTAAGATCAAATAAGATTGATCTCGACGATGTTGTTCCTTGATCTATAGATAGTATTAATTTTTTCAAAAATTCTCACTTCAATTAGATTTTTTTCATTGTAATTTTTGGAAAATTGTTAGTAAAGTATATTAATTAAATTTTATACCGGAGTAATTAATAATGACTAAAGTAGCTATAATTGGTGCAGGTCCGTGTGGGCTTTCAATGCTTAGATCGTTTGAACAAGCTGAAAAAAAAGGTGAAAAAATACCAGAAATCGTTTGTTTTGATAAACAAGAAGATTGGGGTGGCCTATGGAATTATAGTTGGAGAACAGGCTCAGATCAATATGGAGATCCTGTTCCAAATAGTATGTATAGATACCTTTGGTCAAATGGTCCAAAAGAATGTTTAGAATTTGCTGATTATTCATTTGATGAGCATTTTGGAAAACCAATACCTTCTTTTCCACCAAGAGAAGTTTTATATGATTATATATTGGGTAGAGTTTCTAAAGGGAATTTAAAAGATAAAGTTAAATTTAATCACTGTGTAATGAATACAAATTTTGATGGTCAAAAATTTGAGGTTACTTATCGTGATAAGGAAAATGACAAAATATCAAAAGATATATTTGATTATGTAGTGGTCTCTACAGGTCATTTCTCAGTTCCATTTATTCCTGAATACCAAGGTATGAAATCATTTCCAGGAAGAATTATGCATTCGCATGATTTTAGAGACGCTGAAGAATTTAGAGATAAGAATGTTGTAGTATTAGGAAGCAGTTACTCTGCTGAAGATGTTGCGCTTCAATGTCATAAATATGGAGCAAAAAGTGTAACGATAGGTTATCGACATAATCCTATGGGGTTTAAATGGCCAAGTGGTATGAAAGAAGTTTTTTATCTTGATAGACTTGAAGGAAGTAAAGCAATTTTTAAAGATGGTCATGAACAAGAAGCAGATGCTATAATACTATGCACTGGTTATCTTCATCATTTTCCGTTTTTGTCAGAAGAATTAAAACTTCAAACCACAAATCGATTATATCCACCAATGTTATACAAAGGTGTTGTCTGGCAAAATAATCACAAACTTTTATATCTTGGTATGCAGGATCAATTTCACACATTTAATATGTTTGATTGCCAAGCTTGGTTTGCCAGAGATGTAATAATGCAAAAAATTAAAATTCCTGATAATGCAGAGGTAGAAAATGATATAAATAAGTGGGTATCAATGGAAGAAAAATTAGAAAATCCTGATCAAATGATTGATTTTCAAACCGAATATACAAAAGAGCTTCATGCAATGTCCGACTACCCAAAAATTGATTTTGAATTAATAAGAAAACATTTTAAAGAATGGGAGCATCATAAAGTTGAAGATATCATGACTTATAGAAATAAATCATTTTCTTCTCCTGTAACTGGTTCAGTTGCTCCAGTTCATCATACTCCTTGGGAGAGTGCAATGGATGACTCGTTAAAAACATTTTTAAATAAATAGTTTAACTAAACTTTTACAAAGAAATAATTTAACTGTCTTCTTTTCTAAAAAAGGGAATAAGAAATACAAAACAAGCTGCAAAAAAAAATAAGCTTCCAAACATTGCCCAAAAACTACCAATACTAGAGATAATAAACCCAACCGCAGAAACAATAAACATTAGCCATCCAATAAAATTTATCGTCCTGTTTTTCATAACTTTTAATTAATCAATTCCAAGCTGTTTTTTTCTTTGACCTACCCATGTTCTTATTAAATTGTCAAAAATCAAACCAATGAAAGCAACGCAGATACCTAACGTTAAACCAATACCAGCACCATTTTTATCTGAGAGTGCTTTTAAAATGTATTGTCCTAAATCTTCTGTACCAATAAAAGCCCCAATAATAACCATAAATAGAGCAAAAACTATCGTTTGGTTTAGGCCAAGCATCATATGCGGAAAAGCTAAAGGAAATTCTATTTTAGTTAATCTTTGAAATTTATTTACACCTGACATGGTTGCAGCTTCATGTAAACCAATTGGAACACTTCTTAGACCTTCAATAGTGTATCTCGTTGCAGGAATTGTTGCATAAACTATCACCGCAATTAAAACTGATGTATCGGTTATTCCAAATAGCATCATTACTGGAATTAAATATACAAACGATGGGAAAGTTTGAAATATATCACAAACACCAAGCATAAAGGCTGCTGATTTTTTATTTTGAAAGCATAAAGTTCCAACAGTAAATCCAATTAAACAAGAAACCACTACTCCAAAAGTTGCCATATAAAAAGTTACCAAAGCCCTATCCCACCATGGGCTTAAAGCTATAAATAATGTTAATCCACAAACAACTAGAGCAGATCGAATTCCCCCTATAATATAACCTGCGCCTACAACTAAAACTAATGTAGCTACAGCTGGCATTCTTAAATATAGAGCTCTCATTGGCTGAAGTACATCAACAATTAACCAAGTATTGAATGCTTTTATATAAACAAAGAATGTATCAAATATCCAATCTACTCCCTTATTCCAAAAATCTGCTGTAGATATTCCTTTATTATGTGGAACTTCAAACAAGTAATTAAAACTACCCTTAAAGATAAAAGTTCCAACATAAGCAAGAATTATTCCAATTACAACTGAAGCAGCAAAGAAAATTATATTTTTATTTCTTTGAAAAAATGTAAGGTTGCCAAAATAATCTGTTTGTTTATTTGCCCAAGCTAAAGACATTTTATCAAGAAGAATTGCAATTAAACTAATACACAATCCTGCTTCTAATGCTAATCCAATATTAAGTTGGTTTAGTGCTAATAATAAATTAAACCCTAAACCTTTGGCACCTATAAATGCAGATATTACTGCCATTGAAAAACAAACCATAATTACTTGGTTAACTCCAATTAAAATGTCTCGTCTTGCAGTAGGGATTAATACCTTGACCATTAACTGCCAATTAGTACAACCGCTCATTCGTCCTGCTTCAATAACTTCAGGAGGTATAGCTCTTAAACCTAAAATCGTAAGAAGTATCATTGGTGGAACAGCAACAACCATTGTAATAATTACAGCAGCATGATCACCAACTCCAAAAAGTACAAGTGCAGGAACTAATACGGCATATTGCGGCATTGTTTGCATTACTAATAGAATTGGGTACAAAGCTTTTTCAACACGTTTACTTTTATATGCCGCTATGCCCAAACCTAAGCCAAAAATAAATGAGAGTGGAGCTGCAACCAGTATAAAAGATAGCGTTTGCATCGAGGGCTTCCATTGACCAAATACTGAAATATAAATCATCGTTAAACCTGCAAATAAAGCTAGGCCTTTTCCACTTAATTTAAAAGAAAGTATGGTTGCTCCTGCCGCAACAATAGTCCACGGTAAACCTGGTAACTCTAACCATGGATAAGCATCTATAAAATCCCAGCTAGTAAATGCAACAATAGTCTCCAATCCACCCAATAAAATCTCTCTAATCAATTCAATTAGAAAAGTCATAAATGAAGTTAAATTTCTACTTATTTGTAATAATAATGGCCGAGTTTTAAACTCTTGGGTATCTTCATTCCAAAACTCCATTGGCATCCACTCATTCATTAAAAAAAATAAAGAGTCGTTTATCCAAATAGGCAACCATCCAAGTAATGGAGGCAATCTCCAAAATACATCAAAGGCGTAATACCTAACTTCTTTACCTAAGAAAAAATATACACTTTGATTTGGATCTTTAACAAATTCTGCTTGGCCTCTAATAAATTTGTAAGTTTCGGGAACATCTATTGCAAAACACAAGCCAAAAAATACAGCCAACAAAAATAACCATTGAAATAATTTTGGATATTTTTTTAAATATTCCATACTTTAACTTCCGTTTTTTCTTCCTCCAAAAACTGTATCAATTATCTTCGATGGTTTAATTGAACCCACAACATTATTATTGGAATCTATTACCTCTACATTTTTTTCTTGAGTAAGAATTTTTTCTGCAACGTTTTCTATAATTTCATCTTTTGAAACTTTTAAATCGCCTAAATTATCTTTACTTGGAGCATCCATCACATCTTCAATTACTAAAACTTTCTCTCTAGGAACTTCTTCGGTAAATTTTCTTACGTATTCTGTAGCTGGATTTAATACTATATTTGCAGGTGTATCTAATTGTTCAATTATACCATCTTTCATTATAGCTATTCTGTCTGCTAACTTGAGTGCCTCATCAAAATCATGAGTAATAAACATAATAGTTTTTTGTAATTTTTCTTGAAGTCTTAAAAACTCATCTTGCATTTCTTTTCTTATTAATGGATCTAATGCAGAAAAAGGCTCGTCTAAAAACCATATATCAGGCTCTACAGCCAAGGATCTTGCGATTCCAACCCTTTGTTGTTGACCACCAGATAGTTCTCTTGGAAAATAATTCTCTCTTCCATCAAGCCCAACTAGTTTTACCATTTCCATTGCTCTGCTTATGCTATCCTCAGTGCTCGTACCTTTTACCTGAAGTGGAAAAGCAATATTTTCAACAACTGTTTTGTGTGGTAACAAAGCAAAACTTTGAAACACCATTCCCATTTTATTTCTTCTAAGATCAATCAGTTCTTTATTATTTAATTCTAATAAATCCTGTCCTTCTATGAAAATTTTTCCACCAGTTGCATCTGTTAATCTTGAAATACATCTAAGCAATGTTGATTTGCCTGAGCCAGATAAACCCATCACTACCAACATTTCTCCTTTTGCAACTTCAAAAGAAGCGTTGTTAACACCAACTATGCATCCTTTTTCTTGAAAAGTTTTTGCATCTACTTTACCATTTGCTTCTTCAAGCATTTTTTTGGCATTTTCTCCAAAAATTTTAAAGACAGATTCACATTTGATAACAGTTTCAGACATAAGTTTATTAAAGTTATATTAAATTAAATATAATTAAAATGTTAATAATTGTTACCCTTCTTAGTTAAAAATTTTTAATAAAATAAACCCTTGTATCAATTCCAGTACTTAAAAAACTTAAAGCCTCTCCACTTATAGTAATACTTTCATCTACTCCTACATTGTTTCCACTAACTGTAAAACCTGCAATACATTTGCTTTTTTCTTCATCCCATTTAACAAAAGTTTCATCAATTTTGTTTCCATTAATCGTATAAAGTTCATGAGCTCTAAAATTCAAAAAATTAGCACCCATTATTGCTCTTTGAGGAATTAATTTTGTAACTTTGCATACTTGCTCATATACTTCATCGGTTAATTTGTAATGGTCTGTTCCATCAAAAGATACCAATATTCCAGAGGGCAACTTTGAGATTAGTGCACTTAGTTTCTTCTCTTTAGCAATTCTCTCTTCTTCCAACTTCATTTTTTTTACCAACTCATCACCCTGTCCAAAAATGCCATTTAAAATACTAAAAGATACAATCACAATAAGTGTTAAAATTATAAGGCCAATAAATTGTCTTAGAGACTGGGGTAAATCTTTAAATTTGTTAATATAATTTTCTCTGAACATTATTCTTGCAGCTTCCCGTTTTTCCAAATACCTGATTTTTGTTTTCCATCGGCCCATGTGAATGTGCCTTGACCATTCATAAAACCATTGGCCCACTCCCCATCATAAGTGGAACCATCTGGAAAAGTTAAAATACCTTCACCACTCCATACACTATTTTTGAACTCGCCTGTGTAAATGTAGCCATTTGGCCAAGTTTCAACTCCCTGACCATGCTTTTTAGTTCCTACCCATTCCCCTTCATAGGTAGTTTTATCCGTATAAACCCATTTACCATAACCGTTATCGCAATTACCCTCTTTACAACCAGTGCTTCTCGCTAAAACGGATGATGAAATTAACAAACCTAAAATTATAGTAATAATAAATTTTTTCATATTAATATTTTACACAAAATCATTCAAAAAAAAATCAGACTTTTTTCTCTTTTTTTCCACATGAATAAAAAAATATATATTTTTCTGAGTTTTCGCTTTTAACATTTTTAGTAATCTCATGAATCAATTCACCTGATTTTCTAGTTATTATGGCAGATTCTGAATAATTTTTTTCTTGATCAAAAGCTTTAAACAAAACAACATCTTTATTAACAACTTTAACATTTAATTTTTCAGATTTTGAAAGAAATGAAGACAACCCATCTATCAAAAGTTTTTCAGGTTTTATTGCTTCTATTTTAAATTTATCTAAATCTTTATCATCTAATTTTTCTGCTAAAAAAGTTTGATAATTATACTCTGAGTTTTTAATTATTTTTTTTTCTAACTTACATTCAAAACTAAGATTAATATTTTCTTGTATATTTATGTCTTTTGCAAAAGATAAATTAAAAAATAATAGGCTTATTATAATAACTAAGGAATTTTTTTTTATCATAAATAATTATATTATAAAAAAAATCTCCCCCAACAAAGTTGGGAGAGATTATAAATTTTAACTTTTAACCTTATTTAGTAAAAGCTTGCCAAACTGACTTATTATCAGCTAACCATTTTTTAGCTGCATCTTCATGAGTCATTTTGTCAACGTCAACTAAAGCTGCCATTGCACCAATTTGACTTGTTGAAAATGACATCTTTTTAAATGCTGCCGCTGCATCTGGATGAGTTTTTGGGAAATCCTCATGAACTGCTTTTTTCAAGTATCCATCAGGAGAACCACATTTACCATCTCCGCCATCTTCTGGTCTGCAACCAGCTGTGTATGGAGGGAAATCAATAAATGTAAAACCAGCACCATCTGTAAAGTTTGGCGTCCAGTTAAATATAATTGTTCCTCTTCCTTCTTTTTTAGCTGCAGATAACTCTGCCCAAAGTGCGTCTGCACTTCCAGCAAATTTAACCCACCAAAGATCACCTAAACCAAGTGCATCAACTCTTTGAGGAATTAAATCACCATGCCAAGTTTGTGGACCTTCCAACATTCTTCCTTTTCCATCCGGAGAGTCAGGTGTTGTAAAGTTTTTTGCACAATCTGGGTTTTTTAAAGCTGTCCAGTCAGGTAAACCTGGGCATAAACCTTTCTCAGTAACCCAATTTGGATATCCCATATCTTCAAGTGTTCTTGCCTCATGGTCTCCCCAATCAAGCAATCCTCCTTTATCTAAAGCAGTAGTAAAAGATTTACCAAAAGCAGATTCCCAAACTTCATGAGATATAGTTACATCACCAATTCTAATTGACTCGTAAACTGCTTGTGAGTCTGCGTTAACGTATTTAACGTTATTTCCCATACTTTCGAAAATACCTCCAATAACATAAGCCATTACAATTTGGCTTGACCAGTTATGTGTAGGGATTACGATAGGCTTTTTGCTATCAGCGTTAGAAATTCCCGCGAAACTTACTGCAGAAATAACTAGAGCAGATAGAAATGATATTATTTTTTTCATATATACCCCTCTTATTATTAATATTAATTCTGAAAGTATGTTCTTAATTAAAGTTATAGTCAACTCGTTTTGATTATAATAAACTTATAAAAAATATATATAAATTGGGTAAAATGTTAGGGACAAGTAACGAAATTCGAAACCCAGGTTTAAGAACACTACCACCTGGGGTTGAAAGATATTTTGTAAAAGGTGGCGGATTGTCTGTAATAGAAGTTTTTCCTGAAGATAAAATTGAGATTATTAATGATGAAGGAAAACAAGTTTGTGAAATAATTGTTTTTGATTCAAAGGGCAAACCAGATTTATCAATTTTAAATATTAAAGAAAATGCAAATGCAGATTTTTCTAAAAGAGCAATTGCCAAAGATGAAAAAATAACAAGAATTTTTAAAAAAAGAAATTTAGATCTTAATAAAGCAAAATCATCAATTATATTTAATGAAGATTGTTTGATGGGAGAAAAAATAACTCTTTCTTCAAAAGATAAATGTTTTGTACTAATTGCTGCTCCTGGTGATCCTCTTAATGTTCATGAACAAAATCCACCCACTGATTTAACAATTTTTGTTAACAGAGCAAAATATTCTGAGACAGATGAGCAATTTATTTTACCAGATCCTTTAAGTGATCCCATAGTTGAACAGCTTGTTAAAAGAAGAACAGCTGAAACTTATGAAGTTAAAGAGGGAGAATACATTCAAATAATTGATACGGGTGGAAGGCAATGCTCTGATTTTTTAGCGTTTGATACTCATAAGTTAGATGATGGTATTGAAAGCATTATTGATGATAAGGCAACTAGAACGTTTATGGGAAGCGCTTATCCTGGTCCAGGGTTATTTTCAAAGTTTTATGATGGAAATCATGAGGCAATGGTGGAGGTTGTAAGAGACACGGTTGGAAGACATGATACATTTAATCTAGCCTGTACCTCAAAATATTATGAAGATCTTGGTTATATGGGTCATATAAATTGCACTGATAACTTCAATAAAGGTTTAGAAAAATATGACATTAATGCTCGAAAAAGTTGGTCTGCAATAAATCTATTTTTTAATACAGGAATTGATGCAAATAATGTTGCAACATTTGATGAGCCTTGGTCAAGACCTGGTGATTATGTTTTATTCAGAGCCCTTAAAGATTTAACATGTATTTCATCTGCTTGCCCTTGTGATGTAGATGCTGCTAATGGGTGGAACCCTACAGATATATTTGTTAGAACTTACGCAAAAAATAACAAATATTCAAAAGCAATTGCATTTAGAATGAAAACAGATTCTGAACCAAAATTAACTCAAGAAACAGGTTTTCATAAAAAAACATCTGAACTAACAAGAAATTTCATTGAGTACAAAGGTTTTTGGTTAGCCAATAATTTTACAAATTCTGGGACGATAAAAGAATACAATGCTTGTAGAGAGAGCGCGATAGCAACTGACCTTTCTCCTCTAAGAAAATTTGAAATCCTTGGACCTGATGCAGAAAATTTGATGCAATATACATTAACTAGAAATGTTAAAAAATTATCTGTAGGTCAAGTAGTTTATACTGCTATGTGTTACGAAAATGGATGCATGTTAGATGATGGTACTTTGTTTAAATTTGGACAAGATAATTTTAGATGGATTGGTGGGGATGAATACAGCGGAGAATGGTTAAAAGAGCAAGCAAAAAAGAAAAATTATAAAGTTTGGATAAAATCTGCAACAGATCATATTCATAACATTGCAGTTCAAGGACCTAACAGTAGAAAAATTTTAGAAAAATTTGTTTGGACTGCACCTATTCAGCCATCAATAACTGAACTTGAATGGTTTAGATTTAATATTGCAAGAATAGAGCATGAAACTGGAACGCCCATTGTAATTTCAAGAACAGGTTATACAGGTGAACTTGGTTATGAAATTTGGTGTCACCCAAAAGATGCTGACGAAGTTTGGGATAAGGTTTGGGAAGCTGGAAAAGAATTTAATATAACGCCTCTAGGTTTAGAAGCTTTAGATATGGTTCGAATTGAAGCTGGGCTTATTTTTTATGGTTATGAATTTAATGATCAAACAGATCCTTTTGAGGCTGGTATAGGTTTTACAGTTCCGCTTAAGACAAAAGAGGATGACTTTATAGGTAAAGAAGAATTAATTAAAAGAAAAGCAAATCCACAAAAAAAATTAGTTGGCTTAGAGCTTGTAGGACATGAGCCAGCTGTAAACGGTGACTGCGTTCATGTTGGTCGTGCACAAATTGGTGTGATAACAAGTGGAATGTTGTCACCAAAACTTGGAAAAAATATAGCTTTGTGCAGGATAGATGTAAAATATTCTGAAATTGGAACAGAAGTTGAGATTGGTAAATTGGATGGTCACCAAAAAAGAATTGGTGCAAAAGTTGTACCTTTTCCTTTTTATGATCCAACAAAATCAAGAGTTAGAGCTTAAATGAAGGGAACAAAAGACTTATTAGAATTTTGGGAAGATCAAGTAAGGCGTTCTCATAGTTCTAGTAATTATTTTTTCCGAAAATCTCCATCACATTATCACATGATGTTATTAGTTATGAATTCATATAAGCAGGGCGAAAAATTATCTGTTGAAGAACTTAAAACAAAACTATTTAAAACTTCTAGACCTAAATCTGCGCTAATTATTAATGAAGCATGTGAAAATAAATTTTTCTATTTAGAAAAAACATCATCAGATCAAAGAAAAAAAAATATTAAACCTACCGAGTCATTTGTTAAAGAGTTTGATGAGTATATGGAAAAATTAAAAAATTTAGAACTTTAATTTTCTACTAAGAATATATTTTAAATAAGATTAGCTTATTTTCTATCTAATACTTCTTTTACTGTTTCACCCATAACAGATGGATTTTTAGAAATCGTTACACCACATTCTTTTAAAAGCTCAACCTTCTCAACTGCACTTTCTCCATAAGCTGAAACAATTGCACCAGCATGCCCCATAACTCTTCCTTTTGGAGCAGTTAATCCTGCAATATACCCAACTATAGGTTTTTTCATATTTTCCTTTGCAAATTCTCCAGCTGCTACTTCTTGAGGTCCGCCGATCTCACCAATCATTAAAACTAGATCTGTTTCATCATCAGTTTCAAATTTTTCAATAATATCTCTAAAAGAACTTCCGTTAATTGGGTCGCCTCCAATACCAACACTCGTTGAAATCCCAATGTTTAAATTCTTTAATTGTTGTGCTGCTTCATAACCTAAAGTTCCTGATCTGCTAATAATTCCAACTCTTCCTTCCTTGTAAATATGACCAGGCATAATTCCTAACATTGATTTGCCAGGACTTATTATGCCTGCGCAGTTTGGTCCTACTAAAGTCATTTTTTCTTTTCTAGAATATCTTCGCATGTATCTTTTTATTCTGATCATGTCATGTGAAGGAATTCCATCAACAATAGCAACACAAGTTTTTATTCCTGCATCTGCGGCCTCCATTGCTGAGTCTGCAGCAAAAGCAGGAGGAACAAATAGTATTGAAGCAGTAGCTCCTGTTTCTTGCACTGCATCTTTTACTGTGTTGAATACTGGTCTATCTAAATGTTTTTGACCACCTTTTCCTGGTGTTACTCCTCCAACAACATTTGATCCATACTTAATCATTTCTTCAGCATGAAAAGTTCCCATTTTTCCTGTGAACCCTTGAATTAAAATTTTTGTATCTTTTTGAATAATTACTGCCATTTAATTATTTAAGTGCTGCAACTGCTTTATTTGCAGCATCCTCCAAAGTATGTGCTTCAATATAATTTAGTTTACTATCTTGAAGAATTTTATTTCCTTTTTCAACATTAGTTCCTGCTAATCTAATTACTAACGGGACTTTTATTTCAATTTTTTCAAGGGCCTGAACTATTCCTTCAGCAACCCAATCACATCTATTTATTCCAGCAAAAATATTTACTAAAATTACTTTTACTTTTTTATCCATAGTAATTAACCTAAATGCTTTAACTATTTTTTCTGGAGTTGCTCCTCCGCCTACATCTAGGAAGTTTGCTGGTTCTCCTCCCGCAAGTTTAATCATATCCATAGACGCCATTGCTAAACCGGCTCCATTAATGATATTTCCAATATTTCCCTCTAAACTTACATAATTTAAGCCTCTGTCAGATGCATAAACCTCTTTTTCATCTTCTTGAGTTTTATCTCTCAACTCAGAAACTTTATCTCTTCTAAACATTGCATTGTTATCAAAACTCATTTTGCAATCTAGAGCTAAAATTTGTTTTTGTTTTGAAATCACCAATGGGTTTACTTCAACCATTGTAGCATCTAGCTCACTGAATGCTTTGGCACATCCAATAATTGTTTCTGAAGCTCTTCTGATTAATTCTGGTTCAATACCTAATCCAAATGCAAGCTCTCTTGCTTGAAAATTTTGAATACCAACTGCAACTTCAATTTTAGATCTTATGATAGTCTCTGGTTTTTCCTTAGCAATTTCTTCAACACTCATTCCTCCTTCTGTTGAAGCTACAACCATTATACTTTCAGAACTTCTATCAAAAACTAAACCTAAATATAATTCTTTTTCAATATCAGTTGCTTCTTCAATATAAATTCTGTTTACTATTTTGCCTTCAGGTCCAGTTTGATTTGTAATAAGTTTTTTTCCCAATAACTTATCTGTTGCTTGAGCAACTTCTAAAGGTGAGTTACACACAATAATTCCACCTGCTTTTCCTCTTGCACCAGAATGAATTTGTGCTTTAACAACCCACTTTGATCCACCAATTTCTCTTGCTTTATTTTCTGCAGTCTCAGGACTATAAACTATTCCTCCCCTAGGTATTGTTACTCCAAAACTAGATAAAATTTCTTTTGCTTGATACTCGTGTATATCCATATTTATTTTTTATTAATTAGTTTATCAATATTTACAACATTCTCTGCCATTCTAGCAGATGCTGCATCTATCATTCTACCATCAAGTTGAGCAGCTCCTTTACCTTCTTTTGCTGCTTTATCTAATTCCTCTATAATTCTTTTAGCTTTATTTACTTCAGCTTCAGGAGGAGAAAAAACATCATTAGCAAGTTCAATTTGAGATGGATGAATTGCCCACTTACCTTCTATACCAATAGCCGCTCCACGTTTTGCAGCTGCAATGTAAGCATCAGGATCATTAAAATCTCCAAATGGTCCATCTATTGCTCTTAATCCATAAGCTCGACAAGTCATCACTAATTGTGATAATCCATGATGCCACTGGTCTCCAGGGTAATCTGGATTTAATCCTCCGATCACAACTGTTCTTGCTCTTAAACTGGCAGCATAATCTGCTACACCAAAATGTAATGCTTCTAATCTTTCACTTGATTTTGCAATTTCTTTAATGTTTGACATTCCTAATGCAGTTTCAATTAAACACTCAATACCAATTTTATTTTTTAATTTTTTATTTGTCTCGATTTGCGTCAATAAACAATCAACCATATAGACATCGCTTGCAGTTCCAGCTTTTGGTACTAAGATAGTGTCAATATTTTCTCCAGCTTGTTCAACAAGTTCTACTAAATCACTATACATATAGTGTGTATCAAGACTATTAATTCTTACTGAAATTGTTTTTCCATTGTTTCTCCAATTCATTTCATTGAGAGCTTTTATTATGTTTGCTCTTGCTGAAACTTTGTCATTTGGTGAAACCGCATCTTCTAAATCTAAAAAAATATAATCTGCTGAGGAGTTTAATGCCTTTTCAAACATTTTTGGTGAAGATCCTGGTACAGCTAATTCACTTCTTTGAAGTCTAGATTTTGCTGGTTTATAGAATTTATGGCTCATAATTACTTAAAAATGTAGGGTAGAATATTTATTAAAATGATGTTTATTACAAATAATTTAACTGTATTAAATATATATATAAATTTTAGAACTATAAATAATACTTTCATCATAAATCCATTTTGTTAATAATCGATTCAATTTATGACAAGTTTACCAAGCAAAGCTAAAGTAGTTATAATAGGTGGTGGTATTCACGGTTTAAGTACTGCTTGGAAACTTTCAGAAACTTATAAAAATCCAGGTGACATTGTCGTATTAGAAAAAAAAGATATTGCTGCAGGAGCAAGTGGTATTGCCTGTGGTGTGATTAGAAACAATTATTTTCAACCTGCAATGAGAGAGTTAATGGCTCATTCAGTTTCTGTTTGGGAGAGTGATCCTAAAGCATTCAAATATAATGCAGTTGGTTACCTTCAAATTTCTCCAGAGGTTATGCATGAAGATGTTGCTACAATTTATGAACAACAAAAAGCAATTGGTTATGATTCTGAATTTATCGAAGGTGAGAAAGATTGTATGAATTATATGAAGGGCATGTTTGATGATTGGCAAGCTCAAGGTATCACTTCAGTTCTTCATGAGAAAAAAGGTGGATACGCATTTAATAAAGACTCTGTCAAAGCATTAGAAAACAAATCTACTTCTAATGGAGTTCAAGTTTTAAAAGGAGTTAAAGTAACAGGTTTCAAAAGAGGAAGTAATAGTAAAGCAGTTACTGGTGTTGAGACAGATCTAGGAACAATAGAGTGTGAACAGGTTGTCGTTGGTGCTGGACCGTGGGCGAGAGATTTTTGGAACATGTTAGAACTTCCAAAGACTGCAAATATAAAAGGTAAAGATGGCAAGATGCATGAAACAGACATGTGGACTTATTGGATGTTGCAAGAAGGTGTAATTGGTGTTGAACCTGACTATCTAAGAACTAATGATGGAAAACAGCCTCCAGTAATTCATGTAGACTCTACTGCACCTTTATACTCAGATAAAACAAAAAAATTAATTACAGATAAAATATGGGGTATTTATTACAAACCAGATATAGATGGATTAGGTGTACAAGGTGGGACATCTCCTTACATAGTTGATAAACATTTTGATCAAGTTAATGTTGATCCGTATGGAATTGAGTCACCAGAATACCAAACTACAGAAGCATTTAATGATATGTGGTGCTCAGCTTTAGCTCATTGTCAAAAAAGATTTGAAGGAAAATCGGATCTTTATAGAAAAGGACCATCAGGTGGACTAGGATGTATGACACCAGACTCTTTTCCAATCTTTGATAGATTTTTAGAAAATGTTTATATGATTGCTGATGCAAACCATGGATATAAAATGATTGGTGTTGGTGAACTTGTTGCAAAAGAAATACTTGGATCAGAAAGTGATTTATTAAAACCTTTTAGATTCAACCGTTACGAGAAGGGTGAATTGCACCCAACTTCGAACAGCCCTTTCCCTTGGAGTTAATTTTTTAAGTAATACTTATAAAAATTATATATAATTATTATAGTGAACAAAAATTAGACACTAATATATTTTTCAGTTAACGTTTATCTAATACAAAATTTATTCTTAAGGGGGGATAAAATGACCGATCTAGAGAAACACGTTAACCAGCCAGGAAGAGCCAAATTAGTCAAACAAGTTAGAGCTAAAATAAATGAACTTGGTATCGAGTATATTTTTTTTCAATTCATATCTGTCACAGGTAGAGTTGTTGGAAAGGGAATTCCAACTGATCATTGGGAAAGAACATGTGAAAAAGGCTTTCAACTAGTTTATGGAGCAACTGCGAACTTATTTACAGATCGACATGGCAATTATATTGGTTACGGACCTGAAGCAAAAGAGTTAGTCGGTATACCTGATCCAGAAACTTTTTGTCAACTTCCTTGGGATAAAAAAGTAGCAAGAGTTTTTGTGACTTGCTTTAGAAATAGAGAAGAAAGAGAGAACCCAGGCGGTCATTTAACATCAGATTGCAGAGGTAATCTGAGAATAATTGCAAAAGAGTTTAAGAAAAAACATGGATACCAATTAAGAGTTGGAACCGAACCAGAAATGATGTGGCTAACAAAAAACGAAGATGGCACTCCAACTGGAAAAGGTTTTTCTAAACCATATTGTTATCATATAGATCAATTTGAGTCTTTAAGACCAGTGTTCATGCAAGTTATGAAATATGCAAGAGCAATGGGTCTTGATATGATTCAAGGTGATCATGAAGATGCTCCAGGACAATTAGAATTAAACTGGATGTACGATGATGTTTTAAGAAATGCAGATAGACTATCAACCTACAGACAAATTTGTGCTCAAGTTGCAAGAGAATTTAATCTAATTGCATGTTTTATGACAAAACCATTTATGGGGGTATCTGCGAGTGGATGTCATACTAACATGTCTTTATGGTCAGGTGGAAAAGATAAAGTAAATAAATTAGGTCATAAATCTATTCCAGGAATGGAACATGTATTTACTTATGTTGAAGGTGGAAAAAATACTTTCATGCCAGATACAAAAGATGTGCAATTGCCTGGTAAAGTAGGATTAAAATCTATTGGTGGAATTATGAAGCATCTACCTGCACTTACAGCAATTGGTTCATCTACAGTTAACTCTTATAGAAGATTATGGGATCAAGGATTTTGGGCACCAGTTTATGCTGACTGGGGATATCAAAATAGAACTTGTGGATTAAGAGTTTCTGCTCCAGGTAGATTTGAATATAGATCAGTAGACTCAATGCATAATCCATATTTAATGGGTGCTGCATTATTAAAAGCGATGGATGATGGTTTAACTAATAAAATTGATCCAGGAAAACCAGAGTCTAGAAGTATGTATGAAGCTCAAGCTGCTGGTAAAGAAGTTAAAAAATTACCTTTAAGTCTTGGTCAAGCACTTGATCGTTTAGCTGAGGACGAAGTGATTAAATCAGCTATGCCAGATGAAATGTATAAAGTATTTCATTGGTATAAGAATGATGAGTGGGAAAGATTTTTAGGTGCAACAACTCAATGGGATCTGGATACATATCTGGATTGTCTACCATAGGTCTTAAATTAAAAAGAAGGGGTAAATAATATGTGTGGAATTGCAGGATTAATTCACAGAGGAAAATCTTCTAATGTTGGAAGTGAACTACAAGGCATGCTTCAAGCTTTAAAACATAGAGGTGAAGATTCAACTGGTTATGCTTTATATGGTGATACAGATGGCAAAAACTTTATTATGCGTTTTAAAGTTGGAGAAAATGTTGGTGAAGGAAGTTCATCAATCATGGAAGATGTTTCAGTTTATGATGAGAGAAAAAAAATAGTTGATGAAACTATAAAGGAATTGGGTGCAAAAATTGTTAAAGAAGAGAGAACACTTCCCTACTCACTTAGATATGAAATCAGTTATGATAAGAAAGATCTACTAGATTTTTCACAAAGAATAGAGAGCATTCCTGGTGTAGAGATACTTTCAATGGGTAAATCTTTAGAAGTTATAAAAGATCTTGGAAATGCAAAAGCGGTTTGTGATAGATACTCTTTAGATAAGCTTGTTGGAACTCATGCAATTGGTCATGCTAGAATGGCGACAGAGTCTGGTGTTGATATTAAATCTGCGCATCCTTTCTGGGGTTATCCATTTAGTGATGTCTCTGTAGTTCATAATGGTCAACTTACAAATTATTGGAACAACAGAAGAGCTTTAGAAAATAAAGGTATGAGATTCATGTCTGAATGTGATTCAGAATTAATTGCAGTTTATATTGCACAGAAAATGAGAGAAGGAGCTAGTCTTGAAGAAGGAATGAAAGATTCTTTAACTGGTCTTGATGGAGTTTTTACTTATTTTGTTGCAACAAAAGATTCTTTGGGAATGGCAAAAGATACGATGGCTGCAAAACCATTGGTCCTTTATGAGTCTGATGAATTAGTTGCAATGGGATCTGAGGAAATAGCAATCAGATCTGTGTTACCACAAGAAATTGATACATATGATCCATTTGATGGGGAGGTAAAAGTATGGCGAATATAAAAACTGTTGAAAAAAAATCAAAAGCTCAGTCAATGGGTATGCATACTGAAGTTCTAACAGGTAGAACTCAGCAAAAATTCTTTAATCCTGATGAGGCTGAAAACTTTTATTACTTTGGTACTTATGATGTTGATTTTAACAAAAGAACGGATCTTGATGTTAAAGATATGACAGCGCCAGAAGCTAATAAAGAAATTGATAAATTAATGAGTGAAGGTTACGGAACTATTGTAATTAAAAACCCTCAAGGAAAACATAGTTTAGGTGTTGGAATACTAAATAAATTAAACTTAATTTTTGAAGGAAGTTTAGGTTATTTTGGTATGGGGTCTTGTGACGGTCCAACAGTTAGAATTAACGGTAGAGTTGGTTGGTCTTGTGCTGAAAATTTAATGGCAGGTAAAGTTGTAATTGAAAAAAATGCAGGTTCTTGTTTTGGAGCAGCAATTAGAGGTGGAGATTTAATCTGTAAAGGAAGTGTCGGTGCAAGAACAGGTATCGATATGAAAGGTGGAACTATCATTATCGGTGGTGATGCTGGAGCATTTACAGGTTTCATGATGCAAAGAGGTAGAATAATTATTCTTGGAGATGTTGGAATAAATCTAGGTGATTCTATGTATGATGGGACAATTTTCGTAGGTGGTAAAATTGGATCTTATGGTAGTGATGCTGTAGACGCTGATTTGACTGCAAGTGATCAAGATTGGTTAAAAAGAAAATTAAAAGTTGCTGAAATCGGTGAAAATTTTGATGTAAGTAAAATGAAAAAAATTGTAGCTGGTAAAAAACTTTGGAATTACGATAATTTAGAACCTACTGAGAAGAAAGGAGCAATTTAATGCCTAGGAAAAAATCTAAAAAGAAAAATGGTAACGGAAGTGTTGGTGGAAAAGCTGACGTTCATACGCATGAAGAAGGAAAAAGAAATAAAAGTCTATTAGGGCATAATGCTATTTTTACTCCTGAGGTAATTGACGATATTCACATTAAGTCTCAATTAGGAAGATACAGAATGCGTGGAATGGCATTGATGAAAAAAATTCCAACATTTGATGATCTGGTTTTCTTACCTGGAACACTTACAAGATTTGTAATTGAAGGTTACAGAGAAAAATGTGAAACTAAGACTGTAATTGGTCCAAGATGTGAAAATCCTATTGAACTAGATATACCTGTTTATATTACTGGTATGAGTTTTGGTGCGCTTTCTTATGAGGCTAAAACTGCTTTAGCAAGAGGTGCTACTATGGCTGGAAGTGCTACATGTTCAGGAGAAGGTGGAATGATACCAGATGAAAGAAGATATTCTGAAAAATGGTATTACCAATGTATTCAATCAAGATATGGATTTAATCCTCATCATGCTCAACTTGCAGATGGAATTGAAGTTTTCATCGGCCAAGGTCAAAAAGTTGGAATGGGTGGACACTTAATGGGTCAAAAAGTAACTGACCAAGTAGCTGAAATGAGATCGTTACCATCAGGTATTGATCAAAGATCACCTGCTAGACACCCAGACTGGTTAGGTCCAGATGACTTAGCATTGAAAGTTGAAGAATTAAGACAACTAACAAAAAACAAAGTTCCAATTCAATTAAAGCTTGGTGCATCAAAAGTATATGATGACGTTCGTATGGCTGCTAAATGTGATCCTGACTCTATTTACTTAGATGGAATGGAAGGTTCTACTGGAGCTGGTCCTCATATAGCTGCTGCAAATACTGGAATTCCTGGAATTGCTGCGATTAGAGAAGCCAGAAGAGCTATTGATGATGTCGGTAAAACTGGAAAAGTTACTTTAATTTATGCCGGTGGTGTAAGAGATGGTGCTGATATGGCTA
This sequence comes from uncultured Pelagibacteraceae bacterium, assembly GCA_902595535.1. Taxonomy (GTDB): domain Bacteria; phylum Pseudomonadota; class Alphaproteobacteria; order Pelagibacterales; family Pelagibacteraceae; genus Pelagibacter. Next base: position 27,958 of record CACJQI010000001.1, read on the forward strand.
AAGCATTAGCTTTAGGTGCTGATGCAATTGCAATAGGAACAGGTTCAATGATCGCATTAAACTGTAATAAAGATATCCCAGAAGCAAACTTTGAAAAAGAAATGGGTGTAAAAGCAGGTGAATGTTATCACTGTCATACAGGACGTTGTCCAGTTGGAGTTGCAACTCAGGATCCTAAATTAAGAGCAAGATTAAATCCTGATGATGCTGCACTTAGAGTTTACAACTATCTTCATTCAATGACTTTAGAAGCTCAACTTTTAGCAAGAGCATGTGGCAAAACTAATATTCACTCTTTAGAGCCTGAAGATTTAGCTGCACTAACATCAGAAGCATCTGCTTTAGCAAAAGTTCCATTAGCTGGAACAAACTATACAGTTGGTGTAGATAACTATCATAAAATTTAGGGGTAATTATGGTTAAGAAAAAAAATAAAAAAAAAGTTGTCAAATCAAAAGCTGTTAAAGACCAACAATTAGGAAAGAAAAAAGAAACAGCTAGAGAAAAAATGATTGGTCAATCAATCGGTTATAGATATGACGTTAACTTGCTACCAGATTATACTAAGATAACTCCTTTCTTGAAAAAATATATAGAAGCGATGGGATGGGATGATTTAAATTGGTTAGAAGATGTGCATATGGGTTACGAAGAAGGAAGACCAGCAGTTTTTTGTAGAAATGCAAATGGCTGGGTAACTATTCCAAGTTCAATCAAACTACCAAACAACCAACAAGACAGAGACATGATTGCAAGAGAGCTTTTAGTTAAGTTTCAAATGTCTCCTAAGCACCCTCTAGTTGATTTGAAAAAAGCTTACTTAAAATTTTAATTATACAATCAGAAGTTGATAATTAATTAAAAACCCAGTGTTCGCAATGGGTTTTTAATCATTCTTTCGTTTGTATCGAATCAAAAAATTTAATAGGGTTTTATAAAAACTAATATGGAGTGAGATTATGACTAATGAACTAGAGGCTCTTAATACCATATTTACAGAATTTTACTACTGGGTAACGGTAGTACTGATGTTTTTAATTCACGTCGGTTTCTGTATGTATGAAGTTGGAGCTTCACGTTACAAACACCATCAACATACTCTTATGAAAAACACAATGCTGATACCTTTAGTAACAGTAACATGGTTTTTGTTTGGTTGGTGGATTTATTGGGCTTTTCCAACAGGACCTGGAATTGCACCTTCAATAATAACAGAAAGCACTGCTTTGATTACTGGTGGAGATTATGGCGGTAATACGTTAGCAAACCCAATGACAAGTGAATTTATGGCTATTAATTTAAATGATAAATTAATGGGTGTATTTTGGGCTGCATTTCTTTTATTCTCATGGACAGCTGCTTCTATCGTTTCAGGCGCAATCATTGAAAGAATTACAACTTTTGCATTTGGAGTTTTAGCAATTGCAATAGGATCTGTTTTCTGGTCAATTGATGCTGCTTGGGGTTGGCACTTTGATGGATGGATGCTTAAAATTTTAGGATACCATGATGCTTACGCGTCAGGTGTAATTCATGCAATTGCTGGTGGATTTGCTTTAGGTGTTCTTATGGTTTTAGGACCAAGAATTGGAAAATTTTCATCTAGTGGTGAACCAAGAAATATTGGACCAAGAAATCCTTGGCTAGTTACAGTTGGATTATTTTTAATTTATACTGGTTTTTGGGGATTTTATGCAGCGTGTAATGTTCCAATCTATGACCTTGGACCTGAATATGGAATGGAAGGTGTAACTTTTTGGACAGCTACAAACATATATTTAACCCCTACTACACTTAGTGGTATAACGATGAACTTCTTGATGTCTTTATCAGGAGGATTGTTAGCCGGATATGTGATCGCAAAAGGTGATCCATTCTGGACATACTCAAGTGGACTAGCAGGTATCATATGTGCTTCAGCTGGAAATGATTTATATCATCCAATTCAAGCAATGGTCATTGGTATGATTGGTGTTGTGATTGCATATAAACTACATTACTGGGTTGAACGTAAGTTCAAAATCGATGATGCGGTTGGTGCAGTAGCAGTACATGGTTATGCTGGATTTGTTGGTCTCGTGATTTGTGGCTTTGTATTAAATGGTTACCCATCATCTGGTTACAGTGTTGGAGCTATGTGGGACGGATCAACTTACGCAACTATTAACCCATTAGGACAATTCCTAGGAGCATGTGTAATGTTTATAGTTCTTGGACTAATACCAGGCTATATCATAGCTAAAGTACTTAACGGTATGGGTAAATTAAGAATCCCACGTGAAGTTGAAATAGCTGGATTAGACTACGAAATGATGGAATCAGCTAAAGAAGATGAAAAAGCTGTTTCATCAGCAACCAGGTAAAGGAGAAAAATATGGCTACAGTAACAAACTGGATTGAACATTTAAGCAGTGATGAAGTTGCAGGGTCAATTTACCCTGGAGCTGGATCTTCTGAAACTGCACTTGTTATTTTATGTGCAGTGATCTGGATTGGTTGGCATGTTTTGACTGCAAAATCTGAAAGTGATGAACTTTCTAGATTGGCTAGAAAAAAATATGGTGCTAATGATCATAAAAGCAATATTACCGATTGGTAATTAAATAAATAATTTGGGGCGCTACTTAATTGTAGCGCCCTTTTTTTTTGATTAAAATATGACAGATAAAAACAACGAAGAACTAAGGCCATCGAAAATGAGAGGTGTGGCATTTCCAAAAGCTAAATATGGTGCGATAGCGGCTATAATCATCATTGTAGTAGTTAATATTATTTACTATAAAGATTTCTTTATTTCTTTAATAAACTAAACAAAAATAATATGTGTGGAATTGTCGGCATCTATTTAAAAACAAATAAATTTGAAAAAAGTTTGGGTAAGATGTTGTCTGGGATGCTAAACAACATGGAGTCTAGAGGTCCTGATAGTGCTGGATTTGCAATTTACAAAAAAGAAGAAGAAAAAATTTTCAAATATTCATTATGTATTGGTGATTTAGATTTTAATAAATTTAAAAAAGAAATCTCTAAAAAAATCAAAAAATTTAAATTAAATCAATATTCAGACCATGTAATTCTTAAAACTCCGATGGAGCCTAAGACTGTTATAAAAATAATTAATAATAGTTTTCCAGAAATTTCACTGGTTGGTTATGGAAATTCAATTGAAATTTTTAAACAAGTTGGAAACCCAAAAGATGTAGTTAAAAAATTTAAATTAGATAGTTTTAGTGGTACCCATGGAATTGGTCACACTAGAATGGCAACAGAAAGTGCCATAACTACAGATGGTTCTCACCCCTATTCTACTGGAAAAGATGAGTGTTTAGTACATAATGGATCATTATCAAACCATAATAATCTTAGAAGAGAGCTGGTAAAAAAAGGTAGTATTTTTAATTCAGAAAATGACACTGAAGTTGCAGCAGGTTATGTTTCAAATAGTTTGATAAATAAGAAATCATTAAAAGATACTTTGGTGTCAGGTTTAAAAGACTTGGATGGTTTTTATACATTTATTACTGGTACTAAAAAAGGATTTGCAATTGTTAGAGATGAAATAGCTTGTAAGCCAGCTGTCATAGCTGAAACAAAAAACTATGTAGCTATTGCATCTGAATTTCAAGCAATGGCTCATTTACCAGATGTAAATAGTGCAAAAATTTTTGAACCAGAACCTGGTATTGTTTATTCTTGGGGAAGTTAATGAAATTAGATTTAAAGAGATTAAAATTAAGGGAAGTGAATGAAAAATTACAAAGTTTAGATCGTAAACAAAATGATAGAGATTTTACAATAGTTAATCCAGAGGGAAATCATGCTCTTTGTGCGGGGTTAACAGAGGAGATCAATATAAATATTAAAGGACATGTGGGTTATTACTGTGCAGGAATGAATCAAAAAGCTCAGATTACTATTGATGGAAACGTCGGTACTGGTGTGGCTGAAAATATGATGTCAGGAAAAGTTCATGTTAAAGGTAACGCTTCTCAATCAGCTGGTGCTACTGCACATGGGGGGCTATTAATAATTGATGGTGATGCTAGTTCTAGATGTGGAATTTCGATGAAAGGAATTGATATTATTGTAAAAGGATCAGTCGGGCATATGTCTGGTTTCATGTCTCAATCAGGCAACATGGTAGTATGTGGTGATGCTGGTGAGGCATTAGGTGATAGTTTATATGAAACTAACATATATATAAGAGGTGAAGTTAAATCACTTGGTGCAGATTGTGTTGAAAAAAAAATGGATAAAAATCATATTAAAAAACTTAGCTTACTTTTAAAAGAAGCAAATATTAAAGATTATAAAGCTGAAAGTTTTAAACGTTACGGTTCAGCAAGAAAATTATATAACTTTAAAATTGATAATGTATCAAACTATTAAATATGAAAAAAAATAATAAAACACATCCTCGTCAGTCTTGGACTTTTGATGAATATACAAATTCTGAAATTAGAAGAGCGGCTGAAACAGGGATATACGATATAAGAGGTGGTGGATCAAAAAGGAAACTTCCTCATTTTGATGACTTGTTATTCTTAGGTGCATCAATGTCTAGATATCCTTTAGAAGGTTATCGAGAAAAATGTACAACTAATGTAACGCTTGGAACTAAATACGCAAAAAAACCATTAGAATTAGATATACCAATTACAATTGCTGGAATGAGCTTTGGAGCTTTATCAGGTCCTGCTAAAGAAGCATTAGGTAGAGGAGCAAGTGCCGCTGGAACTTCTACAACAACTGGTGATGGCGGAATGACTCCAGAAGAAAGAGGACAATCAAAATATCTAGTTTATCAATTATTACCTTCCAGATACGGCATGAATCCTGATGATTTGAGAAAGGCCGATGCAATAGAAGTTGTTATTGGACAAGGTGCAAAACCAGGTGGAGGTGGAATGTTATTAGGTCAAAAAATCAATGATCGAGTAGCAAAAATGAGAACTTTACCAAAAGGTGTAGATCAAAGATCAGCTTGTAGGCATCCTGATTGGACAGGACCAGATGATCTAAAAATTAAGATTTTAGAATTAAGAGAGATTACCAAATGGAAAGTTCCAATATTTATAAAAATTGCTGGAGCTAGACCATATTATGATACTGCTTTAGCTGTAAAAGCAGGAGCAGATGTTGTTGTTCTTGATGGAATGCAAGGAGGAACAGCTGCAACACAAGAAGTATTTATTGAAAATGTTGGTCAACCTACCCTCGCTTGTATTAAGCCTGCTGTTGATGCACTTCAAGATTTAAATTCACACCGTGAGGTTCAATTAGTCATATCTGGAGGTATTAGAAATGGAGGTGATGTTGCTAAAGCTTTAGCCTTAGGAGCTGACGCTGTATCAATTGGAAGTGCAGCTATGATTGCAATTGGTGATAATGATCCTAAATGGGAAAAAGAATATAATAAACTTGGGACTACCGCAGGTGCATATGATGATTGGCATGAAGGAAATGATCCAGCTGGAATTTCAACTCAAAATCCAAAATTAATGAAAAGATTAGATCCTGTTAAAGCAGGTAAAAGATTAACTAATTATTTAAAAGTAATGACGCTTGAAGCACAAACTCTTGCAAGGGCTTGTGGAAAAAATAGCCTTCACAATCTTGAACCTGAAGATTTATGTGCTTTAACAGTAGAAGCGGCAGCTATGGCTGGAGTTCCCTTAGCTGGTACGAACTGGATACCTGGAAAAAAATAATTGATTATATTTTTTTAAACAAGTAGGATTATTTATGCCAAAAAATCTTTCACAAATAGCAAAACAAAAAAAAATAAAATATTTTTTAATAAGTTTTGTTGATCTCTTTGGGGTTTTAAGATCTAAATTAGTGCCGGCACAAGCAATTGCTGAAATGCAAAAAAATGGAGCTGGATTTGCTGGATTTGCTACATGGTTAGATATGACACCAGCAGACAGTGATATGTTTGGTGTACCAGACCCTGATAGTTTAATTCAATTACCTTGGAATAAAGAAGTAGGTTGGCTTGCATCTGATTTATATATGGATGGTAAACCTGTGAAAGCTTCTCCAAGAGTAATGTTAAAAGAACAATTAAAAAAAATGTCACAAAAAAAATTACAGATGAAGTCTGGTGTTGAATGTGAATATTTTTTAATTTCAGAAGATGGCTCTTCAATTGCTGATGGAAGAGATATTCAATCTAAACCTTGTTATGATCAGTCAGCTTTGATGAGAAGGTATGAATTGATAAAAGAAATCTGTGACTGCATGATTACTATGGGATGGAAGCCATACCAAAATGATCATGAGGATGCTAATGGACAATTTGAAATGAATTGGGATTATTCAGACTCATTAATCACAGCTGATAGGCACGTATTCTTTAAATATATGGTTAAAAGTTTAGCAGAAAAGCATGGTTTAAGAGCAACATTTATGCCTAAACCTTTTCATAATCTGACTGGAAATGGTTGCCATGCTCATGTTTCAGTTTGGAATGGAAAAAATAATAAATTTTTAGATAAAAAAGATACACTTGGATTAAGTAAATTAGCTTACAATTTTCTTGGTGGTATTATGAATAATACACAAGCTCTTTCAGCTTTTTTTAATCCCACAATTAATAGTTATAGAAGAATAAATGCGCCACCAACTAAATCGGGAGCAACTTGGTCACCTAGCAGTATTTCTTATACTGGAAATAATAGAACTCACATGATTAGGATTCCAGATCAAGGAAGATTTGAATTAAGATTAATGGACGGATCCGCAAATCCTTACTTGCTTCAAGCAGGAATTATAGCAGCAGGTCTTGAAGGAATGAATAAAAAATTAAATCCAGGTAAACCATTACACTGCAATATGTACAAAGATTATAAAAAATATCCAAAACTAAAAAAATTACCAAATGATATAAATCAAGCAATTTCAATGCTTCAAAAAAGTAAATCTCTTGCAAATGCTTTTGGTAAAGACGTTATAGGAAGTTATATAAAATTGAAAACTTCTGAAATCAGAGATTTTAAAAGTAAATCTACTTTTAATAAGAAAAAACCAGTCACAAAGTGGGAAAAAGACAATACATTAGACTGTTAGAACATGACAATTTTATCTAACGGTCACCAGTGGAAATATTCTGAGTTCATTGATAATAAAAACTATAATTTTGATAAAGAGCAAATATTAACATCAATATCTAAAGAAGATATTGATGATGCCTATAATACTATTTCAAAATGGGAAGGCTACAAAACTACTCCACTAATTACTCTTAATAAATTATCAAAAGAATTAAACCTAAAAAATATTTTCTACAAAGATGAGGATAAAAGATTTGACCTGAAATCTTTTAAAGCACTTGGCGGAGCATATGCGGTTGAAAAAGTTACTAAAGGAAATAAAGATATTGTAGTTGCAACTGCAACTGCTGGAAATCATGGTAGATCTGTTGCCTGGGGTGCAAGAAGACTAGGTTTAAAATGTAAAATTTTTATTAGTGAATTTGTAAGTGATGCTAGAGGTCAGGCTATGGCTGATCTTGGTGCTGATGTTGTAAAGGTTAAAGGAAATTATGAAAAATCCTTAATTGAATGTATCAAGCAATCTACAGAAAATAATTGGCAAATAGTTCAAGATGTTGCGTGGAAAAATTATATGCAGATCCCAAAATACACTATGGCTGGGTATTCAGTGATGATGAGAGAGATAATTGATCAAATTAATAATGAAAAAATTACTCACATAATTTTACAGGCTGGTGTTGGTGGTATGGCTGGAGCAATGGTTGCAGGTATAGCTAGATATTTAAATAATGTTCCTGTTACGCTTGTTGTTGAACCTGATAGTGCAGCATGTGTTTTAGAAAGCATTAAAACTGGAAAAATTGAAAAAATTGATATTAAAAGAGAAAGTTTAATGGGTGGTATGTCTTGTGGTGAAGTTTCATTAGTCCCTTGGGAAATTCTGAAAAACTCTGTTAAACATTGCATTAGTCTACCAGATGATGACATTGCAAAAACTATGAAATTATTAGGAAATTCAAGTTTTAGTGATGAAAAAATAATGGCAGGAGAAAATTCTGCACCTGGAGTTATTAGTTTAATAGCAAGTTGTGAGGATCAGAATATAAAACAAACTTTAAAATTAGATCAAAATTCTAATGTACTAGTGATTGGTTGTGAAGGTGACACTGATAAAGAAATGTACCAAAAATTAATTAATCAAAATTAATTATATGTCAGATACTGGAGTATTTTGGATAAGAGATGACTTTAGAATAAACAATAACCCAGCACTTTCTTTTGCAACGCAAAATCATGACAGTGTAATAGCGCTATTTATTTATAATAATAAAAATTTTGATAATAAAAAAGAAGCTCAAAAATGGTGGGTTTCAAAATCATTAGAAGTTTTCAAAAAAGATTTATCAAAATATAACATCAATCTTCAAATAATTAATGGTGATGAATTAGAAACCTTTTCTAAGATTAAAAAAAAAGACAACCTCACAATATATTGGAATAAAGTTTATGAACCAGATGTAATAGCTAAAGGAAAAAAAATTAGAGATGTTTTTATAAAAAATGAAATCAACTTTAAATATTTTAAAGGAAATATTTTAAATGAATTTCAGGAAGTGACCAAAAATGATGGAACGCCCTTTAAAGTATTCACCCCTTTTTGGAGAACTGCTGAACAAAAATATTTAAGCTTAGTACCTTCTAAAAACTATATTGTTAAAAAAAGAAATAAAGAAACAATTTTTTTTAAGAACTGTATTGAACCTAAAAATATTCTACCAAAAAAAGATTGGTATAAGAAATTTGAAAAATACTGGAATATTTCAGAAAATGACTCTCAAAAAATACTAAATGAATTAATAAATAATAAGATCAAAGACTATGGAACAACAAGAGATATTCCATCAATTGAAGGTACTTCAAAACTTTCACCTTATATTAAACATGGACAAATACATGTAAGTGCTATCTGGAAAAAATGCAGTGAAATAAAATCTAAAGGAATTGGTTATAGAAAATATATTAATGAACTTGGATGGAGAGAATTTTCTCATAGTTTAATTAATTATTTTCCAGAATTTTTAAAAGGAAATTATAGAAAAGAATTTGATAAATTTCCTTGGATAAAAAATGATAAATATCTCACTGCTTGGAAATCAGGAATGACTGGATATCCAATTGTTGATGCAGGTATGAGAGAGTTGTATGAAACAGGGTGGATGCATAACAGAGTAAGAATGATTGTTGGTTCTTTTTTAGTAAAACATTTAAGAATAAATTGGACTGAGGGAGAAAAACACTTTAGAAATTGTCTTTTAGATTTCAATAAAGCTAACAATATTGCTCAATGGCAATGGGTAGCTGGTTGTGGAGCAGATGCAGCTCCATATTTTAGGATATTTAATCCAATTTTACAGGGTGAAAAGTTTGATAAAGAAGGTTTATATGTAAAAAAATGGGTGCCAGAACTAAGTAAAGTTCCAAATAAATTTCTTCACAAACCTTGGGAAATGGAATTGAAATATCAAGAAACTATTGGGACATTTATTGGAAAAGATTACCCTAAACCTATAGTAATTCATGAAAAAGCAAGAGCAGCAGCGCTTGAGGCTTTTCAATCTTTAAAGAAAAGATGATTTATTCGCCTAGAAAATGGTGAATTACTACCCTATTTTGCATAGCTATTCTGTGCTCGAAAAGATAAAGTCCTTGCCATGTTCCAAGTAACAATTCAGCATTCCTAATACTTAATGATATTTGATTATTAGTTAGTGCAGATTTGATGTGAGCTGGCATATCATCTTTTCCCTCAGTAGTATGGATGTAGAGACTATTATCCATTGGAACCAATTTATTAAAGTAATTAATTAAATCTGTTTGAACATCTGGATCTGCATTTTCTTGTACAATTAATGATGCGCTAGTGTGTTGGATGCTAAGATTTATAGTTCCATTCATAAAGTTATTTTCTTTTATCCAATTAATTGTTTCATTTGTAAATTCATAAAGTTTTTGACCATTAGTTTTGATTTCTAAATCTAAAAATTGTTGTTTCATTTAATTAATATTTTATTGAAGTTAATTCATACAATCTACTAATTGTTCTCTTAAATACATCTTTTAAATTTTTTGAAGAAGTTATGGAATTAAGCTCTGATTTAGATGTTATCATTAAAGGTATATTTTTTTCATAAAAAATATCAATTAATGTAATAAATCTTTGTTGTTGATTTGCATTATCGTTATTAAAATTAGGGATATTTTCTATAATTATAAAATTACAGTTATCAGCAATCTTTATATAATCTTCAGCTCCTATGTTTTTTGCACATAAATCTTTGAAATCAAATCTAGCAATACCATTATAATAATTTTTAATAACAAATTTCCTACCTTTTATTGTTAAATTTTTTTCTTTATTTTCAAAATCTTTCGTTAATTGTCTAAAATATTTATTGATTATAAAATTAGTTTTTTCATTTAAAGGGTAAAAAAATCTTTCATTTTTTTTATTTTGAGATTTTCGATAATCTTCATCAATATTCAATTTTTCTTGAATACACATATTTTTCATATTCTTGATAAAAGGTAAAAATTGATCTCTTTGTAATCCATCTTTGTAAAGATCATTAATCTTTATGTTTGAAGAAAACAAAACTTTTATATTTTTATCAAAAATCTTTTTAAAAAGTATACCTAGGATCATTGCGTCAACAATATTGGTTACCTGAAATTCATCAAAGTAAATCAATTCGTAATTTTTTTTTAATCTATTAACAAATTTATCAATTATATTTTCTTTATCATTTCCTTTATTTTTGAAAGTGAAATCATGAAAGTTGATCATAAACTCATTGAAATGTAATCTTTGTTTTGAACAATTTAAGTAATTATAAAAAAAATTTAAAATCATAGTTTTTCCTACACCAACATCCCCTTGTAGATAAAAACCAGGTTTAGAGTCTCTTTTAGAAAATATCTTTTTTAAAAAAGATTTATTAAAATTAAGATTATAAAATTGGTTTAGTTTTTCTATTAAATCTAATTGATTGGGATTAATATCTAAACTATTTTTCTTACAATGATTTATAAATGATTTATTTAAATTCATTTTTTAGTTTTAAAATCTATACCGTATTCTGATCTTGGTCCCTTTCGAAGACCAAATGGTCCTGAAATGAATATTGTTAGAGGTTTGGTGCCAGGCTCAAGATCTACTCTATGCAAGTTATTTGCAGATCTAAACCCAATATATCCTGGTGGCCTCCAATATTTTCCTGTTTTTAAAGTCTCCCAATAACCACCTCTTAAAATTATGGTAATATATGGAAAAGTATGATTATGAACACCTTCGCCATGATCATCTGCAAGCATTTCATGAATTAAAATATTAAATGGAAACCATTTAGGACGATGCCTTAGAAGAACATAATACCTATTCATCCATGGTTTGGCTTCATTAAATCTGGGGTGAGATGGTCCTCTATCTAAAACAACTTTTTTTCTTCCGATCTTATCTAATAATTTTAAGATCATGGCTAATTAAACTGAACAATTGATCCATTTCTTATTACAAACAAATTTTGATTAAAGATAAATGGTCTTGAAACAAAATCTCCAGAAACCTTTTCTATTGTTTTAATATTTCCAATACTTAAATCTGCTAAAATCATGTTTCCATCAGAATTTGTGAGATATAAAGTCGTGTCATCGATTGCAAAACCTACTGGCTTAATATCTTTTCTTTTTTTAAGTTTATAGTTCTTCAACAAATCAGTAACACGAATAATATTTCCTTTATTTTTTTCAATAGTTAATAAATATCCATCCTCAGATACAGTAAAAATTAAATTTCCAGTTATTACAGGTGTAATGTTAGAGCTAATTTCATTTTTCCAGTTAATTAATCCATTTTTAAGATTAATTGAATAAAATTCATTTTTATTATTTGAAAAATAAATAGAACTTCCATCAGAAACTAATTTTGAAATTTTAAAATTATAGGTTTCATTAATTATTGAGCTACTTTGTGTCGGTAACTGCCAGATTATTAATCCCGTTTCAATATCGGCTGCAGTTATATCACCGATTGAATTACTAAATACCACTAAATCGTCAACTATAATTAAGGATAATTTTGAATTAGAAATGGTAAAAGAATCTTCAGTTTTTAAGTTCCAACATTCATTGCCGGTTTTTATCTCATAACATCTTAAAGTATTTTTATAATCAATAACAAAAAATTTATCTTTATGTTTTTTAATATCAGAATTAAAAGGGTAAGTATTATTTTTAGACCAATTTAATTCTCCTGAATTAATATTTATTGAATAATATTTTGCTACACTATCAGTAACTAATAAATTTTCAGAGTCTAATACAAAGTTTAATTTAGGTTTTTGCTTTTTTTCTGCTTTTGAATAATGGTTTTTCTTCCATAATACTTTTTTATTATTATTATACCTAATTATTGAACCTTTTTTATCAAAAAATATTAGACCATTTTCTAAAAAAATTGGTTTAAAATTTAACTGGTTAATCTCTTCAAATTTTCCAAATTTATATGTGCCAATCTTTTTTAACAAACCACCATATTTTTGAGCGCCATAATTATTTTTGTTATCTATAATTCTGCTGTTAGTTTTAATTTTCGTTAAATCTAATTTTAGTTCTTGGTTAAACTCTGAGGAAATCTTTTTTTCTTCTGAAAAAACTTTTTTAATATTTTTTACTGGTTCTAATTTTTTTTCTTTATCTTTCCAAATACGTGAATTTTCATTAAATGAACAATGATTTAATAAAATCAAGGATATTATTAAAATAATTACTCTAGTCACTCAAATCTCTGTTCAATCTTTTTTCAGCTAGTAATTTTATATCTGAATTAGGGTTTTCTAAACTGATGATTTGATTGAAAAATTCTTTTGATTTTTGCTTTTGATCTTTTGAATAAAAAAACTCAGCCATCAGATACAATGCATGGGATCTCCATACACTTTCAGAATTGATTAATGGATTTAAAATATTTAGTAAATCACTTTCTTGAGCTTGATCTGCATTAAATAATGCTTTTTTATAAATTACCAAATTGTTTATTTCTTTATCAAGTGGTGTGTTTTCAATTAATAAATCAAAATATTCATTTATTTTATTAGAATCAGAAATAAGTTTTTTATCTAGAATAAAGTATAGTGATAATGGAGAGTAAGTAGGATCTTTTTTATTTATGATCTCTACTAAATTTTTTATCGTGCTTTCTTTATTTTTATCTGAATGCATTAATGTCGTCGAATTAAATTTATTTGAAATTTCTATTTTTTGATTAGTTTTGTATTTATCAAAACTATATGCTGCTATTAGAACAATTATTATAGCAAGCAAAATTAAAATAATTTTACTTTTATTTTTAACAAAAAAATTTCTTACTCTTTCGTTTCTTGTATTGCTATTTATAATTGAAATTTCTTCATCCATAATTAAATCATATTTCTTAATACGTATTGAAGTATGCCTCCATTTTTATAGTATTCTAATTCATTTTTAGTATCAATTCTGCATAAAGTTTTAATTTTTTTAATATCACCAGATGCATATTTGATTTCTAAACTTACCTCATCAGAAGGATTAACACCTTTTTCTAAACCAATAACACTAATTAATTCAGATCCAACTAAATTTAAATTTTTTCTATTAATGCTATCTTTAAATTGTAATGGTAAAATTCCCATCCCTATTAAGTTAGACCTATGAATTCGCTCAAAACTTTCAGCAATTACTGCTTTAACACCTAATAATTTAGTTCCTTTTGCAGCCCAGTCCCTAGAGGATCCTGTTCCATATTCTTTTCCACCAATAACGACTAAATCAGTTCCTCTTTTTTTATATTCCACAACGGCATCATATACAGGCAACACTTTTTCTTCAGGATATAATTTTGTGAATCCGCCTTCAGTTCCTGGAGCCATTTCATTTCTAATTCTGATATTTGCAAATGTTCCTCTCATCATTACTTCATGATTTCCTCTTCTTGATCCGTATGAGTTATAATCCTTTGGTAGAATTTGGTGCTCCATAAAATATTCTCCTGTAGGACTATCTTTTTGAATACTTCCTGCTGGTGATATATGATCTGTAGTAACCATATCTCCTAAAATTAATAAAGGTCTTGCATCTTTAATTGGTTTAAATCCCTCTGGTTGATCCGAAAGTTTGTCAAAGAATGGTGGTTTCTTTACATAAGTTGATCCTTCATCCCAATTATAAATACTACTTTCTTCAGTTTTGATTTTTTGCCACTGACTAGGTCCTTCAGAAATATTTGAATATCTTTGAATAAACATTTCTGCATTTAAAGATACTTTCAAAGTATCTTCTATTTCTTCATTAGTTGGCCAAATATCTTTTAAATAAATATCATTTCCATCTTTGTCTTTACCCAGAGCATCTTTATATAGATCAAATTCCATATGACCTGCTAAAGCATAAGCTACTACTAATGGTGGCGAAGCTAGGTAATTAGCTTTAATATGAGGAGAAATTCTTCCCTCAAAATTTCTATTTCCTGATAAAACTGATACCGCATATATATTTTCTTTTTGGATGGCATTTACAATATTTTCAGGTAGTGGACCTGAATTACCAATGCATGTCGTACAACCATAACCCACTAAATTAAAACCAAGTTTATCAAGGTAAGTGTTTAATCCAGCTTTTGCTAGGTAATCTGTAACTACTTGAGAGCCCGGTGCTAATGAAGTCTTTACCCAGGGCTTTACTTCTAATCCTAATTCAACAGCTTTTTTTGCAAGTAATCCAGCACCAATTAATACGTTAGGGTTAGATGTATTAGTGCAGGAAGTAATCGCTGCTATTAAAATTGATCCATCTTTAATTTCATAATCTGTATCAGAAACTTTTGAGATAGATTGATTTTTTCTACTTGTTGCTTCTTCAAAAACTTTTTTAAATGAAGTTGCTGCCTCTGTTAATAAAACTTTGTCTTGTGGTCTTTTAGGTCCTGAAATTGTAGGAACAACTGTATACATATCTAAAGATATAGTATCTGTAAATTCTATTTCATTGCTTGCCCATAAGCCTTGTTCTTTTGCATATTTTTCAACAATATCTACAGTGTGTTGATCTCTTCCTGAGAATTTTAAATACTTTAAAGTTTCATCATCTATTGGAAAGAATCCACATGTTGCCCCATACTCAGGTGCCATATTTGCAATTGTAGCTCTATCAGCTAATGTTAGATTTTTTAAACCTTCTCCATAAAATTCAACAAATTTACCAACTACCCCTTTATCTCTTAACATTTTTACAACTGTCAAAACAAGATCTGTAGCTGTTGTGCCTTCTGGCATTTTATTTGTTACTTCAAAACCAATTACTTCTGGTATTAACATTGATATAGGTTGACCCAACATTCCTGCTTCTGCTTCAATTCCACCAACACCCCAACCTAATACTGACAATCCGTTGACCATTGTTGTATGACTGTCGGTGCCAACTAATGTATCTGGGAATAAATATTTTTCTCCTTCAAATTCTTCAGACCAAACTACTTTTGAAAGATATTCTAAATTGACTTGGTGACAAATTCCTGTGCCTGGAGGGACTATTCTAAAATTATTAAAAGCTTGTTGTCCCCATTTTAAAAAAGAGTATCTTTCACCATTTCTCTCAAACTCAATATCTACATTTTTTTCAAAAGAATCTGAATTAGCTGATTTATCAACTTGTACCGAGTGATCTATGACTAAATCAACTACTGATAATGGGTTGATTGTGTTTGGATCTTTATTTTTATCTTTTACCGCCTCTCTCATTGCGGCTAAGTCAGCAACAGCGGGAATACCTGTATAATCTTGAAGTAAAACTCTAGCAGGTCGATATGCAATTTCAGTATTTGATTTTTTTGATTTTAACCATTCTTTAATTGAATTAATTTGGTTTTTGTTTACCGATAGATCATCTTCGTATCTTAAAAGATTTTCTAATAAAACCTTTAACGACTTAGGAAGTTTAGAAATGCCAGTTAGGCCGTTTTGTTCTGCTTCTTTTAAAGAATAATATTTATATTCTTTATTATCGATTGAGATATTTTTTAGAGAATTATAAGAATTTTTTTTACCCGGTGTCATATTATAAATAAAAAGTTATTATGCTTAATAAAAGAAGCAGTGACATAACATAATTAAAATAATTAATAAATTTCTGATTTGTCGCAAATTTCCTAAGAAATTTACCCATAAACGTCCAAAGGGTAATACTTGTGACTGAAACTAGTAATGCAAGAACTAGAATTTGAATCGTATAATTCACAAAGTTCTCTCCTGGATTTATATAAGTAGAAACAACAATTACTGCTGCAATCACTCCCTTTGGATTTAAAAATTGAAAAATAAAAGTTTCTATAAATTTAACAGGATTTTTATTTTTGTTTTCTTGTTTTGTAGATCCTGAAAATGAAATCTTATAAGCTAAATAAATTAAAAATAATGTTCCAAGATATTTTAGTATCTCCTGAACTAGTGGATATAATTTAAATACATTTATTAACCCTAAAGCTAAACACAATAAAAGAAAGGGGAAACCTAAAGTAACTCCAACAATATGCGGAAGTGTTCTTTTAATTCCAAAATTAAATCCAGAATAAAATGCTACAAAATTATTTGGTCCTGGCGTGAATGCAGCAACTATTCCAAACAACGTAATTGATAAAATTTCTGGATGCATTATTAAGCAATTGGTAAGCCATTCTCTGACTTTTGAGATGGATGAACTAATATAACTTTTCCCTCTTTATCTATAGATCCTAAAATCAATACTTGAGACACAACACCAGCAATATTTTTTTCAGCAAAATTACATACTCCAATTACTTGTTTTCCTTTGAGATTTTCTTCATTGTAATAATGAGTAATTTGAGCAGATGATTGTTTAATTCCAATCTCTTCACCAAAGTCAACTTCAACAACTAGTGATGGTTTTCTAGCTTTTTCATTTTTCTTAACAGAGATAACTGTACCAACACGAATGTCCACTTTGTCAAAAATATCATATGTAATTTGTTCTTTCATATAATTAATATATAATGGATGAAAAATATGAGTACAGAAAATAATTCAGAACTTTTATATAATAATTCTATTAAAATTTTAACAGACCTAATTGGTTTTAAAACTATATCTGGTGAAGATAACACTGCTTTAATTGATTACTGTGATGATATCTTAAAAAAATTAGGTGCTACTTCTTTTAGAACATATGATGATGAAAAAAAAAGAGTAAATCTATTTGCGACTCTTAAAGCTAAAAATTCAAATAATAAAAAACCAATAATTTTATCAGGACATACTGATGTTGTTCCAGTTTCAAAAGGTTGGAGCTCAGATCCTTTTACTGCAACAATTAGAGAAGATAAATTATATGGAAGAGGTTCATGCGATATGAAAGGTTTTATTGCATGTGCTTTAGCTTATGCTCCTATTTATTCAAAATCAAATTTAGATAGAGATATTCACTTTTCCTTTACATTTGATGAGGAAACAGCATGTATAGGAGCTCCTATATTAATTAAAGAATTAAAAAGAAGAAATATTAGAGATGGCATTTGTATAGTTGGCGAACCAACTAATATGAAAATTATTGATGCACATAAGGGATGCTACGAGTACACAACTTATTTTAAAGGTTTAGCAGGACATAGTTCAGCACCTCATAAAGGTGTAAGCGCTGTTGAATACGCATCAAGATATGTAAATAAATTAATTGAATTAAGAGAAAAACTTAAAGAAAGAGAGCCCAAAGAATCTATATTTGATCCACCTCACTCTACACTATCAATTGGTGGAGTATTTGGCGGTATAGCTCACAATGTAATAGCAGATAAATGTCATGTTAATTGGGAAACAAGACCTGTTGTAAAAGAAGATGGTATATTTTTAAATCAGGAAATAGATAAATTTGCAAACGAAGTTTTGCTTCCAGATATGAAAAAAGTTTTTCCAGATGCTTCAATAGAAAAAAAAATTATAGGTGAAATAATTGGATTTGATAGAGAGGATAAATCAGATGCTTGTGAATTTATCTCAAGCTTAACAGGTGACAATTCAAGACAAGTTGTTTCCTTTGGAACTGAAGCAGGCTTGTATCAAGAAATAGGAATTAGTACAGTTGTGTGTGGCCCTGGATCAATTGAACAAGCTCATAAAATTGATGAATTTATAGTTTTAGATGAACTTAAAAAATGTATTCATCTCCTAGACGGTATTAAAAATAAGTCTATTACGAATTAATTGTTCCAACCACTAACAGCTTTGACCTCTAGGAATTCCTCTAGACCAAGTTTACCAGCTTCACGACCAATACCTGAATGTTTATATCCACCAAAAGGTGCATCTGGTGCTAATCCTGCGCCGTTTATATCAACCATTCCAGATCTTAGTCTTCTTGCAACTCTATTAGCTTTTTCTTGATCTTGAGTTTGAATAAAATTCAAAAGTCCATAAGGAGTATCATTTGCAATTGCAATTGCTTCATCCTCTGTTTCAAATGGTATAATCGACAATACAGGTCCAAAAATTTCAGTTCTTGCAATCTGCATCTTATTATTAACATCTGCAAAAGCTGTCGGTTTTACAAAATATCCTTTATCTAAACCATCTGGTTTACCAGTTCCACCAGCAACTAATTTTGCTCCCTCATCAATTCCAACTTGAATTAATGATTGAATTTTATCAAATTGAGTTTTCGATACCACCGGTCCAATGTGATCACCTTCTTTAGTTGCAACATCAACTTTCATTGAGTTAGCAAATTTTTTTACTCTCTCAACTGTCTCGTCATAAATAGATTTTTCGACTAACATTCTTGTTGGAGCATTACATGACTGTCCGGTATTTCTAAAACATCTTAAAGCACCTCTTTCAACTGCCTCTGCATCGGCATCTTTAAAGATTATATTGGCACCCTTTCCTCCCAATTCTAAACTTACTCTTTTAAAATCATTCGCCGCATTTTGTGATATTAAAGCTCCTGCTCTAGTTGAGCCAGTAAAAGAAATCATATTTACATCTGGATGACTTGTTAAAGCATTTCCAGTCACAGCTCCATCTCCATTCACCAAATTAAAAACACCTTTTGGTAAATTTATTTCATCAATCATTTCAGCTAATATCATTGATGATAATGGAGCAATCTCAGAAGGTTTAAGCACCATTGTACAACCTGTTGCAATCGCTGGTATTACTTTAAGACAAACTTGGTTCATTGGCCAATTCCATGGTGTAATTAACGCACAAACACCTTTTGGCTCATGTAAAATATTGTTATTAGGAGCATGATCTCCTAAAATTTTTTCAAAAGTAAATTCTTTTAAAACTTTAATATAAGATTTAATATGGCTAGCACCAGTTCCAGCTTGTAGCTGAGTTGAAAAATCAATCGGTGCACCCATTTCTAATGATATAGCTTTAGCCATATCTGCCCATCTTTTTTTGTAAAGATCATATAGAGCTTCAAGATATTTTAATCTTTCTTCTTTTGAAGAAAATGCCCAAGTTTCAAAGGCTTTTGTTGCTGCACTTACCGCATCATTAACATCCTCAACTCCTCCTAAAGAAATTACTGCGCAATCTTCTTCAGTTGAAGGATCAATTACTTTAATGTCACTAGGTTTTTTTGGTGAGACCCATTCCCCATTGATATAAAATTTTTTTTTATCTAACATTTCTTATAACTATCCTTTCTCTATGATTTTGCAAATAAATTTGTAAGTTCATAAACAATTGTTGCTGCAGCTAATGAGGTTACCTCTGCATGATCATAAGCTGGTGAAACTTCAACTACATCTGCTGAAACTAAATTTAATCCAGATAATCCTCTTAGAACATTAACCATTTCTCTTGTGGTCATTCCTGCTATTTCTGGTGTACCTGTTCCAGGAGCAAAAGCTGGATCAAGAACATCAATATCAATTGATAAATATAAAGGATTATCACCTACTCTTTTTCTAATTCTTTCAGCAATTTTGTCAGTGCCTTCAATTTGAAAATCATCACAGTGAATGATTTTAAACCCAAAGCTTTCATCATTTTTTATATCATCTCTACTATAAAGTGGACCTCTAATACCCACATGCATAGATGCATCATCTAAAAATAAACCCTCTTCTCTAGCCCTTCTAAAGGGGGTCCCGTGTGTGTAGGGAGCTCCAAAATAAGTATCCCAAGTATCTAAATGAGCATCAAAATGAACTAGCGCTACAGGTCCATTACATTTTTTATTAATCGCTCTTAATAATGGTACTGCGATTGTATGATCTCCACCTAAACTAATTATGCCACCTACTTTATTTAATAAATCAGTTGCACCAACCTCAATTTGTTTTATGGCTTCATCAATACTAAAAGGATTACAGGTAATATCACCAGCGTCTGCTACTTGTTGAACTTTAAAGGGTTCAACATCATAACTTGGATGATAATTGGTTCTTAAATGTCTTGAAGCTTGTCGAATACTTTGTGGACCAAATCTAGCACCTGGTCTGTAACTTGTGCCAGCATCAAATGGAACTCCTACTATTGCAACATCACAACTTTCAACATCTCTAAGTTCCGGTAATCTCGCAAATGTGGAGGGTCCTGCAAATCTAGGAACTTTTGTGCCACTTACAGGCTGAATAGGATTTTTATTTCTATCTTTTTTCATTTATAAACAAAATGTACCACATTCTTTTTAAATCGAATATCATCTAAATTAAAATTATGAGGATATTTAAGGTCATTTTAATATCATTTTTTTTAATAACTTCAGCAAATTCTAATTCTATTTATAATCTAATCAAAATCCCAAATTTAGAAATCTATGAACTTAAAACTCCAAATAAACTTAAATATTTTTATGCAACTAAACCCTTTAGACTTGGTATTCAAAAAAATATAGCTTGCAACAACTCAGACAAGAAAACTTATGATGAAAAATACCAAATAATATCTAACAATTTAAAACGATATTCAAAAGAATTTTTAAGAAAAATAAATCTTAAATATATTGTCATGTGTGAAAACCTATCTATTTCAGGAATAAATACAGCTGGCATTCCAGATCATGTAATGAAAACATTAATTATAGATCTGAAATTTAATGAAAAATATTTTGAAAGAGTAATTCACCACGAGTTATTTCATATTATCAACGATGGTTTTAAAGATTTATTTGATGAGGATGAATGGAAAAAATTTAATGAGACTAACTTTAAATATGCAGATTGTTCTACTTGTTCAAAAAAATTAGGATTAGATACTTACACAAACACTGAGGGTTTTTTTACGGAATATTCAATGACAATTCCATCTGAAGATATGGCTGAAGTATATTCTCATTTAATAATTGGGAATTATGAAATTTCAGATGATAAAATTTTAAATAAAAAAATTCAATTTATCAAAGATAAATTAAAAGAAATTGATAATACTTTTATATTTTAAGCATGATAAAAAAAGTTAAAGCTTCATTACATGAAAAATTAATTTTTATTTTTTTAATACTACTTGGAGTTTTTACTTTAAGTTTTACTATTATTGTAAAAAATAAGTGTTTATTTGTAAAAAATTTTGATCCACAAGAAATTAATTTTGAAAAACCAAAAAATATTGTTGTCCTTAATTCTGAATGTGGAAATGTTATCATTGAACTCTATCCTGAAATATCTCCAAATGGAGTTGAGAGATTTAAAAAATTAATTAATTTAAAAGCATACGATAATGTTGCTTTTCACAGAGTAATTAAAGATAAACTGGTTCAAGCTGGGGATCTTGAGTTTGGTAGAAAAAATCAATTAGATTATGGAAAAATTGGAACTGGAAAATCAGGTTTTGGAACTATTAAATCAGAGATTGAGGCTGAGTTTAATTTTGAAAGAGGTTCAGTTGGTTTAGCGAGAACCTTTAAATATAATACTGAAGATAGTCAGTTTTTTATAATTCTTGATGATGAGCCGTTATTTGAAGGCGAATATACTCCTATTGGAAAGGTGATTTATGGTATTAAAGTGTTAGAAAAAATTAGATACTCTCATAGATCTGAATATGTCCTTAGACCTGATTTTATAAATACAGTTAGAATGTTTAAGTAAAAATTAATTAACTAGTGGTTTACCTGTTGCAAGTGTATGCTTGATTCTATCTTGAGTTTTTTTGGTCTCAATTAGCCTCATAAAAGCATCTAACTCTAGCTTATATAAATCATCTTCAGTTAACGTCTTATCAATTGAAGTATCTCCTCCACTTAGAACATGGGCTAGTTCTTGAGCAACTAACAAACCATGATCGAGGATGACTTTGTCATTATATAGCTTTTCTAAAATTTTATTCATCTCTTCTTTGACTGCTTTCCCTGGAAGTTTAAATTCTGTTTCAGATGGAGATTTAAAATCTTTATTATCATTTAAAATTTCTCTAGAAACTTCTAAAAGTCGATTTCTATTCATTATCTTTTTGTCTTCAGGCATTAAATATTTCATAGGTTCGGCTTCAACTGGAGAAGTTGCTGTCTTACCATAGCCAATAATATCAAATACTTTTAAAGGAGCATAATGTGGATCTTTTTTAGCTTCTTCTGTATTAAGCCATCTGGCTAACATTTCTTTACAACCTCCTCCAGCTGGAATTAAACCAACAATCGTTTCAACTAATCCAACTACAATATTAGTATGTGATGCAACAAAGTTACTTTGAACCATTACTTCAAATCCTCCTCCAAGTGTAAGACCTGATGGTGCAGACACAACCGGATGATCAGAATATTTAAGATGTTTACAAGTCTCTTGAAAGTAGCCAACAAATTTTTCTATAGATTTAAAATCACTTTTGTTTGCAAAATCCATTGTGTAACTTAAATTCACACCAGCTGAAAATTGCATGCTTTCATTGATTATAACTAAAGGTTTGTCAGTCGCTTTTTTTAAAGCATCCATTGAGTCATAATCTAGGGCATTTGCTTTAGTAGTAAATTCAACAATATTAAAATCATTAAATCTATAAATTGATGCTGAACTATTTCCATCAATACTTGATGCAGTTTTTTTAACTTTTCCTAAAGTTTCAATATCTGTATATTTTTGTCTAATTCCATGAAATTTTTCATCTTTTGTTTTTGCTAAGTTCTCTAAAAATTTATTACCCTCGAAGTCTTTAAATTTTTCAAAAAAATTAGCTACTCCAATTTCTTCGAGCATTTCAAATGGTCCTTTACTCCAATTGAACCCTAATCTCATCGCTTCATCTATATCATTAAATTCATCTGTAATTCCTGGAACCAATGAAGATGCATAATTAATAATTTTTGAAATTACTGACCAGGCGTATTCACCGTATTTATCGTCTCTATTGATTAATGCCTTTAAATCTACTTTTTCAGATTTAATGTTTATCTTTTCACTTGGATGATATTCACCAGTTTCTAAATTTATCGCTTCAAGAATTTTTTTATTATCAACTTTATTCATTCTATAAAAGCCACCTTTGCCTTTACGTCCTGTATAGCCAGTTTCAATTAATTTTTTTACTAATGGAATTTCTTTTGCAACTTCTTGAAAATTGTCAGATGAAGGTAACTCTTTAATAAAACTCTTTAGAACATCAGCCATTAAATCGATACCAATAAGATCATAAAGACCAAACACACCGGTTTTAGGTATACCCATTGGTCTTCCAAAAATAGCATCAGCTTCTTCTATTGAAAGTTTCATTTTAAATGCCTCTGTCATTGCTACTTGCATGGCATAAACTCCAATTCTATTTCCTAGAAAACCTGGTGTATCGTTACAAATAATTGCACCTTTGCCTAAATCTATTTCACAAAATTTTTTTAAATGTTTAATTTTTTCTAAATCACTTTTTTCATTTTTAACGATTTCAAGTAAATCCATGTATCTAACAGGATTAAAAAAGTGGGTTATGCAAAAATCTTTTTTGTCTTCCTCTGATAATTTTTCAGAAAGGACACTGATTGGTATTGAAGATGTATTGGAAGATACTATGGAGTCTTTTTTTCTTTTATTAAATATTTTTTCATAAATATTATGTTTAATATCAATTCTCTCAACAACCGCTTCTACAATCCAGTCTGCCTCAGATACAAGATCAAAATCATCTGCTATATTTCCCACATTTATTCCATTGATTTTTGATTTATCAATTAAAAGTGGTGGTCGTGATTTTTCAATTCTTTCTTTTGCTTTTTGGCTAATTTCAGTTTTTAAATCTAAAAGTGTCACAGGAATATTTGCATTACAAAGTTGTGCTGCAATTCCACTACCCATAGTTCCTGATCCTATTACTACAACTTTATTTATTTTCATAAAAATCTTCTTATATAATTTTTCTTCAACATGTAATAAAAAAAATGTCCTAATTTAAACTTTGTTGATTTTTTAAATCCTCTATTTTTATATGACACCTAATTAAATTTCCATTGTCACTTGTTTGCCATGGAGGTACTTCATTTTTACAAATGTCTCCTAATATACGTGGACACCTTCCTTGAAAACTACATCCATTCTCTGGCGGTTTTTCCTCTACAATATCTTCTGCTACAAGTTTAGGTTTGACATCTGGATCAGGTTCCAAAACCGCTCCTAATAAAACTTCTGTATATGGATGTGATGGAAACTTATACACATTTTTTGATGGGCCAATTTCACATAGTCTTCCTTGATACAAAACTGCAACTCTATCACTTATAGCCCTTACCACTGCTAAATCATGAGAAACGAATACATAAGTCGTTCCAAAATCTTCCTTAAGTTCCTGAAGTAAGTTTAATACTGCTGCCTGAACAGATACATCTAGTGCTGAAGTTACCTCATCACATAAAATTATATCTGGCTTAGCTGCAAAAGCTCTAGCTACGGCCACTCTTTGCTTCTCACCTCCAGATAATTGCCTCGGATACCGTGTAAGATAAAACTCCCCTAATCTTACTTTATCTAAGACTTCGATTATTTTATCTTTTAATTCCTGTCCTTTTAAACCAAAATAAAGTTTAAGTGGTTGAGAGATTATTTCTTCAACAGTGTGATTTGGATTTAAAGACTCATCAGGATTTTGAAAAATTAATTGTATAGCTCTTAAAAAACTATGATCTCTCTCCTTCAAATCATTAGATAACACTTTGTCTTTTTCAAATTTTATGATGCCATCTTTGGTCTTAAGCAATCCAGCAATAGATTTCAAAATTGTAGATTTTCCACTTCCAGATTCTCCAACAAGTGCAAGAGTTTCACCTTTGTTAATATTTATATCTATATCTTTAACTGTTGGATTGCTGTCTTCGATTTTATTAAATAATTGCTCTAAAAATTTTTGTTTTGCATAACTTATTGATACATTTGATAGATCTAAAATCTCATTTTTTAATATTTTATTTTCTATAGATTTTACAGTTTGTGAATTTAAATCATTTTGGTTTGTAAGCTCTTTATGTTTAAAGCATCTAACTGAAGTATTTAGATCATCTATATATTCAAGAGTTGGTGAATTAATCTTACAGTTATTATCTGAAAATTCACATCTTTCATAAAAACTACAGCCACTTTTAATTGATCCAGGTTGAGGTTGGCTACCTGACATTGAGTTTGGCAATCCAGGTAATGTAAGTTTTGGAATAGATTTCAATAAACCGTATGTGTAAGGATGAATAGGATTTTTTAAGATACTTCTTACAGGCCCATCTAGGACTATTTCACCAGAATACATTACAATTACTCTATCGCTTACCTGTGCTATAGCTCCAAGGTCGTGACTGACATAAACCATAGAAGTACCAGTGTCTTTTGCAATAAAATTCAAAAGTTCTAAAACATGAGCTTGGGTTGTAACGTCTAAACCAGTGGTTGGTTCATCTAGCAAAAGAAGCTCTGGACTTCCAGCTAATGCCATAGCAACTGCTACACGTTGCTGTTGTCCGCCTGATAATTCATGAGGATATCTTTGAGCCATGGTATCAGGTGATGGCAATCTTACTTTATTTAATAATTCAGAAATCTTTTTATCTCTATCTTCTTTTTTTAAATCAGTATGTAACTTTAATGCTTCATCTATTTGATAACCAATCTTAAGATTGGGTGTTAGAGACTGACCTGCGTTTTGAGGGATCATTGCAATTTTTCTTCCCCTAATAGTTTCGAGTTCTTTATTTTCCATTTCTAATAAATTATTAGAGTGAAACATGCATTGACCAGAAATTGTAAAAAGGCCATGCTTAACGTAGCCCATCATTGCAAGTGCTAATGTACTTTTTCCTGATCCTGACTCTCCTACTATTCCTACTGTTTCGCCTTTATTAATTGTAGTGCTAATATTTTTTAAAATTGATATCTGTTCACCTTTTTGACTTTGAAATCCAATTGTAAGATCTTTTATTTCTTGAACAGAAGTTTTCATTTTAAACTGGTGCCTTTGTTGATCTATCTATACCTAATGCTTTTGCAAACGCATCAGCTGTCAAATTAATCCCTATAATCAGAGTGCTTAAGCCAAATATTGGAGCTAAAACTGCCCAGTATGCAAATGACATTAAACCTCTGGCATTTGATATCATTAAGCCCCAATCTGGAGTTGGTGGACTAACACCAAACCCTAAGAAGGATAACGAGCTAAACCCTAGTAACATCCAAGACCATCTCATAGCACCTTCAACCATAATTGCATCTCTTACGTTAGGTAAAATCTCATTCCAAATGATAGAAAAATTACTGTGTCCTCTTGCTCTTGCGGAAACAATGAAGTCTTTAGCTATTACGTCATGAGTTGCTGCTCTTGCAACACGTACAATTCCTTTTCCATAAAAAAATCCAAGCGCTGGTATTAGAACTAATGTTGTTGTTCCTAACAAAGATACAATCAAGAGCATGGCTAAAATCCATGGGATAGATAAAAAAGCATCAATTATTCTCATTACAATATCATCTGTCTTACCGCCAACTAAGCCACAAAAAATTCCTAATGCACCACCCCATAACAAAGCTATCAACGATCCAAAAAATGTAACTGTAAGTGCTGTTCTTCCTCCTAAAATGGTTCTAGTAAAAACATCCCTACCAAGACTGTCAGTTCCAAACCAAAATTCAGATGACGGAGGGCTAAGCATTAAAGTAGGATCAATTGCTTTATAGTCATGAGGTACATACAAAGGACTTGTGATTGCTAGCACAACATGAAAAACTAAAATTGTTAATCCAATTAACCCTGATGGTTTAGATGCCATTGTTTTTAATATTTCTAGTATTTTTTGAAAAATATTTTTTTGTTTTTCTTTTTTATTATTCATTTTATTTTTTAATTTGAAGAGATTTTAATCTTGGATTTAACATTAAGGTCATTAGATCAGCTATTAAATTGATACTCACATAAATTGATGCAAGGATTATTGCTAAAGCTTGAACTACTGGTAAATCTCTATTTGATATAGACTCAATAACTAACCTGCCCAAACCTGGATAATTAAAAACTACTTCAGTCACTACAACACCGCCTAGTAGCCAGGCGATTGTTAAAGCTACTACATTTATTGCTGGTAATAATGCATTTGGTAACACATGTTTAAATACCATTTTCCAATATGGTACACCTTTTAAAATAGCCATCTGCACATAATCACTTGCCATTACTTGAATAACACTTGATCTAACCATTCTAGCCATATGAGCTGTCATGATCATAGAAATAGCAATGACTGGTAAAATTATATTTGGGAGTAATTCGTAAACTGAGACTCCTGTTGGAACAATTACAATTCCTGGTAACCATTCTAACCAAATAGCAACTATTAGAATTAAAAGAGTAGCACTAACAAATTCTGGTATAGTCATCGAAAATATTGCTATTGTTGAAATTATAATATCTGGCATCTTATCTCTCCATAAAGCGGTAATAATCCCTAACAATAAAGCTATTGGTATTCCGATTAATATTGAAGCAGATGCTAGAACCATTGAGTTCTTCACTCTAGGGCCAAGAACATCATTAATTTTCATGTCACCACTTAATGAGTATCCAAAATCACCTTGCAAAACTCCAAAAGCCCAAGAAATATATCTTTCGTAAGCTGGTACATTTAAACCAAGTCGCTCATAACATGCTTCTAGTGCTGCGCCATATGCTTCTCTTTCTAAATATGTAGTGCAAGCATCACCTGGCAAAATTTCAACTCCAACAAATGTAATAAGGGAAACTATAAAAAGAGTTATAAAACCAAGAAGAATTCTTTTAATTACTAAAAAAAACATATTTAGAATTGTTTATCGAAAAAAAAATTATTTAAAAGATGAAAAAATTTTACAGGCCTTAATAAAGGCCTGTAAAACAATATTTTTTATTAATCTACCTTGACTTTATGCCAACGTACTGAGAACACCTCAACTTCATCTAAATTTTTAACTTTTGAAGAAGTTACTACTAATTTAGATACATGGTAAGGAATCATAGTTCCTGACTCTTCCCATAAAGTTTTTTGTGCATTTTGATAAGCAGCTTTTCTTTTTGCAAAGTCAAGCTCACCTCTTGCATTAGATAGGTTCTTATCAAAGGCTGGGTTCTTAAAATAAGACTCATTCCATTTAGCACCACTATGATAAATTTCATGTAAAGCACTATCTGCAGGTCTTTCGTTCCAACGTGTCATTGCAACCGGTTTCTTCATCCAAGTTTCTTTCCAGTAACTTTTTGAAGGAGTCATTTTAACTTCAGCTTTAATTCCTGCTTTAGCTAATTGTTGTTGCACAACTTCACCTATTGTTGGCCAAGTTGGTTCTTTAGTTGAAACGTGGATTACCATTTCAATTCCATTTGGATAACCAGCTTCCTTAAGAAGTTTTTTTGCTTGTTTGATATCTTGTGGACATTTCATATCAAGACGGTATTGATCCGATGGTGCCACAGGAGTGTCACAAGCTACAGTTGCTGCACCTCCCATAACTAAATCAACCAACTCTTGTCTATCAACTGCTAATCTCACAGCTTTTCTTACTTTTGGATTATCAAATGGCGCAGTATCAGTTCTCATCACCATTCCTCTCCAGTTACCTGTTGGTACTACAGAAACATCAAATTTTGAATTTCCATCAAAAATTTTTTTCTGACTGAAGGGCACGTATCTATTCATATGTATTTGGCCAGTTAAAAGTGCTTGAACTCTTGCTTCTCCATCTGGAATAGCTATTACATGAACCTCTGCTAATCCTGGAGCACCTTCCCAATAATTTGGGTTTGCTTTTAAAACTGTAGTTCCTTCTGGATCAAATTTATCTACGATAAATGGACCAGTTCCTACACCTGTTTTACCAATTGTATCACCTGAACCTGAGGGTATCATTCTCAATCTGTAATCAGTTAACAATAATGGAAAATCAGCGAAAGAGGTGTTTAGCTTCATTTTTACTGTATGTGAGTCAACCACCTCAATATCAGTAACAGAACTCATGCTTTTTTTTGCAGGAGATCCAATGTCTGGGTCTTTAACTCTCATCAACGAATATTTTACATCTTCTGCGTCAAAATCAGATCCATCATGAAACTTAACCCCTTTTCTTAAGTTAAATGTCCACTCTGTTGCATCTGCATTGGCTGACCAATCTGTAGCTAATTCTGCTGATGTAATTCCTTTAAGGTCTTTTCTTACTAATCGGTTTTGTGTCATGATAACAACTTGAAACAGTCTACCTTTAGTAATTGCGTCTAAGTTTGTATCTTTTCCAAATCCAAGATCATGTGAAATCTTAAAAATTCCACTTGATGCATTTGCAAATGAAAATGATAACAATGCTGATAGCAGTGAAACTGATATCAATTTAAAAATGTATTTCATTATTAACTTCCTCTGTTTGTTTTTTTTGGAAAGCTAACACCTTAGGAAAGTTAGAACAATACTAATGTACAATACAATTATAGATTGTAACCCATTATAGGTTCTTGTCGCAGGCGATATTACTAGATTAATAGATAAATTTAATTTATTAAAAAATTTATGCATAAATCTTTGAAAAATATAAGGTTTTCTATAAAGCCACAAATACAAAAGGGCGATAGACCTGTTGAATTGGCTAGAACAATGAGCATACATCCTTTAACATACCAAGAGCTTCCATATGACCCTGAATATTCTCAATATGCTGGAAGACTAACAACTGAAAAATTATCAAATGCATCTCCTGATGAACAATACTGGAAAACAAAACAAGAAATAATTCTTCGACATACTGGAGAACACCCTTATGAAATTTCAGGACCAGATGCTTTAAAATTACTTCAACGAATTTTCCCTCGAGACATTTCAAAAGTTAAGAAAGGAAGATGCTCTTATCAATTTGCATGTTATCACAATGGTGGAATAATTACTGATGGTTTACTTTTAAGAATTGATGAGAATTGTTATTGGTTTGCTCAAGCAGATGGCGATATGTTTTCATGGTATAAAGCAAATTCAGAGGGTTTAGATGTAAATATTAATGAACCAAATGTTTTTGTAAGTCAAATTCAAGGTCCAAAATCTATGGAGCTACTTGATCATTTAATAGACGAAACAGTTGCTAATGAATGGAATTATTTTGATTGGGCTGAAGTTACAATGGCCGGTGAAAAAGTAATAGTAAGCAGGACTGGTTTTACAAATGAATTAGGATGGGAAATTTATTTTCGACCAGAAAATAATGCTGAAAAGTTAGGAGATTTAATTCTTAACGAAGGATCAAAGATGGGAATGATAATAACAGCAACACCCTCATTTAGAGGCAGAAGAATTGAAGCTGGGCTTTTGTCTGCTGGACAAGATTTTACAAATGAGACTAACCCTTTTACTGTTGGCCTAGGCCGTTTTGTAGACTTAGAAAAAGATAACTTCATTGGTAAAAAAGCCTTAGAAAATGCTGATAAAACTTGTCGTAGTTGGGGAATAAGAGTTGTTGATGGTATTGCAAAAAAAGGAAGGTCTATAAAATTAAATGATCAATTTGTTGGCAATATCACTTCGAGCACTTGGTCACCTTATCAAGTCTGTGGAGTTGGTATAGCATTATTAGATACACCAGAAATTGGTCCTGGAACAGTAGTTGAGGTTGAGTGCACTGATGAAAAAATTCATAAAGCTGAACTCTGTAAACTGCCCATGTATGATCCAAAAGGTGAAATAGTAAGAGGTATTAATAAAAAAATACCCACAAAAGCAGAACCTTGGGTAGGAATAAAAAGCTAAACAATTTTTGGAATACTTAATTTATTTTGTACATTATGTTTTTTCAATAAGCCTTCAACAAAACCTTCTTTTATAAGCTTAGAAATAAAGTTATTTAAAAAATCTAAAATCTCAGGGTTTCCTTTTTTAATACCAATTGATTGTTTAATAAATGTAAATGGAATAGCTATCATACTAAAATCATCGTTAGCTTCAATTTCTTCAATAAGTTTTGGTTTTAAACCAGCAAGAACATCTACCTTTTTTTCTCTAAATAGTTTATGTGATTCTTCAATTGTATTAACTCTTATTAATTCAACATTTTTAAAATTTTCAGTTAACCATAAATCATATGCACTTCTCTCTAAAACTGCTACTTTAGTTCCTACTGTATTTACATCATCATTTGTTTTAAAATTATCTTTGCTCCTAGAAATAAAATTTGCATCAATATTTACATAAGAATTGCTGAAATCTATTGTCTTAGTTCTCTCTTTTTCGCATGCAATATTTCCTATATCCCATTTATCATTATTTACTTCATCAGCTAACAGTCCCGGTTTAGCATATAGAACTAATTCATGTTTAACATTTAATTCTTTAGCAAGTCGCTTTCCAATATCAGGTGACACTCCATCGGGTAATCCAGATGTATCTTTCCCATTAATCAGTAAAAAATTACTCATATTTAAACCGATACGCAGTACACCTGTAGGTGCTAATTTTTTTGAAATAGCATCAATCATTAAAAACTTTTTTTTTGTATATTATATATTAATTTGATTTTTTAAATTTTTTAAATGAACAGTGTAGAAAAAAAAATAATTGCAATTGGAGGTGTTGGTATATCACCTGAGTCAGATAAAAAACTAGATCTTTATATATTAAGTCATTCAAAAAAAACTGAAAATGATATTGGTTTTTTAGCAACTGCTAGCAAAGATGATGAAGAAAAGATAAATAAATTTTATAAAAGATTTGAAAATACAAATTCACAGTTATCTCATTTTAATCTTACATCTAATGTAAATGATTTCTCAGAATGGCTGTTAAATAAAGACATAGTTTATGTTGGGGGTGGTAGTACTTTTTTCATGCTGGAAATTTGGAAAAAAAATAATTTAGAAAAAATTTTTAAACTTGCCTATGAAAAAGGTATTATATTATCTGGTGTAAGTGCTGGTGCAGTTTGTTGGTTTGATTGGATATTGTCAGATTCAATGGGGCAAGGTTTTGAGCCATTAAAGGGAATTGGTCTTATAAAAGGAGCCTGCACACCTCATTCTTCTGATATTGATAGATTAAATAAGTTTGAATTTAATATCAAAAATAACAAATTACCTGAAGGGATCGCTATTGATGACGGTGTGGCAGTAGTTTTGATTGACGGAAAACCAACTGAAGTTTATTCTACTGTTGATAATCATAACGCCTATTTTTTAGATAAAAGTAAAAAAATTAATCTTAAAGAATATATAAAAAAATATGATCAACATAACGGCTAGTAAAAAAATTCACAGTATTGAGGATGCAAGAATTTTAGCAAAAAAAAGAATGCCTAGGTTAATGTTTGATTTTGTAGATGGTGCCTCTGGTGATGAAAAACTTTGTGAAATTAATAGTACAGCGTTAGATCAGATCAGGCTTGAGCCAAAAGTTTTAAGAAATGTTGAGAATAGAAACTTAAAAAAAAAATTTTTAGATATTGAGTTTGATCAACCTTTTGGTTTTTCTCCAATGGGTATGTGTAATTTAACTTGGACTGGTGCAGACAAAATGCTTGCTAATGAAAGTGTTGTGAACAATATACCTGCTTGCGTTTCAATGGCATCATCAACATCATTAGAAAAAATGTATGAACTATCAGAGGGACGTTCATGGATTCAATTATATAATTTTCAAGAGAGTTTTGTAATGGAGCTTTTGCAAAGAGCAGAACAGACCGGTTATAAAGTAGCTATTCTAACTGTAGATGTGCCAATTCAGTTTAGAAGAGCTAAAGATAATAAAAATGGATTTACTGTTCCTTTTAAAATTGGACCTAAGCAAATATTTGATTTTGCGACCCACCCCCTTTGGTCATTGTCAACTTTATTAGGTGGTATTCCAAAACCTATGAATTATGAAACATCAAAAAATGGTAATAAATTTGTAAGAAGTGAAAGTAGAGGTGCAACGGATTGGGAAACTTTAAAAAGAGTAAGAGATGCGTGGAAAGGTAAATTGATAATCAAAGGTGTTATGTCACCAGAAGATGCTACTAAAATTAAAGCAGAAGGTGTAGATGCTATTCAAGTATCAAATCATGGTGGAAGACAATTAGATAGTGCTACTGCTGCTATTGAAGCATTACCAATAATTAGAAACGCACTTGGTAAAGAATTTCCTTTGCTTTTTGATAGTGGAATAAGAGGTGGAAGTGACATCATAAGGGCTTTAGCTTTAGGTGCTAACTATGTGATGCTAGGAAGACCATTGATGTACGGGATAGGTGCTGATGGTGAAAAAGGATTAAGAAGAATTTTAGATATAATTAAAGATGAACTAAGTACTGCACTTGGGTTAGTTGGTTTAACTGATATAAACGATGTGTCATCAGAAATTATTGCTAAAAAATTTATTCAAAATATGAAATACTAATACTATGTCAGAAAAAAAAATAAGAGGCGGGTCATTAATAGCAAGAGCTTTAAAAGATAAGGGAATACAACATGTTTTCACATTATCTGGAGGTTTTTGTAATCCGGCTTTAGAGGGATTCATGGAATGTCAAATGGAGGTTATAAACTGCCCTCATGAACAAATAGCAGGTCATATTGCTGATGGACATACTAGAATTACTAGAAAACCAGCTGTCTGTCTTGTTGGACCAGAAGGTTTTGCAAACGCAGTACCTTCAATGATGGAGGCTTGGGGAGAAAGATCACCAGTTATTTTTATTACTGGTTCAAGTAGTTTAAAAAGACAAGGTTCAGGAGGTTTTAAAGAAATAGACGACGTTTCTATTGCTGCACCTTTAACAAAGTATAGTGCAAGCATAACAGATGGAACTAGAATTAGAGAATTTGTGGACAAAGCATATAGAATAGCAACTAATGGATATCCTGGGGCTGTTCATTTAAGTTTACCAGTTGATATTATGTTTTCTTCTTTTTCAGAAGATGCGGGACTTGAGGAAAGACCTTTTTCTCATCAAGCAAAACCAGTTGATAAAGCATGGCCAGATCCAAAAAATATTTCTGAAATATTAGAGCTTGCATGCAATGCAAAAAAACCAGTTTTAATTGGTGGGCATGGAGTTTGGTGGTCTGAGTCTGAAAAAAAATTAGAAGAAGTTGGAAACAATTTATCTATACCGATTTTTAATATTCCTTATCACCAAAAATTATTAGGAGAAGAAGCAAATGCTTATATGGGGTTAGCAGATATTCATCAGTATCCTCCATCAAAGTTTGCATTACATGAATCTGACTTAGTATTAATGGTTGGAGCAAGACTAGATAATCAAATGAATTTTGGTAATCCTCCTCTTTTTCCAAAATCAACTAAACTTGTTTGTATAAATGGATCTCATGAGGAAATTGAACTTAATAGAGCAGCAGATATAAATCTATTATGTGACCCAGGTGTATTTTTAGATACTTTAAAAAACCTCAAAAAAAATAACAAATGGAATTTAGGTAATGAATGGTTTGATCTTAATAAATCAAAAAAACAAGAATGGGTTAATAAAACTTTAGAGGATTTAAATAAAGAAACTAAAAAAGCAGAATCTAATGGGGGGAAAATGCATCCACTTCAATTAGCTTTAGATGTTCAGGATGCAATTGGAGAAAAAGACTGGTTAGTTATTGATGGAGGTAATACTCATTTTTGGTCTGAAATTGCGATCAATATTGCAGGTTCAAAAGGAAAAAAAATTGGAGGCATTTTACATCCTGGAACATTTAGTATGCTAGGTGTTGGTGTACCTTTTGCACTGTCTGCAAAAAATACTCATCCAGATTCAAATGTAATTTTAATTAGTGGTGATGGAGCTTTTCTTTCTGGAGGCTTATCAATTGAAGCTGCCTTTCAAGAGAATAAACCAATAGTAGTTGTAATAGATAATAATGGAGGTTTAGATTGTATTTCTCAACAACAAGAACGTTTGTTTGATAGTGGAAAACATTTTGCTACAGATTTTAGAGACATACCGTTTCATAAAATTTTTGAGGGATTTGGTGGACATGGTGAGTTAGTTACAAAAAGAGAGGAATTAGCTCCAGCATTAAAAAGGGCTTTAGAAAGTGGAAAAACTGCATGTGTAAACGTCAAAGCTAAAGGTGTAATAAGTCCAATAGTTGCTGCAGTTAGCGACAAAAGAGATAAGGCTTCAATAGAATAAACTTATGGCAACTTTATCTTCTCACTTACTTAATTCAGTTGATGGAACTCATGCAAATGGAGTTAAAGTTATAATTAATCAAATAAATTCATCTGGAAATAAAATTATTTTTTTTGAAACTGAAACTGATAGTGGAGGTAGAATTTTAAAAGATTTTAATCTTTCGGAAGACGATTGTAATTGTGACTATGAAATGATCTGTAAAACTTCTGACTATTTTTCTAAAAAAAAAATTGTTTCTGAAATAATAATTAAATTTAGAATGGAAGATCCTAAAAAAAAATATCACTTACCTATTATTATATCTCCAAATGGTTATTCAATTTGGTGGTCTCAATAATTAATTAAATTTTTTTATGTCTAAAAATATAAAATTAAACATGTCGAGAAGAATTAGAAGAACTCCATTTACAAACCGAGTTGAGCAACATGGTGTTTCAGATTTCACTGTTGTAAATCACATGCTTTTACCAAAAGGGTTTAAAAATTCAGTTGAGGAGGATTATTGGCATTTAAGTAAAGATGTACAAATTTGGGATGTTTCTTGTCAAAGACAAGTGCAAATTAGTGGGCCCGATGCTGCTGAACTTGTCCAAAAATTAACTCCACGTTCGTTGCATAATATGGAAACTGGAAAATGTTTTTATATTCCGATGTTAAATGAAAATGGTGGAATGATAAATGATCCAGTATTACTCAAACTAGATGACGATATGTTTTGGATCTCAATAGCAGACTCAGATATTTTATTATGGTCGAAAGGTTATGCTTTAGGCTTAAACTTAAATGTAAAAATTGAAGAACCAGATGTTTACCCTTTGGCAATTCAGGGACCTAAATCTGAAGATTTAATGGCGTCAATATTTGGAGAAGAAATAAGAAAGATAAAATTTTTTAATTTTAGAGTATTGGATTTTGAAGGAACAAAACAAATTGTTGCAAGATCAGGCTATAGTAAACAAGATGGTTTTGAGATTTATTTTAAAGTTCACGAAAATTATTTTGATAAAATTGAAATGGGTGAAAAACTTTGGGATACGATCTGGCAAGCTGGAAAAGAATTTAATATCTCTCCTGGTTGTCCAAATTTAATTGATAGAATTGAATGTGGACTTATGTCTTATGGAAATGATTTTACTGGAGAAAATAATCCATTTGAGTGTAACTTAGATAAGTATTGTCACAGTAATGCTTCTCATGAATACATTGGAAAAACAGCTTTAACTAAAATTCAAAGTGATGGCATTAAACAAAGAATGAGAGGTATTATTTTTGATGGGGACCCATGTCCGGCAACCAGTCAACCTTTAAAAGTACTTTCAAAAGATAATGTTAAGATTGGCCAAATTACATCTGGCATCTTCTCTCCAAGAATTAAAAAAAATATTGGTTTATCAATGATTTTAAAAGACCATTGGGAGATTGGAGAAAAAGTAATTGTTCAAACTCACGATGGAGATAAAAGAAATGGGACGATAACATCTTTGCCATTTCCAGATTAAGTAGTTATATATATGCTCTATGTTTAAAGCAGTAATAGCAGGTTATTCAAGATCACCTTTTACGATGGCAAGAAAAGGTGAATTAATAGACGTAAAACCTGTAAACTTACTGGCTGAGGTCATCAATAATCTTGTTTCAAAAACTAATGTTAATAAAGCTGATATTGAAGATATTGTAATTGGTTGTGCTTTTCAGACTGGTGAACAATGTTTTAATATTGGTAAACTAGTAACCTTTCTGACAGATATGGACATTAAAACTTCAGGAATGACAGTGGATAGATGGTGTGGGTCCTCAATGGAAGGTATTCACATTGCTGCAGGGAAAATAGCAATGGGATCTGGAAAAGTTTTTATTTGTGGAGGTGTAGAAAGCATGACCAGAGTAACAACTGGTTTTGATCCTATGCCATATCCTTATGACGGGAAAGAAAACCCAAATGTATACTTTTCAATGGGAACTACTGCCGAGAATGTTGCAAAACAATATTCCATCTCAAGGACAGAACAACAAGAATTTGCAATTTCAAGTCATCAAAAAGCGTTTGAAGCACAATCTAAAGGAAAATTTAAAGATGAAATAGTTTCGATAGGAAACTGTTCTCAAGATAGCAATATAAGACCTAATAGTAATCAAGAAAAATTAGATAGTTTAAAATTAGCATTCGATCAAAATGGAACTGTGACTGCAGCAACTTCATCACCACTAACTGATGGTGCAGCAGCTACTTTAATTTGTGAAGAGCAATATGCAAAAGATAATAATTTAGAAATTTTAGGTAGAATTATATCTACATCTGTTCAAGGATGTAAAGCTGATACGATGGGCTTAGGTCCAATAGGTGCTACTCAGAAAGCTTTAACAAGAGCTAAATTGTCAATTAAAGATATTGATATTGTAGAACTTAATGAAGCATTTGCATCTCAATCTTTGGCTTGCATAAAAGACTTAAGAATAGATCCAAGCAAAGTAAACTTGGATGGTGGAGCATTAGCTTTAGGTCATCCACTTGGGGCAACAGGTGCTAGAATAACTGGAAAAGTGGCCCAACTATTAAAAAGAGAAAATAAAAAATATGCTTTGGCTTCTCAATGTATAGGACTTGGGATGGGTATTGCTACGATAATTGAGTCTGTAGATTAATTTACACATGCAACAATTACCATTTGATAAAAGATCTGGAAAAATTTGGTTCAACAATGAATTATGTGAATGGCAAGATGCAAGAGTTCATATCATCAGTCATGGAATGCATTATGCAAGTTTAGTTTTCGAAGGTTTACGAGTTTACAACACAAAAATTTTTAAATTAGAGGAACATACAGATAGACTTTTTAATTCTGCACAAATATTAGATATGAAAATCCCTTACTCATATGATGAAATTATCAAGGCTACAAAAAAACTAGTTACTGATCAAAATATTCAAAATGGATATGTTAGACCATTTGTTTGGCGAGGTAGTGAGATGATGGGAGTTTCTGCTCAAAATACAAAAATAAATGTTGCAATTGCGATATGGGAATGGCCAACTTATTTTGACCCAGATCTAAAATTAAAAGGTATAAAATTAAATATTTCTCAATGGCAAAGACCTCCTCAAAATTCATCACCTTGGCAAAGTAAAGCGGCAGGATTATATATGATTTGCACACTTTCAAAACACCAAGCAGAAAAAGAAGGGTACACTGACTCTCTTATGTTGGATCATGAAGGAAATATTGCTGAAGCTACTAGTGCTAATATTTTTTTTAAAGATGAAAAAAATGAACTGCACACTCCAATTCCAGACTCTTTTTTAGACGGTATAACTAGAAAAACTGTAATAGATCTAGCAAAATCAAAAAATATCAAAATACATGAAAGAAAAATATCTCCAAATGAACTATCTAATTTTAAAGGTTGTTTTATTACGGGCACAGCAGCAGAAGTAACTCCTGTTGGAAAAATCTTAGATAACAGTTTTGAAGTTTGTGATTTAATTAAAGATTTATCTTCTAGTTATGAAAAACTAGTTGGTAAAAATGATTAAAAAAATAGAAATTTTATTCTATTGTAAGAGTTAATGATTAATTCCTCTTAATCTCTCTGATCTTCTTCTTAAAAGTTCTGCACTAACTAAAATTAAAGTAGACATTATAATTAAACAAGTTGCAACTGCCATGATCGTTGGGCTTAATTGCTCTCTTAAACCAACCCACATTTGAATTGGAATTGTAGTATTTTCTAACCCAGCTAAGAATAAAACAACCACAACTTCATCAAAAGAAGTTACAAAAGCAAATAAAGCTCCAGAAATTACACCAGGCATAATTAAAGGAAGTGTTATTTTCATAAATGTATTAACAGGATTGCTTCCTAAACTTGCAGCAGCTCTTGTTACACTGTGGTCAAAACCAGATAAAGTTGCTGTAACCGTAATTACAACAAATGGAGTTCCTAAAATTATATGTGATAATACTATACCTGTATGTGTTGCCGCTAAACCTACTTTAGCCATAAAGAAAAATATTGCAGTTCCTGAAATAATCAAAGGAACAATCATAGGTGAAATTAATAATGCCATAAAGGCAGCTTTGTAAGGCATATGTCTACTACTTAAACCTAAAGCAGCTACAGTTCCTAAAACTGTTGAGCCTATTGTTGCAAAAAAAGCAATCACTAGACTATTTTTTGTGGCCAGACCCCAAGGATTTTTAGTTCCATAAATCATATCCTCATACCACCTTAAAGAAAAACCTTCTGGATCAAGTGCCAACATTTTTGATGAAAAGTGGATGTATTGTTCAGCGTTAAATGAAAGCGGCAAAATTACAAACAATGGAGCAATTAAAAAAAAGAATACTAAGCCGCAAAATGTTAAATAAGTGTAGTGCCAAATTCTATAATTTAAAGGTGTATGATTTGGTAAAGCCATAAATTATCCTAACTTAATATTATCTATACCTACAAGTTTGTTATAGACCCAATAAATTGCTAAAACACCTACCAACAACATAGTTCCAAGTGCAGATGCAAAAGCCCAATCTAGTGAACTTTTCATATGATAAGCGATTGAATTACTGATTAAAGATCCACTAGCTCCACCTACTAATGCAGGTGTAATGTAATAACCGATAGCCAAAATAAAAACTAATAAACATCCTGCACCAATACCAGGAATAGTTAAAGGAAAATAAATTTTTACGAAAGATACTAAAGGTGTGCCACCCAATGATTTACCAGCTCTCATTAAACTTGGGGAAATTGTTTTCATCACACTATAAAGAGGTAACACCATGAAAGGTAATAATATTTGTGTCATTGCAACAAACGTACCAATTACATTATACATTAGCTCTGGCCTATTATCATCTGCTGCTAAACCAAGCCAAACAATTAAATCATTTATTGGACCTTGTTGTTGAAGTAAAACCATCCAACTTGAGGTTCTTACCAATAATGACGTCCAAAAAGGAAGTAATACACAAATCATCAATAAATTACTATATTTCATCGGCAAAGTAGCAAGTAAATGTGAAATTGGATAAGCAAGGACAAAACAAAAAAGGGTAACCCAAAAAGCAACGTTAATTGTTCTCATCCACAAAATTTTATAAATCCTTCTATCTTCCTCTACCTGAATAATATTTCTATCTTGGTCAAACCTCATATCAATTCCTTTAAGATATTTCGCATATGACCAGTTAGGAGCTGCATTTTTTAAAGCAACCAAATATTCAGGCTGCCCCCACCTTTTGTGTATCTTTATGAATTGCTCTTTATAATTACCCTCTTCAATCTTTTTTAACTTTCTAACAGTTTTTTTTATCAAACTACTAAATCCAGATTTTTCATAATTTAATCTTGCAATAATTT
Source organism: uncultured Pelagibacteraceae bacterium (assembly GCA_902595535.1). Classification (GTDB taxonomy): domain Bacteria; phylum Pseudomonadota; class Alphaproteobacteria; order Pelagibacterales; family Pelagibacteraceae; genus Pelagibacter. The sequence continues at coordinate 68,935 of CACJQI010000001.1, forward strand.
TTCCATAAGTTTTGTTTTCTTTTAAATATTTTAGATCTTCATATATTGCCTTATAAACAGGCTCATCTGGTAGATCTTGTCCATCCCAATTTTCCATGGCTTGAAATGTTTTGGGAAGCATTTTAGTGATCATACGATCGTCTACACTTCTAAATAGCATATCTCCAATTGGAAAAACGTAAATGATAAGTAAGAATAAAAATAATGGAGCTACTAGTAAAACTGCTTTAAGTTTATTTTTTCTCTCAGCTTTTTTGAGACTTTGCTCGAGAGGTATTCCGTCAGATGATAAAATTTGTTCTTGGCTCATAATAAAAAAAAGGGCAGTTATAAATAACTGCCCTTTCAATATAGTATAAAAAACTATTCTATAAAACTAAATTATAGACCAGCTTTCATTGCTTCCCATTTCTCATTGATCTCATCCTGGTTATCTGCCCAGTAATCAGGGTTCATAAGAATGTGGCTTTTTAAGTTCGCTGGTGCTGTTGGCATATGTGGTACCATGTTAGTTTTACCATCTTTAAACCAAGGCTCTCCTGCTTCCATAATAGCAATTGAAGATTTTCTCCAAGGAGCGTAAGCAATATACTTAGCACTTCCTGCTAAACCTTCTGTACTAGTCATTTCAGCAAGTACTTTCATAGCACTTCCATCAGCATAGCCTGGACCATCTTTAACTAATGCAAAATATTCATAGTCAAGGATTTGAGCGTCCCAAACTTGTACAAGTGGAGTTCCTTCCATTTGTGCGTTAAAGAATCTACCATTCCAACCTGTAGCCATTACTACTTCACCATTAGCTAATAGTTCTGGTGGTTGAGCTCCTGCATTCCAAAATACACATCCACCTTTAGGATCTGTACAAAGTTTTTTAATTTTAGCTAAAGCTCTGTCAATACCAGGACCTTCCATTTTTCTGTAAAGTAAGTCACCACCAGCTTGCGCTCCGCTAGCTTTAACTCCATCAGCAACCAATGCGATCTCTAAGTTAGACATTGCACCTTTGTAGATTGCTCTTTTACCAGGAAACTTTTTAGTATTGAAAAAGTCTTTAATTGTTTTTGGTTTTTTATCTCCGATTGTTGCATCATTATAAGCAAAGTTCCAAGAGTACAGGATGTTTCCAACCGCACACTTAGATGGCATGCTTGTAAAGAAGTCTTGACTTGCAGGTGTTCCATCTGGAGCCGGCAAGAAGTCTTTGTCAAAATCGAATTCATGGAAAATTCCTTCGTCACATCCGATGATTGTATCTTTTGCGTACACATCCATGATGTCCCAAGTAATTGCTCCAGCTTCTTTTTGAGCTTTAATTTCTGATAATCCACCAGTGTAGTCTACCCAATTAACAGGTATTCCTAACTTTTTAGCTGTAGGATCACCATACCCTAATTTTTGTGACTCTGTGTAAGCTCCACCCCAAGACACTACAGTAACTGCAAATGCTGAAGTTGTTACAGAAAGTACAAAAGAAAGAGCAAGTAATAATTTACTTAATTTTTTCATTTATCCTCCGTTTAAACGTTTTTTATAAAGCGAAAGTACAACAAAATTGACTACCTAAGTCAACATGTCATTTTAATATTGATTTAATTGGAATTTTTATAATTGTCAGAATTATTATTTTGGATCTAAAGCTCTACAATCGGTGCTATTCCAGCCGATGTTTATTTCTTTGCCCTCTTTAATATCCATTCTATTAGAGCTATTTGGAACTTTCAAAATAAATTCTTTGTTTCCTAATAAATCTAATCTTAACCTCGTATGATCACCATGGTAAATTACTTCTTCAATTTTGCCTTTATGATTATTATCCATTTCTGTCTCTGGATCAATCAAGGCTCTTTCAGGTCTTAATGAAACTGTAGTTTTTTCTCCTTTTGATTTTGCAACAATTGGGTTTGCTAAAATTTCAGCACCTGAATTTAATTTTACTTTACATTTGTTACCTGAAACATCAGTTACTTCTCCAGCAAATGTATTATTCTCACCAATAAATTCTGCAACAAATGAATTTACTGGTCTTTCATATAATTCATCAGGACTTGAAAGTTGTTGAACTTTTCCATCATTAAATACTGCAATTCTATTTGACATAGTTAGGGCTTCAGTTTGATCGTGTGTAACATATACAACTGTTACACCAATACTTTCATGTATGTGTTTGATTTCATATTGCATACTTTCTCTTAAATTTTTATCTAAGGCTCCCAGAGGCTCATCCATTAATACTAGTTTTGGATCAAAAACTAATGATCTTGCTACAGCAACCCTTTGTTGTTGACCTCCTGATAATTGCATTGGCATTCTAGACTCATACCCTTGTAGCGAAACCATTGATAAAGCTTTATCAACTTTTTTATCAGCTTCATCTTTTGGAATTTTTCTAACTCTTAATGGAAAAGCTAAATTTTCATAAACAGTCATGTGAGGAAACAAAGCATAGTTTTGAAAAACCATTCCTATTCCTCTCTTATGTGGAGGAATATCTGAAATGACTTTGTTGTCTAAATAAATTTGTCCATTAGTTGGAGTTTCAAAACCAGCCAACATCATCAAACAAGTTGTTTTACCTGAACCAGATGGTCCAAGCATTGTAACAAATTCACCTTCTTCAATGTCTAAATTTAAACCTTTTACGACAAGTTGTTTACCGTCGTAACTTTTATCTACATTTTCGAATCTTACGAAGTGATCATTACCCATACGACTTTAAAACATTAGTTAGATTGATAATCAAGCAATTTATTTGACGTATAATTCTTTGCTCATATTACAAAATAATTCACTTCCGTTCTCAGTTACTCTAACTGCCTCAGAAGCTTCTACACCCCAATCACCAAACTGCATCACTGCTATCATGTGAAAACAAACATTTGGTTCCAAAACTGTCATGTCTCCTTTATAAATATTAAGTGTATGCTCTCCCCAATCTGGTGGGTAACCAATTCCTATTGAATAGCCAGTTCTAGACTTCTTCTCAATTCCATACTTATCTAGTATTTTCCAAAAAGCCTGTGCAACATCATCTGCTGTATTTCCTGGTTTTGTAGCACTAATACCAGCCTCTAAAGCTTCAATAGTTTTTTTCATTGTATCAATTTTTAACTGATCTGGTTTTCCAAGTAATACTGTTCTAGCCATTGGAGCATGATATCTTTTATAAACTCCTGATAGCTCAATTATGGTCGCCTCACCCTCTACAAACTTATCTTGAGATGCTGTTAAATGAGAGGCGGAAGTTCCCTTTCCAGTTGGAAGTAACGTAGCAATACTTGAGTATTCACCTCCAAATTCCTCTGTTCCATAAAATAATGTTTTTTGAATTTCACCTACTGCATCACATTGCCTTACACCAGGATTAATAACTTCCATTGCAGTTTTCATGCCTCTTTCAGAAATTTTAGCAGCTGATTTCATAAATCCAATTTCAGTATCTGATTTTACTAATCTTACCCAGTTAACTAATCTATCACTATCAACTATCTTCGCATTAGGTAGACCTTGTTTAATCTTTTCATGGCAAAATGCTGTGTAGTAATGTGCATCCATCTCCACACCAATACAAAGTTTATCCCATTTTTTTTCTTTGATGATTTGAACTAGGTAATCATATGGATGCTTAGGCCAAGTATGAATATAGTTTTCGTCATAAACAATAATATTTTCATTTTTAAGATAAGATTTTATATATGCTCCACCAGCATCTTGAGCTCTAACAAAACATAAGGGCTCTTCTGCATTAACATGAACTATTGCACATTGTGCATAATAAAAAGACCAAGCATCATAACCAGTTAAATAATTTAAATTATTTGTATCATGAGAGATTAATAATTCGATGCCTTTTTCTTGCATCATTTTTTGAGTCTTCTTTAATCTATCTTTATATTCTTCATTTGTAAAAAGCATTAATTACTTTGGAATAATTTTCCAAATCCTTCCACTGAATTATTTTTATTTATTTTCTCAAGGGTATCCCAAATCAAAGCCTGATTACTAGATAAAACAGTTGTGTTTAATTTTTTTTCTAACTCATCAATTATTGGTAAGACTGGCAAGGCTGTACATGATACAAATAAAGCCTCTGCTCCATTTAAATCTATTTTAGATAAAACTTCGGACAAATAATTTTGATCAACTTTACCAATGTCATAATCTGCTTCTATATCAAAATATGCATTTGAAGTAATTTCAAATCCTTCACTTTTAAAATATTCAACTACATCATCGTTAAGTTTTTTACTATAAGGGGTAAAAAGACATAGCTTATTAATATTTAATTTTTTTAATGCTTTTATTGCGGCAGTGCTTGGCGTCGTAACATCTGCCATCGGTTTAGCTACTTTAATTTTTTGCTCTATAGAGCTATACCCTGCAGCTATAGTTCCTGAGGTACATCCATAAACTACGCAATCAATATCTTGGTCTGGTAATATGTCTTTTGTGACTTCTGTAACTTTATTAGACATTTTTATTAGATTTTCCTTAGTCAGTGGATTGTAACATTCAATACGGTTAACAAAAAAGTCAATATCACGGTCTTTAATAACATTTATAAAGTCTCTTTCGATCATGAAGTCACTTGCAAGGGCGATTAAGCCTACTCTAGGATTTGATTTCGAAATATATTTAGGATCTATTTTTGTTGAATTCATAATTTAAAAGAGAGAATATATCATAAGTTCTTTAATCATTAATATAAAAAACGATATGAATATAAAAGACACCTTTGTTGCATCTTTGGTGCCTATATTTTTAGGTTTTGGTTTTGTCATAGCCAAACCTGCATTTGAATCTTTTCCTCCAATTTTATTAATGGGAATTCGATTTATGTTTGCAGCTTCTGTTTTAGTTTGGTGGTTTCCAATACCAAGAGGATACTTAAAAAAAATTTTTATCGCTTCTTTTATAGCTAATACACTGCAATATAGTATTACGTATTCTGGTTTAAATTTAATCGATGCATCTGCAGCAGTATTATTAGTGCAAACCGAAGTTCCTTTTGGGGTAATTTTTGCATATTTCATGCTTAAAGAAAAACCAACCATACGAGCTTTGGTTGGGATTGGAATTGCTTTTATTGGAGTTTATGTTTTAACAGGATCACCCAGTTTAGATGGCAAATTTATTGGTATTGGGTTAACAATTTTAGGATCTGCAATATGGGCGCTCGGCCAAGTTGTTGTTAAGCCATTAAGTAAAGAAATTAACCCACTAGCTTTAGTTGCCTGGTTGGCTTTGTTTTCTGGACCAATTTTAATATTTATTTCAGCGATACTAGATGGAAATACAATAAGTTATTTAACGAATGCAAAATTTGATCATTGGATTATAGCTATTTATATCGGTTTTATAATGCAACCAATTACCTATGGCTGCTTCTATTATGTTTTAAAAAATAATCCACTTTATAAAGTTCTTCCAATTGTAACTATGGGTATTCCACCAACAGGATTATTAGCAGCAATATTTCTTTTAGGAGAAAAACCTACACAAGAATTATTTACCGGTGGGGCATTAATTATAGTTGGAGTAATTTTAATTGTATTTACAAAAAATAAAAATAATGAGGTTAAAAAATGAAAATAGGATTTATTGGTTTAGGAAATGTTGGGGGTAAACTAGCTGGAAGTTTGTTAAGGAATAAATTTGATTTAACTGTAAGAGACTTGGATGAGAATTTAACAAACGAGTTTAAAAATTTAGGTGCTAAAGTTGCAAGTTCTGCAAAAGAATTAGCAGAGCAAGTAGATTTAATTATTACATGCTTACCATCTCCAAAAATTTGTGCAGATGTTATGGAGGGTGAAAATGGAGTGCTAGAGGGTATAACTCAAGATAAAATTTGGCTTGAAATGAGCACGACTGATGAAGCTGAAATTAAAAGAATTGGCAAGAAGGTTATAGAAAAAAATGGCATACCTTTAGACGGTCCAGTAAGTGGTGGTTGTCATAGGGCTGCTACTGGAAATATTGCTATATTTGTTGGAGGAAATAGAAAAACTTTTGAAAGAATTTTATCTGCATTGACTGTAATGGGTAGAAAAGTATTGCATACTGGTGAATTAGGAAGTGCTACAGTTCTTAAAGTTATAACAAATTACTTAGCCTCAGTTCATCTAGTTGCATTAGGTGAGGCTTGGACTGTAGCTAAAAAATCAAATTTAGATCTTACTAAAGCTTATAAAGGAATTGCAGTTTCCTCAGGGAATTCTTTTGTGCATGAAACTGAAAGTCAGGTGATTTTAAATGGGTCTTACAATATTAATTTTACTATGGACTTGGTTTTAAAGGATACAGGCTTATTTAATGATCTCGCAAAAAAATTAAATTCAGGATTAGAAATTTCTCCGAAAATTGTTGATATATTCAAAGACGGTCAAAAAAAATATGGTTCAAGAGCGTGGTCCTCTATGATTGTTAAAAGAATGGAAGATATTAACAATATAAATTTTAGAGCAGATGGATTTCCTGAAGAGTTAAGTGATAATGAGCCTGAGGAAAAAGGATACGAAATCTAATATTTAAAACTTAAAGTCTAATAATCACTCTATATATAATGTATTATCAATTCTATATTCAATTCAAAGTTGTTTTGCGTCCATTGATATATTGATTTCTTGAACTTATTGTGTTGAGATTGATAATTATAAACTATTAAGAGGAAAATAATGAAAATAATTAAAAAAATAGTACTTTCTTCATTAGCTGTCTTAAGTTTCACTTTATTTACAAGTGTTGCTAATGCTGCATGTGGAAAGATTACAATTGCTAATATGAACTGGGCATCGGCAAATTTCATGGCTGAAGTAGATAAAATTATACTTGAAAAAGGTTATGGATGTGAAGTTGAGCTTGTTCCAGGTGCAACAATGCCAACATTTACTTCAATGCAAGAAAAAGGTGAGCCAGATGTTGCTCCAGAATTCTGGGCAAATGCTGCTATCGTTGCTTTAAACAAAGCAGTGGATGAAGGTAAAATGCATTCAATCAATAAAGCCCCAATTACTGGACTAGGTGAAGGTTGGTGGGTATTACCTGCAACTTTAGAAAAGCATCCAGAACTTACAACTGCAGATGCAATTTTAAAAAGACCTGATCTATTTCCACATCCAGAAGATCCTTCAAAAGGTGGATTTCATATCTGTCCTCCAGGATGGAACTGTGAACTAAGTAACAGAAACCATTTTAGAGCTTGGGGTATGGAAGAAAAAGGATGGATGATTGTAGAAACCGGTTCTGCTGCTGGACTAGATGGCTCAATAGCTAAAGCTGCAGAAAGAGGTGAAAACTGGTTTGGATATTACTGGTCACCAACTGCTCTTATTGGAAAATACAACATGCAAGCTGTTGACATGGGAGAATTTGCTGGAAAAGATAACTGGGATAATTGTTTAGTTAAACCAGAGCAAGAATGTGCTAATCCAAAAAAATCTTCATGGGTAAAATCTGAAGTTTTCACAATTACGACTGATAACTTTAAGAAAACAGCTGGTAAAGATGGTATGAAATATCTTGAAAATAGAACTTATCCAGGTCCGGTAATGAATGGTATGCTGGTATGGATGGGTGAAAACCAAGCAGAAGGTGCGGATGCTGCAATTGAATTCCTAAAAACACAGGAAGATGTGTGGACTAAATGGGTTTCAGGTTCAGCTGCCTCAAAAATCAAAAAAGCACTTTAATTAAAAGTATTAATCGAACCCGTTATATTTTAACGGGTTCGATTTTATAATATAAGAAATTTAATATGGAATTTTTCAGTAAGATACCAGTAATGGATAGAGACGCTCTTAGAGAGTTAAAAAAAGGTATCGATTTTAGTTTTAAAAACTTTTCAAGAGAATACGGTGATGCAATTGAAGGTTTCTTTGATCCACTTTTATCATTTTTAATTTTTCTTGAAAAATTATTAGTAAATACTCCGTGGCCTATAATTATTGGAGTTTTTGGTATTTTGGCATGGATAGGTTCTAGAAATTATAAATTGGTAATTGGAACAGTAGTTTGTTTTATAGTTATTGGTTATTTTGGAATGTGGAAAAACTGTATGGCAACAGTTGCTATTATTTCTGTTTCAACGCTTGTATGTATAGTGGTTGGAATACCAATCGGTATTTTAATGTCAAAATCAAGTAGAGCTGAAAGAGCTATATTACCAGTTTTAGATATGATGCAAACAATTCCAAGCTTTGTTTATCTAATACCTATTATCATGTTATTAGGAATTGGAAAAGTTCCAGGTCTATTGGCTGTATGTATTTATGCTTTACCTCCTGTTGTAAGGTTAACAAACTTAGGGATAAGAGAGGTAGATAAAGAAACATTAGAAGCTGCTGAGGCTTTTGGTGCCACTCCGATGCAAAAATTAAGATCTGTTCAAATACCTTTATCGCTTCCAACAATTTTTGCTGGAATAAACCAAACAATTATGATGGCTTTAGCAATGGTAGTGATTGCTTCAATGATTGGTGTAAGAGGATTAGGTGTTCCAATTTTGCAAGCAATTTCTAATCAATACTTGGCTCTAGGTTTGATGAATGGTCTAGCAATTGTTGCTCTAGCAATTATATTTGACAGGGTTACTCAGGAATACGGAAATAGAATTCAAAGACATCGTGGAACAACAAAAAAATAGATTTTAATAATCTGTAAATGCCTCAACTATTAATTCACAGAGGTCTTGCTAAAAAAAAATTCTTAGAAAATAATATAAATTCTTTTAAATATTGTTTTAATAAAAATTATGGAATTGAAACAGATATTCATGCAACAAAAGATGGTGAGTTTATTTGTTTTCATGATTTTACACTTAAAAGAATTTTTAAAAAAAATTTAAGTGTAAAAAATCTCAATTATTCGAAAATTAGAGAAATAAGTGCTAGTCTAAATAATCCAGTTCCGTTATTAAAAGACCTATTAATATTCTCAAAAAATAAATACCCATTATTCATTGAAATTAAGCCAACTTTTTCAATTTCGCTACTTAGAAAGCTCTTAAAAGAAACCTCAAAATTTAAAAGATGTGTATTTATAACTTTTAAGCATGAAAATATTTACAATTTATTAAAAATTAACAAAAATGTAAAAGTTGGATTATCTTTCGCGCCACCAACCAGTATTAAAAAAATAATTAAAAAAGCGAATAATAAAGATATCAACTGCCTAATACTGGACAAATCATACTTAAAGAATAAAAAAATTCAAAATTTAAAAATTGAAAAATATTTTTATACGATCAAGACCAAATATGATTTTAATAAATATAAAAAAAATTATAATTTAATTTTTGAGAATTTATAAAGCTATTGCTTTTTTAAATAGACCAATCTTCCAATTATTTCATCTCGATCCATATAGTACCCCTGAAGATGTCTATGTCCTGAGTTAGGATCAAATTCTGTTCTACCATGTAAAACTCTTCTATTGTTAAATGAGTATATATCACCTGGTCCTAATCGAAATTTAATTTGAAATCTATCATCATGCAATAAATTTCCAAATCTATGATGAGCTTTATAAACTTTTTCCATTAAATCAGGGTGGCAATCAAGTACATCCATTGTTGCTACACTAAACCTAATATCATGAAAATCTCCATCTTTAGTCAAACTTATTGCTGGTGCATGAAAACCTCTGTGGGACTCTTGGGTATAATCCATATCTCTAAACTTTAAGGGTACATTAACTAATGTTTCAAAAATTTCTTTTTCATTGTTCTTTAAATATTCTGCAACTGCAAATCCATCTACAGCTGAAGAGTCGCCCCCTTTAGCAGAATTGATTAAGCAGTGAAGAAATTGGTATCCTGGAGGGAGTTCAAACCATGGAAGATCCATGTGATTCCTTAGTGCATGCGCTGTATAAGCTGAATTATTTGGTTTTGGAATATTTATAACTTCGAACGGTGTTTTAAAAAAAGTCTCTCTTATGTGGCTTATTCTATTAAGTAAAGGAAAAGCAGATTTTTTTTCTATAGGTGCGTTCTTAACTATCGCAATACCTGTATGATGTAAAAGCTCTAGCCATTTTATCAAACCTTCATTTGAGTCCATTATTTCGTCATGCTCTATACAAATTGACTCAAATTTATTCCCAAGACTTTGATCCCATAAATTGTAAGGAGAAATATATTTTGATTTATTTTTTAATGTATAACAATTTTGACGAAGCCAATTTAGATCATAATAACTTGTATGATCTCCCTCACTCCATTGAACTTCAAGAGACCCTTTATTATCTATCTTAAAATCTGTTACTGATAAGTTTTCTGAAACATTTAAAATGTTAAACATTCTGTGATGTGAGTCTTTGTCATGAGCTGTTGGACAGTTATCTCTAAGCCACATATAGTTAAATTTACTTTCTTCTCCATCACTCCATTTAATTTTTAAATCTGATTTATCTTTTTCAATTTTATCTATTTGAAACATTAACTGATGATTATTTACTCATTAAAGTTTGTCAATGCAATTAATGGTTGTAGTAACAAATTTCTTTACTTTAATGTGTCGTATGGTTTTGTTACAACTTTAAATAAAATGTCTAAAATAGAAATCAACAATATCTATAAAATCTTTGGTAATAAGCCACAATCGGTAATGCAAATGGTTAAGGACGGAGCCACTAAAGAGGAAGTTTTAGAAAAAACTGGGCATACTGTTGGGTTGGACAATGTTTCATTAAAAATTGAGGAAGGAGAAACCTTTGTTTGCATGGGACTATCTGGATCAGGAAAATCAACATTAATAAGACATCTTAACAGATTAATAGAACCTACTTCAGGTGAAATTTTAATTGAAGGCACAAATGTTATGTCTTTGAATAAGCAAGAGCTAATAGAATTTAGAAGACATAAAATGAGCATGGTGTTTCAAAGATTTGGCCTTTTCCCTCATAAAACTGTAATTCAAAATGTAGCTTATGGTCTTGAGATGAGGAATATATCTCAAGAGGCAAGAGATAAAATTTCAATGGAAAAAATTGAAGCTGTTGGGCTTAGCGGTTTTGAAAACCAATATCCAAATCAGTTATCAGGAGGAATGCAACAAAGAGTTGGTCTTGCTAGAGCTTTAGCAACTGATTCAGATATTATGTTAATGGACGAGGCATTTAGTGCTTTAGATCCATTGATAAGAAGTGATATGCAAAAACAACTAATTTCTCTCCAGTCAGAGCTAAAAAAAACAATTGTTTTTATAACACATGATTTAGATGAGTCATTAAGACTTGGAAATCATATTGCAATCTTAAACGCTGGTAAATTAGTTCAAGTTGGAACTCCTGTTGATATTGTTATGAATCCAGCTGATGAATACGTTGCAGCATTTGTAAAAGATGTAAATAGAGCAAAAGTTTTGCGAGCAAAAGTAATTATGACTGATGCTAAAGAAGGACAACCTTCTGGTGAAAATAGATTAAAAGTTCACGAAGATGAATTTTTAGATGAATTTTTACCTAAAATCGTATTAAAAGATGTGGTTGTTGATGTTGTAGACTCAGCTGGGAATATAAAAGGGTATATAACAAATAAAGAATTACAATCTTCTTTGGTTAAATCTTAAAATGAATTACCATCACTTCTTAGTGGTTGTGATGAGAATGATTATATTTGTAAATAATTAATGTTAGAAATTAAAAATCTAACAGAAATTACAAGTAATGGTCTCTGCATAGGTTGTGGACTTTGTCAAAGTGTTGTTGGAAAAGAAAAAATTCAAATTTCAATGACTGATAAAGGAAGATTAGAACCAAGAGAAACAACATCTTTATCTAATGAAGACTTCAGAAAAATAAAAGAAATATGTCCCGGTGTATTAGTTGAGGGGCTACCTAAAAAAGAGATAAGTAAAAATTCAAAAGAGGATTTAATATGGGGAGTTTACAATTCTTTATACTACGCATGGTCATCTGATAAAGATATCAGATTTCAAAGTTCAACCGGAGGGCTTTTAAATGGAATTTCTTTATATCTGCTAGAAACTAATAAGGTAGATTTCATTTTACATACTGCGGGAGACCCCGACAAACCAATGAGAAGTATTCCAAAGTTCAGCTATTCGAAAAAAGATTTATTGAGTTGTGAGAGTAGATCAAGATATGGTCCTGCCTCACCTTTAAGTAAATTTAATGAAGCCCTAGATAAAAATAAAAATTTTGCTTTTATTGGAAAGCCTTGTGATATTTCTGCAATTAGACTTCTCTCTAAAACTGATAAAAGAGTAGATAAAAATTGTAAATATTTATTAACCCTTGTCTGTGGTGGTTCTACAGAATTTACTAAATCTCAAGATTTTATAGAAAGCTACAATATTAAAGAAGAAGAGCTAGATATTTTTAGATACAGAGGATACGGCAATCCTGGTCTGATGTACGTCAGAACAAAGGATGGAAGAGAACATGATAAAGAATATAATTCTTTTTGGGGAGATGAAAGTAACTGGAGAGTTCATTTTAGATGTAAGATTTGTCCTGACGCAATAGGTGAAAGCGCTGATATCGCGGCCCTTGATACATGGAGGGGTGGATCTCCTATAGGAGAGGATGAGGGATTTAATGCAGCAATTGTAAGAACTCAAAAAGGATTAGATTTATTAAATAGCGCAGTTGAAGATGGATATATTGAAAAAGGAAATCATTTAAAAATTGATGATATAAATGACTTTCAGCCTCATCAGGTAAATAAAAAAAAATCTGTATACGCAAGACATTTAGGTCTTAAAAAAAATAATTCACCTATTGTTGAAACTAGTGGATTAAGAATAAAAGAACTTTATGATAATAATGAAAGTGAATTTAATATTAAAGAGGAGAAAGGCATCACTTTAAGAATAAATAAAATTTAAATGAATATTTTAAAAAATAAAAAAATAATTATTTCAGCTGGTGCATCTGGCATAGGTTTAGCTACTGCAAAAATTTGTCTTGCTCGAGGAGCATACGTCTATCTATGTGATATTGATACAAAATCTCTAACTAAATTGAATAAAAATTCTTTAAAAAATAAAAGATTATTTACTTACTATTGTGATGCCTCTGATGAAAAACAAGTTTCTGATTTTTTCCAAAAAGTAAAAAAGAAAACAAAAAAAATTGATGCTTTAATTAATAATGTAGGAATAGCTGGTCCTACTGGATCTCTTGAAAAATTAAAATCAAAAGATTGGGAAAATACATTGCATGTAGATGTTAATAGTCATTTTTATTTTACAAAAAAATCAATTCCTTTACTTAAAAAATCCAAAAATGGTTCAATAATAAATATCTCATCAACTGCCGGGATACTTGGTTTTCCATTGCGTTCTCCTTATGCAGCAAGTAAATGGGCTATCATTGGTGTTACGAAAACTTTAGCGATGGAACTTGGTAAATTTAATATTAGAGTTAACGCTGTATGTCCTGGGACAATTAAAGGGGATAGAATGAAAAGAGTAATAAGAGATAAAGCAAAATTTACTAAAGTATCAAAAAAAGCTATTGAAAAAGATTTTATTTCGATGAGCTCAATGAAACAATGGATCCTTGAAGAAGATATTGGAAAAATGTGTTCTTTTTTAATTTCTGATGACTCAAGTAGAGTTTCTGGACAAGTGATATCTGTTGATGGCCATACTGAAAGAAATGATTAAGTTATCTTAATTTTTTTTCGTACTTTTTTCTAAGTTTTTGAAGTTCAACAAGATATTCGTCTCTTATATTGGCAATTTTTGTAACTGATTTTCCTTTAGATTGTTTTTTAGTGCCTGCCACTAATCTATTTATTAATTTATTTGACAAATTTGGAGCTTTTAACTTTGTCCAAGGTAATTTTAAAGCTGGACCAAATTGTTCTAACATATGTCTCATGCCAGCCTTTCCTCCTGCTAAATGAAAAGTAAGGAAAGTTCCCATTAATGACCATCTCAATCCTGGCCCATCTTCAATTGCTCTGTCTAAATCTTCAGTTGTTGCATGTCCTTCATTGATTATATGTAGTCCTTCTCTCCATAAAGCCTCTTGTAATCTATCTGATAAATAACCAGGAAGTTCATGCTTAACCATTATTGGATTCATTGAAATCGATTTATAAAATTTTTTAGCAGTATCTAAGTATTTTTTTGAAGTTTTTTTACCAGGCACAATTTCAACTGCGGGTAATAAATAAACTGGGTTAAATGGATGTCCGATAATTGTTCTTTGAGGATTTCTGCATTTAGAATAAATTTTAGTAGGTAATAATCCTGATGAACTAGATGAAATTATCGCTTTAGTTTTTGCATATTTACCTATTGTTGTCATTAATCTAGTTTTTAAAGCGTAATTTTCACTAGCACATTCTTGAATAAAATCTGCATCTTTCACCGCCTCTTCAAGAGAAGTAAAATATTTAAAATTTTTTAATTTAATTGTTTTTTTATTAAAAAGCTTTTTAACATGAGGCCATGTTCTTTTAATTTCAGATACTAAATTTTTTTTAAGTTTTAAATCTTTATCAAAAGCGTAAACAATTTTATCATGTGCCAAACAACGAATAATCCAACCAGCTCCAATAACACCAGTTCCTATAATTGCTATTTTTTTTGTTTTACTCATAATTAATTTAATAACTCTCTAATATTCTTATCTAATTCTTTTTCAAATTTTTTATCATTACCAGGATTTGCAGCACAATGACCAAACGGTGAATTAATTGGTCTTAATGATGAACGTCTAATATATTTATTTTCATATTCATTATCTTTGGTTCTAAAGTATAGGTCTTGATTACATGGCATCAAAATCGTTTTTGCTTTTATAGATTTAAGTGCCTTTATATGATTATTCTTATAAATTGGTCCTTTACTTATATCGTTCAATTGCCAAGTTTTTAATTTTGATAATAAATTATTTGCATCCCAATTTTTTGCGTGATCTTCTGCCCAATCATTTAATAATTCTTCAGAATTTTTATATCCAAGTTTTTTAAATAGTTTTTCTCTATAAAAATTTTGAGAGAAAGCCCATCCTGCATAAACACGGCCAAAAGCTCTTAGACCAGCAACAGGTTGTCTTTTATAATTACCTTTATTCCAATTCTTATCAGTTATTAGCGCGGCTTTTACTCCCTCTAAAAAAACATGATTATGAATTGATGTTTTAGATGATGCACAAAATGGAAGAATTGCTTTTACCATATTTGGAAACTGTGCAGCCCATTGATATGATTGACAGCCAGCCATTGACCAGCCAGTTACTAATGCTATTTTTTTTATTTTTAGTTTTTCAGTAATGAGTTTATGTTGGCAATAAATATTGTCCCATAAAGTTAATGTTGGAAATTTTGAACCAGATTGATTTTTGATTGTATTACTTGGAGACGATGAAAAGCCATTACCAAACATATTAATTGATACAATGAAATATTTGTTTGGATTAATTGCTCTATTTTTTCCAATAAATCCCTCATTTCTAATATGGCTTCCTGTATAAAAAGTTGGAAGAATAATTACGTTTGAGGCACTTTTATTTAATTTGCCGTAGGTTTTGTATGCTAATTCCGCTGAACTTAAAATTTTACCAGATAAAAGCTTAATATTTCCTAATTTAAACTTTTCATAATTCTTCATGAATTAATAAAGTCTGAGATATTCTTTCACTTCCCAATCTGTAACTGCTTGATGGTATCTTTCCCATTCATCATTCTTATAAGCTAACAAAGATTTTTTCATTACAGTTCCTATAACTTCATCAGACAATTTATCATTCTTTAGAGCTTCTAAAGCCATAAGTAAATTTCTTGGCAGCCTTTTGATCCCAAGCTTTTTGAATTCTTTATCTGTCATTTCATAAAGATCTTGATCTGTAGGTTTGCCTGGATGAATTTTCATCTTAATTCCCTCTACTGCAGCTGCAAGTGTCATTGAAAAAGCTAAATATACATTCATTGTCATGTCTGCAGCTCTATTTTCTATACAATATCTATTTTGAGGTAACCTAAATTGAGCAGATCTATTGTTGTGACCATAAGTAATATTTGTTGGCGCCCAAGTAACTGTGCCTCCTTCAAATCCTCCTACTCTCGGAACTAATCCATTATATGAATTTACTGTAGAGCATGTGATTGAAGTTAATGCCTCTGCATGTTTCATTAATCCACCTACAGCAAATAATGATTCTTTTGACCATTTGTTACCTGCATCAAAAATATTTTTTCCATTTTTACCGACCATAGAGAAATTTATATGCGCTCCTGATCTCCAGTCTCCAATAGTAGGTTTTGGCATAAATGTAATAAACATATTATGTTTTTTAGCGACCTCTTTAAGAAGGATGCGAAGAAAAACTAATCTATCAGCCATCTCCAAAAGATTTGTATAATGAAAATCTAATTCAAATTGTGAATAAGCGCCTTCAGCAACCACATCATGAAGCTGCCATCCTAAACCGTTAAGAATATCAATTAATTCTTTTAAAAAATACATTGAGTCTAATGAGTGCTCAACGTCATAACCAAAAGCTTGTCTTCGAGGCCTAACTCCCTTTATCGGATCAGTATCAATAGCTTTTATCGGCTGACCATTTTCATCATATTTCATTGCAATAAACTCAGGCTCTACCCCTGCCATACCTTTATATCCAGCATCTTGAGCTTTTTGCATATTACGTTTTAAAGCT
Source organism: uncultured Pelagibacteraceae bacterium (assembly GCA_902595535.1). Lineage (GTDB taxonomy): Bacteria > Pseudomonadota > Alphaproteobacteria > Pelagibacterales > Pelagibacteraceae > Pelagibacter. Next base: position 85,573 of record CACJQI010000001.1, read on the forward strand.
TGTCTCGGACAAACATTATAAGGTTTATCTTCCCAAAATAGATCTGCAAAAATTATTGCTGTTGATGTATCCCAAGGACAAATATAAACAGCGTCTAAATCTGGTAGCATAACTTGATCCGAGTCTGCTGGAGTGAGTTCTGGAACATAAGAAATTGAATGAACTGCAAACTGAGGTCCCTTTCCTAAACACAAAGGTTCAAAATCAGACATTGGAACAGGTTTTGTTTTTGGAATACCATGGAGATCAATCCAACTTGATAAAACGTATTTTACACCAGCGTTTTTTAATTTTTTATAAACTGAAGGTATTTTTTTTCTATTACGCTCAACTGCATCTTTAAAATTAACGTAATAAATTTTTTCATTTTTACTCATGTTGATCTCCTCAATTTTTATTATTGTGGCATATCTTCAGGATCTATTCCAGGAACAAATGTTATGCCCGCTTGTTGTTTCCAATCATGAGGGTACGCAGCATAAAATATTACGCATTTTTCATCACATTCATAAGCTATATGGTTATCCTTAGGTATATAAAGAACATCACCAGGATTGCAGATATAAGACTCTCCATCACATGTTAGTCTAAAAGTTCCTTCCATACAGTAAATAATTTCATCACAAGTTAAATCCCATGGTACAGATACTTTATTCAAGAAATTTAATCCGCCACACATCGTGTTACTTACTTTGCTGGTAACAAAGGGTTTAATATAACTCTTACCTGGTTCTAAAGTATGAAGTCTATTTTCTATATCTTTAAACTTATATAGTTGTGGCTTTTTTGACATTCTTATTTCCTTTCAGTTTAGACTTTTATTGGTTCATTTAATTCAACTTTATATCCATCAGGATCCTCACAAAATGCAATTACTCTTGTTCCATGCTTCATTGGACCTGGTTTACGAGTTATATTCACGCCAAGTTTTTCAAGATCTTCACAAGCCTTATAAACATCAGGAGTTTCAATACAAACATGTCCCCATCCGTTTCCCTTGTCGTAGTCTTCTTTTTGATCCCAATTGTGTGTTAATTCTAGACAAGGAGACTCCGTTTCTAGTCCATAGCCAATAAATGCATTCGTAAATTTTCCCTCGGGATAATCTGTTTTTCTTAAAACTTTCATACCTAAAGTTTTGCAATAAAAATTAAAAGATGCTTCTAGATCTTTAACTCTTATCATTGTATGGGCTAGTCGATATCCCTCTAAATTAATTTCTTTAGACATTTTTTTTCCTTTTTATTGATTTTGAAGATTTCATTGTAGCATCAACTATGAGTTTTTGAAATGCTTGAACGCCTTTTTCCCATACAGGAGATAAAAGGCCACCCTCATTAGATGCTGGAGAATGTCTTCCCTCTTGAAGTCTTTCACACATTTCATGGTCTTCTTTATGAACACTCCACCATATATTTTTAACCATTTTAATTTCTTCTTTACTCATGTCTTTACCATCTGTTGTGTAAATTATTCTTTTTTGAGATGTTAATCCTGGGCTTATTGGCACGTTAAGGTAAACTCCAATTTGGTTAGGAAAGTAAGTGCCAATTATGAAATTTGGAAAAAGAGACAAATATCTAGATGTTACAGATAAAGCAGTACTATTTTTAGTGTCTTCTTCATCAACGTCTACTCCACTGCCATAACATACTCCGTCTACAACAGTGTAATGATCTTTTAAAGGCTGATTGGTAGTAGTCTTATGAACAAACTGTACATGATAAGGCTCTATAAAGTTTTCAATTAAAAATTTCCAATTAGTATTTATATTTCCAAAATCTAACGTAGCTGCATATCTCAATTTAGTAAAATCAATATCATTAAATTTTGAAATAAGTGGTTTTGCATATTGTTCAAATTTTTTTGCTTTTCCATTAAAATTTATAAAAATCCAATCGTGCCAAATATGAATCTTTATTGGTTTCAAACCATGATCAAAAAAATTAAATCCTTTTGGTTTGTGTTGATCTGTACCACCAACATGAGGTGCTGCTTTTAAGTTTCCATCAAGATCATAGCTCCATGCATGATAAGGACAGCGTATCATTTTTCCTACATTTTTTTTTTCATCTATAAGTTTTAGACATCTATGACTACAGACGTTATGGAAAGCTTTTATTTCGTTATTGTTATTTCGTACAAGTAATATTGGTTTATTTGCAATAAATAATGGAATTACATCACCAGTATTTTTAAGTTCATGAGCAAAACCTACAAATAACCAATCATTAGATAAAACTGTTTCACATTCTTTTTTCCAAAAATTTTCATCAATATAAGATTTAGCTGGTAGGCCAAATATAGTATTGGCATTTTTTGATTTCTTTATTTTTACTAAATTTTTTTCTTTAGACATAGGCCAGTAGAAAATTATTAATTATATTGAAAACCCTATTTTAGAATATTAAGATTTACAATAAAATATTTGAATAGTGCGATTAGATGGGAAACAACAAATTTATAGAAGAAGATTTTAGAGGCTATAAACAGTCTACACTACCAAAAATAGATGAAGTATTAGCAAGAACAGATCCAAAGACAGCTTGCGGAGAATATTTAAGACGCTATTGGCATCCTGTTGCTTTAACTTCTGAAGTAAGTGAGATCCCAAGAGAAATTCGTATTTTAGGGGAGGATTTAGTAATTTTTAAAACTTCAAAAGGGAATATAGGTTTAGTCCATAAAGCTTGTCCTCACAGAAGAGCTTCTATGGCTTATGGTAAAACTGAAGAAGAAGGAATTAGATGTTGTTATCATGGATGGCTTTTTTCTCCTAACGGTGAAATACTTGAAACACCTGGTGAAGACCCAGAGTCAAAACAAGCTAAAAAATTAAGAGAAACTTTTAAACTTGGAGCTTACCCTGTAATAGAATTTAACGGTTTAGTATTTTCTTATCTTGGACCAATGGATAAAATTCCAGAATTTCCACATTACGACTCATTTGAAATACCAGGAAATACTTCAAGTCCTTATCGTATAGATTATAATTGTAATTGGATCCAAGTTTTAGATGCTATTATGGATCCTCTTCATACTTCATTTTTACATGGTCAAAGTTCTGGAATTCAGTTTTCTGAAGGCTTTGCTGAAGTTGGAGAAATAGAATTTTATGAGAGAGGAATTCAATATTTAGGATGTAATACACGAAGAATAAATGACAATGTTTGGGTAAGAGTAAATGAATTAATTTTGCCAAATTTTACTCAGGCAGGAGCAGCATTTGCAGCTGATGGCACTAAAAGTAAATACTTTGGTAGAAGTTCTTTTACAAGGTGGGTAGTACCTATTGATGATCATCATTGTGTTGCTTTAGCTTGGGCAAATTTTGGTGAAAGAGGAGATCCCATAGAATACGATAACCAAGAAGGATATGAAAGAATTGAAGCTGGTGAAATTTCAAACAGAACTAAGGAAGAAAAACAACAAAGTCCTGGTGATGCAGAAGCTGTTGAGGGAATGGGTTCAATAAGTAGTCATAAAGGAGAACATCTAATGCCAACTGATAAAGGTGTTATGATTTATAGAAGAAGAACAAGAAAATTAATTAAAGATTTAGAGCAAGGATTAGAGCCACCACAACCTCAAAAGAAAAAAGGAGAAGTTGTGAGAACTAATGGGCAAGATACGGTATTAAAAGCCCCAAAAAGAGGTAATAATGATAGAGAATACGTTAAATCAATATGTTCTTCAGTAATGAATATGCAATTTGATTTAGAAGAAATGCCGTTAAAAGAAAGAGACAACAGTATTATTAAAAATCTTCAACAAATGGAGGCAAGGGGTAATTTTGACTGAAAATAAAAAAATAAAAATTCATGTTAAGAACAATCATTGGGCACCAGGCTCCTTCCCTACTGATGCTGAAGGTGAAAAAAATTTTACTATTACAAAAGAGCACTTGGAAAATGCGCTTAAAGATCTTCCAGAAATAAAAGACAAAGTAGAAATTTTTGTTGATTGGGATGAAGATAACTTTGAAAAATCAATGGCTAATTCTGATATTTTATTAGCTTGGAACTTTCCTACAAAAAATCTAAAAAAAATTTCACCTAATTTAAAATGGATTCATGTTGTTTCAGCGGGTGTTGAACATTTGCTTCCTTTGGACTGGATGTTTGATGATTTAGTATTGACTAATAGCAGTGGTGCCCACGCCAAAAAAGCTGGTGAATATGGGTTGATGGCTGTTTTAATGTTGCAAAATCATATGACCAAAATTGTTACTAATCAAAAAAATAAAGAATTTGTTTCTCTTTTTAGCAATCCTATTGCAGGCAAAACAATAGTTGTTGTTGGAACAGGATCGCTAGGATCGTCAATGGCAAAACATATCAAATCATTGGGAGCAAATGTTATTGGTGTAAATAAAAGAGGTAAAAAAGTAGAAGGATGTAATGAGGTTATTACTATAGAAAATATTGATACTGTTTTACCAAATGCAGATTTTTTGTACCTAGCTGTACCTGAAACTCCAGATACAAAAAATATGATTAATAAAGATAGACTTGATATGCTTAAACCAACATGTGGAATAGTTAATGTTGGAAGACAGTCAGTAATGGATTATGAAGTAATGGCTGATAAACTTAATAATAATGAATTAGCTGGTGCAATACTTGATGTTTTTACCCACGAGCCTTTAGATAAGTCTTCAAGACTTTGGGATACAAAAAACTTAATTATAACTCCTCATGTATCATCCGATGATCATGGAGATTATGTTAGATTAACTCTAAATATATTTATTAAAAATTTGAAATTATTTATTGAAAATAAAAAGTTAACAAATCAGATTGATAAAAAACTTGGATATTAGAATTTATTAGATTAATTAAACTAGTATTTTTAACTTAATTGTGTTTTATAAGTTTAAGTTTTTCTCTTGTTTCAGCTGGTGTCATTGGTGAATAACCTATTTCATCTGCAATTCTTATTGCTTTTTCAACTAACTGAGCATTTGTAGCTAGTTTTCCTTTTGATAAATATAAGTTATCTTCAAGACCTACTCTTGGATTTCCACCCATCAAAATAGTTTGAGCAACAAAAGGCATTTCATTTTTTGAAATTGCAAAACCAGACCAAACACCCTCTTTTGGCATTATATCTTTCATCGCTTGCATTGCTAATGTTGTTGCTGGTGCTCCCCAAGGTATTCCTAAACACATCTGAAACATTGGTGGGTCACTTAATAAGCCCTCTTTGTATAGTTGGGCACCAAACCACATATTGCCTAAATCAAATGCTTCAATTTCAGGTTTTACACCTATCTCTTTTAATTTTTTGGCAGCTTTTCTCAAATCATTTGGAGTATTAACTGTTATAACCGAACTATCGCCGAAGTTTAGTGTTCCAGCATCTAGTGTACAAATTTCAGGTAAAAACTGTTCAGCATTTGCAATTCTTTCCATAACATTTGCCATATCAGTCATCGGACCAAAATCTAAAGGGTTGTCACCTTGCCCAATATCAAGGTCACCTCCCATACCTGTAGTTAAATTTAAGATTACATCAGTGCCACTAGATCTTACTCTATCTATAACCTCTTTATACAGTTCTAATCTTCTGCTAGGAGTTCCATCCTCTTCCCTGACATGAATATGAGCAATTGCAGCACCTGCTTTAGCAGCTTCAATAGAAGCTGTTGCTATTTGTTCAGGAGTTTTTGGCAAATCAGGGTGTTTGCTAGCAGTGTCTCCAGAACCAGTTACCGCGCAAGATATAAAAACTTTATTGTTCATAATTTATAATTCACTTATAGTTTAAAAAAGTAAAAATGGAAATAACTGAATTACAAAAAGATTTAGCTGCAACATTTAGATGGGCTGCAAGATTAAATATGCATGAGGCAGTTGCAAATCACTTTAGTGCTTGCGTTCCTGGATCCTCAGATTTTTATGTAAATAAAGCCGGCATTCATTTCAGCCGAATAAAAGCAAGTGATTTAATTTTAATAACAAAAGAAAATATTAATGAATTTAGAAATAAACCCGAAATAGTAGACTCTACGGCATTAAATATACACGGAACAATTCATGAAAAAGCTCCCCATGCTAAATGTATTTTTCATGTTCATTCAAAATATGCAACTGTCCTATCAACACTAAAGGACCCAACGTTAAAACCTATAGATCAAAATACTATGACTTTTTATAACAAGATTGCTGTCTATAATGATTTTGGAGGATTGGGATTTCAAGAAGAGTCAATCAAAATGGCAAATGCTTTAGGAAATAAGCAACATATGATTTTAGCTAATCACGGAATTATAACAACTGGAGAGACAGTTGCTGAGGGTTTTAATTCATTATATTATTTTGAAAAAGCTGCCGAAACTTACATTACTGCCTTATCAACTAATAAAGATTTAAACATTGTAAGTCATGAAATTGCTGAAAAAACTTCAGAGGAGGCTGCAAATTATCCTGTTGATACAGCAAAACAATTTTTATCAGAGATTAGATGTATCTTAGATAAAGAAGAACCTGATTATGTAAACTAATATGAGTATATTTCTTACTAAACAAAAAATAATAAAAGATTGGACAGACTATAATGGACATATGAATGTTGCATATTACGTTCTCATATTTGATCAATTTGGGTCAGAAGTCTTATTAACTAGTTTTAATATGGGCGAACATTCTGCAAAAACTACAAAAAAAAGTACTATGGTTGTGGAGTCTCATATTACCTATGATCAAGAGGTTAAAGAAAATGACGAAGTAGATATTAACTTAATTTATTGTGATCATGATAAAAAAAGAATTCAATATAAGTTAGAAATGATTCATTCAGAAAAAAAATACTTAGCGGCAACTCTAGAAGCTTTATCGCTTTATGTTGATCTAGATGAAAGAAAAGTTGTTGAATTTGAAAAAGAAAAAGTAGATCTGATGAGAGAATTCATTGCTAAAAATAATAGTACTTTTAAAACGGATAATTTAAAATTTTCTTCAAAATTAAAAAAATGAATACTTAAGCATCATTCATGGTATTGACTATAACAACGCCAATAACAATAAGCACTAAGCCTATTGTGGTTGCGAGATTCGGAATTTGCTTATATTTAAAAATTCCTATTAAAGACAAGGCAATTATGCCTACACCTGACCAAGTAGCGTAAGTTATTCCAATCGGTAAAATTTTCATTGCATGAGACATCGTGTACATACAAATGGCTATGGCTAAAATGCAGATTAAAGAAGGTATCCATTTAGTAAAACCATCTGTGGCTTTTAAGGTTCCTGTGGAAATTATTTCTCCTGCAATTGCTACTGCTAACAATATATAAGCCTGGGTTAAAGTCATAGTTTCTTATACATTTTGACAAATTAAAATTCTAGAGATAAATTATTTTGAATGAATGTAAAATTATTATCAGGCGCATTAGGTGCAGAAATTAGTGGAATTGATTTAACTGATACTTCTGATCAAAATTTCAAGAAAATAAATGATTTATTATTAGAGCATAAAGTTATTTTTTTTAGAGATCAGCCTATTACAAATGAACAGCAAATAGCTCTTGCAGCAAAATTTGGTCCATTAGAAACTCATGCATATGTTAAAGGATTAAAAGATCATCCAGAGATTGTAAGAATTATTAAAGGTAAGGAAGAAAAAAACCAATGGGGTGAAAACTGGCATAGCGATGTAAGTTATAATTCCAAACCTACTAAAGCAGTAATATTAAAGTCAGTCAAAATTCCTCCTGTTGGTGGAGATACTTGTTTTTCTAATATGGAATTAGCCTGGGAAACATTAGACCCCATACTCCAAAGCAAAATAATTAATAAAAAAGCAGTTCATAGTTCACTTGGAGCAGAATTTTTTATTGATAATTATAAATATATGGAAGGAAATGAAAAAAGAAATTACGACTCTTATTCTAATGAGCATCCAATAGTAAGAACGCATCCTGAGACTGGTAAGAAAATTTTATATGTTAACTGGACCTACACAAAACAGATTATAGGTTTAGAAAAAGAGGAAAGTGATAAAGTTTTAAAGGAAATATTTGAACATCAAGCAAGACTAGATCTAACCTGTCGATTTAGTTGGACAGAAGACACTGTTGCTATTTGGGATAATAGAAGTGTAATTCATTATGCAATAGCAGATTTTTTTCCAGGAAGAGGTCTTGGATACGAAAGAATAATGGATCGAATTGCAATTGAGGGTGACCATCCTCAATAAGTAAGATTTTAATTCTTAATAAATTAATATAAATTCTTAAAAATTATGAAATTTGATTATTTAGTTATTGGTGCAGGTACAGCGGGATGTGTTTTGGCTAATAGACTATCAGAGAATTCACAAAATAACGTTGCAATTTTTGAAGCAGGTAAAAATAGTGATATTTGGAAAGTAAACATGCCACTTGCAATTTTATACACAATGCATGATCCAAAATATAATTATAAATATTATTCTGAACCTGAGCCTCACTTAAACAATAGAAAACTTTTTTGTCCAAGAGGAAAAATGATTGGTGGTTGTTCTGCACATAATGGAATGGTTTATGTAAGAGGTAATAAAAATGATTATGAAAGATGGGCTTCATTTGGGCTTAAAGATTGGTCATATGAAAAAGTTTTACCTTTCTTTAAAAAAATTGAAACTTGGTCTGAAGGAGAGAACGAGTATAGAGGTGGAAGTGGTATACTTCCGATTAATCAATCTAAAAATAAAAACCCATTATTTAGTGCTTTTTTAAACTCAGCTAAAGAAGCAGGCCATAAAATTAATCACGATATGAATGGAGAAGATCAAGAAGGCTTTGGAATGTATGATGTTACCATTCATAAAGGTGAAAGAGCAAGTGCGTCTAAATATTATTTAAATCCAGCTAGGAAAAGAAATAATTTAAAAGTATTTACTGAAGCATTTGTTGAGAAAATTATTTTTGATGGAAAAAAAGCAATAGGAATTGAAGTTAAAATTAAAAATAAAGTTGAAAAAATATATGCAAATAAAGAAATAATACTTAGCGGTGGATCAATAAATTCACCCCAATTACTTATGCTTTCTGGTGTTGGTCCAGCAGATCACTTAAAGGATAAAGGAATTGAAGTAATTCATGAACTTAAAGGAGTTGGAAAAAATCTTCAAGATCATTTGGAAACCTATATTCAGCAAGAATGTAAAACTCCAGATACTTTATATTCATATGTTAACAAATTGAATATGGTTAAAATTGGAATTCAGTGGTTTCTAAATAAAAGTGGTCCCTGCTCTACATCATTTTTAGAAGCTGGAGGATTTTGCAAATCATCAGCAGATAAAGAATACTCTAATATTCAGTTCCACTTCTTTCCGGCATTTGTAATAGATCACGGTACGGTGGATCCCGACAGACATGGATTTCAATTACATGCAAGTTTAAATCAACCAAAAAGTAGAGGACACATTACACTAAACAGTTCAAATCCTTATGATTATCCAAAAATTCAATTCAATTACTTAGAAGATGATTATGATCTTAAAGAGACAATTAAGTGTATTCACGTAGCAAGAAAAATACTTAGTCAAAACTCTATGAGGCCTTATGCAGGAGAAGAAGTTGGTCCAGGTGAAAATGCTCAAACAGACAGTCAAATTGAAGAATATATTAGGTCAAAAGCAGAAACTGCTTATCACCCATCTTGTACTTTAAAAATGGGTGTTGATGATATGGCTGTAGTTGATGAAAAACTTAAAATACATGGATTACAAAATATAAGGGTTGCTGACGCATCTATAATGCCAGAAATAACAAGTGGAAATTTAAATGCGCCTACTCTAATGATTGGAGAAAGAGCTTCTGACTTTATCATAAATTCATGATAACAGCACAAAACAACACCAAGGGTATTCTTTTTATTCTTGTTGGAATGGTTGTATTTTCGATTCAGGATGCATTAATCAAATTTATATACGAAGACTCTGCTTTATATGAATTATATCTAGGAAGAACCTTGTCAGCTGCATTTTTTTTATTTTGTTATATGAAATTTACAAAACAAAAAATTATTTTTAAAACTCACTACCCTTTTTTAACTACTTTAAGAATTATATGTTTTTTCTTTGGGTTTAGTTTTTTTTATATTTCACTAACATATATGTCGCTTGCAATGGCAAATGCTTTATTTTTTTCAAGTCCCTTTTTTGTATCCATCTTAGCAGTGTTATTTTTAAATGAAAAAGTTGGGATCAGAAGATGGCTTGCAATTTTAACAGGATTTATTGGTGTATTTATTGTTTTAAATCCAGATTTCAGTGATTTTGAATATAAGAAACTAGCACCTATTGCATGTGCTTTATGCTATTCGATATCAATGACAATTACCAAATATACTTCTGACAAAGATAATTCATATACACAGATGACCCATTTATATATTGGAGCAACCATTATAAGTATTTTATTTTTTATTTTTACAGGCGAAGGTCAATACAATAATTTTAGTGACCCAACTTATCAGTTTATTTTTAGAGAATGGTTCACAAACCCAACTTATGCTTGGCCAATTATAATATTAATGGGATTTATTGGAGCTTTAGCATTTTTTTGTGTATTTAATGCATACAGCATTGCCTCTCCTTCGGTGGTTTCTTTATATGAATATTCTTTAATTATTTGGTCAATAATTATTGGATTTATATTATTTGATAATGTACCAACATTAAGAACTTTTATTGGTGTTTCAATTATAATAGGAGCTGGAATATATATATATTTAAGAGAAAAAATAAAAGATCAAATGATTGTGACAGATACTCCAAATAGATGAGAGCTAAAGATAACAATTCAAAAGGTATCGTTTTAATAATTATTGCAATGACATTATTTGCAATGCAAGATTCTTTAATTAAATTTATTTTTGAAAAATCTGCTCTTTATGAAATTTTCTTTGGAAGATACTTTGTTGCTGCAATTTTACTTTTTTGTTATATCAAATTTAAAAGACAAAAAGTTAATTTAAAAACATATTATCCTGTACTCACTTTTATAAGAGTTATCTTGCATTTTTTAGCTTTTTCTGCATTTTTTATTTCTTTAACTTACATGCCTTTAGCTACAGCTAATGCACTTTTTTTTTCTTGTCCTTTTTTTGTATCAATTTTTGCAAAATTTTTTTTAAAAGAGCATATTGGGATCAGAAGGTGGTCAGCAATTGGTTTTGGATTTTTAGGAGTATTTATCGTTCTTGATCCAAATTTTTTAGATTTTGAGTATAAAAGTTTACTTCCTGTAGGATGTGCATTTTTTTATGCTGCATCTATGACTATAACAAAATACACATCCGATAAAGATGATGTAAACACTCAGTTATTTTACTTTTATTTAATTGCTATAACTCTATGTGGGTTGATTTATATTTATATGGGTAATGGTCAATTTAATAATATTAACTATGACTCTACTACCCAATTTATTTTTAGAGAATGGTTTTCAAACATAGAATATACGTGGAAATTTATATTATTTTTTGGTGTAGCCGCATCCATTGCTTTTGTTTGTATTTTTTCTGCTTATATTATTGCTTCACCTTCTGTAGTTTCGTTATTTGAGTATTCTTTAATTATAATGTCTATGATACCTGGATATTTTTTATTTAATGAGATTCCATCTACCAGAACTTTTATAGGTGTTGCTTGTATAATATCAGCTGGAATATATATTTATTCAAGAGAAAAAGTTAGAGAACAGTATATTGCTACTGAGACACCTGTTAGAAGATGACCAAAAATTATATACCGACTATAAACATATCCTCACTAATTAGAGATGAATTTAAAACTCAAAATGCATTAAAAATAATCAAAAAAATTGAAAAGGCTTGCATTGAGGTTGGTTTTTTTCAAGTCACTGGCCATGGAATAGATATTAAAAAGATAAATAATATCTGCAAAATTGGAAATAGATTTTTTAATTCTTCAGAAAAAAATAAAAACAAATTGGCTCCAAGAAAATGGAATAATAAAAATAAAAACTTATATCGAGGTTACTTTCCAAATACTGTAAATGGTAAAGAAGGATTAGATTTAGGAGATCTTAAAATAACATTAAAACATGTAAGAAAATATAAGTCTAAATATATTGAATATTTAGATCTTAAAAAATCCTTAGATAAAACATCTATAAAAAGTTTATCAAATTATTTTGATGAAATTTTTTCTTTAAGTGAAATATTATTTAAAAGCATAATAAGACTTTACAATAAAGATGAAAATATTAGCAGAAAAGCTTTTTCAAGAATAAAAACTTTAAGTACCTTAAGATTTAATTACTATCCAAATCAAAATAAGCCAGTAGAAATTTCAAAACAGGATGGGGTTGCTCTTGGTTGTGAAACACATGTTGATAGTGGGATATTTACTGTACTATACCAAGATAAAAAAGGTGGGTTACAAGTTCAAAATAGAAGAAATAAAAAATGGTACGATGTTCCATTTAATAAAAATGCACTAATCGTTAATACTGGTTTAGCGTTAGAATATTTAAGTATGGGTAAATTTAAAGCAACTAATCACAGAGTTTTATGGAATAAAACTAAGAGAATGTCTATTCCTTTCTTTTTTGAGCCATCATATGATTTTAAAATGTCTCCTTCATTTTTAAATGGGAATTCATATAATAAAAATAAAGGTATAATTTTTGAGAAATTTTTAAAAAAATCTTTGGAAAAATTTATTGAATACCAAAGGTAAAATTAAAACATATAGATATGTTTAAATAATGATTTACCTTCATAAAATCCTCCCTCTAATTTTTAGTCCATTAATTCTGATAATGGTATTAATTATTTTTGGAGTAATTATTAATTCAAAAAAAATAAGCATAATTGGAATATTTGTTTTAATCGTTTGCTCTTTACCTATTGTTTCTGACAAATTAGTTGCTTATCTTGAGTCTGATTATCAATTAAGCAAACCCTCTAATATTGAGCCTGCTGACTCAATAGTTGTTTTGAGTGGTATGATTAGAACTATAAACTCTAAAGATGGTTTAGATTATGAATTTGGTGAAGCATCTGATCGAATTTTTGCAGGAATAAATTTATTTAAAGAAAAAAAGGCCCCTAAACTAATTCTTACTCAAGGAAAATTACCATGGTCTGTTGGAATTCCAGAAGGTGAATATTTAAAAGAAATTGCAATCAATAATGGAATATCAGAAAATAATATTCTTTTAACTGAAAATGTAGAAAATACTGACCAAGAAGCAAAAGCTATTAAAAAGTTACTTTCTGAAGATAATTCTAAGGTTTTACTGGTTACTTCTGCATTTCATATGCCAAGAGCTCAAAAAGTCTTTGAAGCTGCTGGTATAAATGTGGTCCCTTTTCCTGTTGATTTTCAAAAAGGATTATCAAAAATTACTTTTATGAGTTTCATGCCTTCTGCAAATGCGCTAAGTGGGACAAGTTTTTTTGTAAGAGAAATGATAGGTAGAATATATTACAATTTAAAGTATTAACTTTAAATGGAAGTAATTTCCATATTCCCTAGAACTTAAAATTGTGCTAAGATTTATATTGTAAAGAGCGATACATAACTCATCGTTATATCCAATACGAAAGCGGGATCGGTCGTCTTTTTTTAAATTAGAAAGTTTAAAGGAGGAAGCATGAATTTTGGATACTTTTGCAATACTACTAACTGGACACACAAGCCTTACCACGAACTATTAGATGAAACTAGAGAAATCACAGAATATTGTGATCAAAATAAATGGGATTCTATTTGGTATACCGAACATCACTTTAATCACGAAGGAATGGAGTCTTGTACTAACCCGTTAATGATGGGTGTAGATGCGGCTGCAAGAACTAATCAAATTAGAATAGGCCAAGCCTGTAACGTAATTACGTTTCATAATCCCATACAAATGGCTGAGGATGTAGCTCTTTTAGATCAATTATCAAAAGGTAGAGTCGAAGTTGGCATTGGCCGGGGTATTTATGGTAGGGAAGCAGTTAATCTAAATATCGAAGCTGACATGAAAGATCAGGCTAAAAATTTTAGATTGTTTGAAGAAACTCTAACGATTTTAAAAAAAGCTTGGAAAGAAAAATTTTTTGACCACAAGGGTGAATTTTACACGTACCCATCGCCTGATTATGTGTGGCAACATGATATGAGTAAACCTAGTGAAGAATTTATGGATATGAAAACTAATGTAATGAAAAAGATTAGTGTTCTGCCTCAACCATATCAAAAACCTTATCCACCAATTCATCAAGTTGTAGATGGCATTCGATCAATTGAATGGGCTGCGCAACAAGGGTTAAATATTATTATGTGGATACCAACAGTCAAAGCTTTAAAAATTAAATTTGAAGCATTTAAAAATGCAAAATCTGAAGCTGAAAAAAGAAACGTTCCAATGGGTGAAGGAATTTCATTAGTTAGAGATATGTTTGTTGCCGACACTATGGAAGAAGCAAAAGAAAAAGCTGGTGAACATATGGTAAATTATATGCGATGGGTATGTCACTGGAGAGGGCTTGGAAATCATATGGATCCAGGCGAAGAGTTGCCTGAAACTAAAGGTAAATTAGATTTATTAAATTATGAATTTTTACATAAAAGAAACATGTTATTTGGTACGCCTGAATATGTTACAGACAAAATTCATGAGTTAAAATCTGAATTAAACTTACAGAATTTACAAGTTTGGTCCAATTTTCCTGGAGTAAAACATAAAGACTGCATGAAAAGCATAAAACTTTTTACTGAAAAAGTTATGCCTAACTTCAAAAATGATATTGATACTGAAATAAAAAAAGTTTCGTGATCAAATCACGAAACAAAATGTCTGGTGGTCAAGCTTCCGTTAAGTCTTTAAAAAAAGAAAACGTTGAACATGTCTTTGGTCTCATTGGTTCTGCAACAATGGAAATGTTTGATGCTCTTTATCACGAAAAAAAGATAAAATTTATTGGTGTACGAGATGAGAGAACTGGCACTCATATGGCTGATGGTTATGCTAGAGCATCTAATAAACCAGGTGTTATTTTAGCTGGACAAAATGGCCCTGGAGCTACCAATTTGGTAACAGGTGTCGCTCAAGCAAAAGCTGCTTTCTCTCCAGTAGTTGCAATTGCAGGATCATATTCAACTAAAGATAAAGTTGAAGATGCATTTCAAGGTCTTGATCAGCAATCTTTGTTTAAACCCATTACAAAAAAAACTTGGACTGTAAAAAAATCTAAAATTATTCCTCAAGTAATTAGTGATGCTTTTGGACTAGCAATGAAGCCTAGAAGAGGACCAGTTTGCATTAATTTACCTAGAAATATTTTAGCAGCAACAGAGAACTATAATATAAATGTAAAAAAACCTTCATTTGATAGTGAAAGTTACCTTAAAGGAAACAAAGAAAAAATTACAAGAGCAGCAAAGATAATAAGTCATGCAAAACAATTTGTGATAATTGCTGGTGGTGGGATTAAATATACTTCTAAATATTTAGAAGTGATTAAGCTTGCAGAATTATTAAATACACCAATAGTTACTGCTGCAGGTCATGGAGATGCCATACCATTTAACCATAAACTTAACGCAGGCCAAATGGGACCACGTGGAAACCCTGTTGCATCAAGACTTGTGAAAGAAGCAGATGTTATTTTGGCGATTGGAACAAGGTTAGGTTTTAATTCTACTTTTTATAGTTACGAAAATATAAATAAAAAAGCAAAAATTATTCAAATTGAAATTGAAAAAAAAATGCTGGGAAAATATTTTCCAGTTATCCTAGGTATCAATGCTGACGCAGCCACAGCCACTAATCAAATATATAATGAAATCAAAAAACAAAAAATAAAATTAGATATAAAAAATTGGACAAATGAATTTTTAAAGCAAAGAAAAGATTATTTGACTGATAGAGAAAATAATAATCTAGGTAAAAATTTTCCTATTCAACCAAAAGGTTTGTTTAAACAATTAAGAAAAGCTTTACCAAAAGATACAGCTATTACTTTGGATGCAGGAACTTTATGTTTACAAGCCACAGATGCTCTTGAATATTATAATCCTCCATCTTTATTTACACCTTTAGATTTTGGTTTGGTAGGTTTTTCGTTTGCCTGTGGTCTAGGAGTTAAAGTTGCAAAACCAAAAAAAACTGTTGTTAGTTTAATGGGTGATGGTGGATTTGGTATGACAATATCTGAATTAAGCACAGCAGTAGAATATGGAATTAACACAACAACCATAGTAATGAATAATCAAAGTTGGGGAGCAGAAAAAGCCTACCAAAAAGATTTTTTTGGGAAACGATACCTTGGTGCTGACATCAGTAGCCCTTCATTTGATAAAGTTGCAGAATTATATGGTGCAAAAGGCTTTAAAGTAAAAAAAATTTCTGAAATAAGTGAGGCAGTTAGAACTGCAGTAAAATCAAATAAACCTGCAGTGGTTGATGTTGATGTTGACCCAAGTGCATTATATAGTTTTAGAAGAGATAGTTTTAAACATAGGCAAAAATAAGTGTCACAAAAAGATATTGGTAATAAAATCCCAATTTATAAATTAAAGGCAGGTAAAGAAGTTGAGGATTACTATGACGAGTGGACAGTTGAAAATAAATACGACAAAGATATGGTTGATTGGAAATATTCTGGACCTCAAGAAACTGTTACCCTTTTTAAAAAACATAATTCTAAAAAAGAAATTAAAATTTTAGATGCAGGTTGTGGAACTGGCTTGGTAGGTGTTGAGCTAAAAAAGAATGGCTATCTAAACTTAGATGGTGCTGATTTTTCTCAAAAAATGCTAGATTTAGTTCCAAAAAATATTTATGAGAATTTATTTAAAATTGATCTTAATCAAAAAGTAAATATTGCAGATGATACTTATGAAGGAATAACTTGTGTTGGAACTTTTACTTTTGGTCATGTAAATCCACCAGCACTAGATGAAATGGTTAGAATCTGTAAAAATGAGTCTTTGATTTGTTTTACAATAAATGTAGGAATTTACGAAGAATATGGGTTTGACAAAAAGATTAAAGAGTTAGAAGATAATAATTCTTGGAAAATAATTGAATTTATCAAATCAGATTATATTGCAAGCAAAGGAGTAAATGCTTGGCTAGTTTTAGCTCAAGTAACAAAATAATAATATGGAAATTAATTTAAGAAAATTTACAAAGTTTGTTGATAAAACTTTTGTTGAGGGTGGTAAAGAAGCTAAAGAACCAGTTTTGTTAGTTTCAGTTGCAGCTGTTTTTAAAAATCCATGGCATGGACAAGGTTTTGTTGAAAATTTAAGACCTACTATTTTAGACTTGGCACCAAAGTTAGGTGATTTGTTGGTTCCTGAACTTATTAAAGAAATTGGATCTCCTGAAAAAATATTAGCTTATGGTAAAGCAGGTGTAGTAGGATTAGATGGTGAAATAGAGCATGCATCAGCATTTATACATACATTAAGATTTGGAAATAAATTTAGGGATGCAGTTGGTGGAACTTCTTATTTAAGTTTTACAAATACTAGAAGTCCAGCTGGATCTAAAATTTCAATACCAATGATGCACAAAACAGACTCGGGTTTAAGACCTTATTATTTAACTCATGAATTTACTATTCATGATGCTCCATTTGATGACGAAATAGTAATCGCAATAGGTGGTGCTTCAAGTGGAAGAGCTCATGCAAGAACTGGTGATAGATATCAAGACATGAAAGAAATGGGTATTGAGCCCAAATAATACTAGATGACAACAGGAACATCGGCATCTGGTACTTTTTATGTTTTAAATCAAAAAGAACAATCAATACCAATAGTCTTTATACATGGAGTTGGCCTTACTTATGAAATTTGGCAACCACAATTAGATTTTTTTACAAACTATAGTACTCTTGCATATGATATTTTGGGACATGGAAAATCTTCTTTACAAAAACAAAATATAAGTTTTGATGATTTTTCTGATCAACTAATCAAATTAATTGATGAGCTTAATTTTCAAAAAATTCATCTAGTTGGTTTTTCAATTGGCTCTTTAATTGCTAGAAATTTTGCAACTAAGTTTAATGATCGGTTACAATCATTGGTTCTTTTAGGCTCAATTTATAAAAGAACAGAGCAACAACAAAAAATTGTTAATGAAAGATTCCATCAAGCCAAAAGGGAATTGAAACTATCCAAACTAGCCCTTAAAAGATGGTTTACTGATAAATATCTAGAAAATAATCCAGAAATTTATGAAAAAATAAGTTCAATTTTGTCTGCTAATAACATGAACAATTTTTTAAAAGTTTATGAACTATTTGTTAACCATAAAAATGATGAGAATTTTAATAAAATTACAGCTAGTACACTGATTATGACAGGTGAATATGACATTGGCTCAACAGTAAAAATGTCTCAAGAATTAAATGCTTTAATCTCTAAAAGTCAATTAAAGATCATTAAAGATGGAAAACATCTTTGTGGTATTGAGTGTGCCGATGATGTAAATTTAGCAATCAAAAATTTTATTGAATCTAATGACTAAACTAAAACAATATAAAATGTTTATTAATGGTGAATGGGTTGACTCTGAAAGTAAAAAAACATTTGAAACTCTTAATCCAGAACACAATGAACCTTGGGCAATCGTGCCAGAAGCAAGTTCTAAAGATGTTGATAATGCGGTCAAAGCTGCTCAAAAAGCATTCGAGGGTG
Organism: uncultured Pelagibacteraceae bacterium; assembly: GCA_902595535.1. Lineage (GTDB taxonomy): Bacteria > Pseudomonadota > Alphaproteobacteria > Pelagibacterales > Pelagibacteraceae > Pelagibacter. The sequence continues at coordinate 104,236 of CACJQI010000001.1, forward strand.
AATGGCCTAAGTTACTTCCTAGAGAAAGAGCTAAATTTTTAAGAGCTATTGGAAATCAACTTAGAGAAAATGCAGAAATGCTAGGTGAAATAGAAACAATAGACACTGGCAAACTGTATAGAGAAACAAAAAAACAAGCAGTTTATATTGCAGAATATTACGATTACTACGCTGGCTTGGCAGACAAAGTTGAAGGTACAGTTTTGCCAATAGATAAACCAAATGTTCAAGCAATTACAACAAGAATACCTATAGGAGTTATAGCTGCAATAATTCCTTGGAACTCACAAATGTTTCTGACTGCAACAAAATTAGCTCCCGCACTCGCAATGGGTAACACTGTTGTAATTAAATCCTCAGAACTTGCTCCTGCTGTTCTATTTGAATTTGCAAAATTAATTGAAAAAACTGGTATCCCTAAAGGAGTAGTGAATGTAATTACAGGATTTGGTGATCCTTGTGGTAAAAGTTTAACTACTCACAACTTAGTTGAAAAAGTTGCATTCACTGGAGGTCCTGAAACAGCAAGACATATAATTAGAAACTCTGCAGAAAATTTATCAGAAGTAAGTTTAGAATTAGGTGGAAAAAGTCCAGTTGCAGTATTTGATGATGCAGAACAAGAAAATGCAATAAATGGAATTACAGCTGGAATATTTGGCGCAAGTGGACAAAGCTGTATAGCAGGCTCAAGACTTTATTTGCAAAAAGGAATTTACGATGAATTCTTAGATAAACTTTCAAAACGTGCGTCAAAAATAAAAATTGGAGCACCGATGGATCCAGAGACAGAGATGGGTCCTTTAAGTAATTTTAAACAATTAGAGGTAATAGAAAAGAATATTAAAGATACAATTAATCAAGGTGGAAAAATTAAATGTGGTGGTGAAAGACATTCTTTTTCTAACAAAGGATATTACTTTCCTCCAACAATTATAGAATGTGATAATCACAATCTGCCTGTAGCAGAAAACGAGTTATTTGGACCCGTATTATCAGTAATGAAATTTGATACAGAAGAAGAGGTAATTTCAAAAATGAACGACAATCAATATGGATTATCTTCTGGGGTTTACACAAATAATTTATCCAGAGGAATGAGAGTCTCAAAAGCAATCAGGGCAGGAATAACTTTTGTTAATACTTATAGATTAATTTCACCATCTGCACCTTTCGGAGGTATTAAGGATAGTGGTTATGGAAAAGAGGCCGGAATTGAGTCTATTAAAGATTACACTAGAGTTAAAACCACTTGGTTTTATACATCAGATGAACCCTCTCTGGACCCTTTTTCAATAAGATAATCAGTATCAATTATCTTGTTTAAATTGAGATAATTTTGTCATTGAATATTGGTTTTATTCATACTTAAATTGGTTTTTATAAATTGATAACAATAAAGAGGAAGATAATGAGAAAACTATTTATCGCTGCGTTTATGTTTGTTTCTATTTTTGGAACAAAAGTAATGGCAGACATTAAAATGGGGATTATTTTAGGGTTTACTGGCCCTATTGAATCTCTAACTCCTGCTATGGCTGCATCTGCAGAGCTTGCTTTTAAAGAGGCTTCTGATTCAGGTTCGCTATTAGGTGGAAAAAAAATTGAGCCAGTAAGAGCAGACTCAACTTGTGTAGACTCAGCGGCAGCAACTGCAGCAGCTGAAGGATTAATATCGCAAGGTGTAGCAGCTATTATGGGTGCTGACTGTTCAGGTGTAACTGGTGCGATTGCATCAAATGTTGCTGTACCAAATGGTGTAGTAATGATTTCACCTTCAGCAACTTCACCAGGTTTAACAACTTTAGATGACAAGGGATTCTTTTTTAGAACAGCTCCTTCTGATGCTAGAGGTGGACAAATTTTAGCTGATATAACAAAAGATAGAAATGTTAAAAGTGTAGCTATTACTTATACTAACAATGACTATGGAAAAGGTTTAGCTGATGTTTACAAAGCAGCAGCAGAAGCTCATGGCGTAAAAGTAACGGGTGTTACAGCACATGAAGATGGTAAAGCAGACTATACATCTGAAGTAGCAACCTTAGTTGCAGCAGGCGGAGATGCCTTAGTTGTGATTGGTTACCTTGACCAAGGTGGAAAAGGTATAATACAAACTGCTCTAGATTCTGGTGGATTTGATACTTTTATTTTATCAGATGGTATGATTGGTGACTCGTTAACTGAAAATTTTGGTGAAGCTCTTTCAAAATCTTTTGGTTCAATCCCAGGCTCTACAGGAAAAGGGGCTGGAGTATTTGCTGATGTAGCTAAAGCAGCTGGAATAGATTCATCTGGACCATACACTGGAGAGTCTTATGATGCAGCAGCACTAATCGTTTTAGCAATGCAAGCTGGCAATTCAGATGATAGAGCGTCTATTGCAAAAAATGTAATGAAAGTTGCTAATGAACCTGGAACTAAAATTTATCCAGGTGAACTAAAAAAAGGTTTAGACTTACTTGCAAAAGGACAAAATATTAACTACGAAGGAGCAACAGGTGTTACTTTTACTAGTGTTGGTGAAGCGGAAGGTTCTTTCTTAGAAAAAGAAATCAAAACAATGTTTAATACTGTAAAACAAAGATAATTAATATCAAATTTAAAACCCCAGTAATAAAAATTACTGGGGTTTTTTATATTTATAAAATTCTACTAATTTTCAATATACCAAATATTGATATTGTTATTAAAAAATAAAACACTACTTTTCTATAAAAACCTTCTTTGCTTTTAACAAAAAATTTATCTCCAATATAAACTCCAATTGGTAAAATTATTATTAAGGGAAGAGTTCTATAAATTGTGATCATATCTACAATACCTCCCAAAAAGCTTAAAACAAAAGCATATACATCTGTTAAAAAAAATAGTGCTGCTAAAGACCCTCTAATTACGGCTGGTTGTATACTGGTAATTAATAAAAATAGTGCAACAGGCATTCCACCTAATGTTGTTAATCCATTTAAGGTTCCAGAAATTATTCCTGTAAAAATTTTTGAGCCATTATTATTAATTTTTTGATTTGAGTATCCTTTCATTAATAACAGAGAGAAAAATATAATTATTACACATACATACAAATGAGTTATTTGTGGTGATAAGTATTTTAATAAATATAAACCAATTGGTGAACCAATTGCAATCCCAATCAATAGTTTAAAAACAAAGTTCCAGTCTATTTTGTTCCAAATATAAGGTGCCATAAAAATACTTATGAAAACCTCCAGAATTAATATAATTGGTACTATCTCTATTGCAGGAAGAATAAAAGAAAATCCAGAAATACAAGTTGCTGAAAATCCAAATCCATTAAAACCTCTTACTATCGAAGCTACAAAAACAGTAAAAATTATTAATAAAAATTCAGATAAACCTAAATTTAAATATGATAAAAATTCCATTTAATTTCTTTGTTTTAAATCTGCTCTAAAAGTTGAAATAATAATAATTATTAAGAAAATAATACAAACCAAATTCATTGTTTTCCAACTAGTAAGGCTAATAAATATTCCGGCTGATAAACTTGCTATTGCTTGAACTGTATAAACAATAAGATCATTAAACCCTTGAGCTTTAAACTTTTCCTCTTCTTTATAAGATAAAACTAATAAACTAGTTCCTGATATAAATAAAAAATTCCAACCAAATCCTAAAAAGATTAATGATATTAAATAATTTATAAAATTTTGCTCAAATAAACTTGTCAAAATTGTTATTGAAAACAAAAGAACACCTGAATACATAATTTTACTATGTCCAAATTTTTTGATCAAATTTCCTGTGATTAAAGAAGGTAAAAACATTGCTGCAATATGTAATTGAATAACTAATCCAGTTTTTGCCAAACTAATCTTTTCCATTACATGCATACTAATTGGTGTAGCTGTCATCAAAAATGACATCACCGCATAAGCAAAAGATGATGCTATCAAGGCTTGTAAAAATCTTGGTTGTCCAATTAATTCAAAATAACTTCGTGTATTTTTTTTTACAAAATTACTTGGCTTATGGTTATCCTCATAAAATAATAAAAAAATTGTTGAAGATAATGTCAATATTGCAAGCGCAACATACGAACCTGCATACAAATGATCAGAGATTATTTCCTTTGAAATATTTGCTAAATTTGGACCTATAAAAGCTGAACCGATCCCTGCTAATAATATTATTGATATAGCTTTTGGGGCCATATCTTTATTTACAGTTTCAACTGCAGCAAAACGATATTGATGACTAAAAGCTACTCCTGCTCCAAGTAAGAAACATCCTAAATTAAATAATAAAAAACTTTCAATAATTATTGAGTATGATGCCATTAATGCTGCTAGAGAACTTCCAACTGAAGCAAGAATAAAACCTGCTCTTCTTCCAATAATGCTCATAATCTTTGCGGCAAAAAATGCAAAGATCGCAATACCTACAATCGATAATGCCATTGGCAAAGTTGCTAAAGATTTAATAGGACTGAATTGAGATCCAATAATTCCACTTAAAAATACTGTAACTGGTGCAGCGGTAAAAGCAAAAATCTGACTTAAAATCAGCAGCCAAAGATTTTTATTCATTAAAACATATACTTATCTGCCATGTACATGGCCCAAGCAATTGCAGCACCCAATATAATATATTTCATATTAAATTATTTTATTTCTATTTTTTCAGGAAGTATACCTTTTGGCCGATACCTCATAATTAATAATAATCCAAGACCCATCATTAAGAACCTAAAGTAAGGCACGCTTTCAATTAAATGAGCTTTAAGAGCGTTTGTTTCTGGAATACCTGCTGTAAAAAAATTAATTAAGAATAATGCAATTGGAGCAGCTTCAATCCATAAGAACCAAACTACAAAACCTCCTAAAATTGCACCAAAATTGTTCCCACTTCCACCAACTATAACCATTACCCATATAAGAAATGTATATCTCATAGGTCTATAACTTCCAGGAGTAAACAAGCCATCCTGAGTAACTAACATCGCACCAGCAATTCCAACTATTGCAGATCCTAAAATAAAAATTAATAAATGTTGTTTAACTACATTTTTTCCCATAGCGTTTGCTGCTTCCTCATTATCTCTTATTGCTCTCATCATTCTTCCCCAAGGAGAATAAAGTGCTTTCTGAGTTAAAATTAAAAGAATTATAACCACTGTTAAAAATAAACCTGAGTAACATAATTTTACAAATACTGATGACCCTTCAATAACAAGCTGATTTAATGCTGCTTGCCGATCTGATAAATTAGAAATTATTTCTAATTTTCCAGAATTAAATTTTTCAACTAAATTTATAAACCAATCTGTGGTTTGAAGATCGACTTCATATGGAGCTGGTCTTTTTAAACCAATTACATTTTTAACACCTCTTGTAAGCCAATCTTCATGTTTAATTATAGCGATTACAATTTCTGAAATAAGAAGTGTAGCAATTGCCAAATAATCTGCTCGAAGACCTAATGCTACTTTTCCAACAATAAACGCTAGTCCTCCTGCAAAGAATGCCCCAACTATCCATGAAAATATAATAGGTAATCCAAATCCACCTAAAAAACCTGTTTTAGCAGGATCAACAGCTTCGATAGCTTCAATGCCTGGTTCTGCAGAAAATCTAATAAGTAATATGCCCGAAATAATTATTGCCGCGATGCTATAGGTTCTCATTTTAGATTTTTCAAATCTTTTTAAAATAAATCTAATAACTAAAACCATAACTATTATAAGCCATAAACTCATTAAAATATCAAAACCACCTGCGCTCCATGCCTCTTGTACAGGATCGACAGATATTAATACTGCTGCAAGACCACCTAACGCTGTGTATCCCATAATTCCAAAGTTTATTAGTCCCGCATAACCCCATTGAATATTAGCTCCCATTGTCATTACTGCAGAAATTAAGCAAAGATTAAAAATAGATAATGCAATATTCCAAGATTGAAAAATTCCCACCAAGATTATCAATCCAATCATAATACTGTAAGCTGCAATTACGTTTAAATTTTTTCTCACAATACTTTTCCTTTAAATATTCCTGAAGGCCTATAAAGCAAAACAATAACAAGTATCGAAAATGATACTGCAAACTTATAGTCTGTTGATAAAAGTTGAACTAAACTTTCAGGCTCCATACTCTCTGGCAACATATACATAAAAAATTTCTTGTAAGCGTAAGTTAATAATATTTCTGAAAAAGCAATAACATATCCTCCCAAAAATGCTCCAAAAGGGTTTCCAATTCCCCCAACTATTGCTGCAGCAAAAATAGGAAGCATGTTGTTAAAGTAGGTAAATGGTTTAAAACTTTTGTCTAAACCATATAAAGCACCGCCAATAGTTGCTAAAATTCCAGCAATTATCCACGTTATCATTACAATTTTCTTTGGATCTATACCTGAAAGAAGTGCTAAATCCTCATTATCAGAATATGCCTTCATACTCTTTCCTGTCTTTGTTTTGTTTAAAAACCAAAATAATAAAGAAACCAATACTATTGTGACAAATATTGTAAGCACTTGAGTTGATTTTAAAGCAAGACCTTCATTCAAACCTGTCATCTCTTTAAATTCACGTGCTTTAATAATAAATTTTTCTCCATCAAAAAATCTTCTATCTGATGGACCAATAATTATTCTTACTACCGCTTGGGTGACAAACATAACTCCAATACTCACCATAGCTAATTGAACAGGTGGACTTTTGTTTGTTCGATAATATTTAAATACAAATTTATCAATACTTAACATGTATAAAATCATGAATATGATCGCAAAAGGAATAGCTAATAATGCTGTAGGTAGAATACCAGGTGAAATTCCTAAAGATTGAAAATACCATGTAAACAAAATAGTAACCATTGTACCAAATGACATCATGTCTCCAGTAGCAAAATTAGCAAATCTTAAGATGCCATAAATTAATGTTACAAAAATTGCACCAAGGGCTAATTGAGATCCATATGTTAAGGCTGGAATAAAAATATAATTAAGTAAAAGTATTATTGCATTTAATATATCCATACTATCCGCCTAAGAATGAGCTTCTAACTCTTGGATCGTTTAATAATTCATTTCCTGTTCCTGAATATCGATTTTCTCCAGTAACAAGAACATAACCTCTGTCAGAAATATTCAATGCTTGTTTAGCATTTTGTTCAACCATCAAAATTGCAACATTAGTTCTTTTTACTTTAATGATATGGTCAAACAATTCATCCATTACTATAGGGGATACACCTGCTGTAGGCTCATCCAACATTAAAACTGTTGGTTTGATCATTAATGCTCTTCCAAGAGCAACTTGTTGTCTCTGACCACCTGACAATTCTCCAACAAGCTGGTTTCTTTTTTCTTTTAAGATTGGAAATAGCTCAAAAATTTCCTCAATAATATTTTTAATGTCATCATTAACTAGGAATGCACCCATTTCTAAATTTTCTTCAACTGTCATACCGGCAAATACATTTTTTGTTTGTGGAACAAATGAAATTCCCTCTTTAACTCTGTCTTGTGGTGATAATTTTGAAATATCTTTTCCGTCAATCTTTACTGATCCAGATTCTAAATTAAGTAAACCAAGCATAGCTTTCATTGCTGTAGATTTTCCAGCTCCATTAGGCCCTAATATAGAAACAATCTCTCCCTTGTTTACGGTCACTGAGCATGAATTAATAATATTTGGTCCATTTCCATAACCACCTGTCATTTTTATACCTTCGAAGTATGCCATTAATTTGTATCCTTATTTTTGGAACCTCTTCCAAGATAGCTTTCGATTACTTTTTCATCTTTTTTTGCTTCTTCAACAGATCCTTCAAATAAAACTGTCCCCTCAGCCATTACTATTACTGGGTCACACAATCTACCAATAAAATCCATATCATGCTCAATCATACAAAAAGTATAGCCCTTCTCTTTATTTAATTTTTCAATCGCAGTTCCAAGATCTTTTAATAATGTTCTATTTACTCCAGCACCAACTTCATCAAGCAACACAAGTTTTGCATCTACCATCATTGTTCTTCCAAGTTCTAATAACTTTTTTTGTCCACCAGAAAGATTTCCAGCTAATTCATTTGATAAATGTCCTAAATTTAAAAAATCGACCACTTCTTTTGCTTTATCTTTAATTATAGCTTCTTCCTGAGCTACTAAGCTAGGTTTAAATAAAGCTGTCATAATTTTTTCTCCAGATTGATTTCCAGGAACCATCATTAAATTTTCTAAAACAGATAAATTAGTAAATTCATGCGCAATTTGAAAAGTTCTTAAAAGTCCTTTTGAAAATAATTCATATGAGGGTACATCGGTAATATTTTCTTCATCAAAAGTAACATTTCCGCTCGAAGATTTTAAATTTCCTGCAATCAAATTAAATAATGTGGTTTTGCCTGATCCGTTAGGTCCAATAATTCCTGTAATAGTTCCTCGCTTAATATTTAAAGAACAATCAGATACAGCAGCAAGACCTCCAAAATATTTTGATAACTTATTAATCTCTAAAATGTTTTCAGACATTATTTTATTTATTTAATCTTTTGTGAATACTATTTAATGTCTTTTCTAGTGATTTATAGAAACCTGCTCTAATTAATTCCCTAACTCCTTGTTCGTTCAAACCTTTGGGTGTTTGAGACTCTTTAACTAAATTTTTTAAATTTTCTTTTGAATTTATAACCGCATCTTCTGATAAAGCTAAAAATAAAGAAGTTATATATTTTTGTGCATTATTTCTTTTAACTCCTTTTTTTACTAGCCAATCTGACATTACTCTCAACATTTCATAAAAAGGTGCCATCATTCCTGAAGTTGACCAAAAATTTATTGAAGATTTTTCATTTTTTATTTCAACTGTAGTTCCAAGTTTATTAAAAAAAGTTTTTACTTTTTTATTAGGTGGACAAATTGGTACTGGACCTTTTTTTAAGGAGATTGGAGGCAATGGAATTGCTCTTACTATTTTTGCTTTTACTTTAATAGCTTTTTTTAACTGAGCCAAAGTAATTGTTGAAATGAAACTAATAATAGTATGTTTAGATTTAAATTTTAAATCTTTAATAATCTTATTACCAACTGTGGGAGTAACTGATAAAAATATCCAATCACACTTATCAAGTATTTCTTGATTATTTTTTGAGATTTTAATCTTTTTGAATTTTTTCTTCAAAGTTTGTGAAATCTTCTTATTTCTTTGAGAAATAATCATCTGATTATATTTTATTTTAGATTTACAAATCCCAGCAATTACTGAAGATGCAATTTTTCCTGTACCGATAAATCCTAAATTCATAAAATTTGATTACTTTATATTGATTATATTCAATTAATTAAGAAAAAAAGAACATCTAATACTTAAAAATTCTTAACAAAAAACATATTGATACGTGCTGTTTATCTTCTGCTATTGAGGTATTCTCTTATTTTTTTACTATCCACAGAATCGACTGTTTCAAGAGCGTTTTTATAAACTAAACTAGCCTCAGTTGGTGTTGTAATTGATATGTCATTTTTTTTTATTATATCTTTAGTTTCATTAAACAAATCTAAATCTTGTGATACAATTAAAAATTGAACACCTTCATTAAGTATCAATCTCTCTATAAGTTGGTTTGCTCTTTTTATATTCGACTCATCATCATAATAAATAATTTCAAAAATATAATATTTTCCTCCGACTTTAATTCCACCATCATTGTTTATGTTTTTAACAGACTCATTTAATTGATTTTTAAAAAAAAGAGAATCAGTTGTTTTTTTTCCTGTTAATGAAATTACTGTGCCAATAATAATTTTATCTCCAACAACTTTTGCAGCTACAATATTGGAGAAAAAAATAAATTTTATAACAATAATTAAAAATAAAAAAATTTTCTTCATCTTAATAATTTTCTATCTTTTTCTATTGCTTCTTTCGACTTAATATTTTTGAAAAAAAGCAATAATAAAAGCAATTATAATTAATACACAAGCTGAAATTGTATTAATAAATTTTGGATTAGTTTTAAGCCACATAATTAATTTTTGTGCAAATAAAGCATAAGCAACTAAAGATAAAAAATCTAAAACTACATAAGTTGTGATTAAAATAAAAAATTGGACAACATAATTTGAATTAAAATCAATAAATTGTGGAAAAATCAATGGAAAGAACATCCAAGCCTTAGGGCTTGTGCCTGCAACTAAAAAACCATCTCTAAAAAAAGAGAAAAAACTTTTTGATGAAATATTATTTGATCTTACATCTTTTGGTTTTGAGTTATAAAGATCATAAGCAAGATACAGTAAATAAACTATTCCTATCCATTTAAAAATATTTAAAAAATTTGGATTATCTAAAAAAAATGAACCAATTACAAAGATGACAAGAGTTGCCTGAATAAAGTTTGCACTGATATCTCCTAATGCAGTCCAAATACATTTTTGAACACCATAATTCAATGAATAAGAAATAATGACAATTCTAGGAGTGCCAGGAGTAATAAATAAAAATAAAATTATCTGTAAAAATAGAAAATAATTTATGGGGAACATTATAAGTGAAGATAGTCCTTAAAAACCGGGAGCTAAAGATGGCTAAGAAGGACTATCAGTAATATAATATCACTCTCTAAAAAAAATGCATTAAACATTTTTTTCAAATATAAAGGATTTATGAAAAAAAAAGGTCACACCCCTATTACCAAGGTCAAAAATCCAGAGCCAAATATAGATAACCCAGATTGGGTTATTTGGGCAGCTTGGGCTGACCGGGTCACTTTTGAAGATATTGAAAAGAAGACTGGAAAAACAGAGTCTGAAGTAATTAAAATAATGAGACGATCTATTAAACCTGCCTCATTCAGGTTGTGGCGAAAACGAGTTAATCAAAAAAGTATCAAGCACAAAAAAAAATTTGAGTACTCAAGAAAACAAATAACTAGTAAAATTAAAAAGAATGATTATTTATAATTTATGAAATCAGTAACTATATATACAGGACCTCTTTGCAACTATTGTGATGCAGCAAAAAGATTGTTGGCCAGAAATAATGTTGAATATAAAGAAATTAATATTGCAACAGTTGAGGGTGCAATGGAAGAAATGATTAAAAAAGCAAATGGTAAAAGAACAATCCCTCAAATTTTTTTTGATGACCAGCACATTGGCGGTTATGATGAAACAAGAGCATTAGAGAAAGAAAATAAGCTTAAAGATCTCTTAAATGATTAAGAGATAAAAAAATAATAAAAAATCAGATTATTTAATTGTTATTGTTACTATAGGCTCTTCTGCCCAAATTTGACATAAACTATTCACTTCTTGAGCACCAACTGCAGCTGATGTTCCAAAAGAGATATCAATTGTAGGTGAAATTAAAGCAACAGTGTAGGGGGATGTGAGTTCGTAAACTAAAACATGATCAGCATCGGAACTACCATCTGCATGTTGTGTTTGATATTTAGAAGAACCACTGCCTTGTGGATAGGTCTGGTCTTGATCATCAGTTTTATTTGAGCAATTTGCAAGATTGCATCGAGTATATTGGTCATTTATTAAGTAAACATTCATTTCAGCTGCAGTTTGATTATTAGCAACAACTGGCTTATGTGTATACTTATCTGTTGCCTCATCAGTAACATACATTGTGTCAGTTGCTGCAATTGTTCTACAAGCTGTTGCGTTACTTCCTGCGGCTATAGCTGTACTGTTTTTTATTACAAATTTTCTATCAATAGTAACTCTCATATGTGTATAGGTTTCCCCTAAAGGCAATAAAGCTGGATCTCCATAACTAGCAACCGAAGAACCTGCTGTAACTGACGCTATATCAACAACTTTATCTCCTGATCCTATGACAACTGCATTGTCACAATTTGTAACTCCTGTACTTGCTGTACATAACTCAACTTTTCTCATGGTTATTTTATAAACATCAGCAGCACCTGTTGCTGAATGAGATTTGCTAATAAATATCCATAAAGTAAATGTAATAAAAAAAATAACTTTTAAAATTTTATACATTAATCTGTCCTTGAAATTGTTGACAATCCTTTAAATTCAACCATTATCTTATTATTTCTTTGTACTTTTGTTAAAAGCTCCCCTGACATGTCCTTTTCCTCTTTCCAAACATCATCATTTACAAATCCATCTTGCAATGATGGGCCCGATCTTGGGGGATGGAAATAGATAATTTTTGTATACCATTCGTCCTCTAAACCAATTTTATCTTTATCGTCATAGGCAATTTCTAAATTAATATTTGGAGTTAATAATAATTCTGAGCCCAGTTTTTTTCCTTTAATGTCATCTCTATCTCTACCTTCCCATTCATAAGCATTAATAAAGATGTCACCCCAATGTAGATAAGGAATTTGAGAAGCTAATCTTAAATCATATCCATCCAAAACCTTTTCATCTTTTCCATCAGAAATACCAAAATATTGATTGAACCAAAATTCAAGAACTGCACTTCTTCCCTCTACACCTATGCTCATCCTTGCATTATCATTATCATCGTAATCAATAAATGAATTAAATCCTGTTAAAACAGTCTTGTCCTCACTAAGAGATCTTAGTCCAAAACCAATATTTCCTACAATTCTTTCATCATTATTTTTTTCAGTATTAAACAAAGATAACTGTGTAAAAATATTTCCTGTTTCAGTTTTTTCAATTTCTCTTACTGCCAATATACTATAATCTGGTTTATGATTTTCTCTTAAATCAATACTAACTTCAGTATCACCTTCGCCTGGGATTAAATTTGATATATATTGAGATATTCCATCAGCAAATGAATTTGTAGAAAATAAGATAATTGCTAGAAATCGTAGTAATAAATTCACTTTTTAAAAATATATAAGTAAAAAAATAAAGTCAATAATATTAAGAGCTTTACTTTGGCTTAAAGACTAAGCAAACACCATTATTGCAATATCTTTTTCCTGTTGGGTCTGGCCCATCATCAAAAATGTGGCCATGATGACCTCCACATTTTTTACAGTGATACTCTGTTCTTGCATAACCTAATAAGTGATCTGTTTTAGTTTCAAATACATCTGGAAGAGATTGATAAAAAGAAGGCCAGCCTGAACCACTTTCGTATTTAGTATTAGAGTCAAATAATTTTTCCCCACAATTTACACAGTGAAAACTTCCCTCTCTCTTTTCATTGTTAAGCTCACTAGTATTTGGCATTTCAGTACCCTCTTCAAATAAAACTAACTTTTGTTCATCAGTAAGATTAGGATTAATTTTTTTTGACATAATTTACTCTATCACTCTTATCGGTTTTCCATCAATACATGCTTCAAGATCTTCAATCATTTGTGTATAGTAAATACTATAATTTTCTGCTGTCACATAACCAATGTGAGGAGTTAATAATACATTAGGTAAAAATCTTAATTTATTAGCCTCTGTCAGTGGCTCTTTTTCATAAACATCAATTCCAGCTCCCATAATTACATTAGTAGATAAAGCGATAATCAAATCATCTTCATTAACTATTGGACCGCGTGCAGTATTAATTAAAAAAGCTGTTTTTTTCATTTGATCAAACTCTTTAATTGTAATGCAATCTTTATATCTATCTCCTCCCTGAACATGAATTGAAATATAATCTGAAGTTTTAATTAAATCTTCTTTACTGCACGGCAAAACATTTAATTCTTTACATTTATCTAGGTCTAAATTTTCGCTCCAAGCCATTACTTGCATACCAAATGCATTGGCTATTTTTGCAACTTGTGAACCTACTTTTCCAAGACCAATTAAACCAATAATTTTACCTTTAAGCTCAAAACCAACAGTTGTTTGCCAATAACCTTGATACATATTATCAATTTCTGTTTTTAGATTTCTAGATAACCCTAATATTAATGCCCAAGTTAATTCACAAGTTGGATTTGAATTACTTTCAGTGCCACATACTATAATTTTTCTTTTTTTTGCAGCTTCAAGATCTACAGATTTATTTCGCACACCACTTGTTATTATGTATTTAAGATCATTAAGATTATCGATTAGATTCTTGGAAATAGGCGTTCTTTCTCTCATGATTAATAAAGCCTCAAAATCAGCTAATTGTTCTATAGCATCTGCCTCATCTAGAAATGGTTCGCTAAAAATTTTAAATTCATACTTTCCAGATAACTTTTTAAGATCCACAAATTCTTGTGAAACGTTTTGATAATCATCTAAAATTGCGACTTTAAGCATTTGTAACTTTTTTGTTTGATAAAAATAAACCTAATATAATTAAAACAGATCCAATGAAATGAAAAAATAAAAATTTTTCATTAAAAAATATCATTGCAAAAATTGTGCTAAATAATGGAATTAATGATAAGAAAATTCCAGCTCTATTTGCACCAATTATTGAAACTGCTCCAGCCCAAAAATAATAAGATCCGATGCTTGGAAAAATTGCAATATAAAGCAAAATAAAAATCAGATTACTGGTAAACTCAGTTGTTTTTCCTTGAGATAACTCAACTAAAAAAGATGGTAAAAGAATAATTAAGCCAAATGTACAAACAACATGAACAAGTGAAAGTAAAGAGATATCAAATGTTTTTTTTTTTAAAAATGCTGAATAAATTCCCCATGATATTATTGCAATTATCATATAAATATCCCCCTTATTAAAATTTAGAGTTAACAAAATGTTTAAATCAAGACGCGTAATAATTGCCAAAATTCCTAGAACTGAAAAAATCAAACCAGATATTTGAAAAATATTTGTTTTTTCAATCTTAAGTAGAAAACAGACTAAAATTATTGACACAGGTATTGCAGTGTTAAAAAGTGAGGCGTTTATTACCTGAGTATAATTAAGGGCATTATAAGTAAATGCTGAAAATATACCGACACTGGTAAAACCTAAAATAAAAAATAATGATAAATTATTTTTGACTTCATTTTGTATTCTTGAAATTTCTTTATAGGTAAAAGGTATCAATATTATCCAAACTAACAACCATCTAAAAAAAGCTAATGAGTAAGGGGGTACATTTTCTGTATATGCGAATTTACCTATAGTAAAATTCCCTGCCCAAAATAATGTTGCAAGAATAAGCATAATATATGCTTTTGTATTTTTACTCATTTTAACAATTTATGTTTTATTAATTGTAATTTTCCCAGAGATTAAACCTAATGTCTATCTAAAATAAAATTATTAATAATATTAAATTACAAAGAATTTTTGTTTATTGAATTTCTTTACAATCTTGATCTTCTGATTTAACAAAAAATATTTTTTGTAAGTCATTACTGTAAGTATTATCACACTCTTGAATTTCAACTTCATCTGTAAATAAACTCATTGCGTGTTCACTAACATTTTTACCTGTTTTGTTCTTTACTCCATAATTTATTGTTTCTCCAACAAGCGCATGTTGAATTCCACCAGTTTTAACTACTGAAAATGCTGGTCCTAATAATGCTAAATTTTGAGCACATCCTGTTAAAAATAAAAAAGAAAATAGAATTAAGTAAATTTTTTTCATTAATTATGATTTCTATATAAATTTATTTATAATTAAAGTTTAAAATGACTTTTTAAAAATTAAATGTGACCATTTTGATTTTATTTTCCAATTCCTATAATTGTTAAGTCATCATCAAGGATATCGTTATTTTCTTTAATACCTTTTTCGTATATATCTTTTTTCAAACTTCTAAGTCGAATTTCTTCGGTCGCGTCTTCTAATTCTTTTTTTAGTGAACTATTTTGATGTTTTATAATTAATTCTTTAACACCATTAATACCTATTTCTTGTTTTTCTTCATTTATACACTCAGAAAAACCATCAGTGAAACAATATATTCTACCTTTATTAAGTTTGAAGGTTTCTAATTTGTATACATTTTCATCTTTATGTCTTGTAACTGCTAATGGAACTGAACTAGATGAAAATTCTCTAAACTCTTTATTATGTTTTAATAATGCTGGTTGATGTCCAGCATTTGCAATTTCAACTAAATCTGATTTTAAATTATATCTTCCAACAATTGAGGTTATAAATGTACCCTTAGGATTTGTTTCATTTAAATCATTATTCATTTCAAATAAAATTTCGTTAGGTCTAAATTTTTGTCTCGCAAAAATTTTAAATAATGTGATGGCTTTGGCCATCACCATTCCTGCATTAACACCTTTGCCTGATACATCTGATAACGTGAAATAAACTTCATCATCATGAAGAAAAAAATCATAAAAATCTCCTGAAATCTCTCTTGCTGGAATGTTAAGACCAAATATTGGATAATGGTCCATATCTCTTTTTGGCATTAAACGTTTTTGAACATCAATTGCTAGTTTGATTTCTTGAGAAACTCTATTTTTCCATTTATTTTTTTGTTTTTCGGTTTGCTCTAGCCTGTCCATCAGAACATTATATTGAGTTCCAATAATACCACTATCCGTAAAAGGATCTTGTGGAGCTCTGCTAGAGTAATCATCTGATTTAGCTTGTTTTGTTAAAACTTCTAACAATTCATGTGTATCTGTTGATGCATTATGTTCTGAAATATTAAGGCCTAACTCTTCTTGAATTTTTCCAACTCTTAATGGGAAAAATGAATTAATAATTTTAAAAATTATATACGATCCAAAAAAACAAAAACTTCCAATAGATACAATTCCAATTAATTGAATTGATAATTGTTCCAATCTTGTTTTTTCAACTCCCATCATTTCAAAATTTCCAAATATAGCAACAGCAATCGTTCCCCAAATTCCAGAAGCTAAGTGAACAGGTATTGCACTCACTACATCGTCAATTTTAATTTTTTCTAATAATACAATTGTTGATCCTGAAATAATTCCACCAATACTTCCTATTACAATTGCATCAGAAGGATCTACATAAGCACATGATGCAGTTATGGAAACTAATCCTGCAAGAGGTCCTGTTATCATGAATAAGGGTTCAGGTTTTTTTAAAACAATTATTCCCATTATGCTTGAAAAAATAAGACCAAAAGAAGCTGATAAAAAAGTATTAATTAAAATTAATGGAATTTTTAAATCCATTGCTCCATTTGCACCTCCGTTAAATCCAAACCAGCCAAACCATAAAATTAAAGCTCCAAGTGCAGCAATAGGAGTGTTGCTCCCTTGAAAGGTCTTGCTTAAGCTATCTTTTCTAAATCTTCCTGTTCTATTCCCAACAACTAATAAAACTGCAAGTGCAATCCATCCACCAACTGAATGTACAACAGAAGCCCCAGCAAAATCTAAATAACCTAATTTACCAAGCCAACCAAATTTTTCTGTTGGATTTTCAAAGTTAAATGCCCAAGACCAATGACCAACAATTGGATAAAAAAATCCTGAAGCAAAAAATGTAATAATGACATAAGAAAAAAACCTTAATCTTTCAGCAACTGCACCAGATATAATTGTTGCAGCTGTTGCAACAAACATTGCTTGGAAAACAAAATATGTCTGATAGCCAGCAACTTTTGTAGTAAAAAAGAAAAACTTATTGCCAAACAATCCAGATACACTAGTTCCATACATTAATGCAAAACCAAATGCCCAAAAAATTACAACTGCAATACCAAAATCAGTCACATTTTTAAGAGCAACGTTAATACTATTTTTGTTTCTAGATAACCCAGTTTCCAAACACATAAACCCTGCTTGCATTAGGAAAACAAGGATCGCACAAATTAAAAGCCAAAAGGTATCTAAATTTGCTTGAAGGATTGCATCTAAACGAAATTCTAGTGCAGTCAAAGCTCCTTTATTGGTAAGCTCTAATTGCTTAATACTTGACTGCAGCTTATTGAGCAGTATCTGGGTTTCAGCCGCAGTCATAATTAAATTTTATTAGTCTACTAATTTTCTAGCTTCCTCAGCATCATTGATAATTTTATCAACACTTACAACTTTGATAACTTCAAAACCAGTTCCAAGAATAGCATTCTTGTAATCTTCATCTGTTAGATTTGATTTATCAGCAAAAGAGGAAACGGCTACGCCCTCTGGCCATGATACCTTAACATCAGCGTTAGGGCTAGCTGCTTGAAGTGCTTTAGTCACCATTTTTTGACACTTAATACACATCATGCCATTTACTTGGGCTATTTGTGATTGAGCTGCAAAAACATTTGTAGAAAATAATATTAATAATAAAGTAATAAATATTTTTTTCATATTTGCTTTCATTTTTAATTAAATAAATTTAACTCCTATAATAACTTAAATCTATAATAAAGCTGATCAATTTGAGTTAAAAATTCAATTGCTAATTGATTTATCTATTATTCATTATCTTTTTTTTTCCAAATATAGAAAAATATATATGGAGAAAGAGCGGGTACAATTCCAAACCAAAACCATTCATCCCATCTAAAACTTTTGTCTAAAGTTGGTGCCTTCAATCCATTCCACCAAGTTAAATAACCAATAAATATTATCCAGCCCAAACTTACTGTTATAAGAATTTTTTGTTTTTGTGAAAAGTCTTGTTTTGTTAATTTTAAAAAAAAATTTTTAATATTTTCTAAATTCATAACCTTAACACTTACTGGGATCTCTTCGTAAAGAACCATCAGCTGTTAAAGTTATATTACACCCGTTAGAATTATCTTCCTCAACCGCATAAATCTTATAATTTGAAGCGTGATCTGCAACACATATAAAATAACCCGCTGTTGCTTTTTTGGGGCTTACATTTGGATCAATAATAGATTTTGCTCCACCAAGTAATTCATTTTCAATAGCTTCAGATGTTGCAATTGAAGGTGTGCAAGATGATCCTGTGCCTGTGTAATAAATTGAATTGACTGAATAATACTCTGTTTGACCAAGAGATATTTGTCTCATGATATTTTCAGTTGATTTTTTTTTTGTAGAAGAAACGTAGCCGCTATAACTTGTAATACCAATAGCTGCAATAATACCTAGGATTGCTACAACAACCAAAAGTTCAATAAGGGTAAACCCGGAACTTTTGGTTGTCATAAGATTAATTTTAATTATTCAATAGTAACTGTGTTACTCAATAAAGTCTCACCATTAGCTGTGCAACTTTTAATCGTAACTGTCGATCCATCATCACTAACACTCGTTTGACCTTCTGTTGTGGCATTACAAGCAGTCAGAGTTGTGGTTACAATTGCAGAATTAGCAGTTGAATAAGGATTCTTAAATTCACTTCCTAATGCTGAATTAGTTCCATCTTTAACTTTCCCTGATGTTTTTCTCTGAGAGCAAGTTAAATTAGTTCCCATTACAGAAGTTTCGCCAATTTCACATTTTTTAAGTTCTGCGGCTACATATTTAACAACTGCAGCTTGGTTAGATTTAACTGCTGATTTTTTTGCACCCGCTGTGTAACCTGAGTAAGCAACTACACCTACGGCAGCTAGAATTCCGATAATTGCTACAACAACTAGTAGCTCAATAAGAGTAAAACCTTTATTATTTTTTTTCATATTTAATTCCTATATTTTATAAGTAAACTTTATAAACCTTAATAGTTTTTGTAAAGCCAAGAAATTATGATAATTCTTCGCATTAGCAATGGCTTAATAGTCCAAAATGGGTGTTAATACTAGCGTTTAACAAAAAATTAACGTAAAAAGAGCAAAAAAAAATGACTTATCAAGTTACAGAAGAAAATAATATTTCAACAGTATTTCTTAACGGTGAGATCGATATGGACGTGACTGACAAAGCAAAAGATGTCATTTTGCCATTAATAGAGGCTGGTAAGGAAGTTCATATTAATTTGAAAGATGTTGAGTATATGGACTCATCAGGTATTTCAGTACTAATCGAAAGTCATCAAAAAGCAATGGAGCTTGGGACTAAAGTAACTTTAAAAGAAATCAGTAAATCTGTCCTTAAAGTTATAATGATGGCAAAACTAGAACAGATCTTAAATTTAGATTGATGAATATTAAAGATCAAAAAGAGTTCCCTGTGGACTCAGCTCAACTTAAAGAAGTAAGGAATTTTGCAAGAGGTCTTTTTGATCAAGTTCCAGAATTTGAAGATAATAGAGAGGAACTAGTTTTAGCATTAGCAGAGGCTGCTCAAAATATTGTCAAACATGCCTATAGTGGTCAACCAAGTGGTGATACAATGAGAGTTGAGATTGAGTATCAAGATAAAGTTTTAAAAATGGAATTATTTGATAAAGGTAAACCTGTTATCCCCGAAAACATCAAGCCAAGAAAGTTAACAGATATTAAAGCTGGTGGATTAGGTACTTTCTTTATTGGTCAGATAATGGATGAAGTTGTTTTTAAAACTAATAAAGATGACTGGGTTAATCACTTAATCTTAACTAAAAGATTTTAACTTCCAATAATAGAACCAACGTTAAAGATTGGTGAATACATCGCAATCATCAATCCACCAATCATAGTTCCCATAAATACAATCATGATTGGCTCAATCAAGCTCGACATATTGTCAACTGCAGTATCGAATTCCTCTTCATAGTAAGCTGATACTGAATTAAACATTTCATCCAAATTTCCAGTTTGTTCACCAACAGAAATTAGCTGACTAAATGTTGCAGGAAAAACTGGTTCTTTTAAAAATAATTTTGTTAAAGTGTCTCCTGAGAAAACTCCTTTTTTTACATTTTCTAATGCTTGTGTAACTACATCATTATTACTTACTGATTTTGCAATCTCAATACTCTCTAATAAATTTACTCCTGCAGCACTTAGATTTCCCATAATAAGAGAAACTCTTGCAATCAATGATTTTAAAATCATATCACCAAATACTGGCATCTTTAAAACTTGTTTATGCCACTTGTATCTTATTGTTGGAATCTTTGTTGTAGTGTATTTAAAAATAATAAATATAGTTAAACTAACAAGTCCTAACGTAAGCCCACCTGTACCTCTCATAAAATTACTAGCAGTCATAATAACAGCGGTTGGTGTAGGAAGAGCAACACCCATTCCTTCATACATTTTTGCAAACACAGGAACAACTTTGATTAACATGAAAACCATCACTGTTATTGCTACTGAAAACATAACTACTGGATAAGTAAGTGCACTTTTGATCTTCTTTTTTACTTTTTCTCTTTTTTCAAGAGATTCAACTAATTTTAATAAGAAAGTATCTAGTTTACCGCTGGCTTCTCCAGCCTTGATTAAGTTTATATAAACACTATCAAATATCTTCGGATATCTTTCAAAACATTTAGACAGAGTAATACCACCTTCAAGGTTTTTTCTAACATCTTCAATGATTTCTTTCATTGTTGGGTGTTCAATTTGATCCCTTAACATCCCAAGTACATTCAAAATGGGAAGTCCAGCCTTAACCATAGTTGCAAATTGTTTTGAAAAAATCATTACATCTTCTGGTTTGACTGCTTTTTTACCAAAAGAAAAACCTCCACCTTTTTTCTTTTCTTTTTCCGCTTTTTTCTTTTTAATTTTTGTAAGATTAGTAATGATTACTTTTTGTTCTTTAAGTTTAAATGATGCCTCTTCCTGATTAAGAGCCTCTATTTCACCTTCAATATATTTTCCTGCTGATATGCCTTTGTATGAAAATGTTTCTGCTGACATTTTTTATTTACTCCGAACTTAATACCCGGTCAAATTCTCTAAAATTTAAATCACCTGTCAAAATTAATTCTCGACCCATGTCTTGCATTGTTCTAAATCCCTCTTTCATTGCAATTTCTTTAAGTTCAGGCGTTGTTGCTTTTCTTAAAATTGCTTCTTTAATAGGTTTAGAAACACTTAAAATTTCATAAATACCCATTCGACCTTTATAACCTGAGTCTTTACATTGAGAACAACCTTCTCCCTTTTGAACTTTAGCTCTTGAAGCTTGCTCTACTGAGAAACCAAAATCAGCAAGTGCTTTAGGAGTAATATCTTCATCAGGTACTCTACAGTTTGGACAAGTTTTTCTAGCAAGTCTCTGAGCAAGAATTAAACTTACTGCGGCACTAATTAGATAGTCTGGTGTTCCCATGTTTTGTAATCTAGTAATTGAACTTGGAGCATCATTGGTGTGAAGCGTACTAAATACTAAGTGACCAGTAAGTGCAGCCTTCAATCCTATATCAACGGTTTCTTTATCCCTCATCTCTCCAACCAGAATAATTTCGGGGTCTTGTCTTAAGAAAGATCGAAGAGCTCTTTGGAAATCGTAACCAATATCATCTTTAATTTGAACTTGTCCTACTCCATCCAATTCATACTCAACAGGATCTTCAGCAGTTAAAATGTTTAAGTGTGGTTTAGATACCTCTTTTAAAATACTATAAAGTGTAGTTGTTTTACCAGAACCTGTTGGACCAGTAACTAAAACTAATCCTTGTGTTCCATGAATTGCTTTTCTTAAATTTTTTAAATCTTGTTCTTCAAAGTTTAATTGTTCTAAACTAATATCGCCAGCATCTTTATTAAGAACCCTCATTACGATTCTTTCATTAGTAGCTGTAGGTAATATTGATAAACGAAGGTCGACAACTTTTCCATCTATCTTAAATGGAATTGCTCCGTCTTGTGGTAAACGTCTTTCAGCAATATCCAATTTGCCCATAATTTTAAATCTTGTTACAACTGCGCCATAGTTTGAATGTAAAAATTTTGCAAAGTGTTCTTGCTCTCTTAATATACCATCCAATCTATATCTAACCCTTGAACTAAATCGGTATGGTTCAATATGAATATCAGATACTCCCGATTTAATTGCTTCTGCAACAACTGCTGTACTAAATTTGATTACATCTGACTCATTTTCAATTGCTTCAATATCCTCTTCTGGTTTTTCATCTAAAAGCTCAGCGCTTTCATCTACATCATAATCAAATGTTTTAGTTTTTTCTTGATTTGCTTGTTGAATTGATTGCATGGTAGTTTCACCTTCTGCAGATAATCTGTCAATATGAGCTGAAATATCTGATAATTTTGCTGCATGTAGTTCAATATCTTTTTTTGTGATCGTTTTTAAGTTTCTCATTAAACTTAATTTTGAACTATCTGGAATTGCAATATGTAAAACGTTACCCTCAATTTTAAAAGGTGCAATAAAATTCATATTTATATAATTTGACGGTAAAACAGATTTTACCTCCTCTGAAATTTCAGAATTTGATAAATCAGCTATGTCTAATGATTGCTCTTTAACTAATAAATCTAAAATTTTATCTTCATCAGTTAAGTTTAATTCAAATACAGCATCAATTTGAGATTTATCACCATCAGATGATTTTTTTTTAATATCAATTAAATCTTTACCAGAAATTACATCTTGATCAATTAAGATGTTTATTAAATTAATTTCCGACTCTCTGCTAATCTTGATCAATCTAATACCCTTGGTGCTATAAATATTAATAACTCCTCAAGCTTATCTTCTTTCTTTTTATATTTTAAAAGATTTCCAATTACAGGAACATTTCCTAAGCCTCCCGGAACTTGCTCTTTAGCTTTTGATATATTATTAGATTTTATTCCACCGATTACAACTATGTCTCCATCTGCAACTAAAAGTTTTGTAACTATTTCCATTTTTGTAATTGGAGGTTCGTCTTGTGAAGTATCGGCATCATCATTATTTACCTGTATATCTAATAAAACGTTTCCATCTCCAATAATACTTGGTGTAACTTGAAGTTTTAAAGCAGCTTCTTTAAATGAAGTTGAAGTTGTACCTTCTGATGTTGTTTCATAAGGAATTTCCTTACCTTGTGTAACTGAGGCAGGCTGATTATTTATAGTAAAGACTTTTGGATTTGAAATTGTCTCTACCATGCCCATTTTCTCTAAAGCTGTAATTTCAGCTTTTAAAACTGCAGAGCCAGTTTTCTTTAATATTCCAATACCACTAGTAGCACCTGTTGCTGCAAAATTTGTAATTTGATCTTTTGCGACTTGGGCAAGAGCAGCGGAAGTATCATCAAGCGTTCCAGCTGAACTTGTTGAACCAACTATACCACCTATTTGTTCATCATTTCTCTTATAATAACCACCTAGTCTTGTACCTAATTGTTTTTCAAATTCTGATGTAGCTTTTACAACAAAAGCTTCAATTAAAACTTGCTCTGTTTTTATATCAATTTCATTTAATACTTTATCAACTGTATCAAGATCTCTTTCTTTGCCTCTAACAATAATTGATCTGGTTGCTGTTTCTTCTGTAATTTTTATTGGAGAATATGAATTTTCACCTGTGCTTTTAAATAACTCTTCAATTGTAGATTTTGCTAAAGCTGGTGAGATATAATAAAGTCTAAATATTTCTGAGATAATTGGTTCAACACTATCTTCAAGTTCTACTTTATTTTTAACAGCTTGAGCTCTCTCTGATTTATAAGTTTCTTGTGACGTTAATGTTTCAGGTGAATGAACTCTTATTAAATTACTACTTACATCTATATCTGATGCATAATTTTTCATATCTAATAAAGCTTGAAATGCTTTATCCCAAGGAACGTCTACTAACTCTGCAGAAATTGCGCCGGCAACTTCGTCTCCAACTAAAACGTTAATTTCACCAATTTTTCCCATCAATTTCATAGTCTCCTTATAATCAAGATTTTTAAATTTTAAGGTTACTCTTTGTTTCAAAGATTTATATTCATCAGGAATTAACAAGTAATTTCTTGTAGTTTCTGAAGTAATCTTTTTTCTTTTTCTTTGAACTTTTTTATTCCCAGGTACTGGTTTAGGACCCATCTCTAAAGTCTTGGCGATCTCAGATTTACCAATTGCTTTCATATCTTGTTTGATTAAAGGTGTGTTGTGTTTAAAAGGTTGATTATATTTTTTTGCAAATTGAGTGTTAGCACAACCACTTAGAACAAATCCTAAGATCATGACAATCGACAAATTAAAGAGTTTTCTAATATTCATCTGACTCTCTTATCTGATTATTAAAATCAATAATAATAAAAGACTTATCTTCTTTTTCAAAGATAGCTTCTGTTAATCTTAAATCTATAAATTTTATTTTTCCTAAATATTGATTAAGATTTAAAGTAATAACATCTCCTGATGTATTTGTTAAACTTATATAGCTTTGATCTTTACCTGAAATTAAACCTGATAATTTAAAATTATACAAACTCATTTCATCTCTCTCTTCACCAGTTTCTGGATTTACTGATGAACTGCCCATGCCTTCATTACCAGCAAATGGATCATTTAAAGGAACTTCATCCTCATCTACTTGGCTTTTTTTACTCTCAATTTCTTTTGTAATCTCTTTTGCTTTTTCTACTAATTCAGTATTAGTGCTATGATTATCTGCAAATACAATTACAGATGATAGTAACAGTATGGTTAAGATTAAAATTTTCTTAAAAGAATTCATCAGGTATTCCTACTATTGTTAATTCTCCTTGTGCAATTATCGCTCCAGTTGTATCATTTTGTACAACACTTATAGTCTCTTTGTCAAAGTTTAACATTTTATTAGATTTAGCTATAGATCTCTTAAACTTAATATATCCAAGAAAATTCCCTTTAATCTCATATTCAACTGGAATTTTATAATATGAAATATCTGTTTTGTTCAATAACTCCTCCGCTTGTTGAGCTACTCCACTTTTTAAAACTGGTTTAGGTTTTTTCTTTTGAATTTTAGAAATAGTAAGGCCATTTACGCCAGCATATCTGCTTAAACTCTGGTACAATCCTTCAACTTCTTCTTTAGAGTGAAATAACGTAGAACTTTTTTTAAACTCAGGCTCAAGTTTTTTTAGTCTCTTTTTATTTAGAATAATTTCATTTTCAAATTGAACAATTTCATTTTGCTTTAAAACTTTTTCATCATATAGAGCTTTTTTGTTTTTAACGATTGGATTTAAAATAGCGTAATAGCCAATTAAAAAAATTATAATTGCCGCAAAACCAATTCCAAATTTAATTAATGTTTTTTTATCAATTTCTTTAAGCTTTTCTTTTAAATCACCAACATTAATATTTTTTAAATCCATTATGCATTCTCCAATATACAAGCTACAACAAACCCTTTCATTGTGGGAGCATTTTGCGATTGTCCATCAGGAAGTGTCATTGTTGCTAATGATGCTTGCTTAATTAATTTTTTATTATTTAAATTACTTATTAATTTTAAGATATCTTGGTCACTAAAAGCTGAGCCTTTTATGACGATTTGACTTGAGCCATTGTACTCAACTGACTCAAACCTAACTCTTTTTGGTACTGCAGATGCAATTTGAGCTAAAACTCTAAAACTCGCAGTTTTGTTTGACTTAATTGATTTGCTAATCTTAAGTGACTTTAATATTTTACCTACATCTTTTTCTAGTTTATTTTTTTCAAGTGTTCTGAGTTCATGTGTTTGAACGATTTCATCATAATCAACTAATTTTCCATTTAATTCTTTGATTTGCCAAAATGACAATCCAAACAATAATACATAGATTAATGAAACAACTCCAATCACACCTTTGAATGCAAAATTTGAAAACACTTTTGCTTTCTTTTGAGCCATCATGCTATCCCTATTGGGCAATAGATTAATATTTTTTACTGCTGTCACAAATTTGTAATAACCAAAAACATCCAATTTTCTAAATGCTAAACCAATCACCGTGGAAAAGTATGATCTATTTTGATAATTAACACTTTCCTCTAATTGTGCAGGAACTTTAATTTCTTTAATAGGATCTAATAAATCAAAACCAGTATTAGCTAAACTTTTTCTAAAAGTTTCAAGATAAGTATCAACATTAATTAAGTTTGAGACAACTTTTAAATTTCTAATTCTTTTTTCATACTTTGTTTCAAAATCTTGTATCGCTTGTTTAACTTGGGTTACATATCTTCTAACCAGAGCATCCATGTCTTCTTGGTTGTCGGAATTTAAAAGTGTGTTTCTATCTTGGCCTCGTATAAATATATCGGTAATGATCGGATTATTTTCATATAAAATCATTACATAATTTTCATCCAATCCAAATTCTAGAACTGCAGTAAGATTACTCTCTTCAATAGATCCGCCAAGCTGATTGATTTGGTCAACAGCAGATTTGAGTGCAAAACATTTTACATCAATAATAACTGCATTAAGTCCTCCTTTTTTGATAATTGATGTGTAGCTATTAATATCTGATAGTTTTGAAGCAACAAATAAGATATCCATAGTATTTGCAGTAGAGTCTCTATTTATAACTTGATGAAAAACAGAATAGTCATTTAGATTGTCAGTTAGTTGAACTAAATTTTCCCATAGAGAATCTGTATCAATTGCCTTATTCAATTCTTCATCACTCATTAATGGTGCTGTTACTACTCTGATAATTGCGCTTGTAACTGGGATTGCAATTGCAGCATTTGATGTTTGTATTTTAGATTTTTGTAAAGCAATTTGTAATTGTTCCCCGTACTTGTCCGGATCATCTAATACACTTGAATTTGAGTCTGAATCTTGAATTTTATGGGTAAAAAATTTTTCTAAAACCCACTTATTTGATTTGTCAGTCGATAATTGAGCTAACCTAATTTCAGTAGGAGTTAACTCTACTCCAACTATTTCTTCTCCTTGAACTGCAGATTTTCCTAACCTGTTTTTAAAAAATTTACTAAAAAATCCCTCTTTCTTTTTTGTATCTTGAACTTGTGGGACGGGTTTTCCCTCATCACCTTTCGGTTTTTTTTTAAAAAGATTAGCAAAAGGATTTTTCATATAAACATTATTAATTTAAACAATCATTATAATATAATATTAATTAATCAACTAATACTCGAATTTAATATCTTTGTGTTTATTATGGGGTAAATTATTATTTTAAGAGTTAATTATTTAAAAAATGTAGTACTAAAGTTAAAAAAATAAAATGTTTGAAAAATTAGAAGAGCTAGCAAAAAATAATAAGAAAATTTCAGATTTTCATATTAGATCTGGATCTCCTTTAGCATACAGACAAACAGGTGAAATTGTAAAAGTAGCTGACACTAATGTTACGGCTCAAGATTTAAAAGATTTGATATCGATGAACTGTAATGAAACTGAGACAGCAAGATTTAATGAAACTCACGAACTAGACTCAGCTGTAATGTTAAGTGGCTTAAGATTTAGAGCAAATTTTTATAAAACAATAAATGGACCTGCTGCAGTTCTTAGAAGAGTTGAAAGTAAAATTCCAGACATGGATCAATTTAATTTACCACAGGCATTATATGATATCGTAGATTTTCATAAAGGTTTAGTTTTAGTAACTGGGCCAACTGGCTCAGGAAAATCTACAACTCTTGCAGCAATTGTAAATGAAATTAATAAAACTAGAACTTCAAATATTATAACTGTTGAAGATCCAGTTGAGTTTATTCATAAAGACAATCAAAGTATTGTCTCACACAGAGAAGTTGGAAAACAAACTCAATCTTTTTCAGCAGCTTTAAAAGCAGCATTAAGAGAAGACCCAGATGTTATCTTAGTTGGAGAGATGAGAGATCTTGAAACAATCAGTTTAGCTTTAACGGCGGCTGAAACAGGACACTTAGTTTTTGGAACTTTGCACACAAGTGGTGCACCAAGTACCATCAATAGAATTATTGATGTATTTCCTCCCGAACAACAGGAACAAATCCGTGCACAAATTTCAACATCATTAAAAATGGTAGTTACTCAAAGATTACTTAAAACTAGAGATGGTCAAGGTAGAGTTGGTGCATTTGAAATCATGAAATGTACTCCACCAATTCAAAACTTAATTAGAGAAGCAAAAATTCATCAAATTCCAAGTATCATGCAAACAGCAGTGAGAGATGGAATGATTACAATGGAAAAATCTCTGGAGGAATTGGTTAAATCAGGTAAAATAGATCCAGGTGCAGCAAAATCAGGACATTAAAGGTTTTACTCTTTTAGAATTATTGGTTGTAATCACACTTGTTGCAATCATCTCTGCAGTAGCATATCCAAATTTTTCTTCATGGAAAAAAGAAAGAGAAGTAAGATCAGCAACAGAAAAAATTGCTGGTATGATTTCAAATGTTGCAACTCAAACACAAAGAGGAAATTTTTCTTACTCTCAATTTTGGGTATTACCCGTACCAAATCAAAGTACAGTTTTTTTTACTAAAGGAATGAAAAAAAATAATTTTACATCACTAATTAACTCTGGAGCGACACCAACTTGTAGAAGAGTTCAAAGTGGTCACTGGGATAGTTTAAATGATAAATCAATAAATATCATGGGAACTACATTTAGAGATTATTATGAAGTTTACGATCCAGAGTCTGGTATTGATAACATTGAAGTTGCAACACACTTAAGTTTAGATTCTGCTATTTGTTTTGGAACAAATGGAAGTTACTATAAAGCTGTTAATGGTTTATCAAAAGGAAGTAATACTAATATTAATATAGAGGGCGCACCAACTGCTAATTACATAATTATCTGCACTCTAGATAATGCTAAAGCATTTGGCCAAAAATGCCCAAGAAAATTAGGACTTGAAAGACCTGCCTATTTGGTGAAATGGTCAAGATTTGGTAACGTTACCAAATATAAATGGAGTGGAAGTGATTGGAATAGACAGTAAAAAAATAAAGCAAAAAGGAATTACTCTTATAGAAGCTTTAATTTCAACAGCAATTGTAGGCATAGGATTTATAGCTGTATTTCAAATGGTTAACTATTCAGTTACTTCAATAGATGTGTCTGGTGAGAGGACAAAAACAAATTATTTATCCTCAATGATTGCTGAAGATTTAATCGGAGATCGCTTTACTCAAATTAAAGTTGGTGGCACTGATAAAAAGATTTACGAGTATTTGGCAGATAAAACTAAGCAAAATAAATTTGCTTGGAAAAGAACCCCTTCATTAAATTCAAATAAAAAATGTAAGCAAGAAACAGGGACCCCTTACAAAACTACTGATGTTACTATTACTAATAAAGAACACAAATGGAATCATAGATTTTCAAAAAGAATTAAATGTCGAGGGGTTAAAGATATTAAAGAGTTAAAAGTTTATGAAAGCTGCAGAAATAATGTCAAAGTTGATGGAAAAACTAGAGTTAATTGTCATTATAGAAATCAATTCCTATGGAATAAACATTACTTTGGCCGTATGGAAGTAAAATTAAATAACGGTAACAAGAGTAAAATTTTATATTTCCGAATAAAATAATGAAAAAGAAAAATTCATCAATAGCTGGTGTAACTTTAGTAGAAATATTAATTGGTATTGTCATATCAATGATCATGATGGCAGCAATGTTCACTTCATATCAGGCAGTTAACAATAGTTATTCACAAGTAATAGACCGAGCAAAGATAAGTCAAACTGGTCGAAATATTTTAGGCATGATTGTTAAAGACATTAGATTAGCAGGGTTTAAATATTTTGATGATATCAGTAAGACGCCAACAAATTATGTTCCGATTTATATCACTAAAGCCTCTGGAACTGGATGCGATAAACTAGATATTATGTACTCTGATCGAAGAGTAAAACCTGGATCCTCTCCTAAAACATATGAGTACACTACTTATAAAATTACTTATGAATGCAAAGCATCTAACATTGTTGATAAAAAAACAAAATTAAAAATTAATGCATTTGCAATTTATAAATCAAAAAGTAAATGGAATGGAAGTAATTGGGTAGCTCCTGCAACTTCTACTGATGATTTAATTTATAAAGATGAAATGATTGTTGATCACGTTCAAGATTTCATTCTGCTTCCAATTGATGAAAAGGGAAAGATAATTGATCCAGCGCCAACTACTTTAACCGGTAGTAATAAAATTAAAGTAGTTGATATAATGATGTCGGTTAGATCACAAAGTCCATTTTATAAAAAAGATAAATCATTTGAAAGTTTATCTTTAGGAAAAAAAAGTTCCAAACAATTTAATGATAAATTTTTGAGAGAACAAATTATTGTTTCTGCTCATACAAGAAATATGGGGTTACAATGATTAAAAACCAAAAAGGTTTTGCAATGGTTTTGTCATTGGTGCTTTTATTAGCAATGTCATTAATGGGTGGTGCTTTAATATTAATTGCATCAGGCGACCACCAAGGGAATAATGACAGTGACCAATACCAACAAACTTTTTATGCTGCTGAAATGGGGCTTTTGGATGGTGAACAATATATTTTAAATCAAAAAAATGGGCCTTGGGATACATCTACTAATGCAAGAAATTTAGCAAAAAGTAATTTGCCAGAAAAAAATACTACTAAGTTTACTGGAGCTATGTACGCAAAAAATTACTCCAAAAAAGGTAAATTTGATTACAGATTAACTAGCACTAAAAAAAGATCAAAAAAATTTTTAGATACATCTGATACTTGTTTTAAAAGTTTTAAAGATATCGACAAAGATGATTTTTACGTAATTAAAGACGACAAAAATTTAAATGTTGCTCGAAGCATGAATGTAGGTGTACTTCTGGAAAACTCTTTTGCATCAGGAGGCACTGCTCAAGAAAAATTAGAAGCAACCAGGATGAAAAAGTTTTATTATGAATACTTCATTGAAAGAATTGGAGCTGCTAACGTGCAACTAGTTGGATCCAGTATTAAATCAACTGCAACCGATGCCTCTAAAAACGGTTTAGCTTATCGGGTTTATTCCTGCGGTATTTATGGTGAAGACGGTGATAAAAACAAAATGATTGTTTCTTTAGAAAGTGTGGTGGTTGTTCCTAAAAACTAGAGCTTTATGAGACCTATAATGAGTATTAAACTAATAGACCAATAATCAAAAAATTATTATGATAATTAAAATAAAATGAAAAAAATTATACTTATTTTATTCATCTCTTTAATTAGCATTTCTGCAAATGCAGCTTGTAAATTTGATTTAGATTTTGGAGATGATGCTTCAAAAGTTTCAGATAAATACGGACCACCATTGAAAGAAATGTTCGAGGAACTTTCATTTATTCCAGTTGCAGCTGATGATGTGTGTCCCAATCAAAATTTAAAAGATATTGCAATTGAATATCGTTTCTTAAATGAAAAATTAGCAGCAATTAATTTAATTGTTTTAAATGATGAAAAAAATTCAGCTTCAGAAAAATTAACTTTAATGAAATATGCGAAAAGAGTTTATGGAGATTTTGATACCGGTCAAAACCCAAAAGCTTATGTTGGTTTTGAAGTGTTTGAGAAAAATAATTATTATGTAGTTTATCAAAAATTAGTTGAAGATAAAATGATCAATGAGCAACTTTATATTTCAACCGATGAATATGATCAATTGCTTGGTGAAGTTTATAACAAAGCTGAAGAAGAAATGGATACAGGACCTAAGGAAAATTAATGAAATTAAAATTTATAATATCTACTTTAGTTTTATTTTTTAGTTTCGTTTCAACAAATGTAAGTTCAAAAATTTTACCTCCTGGAACAGGAACACAAGCAGACGTTCCCTCAAACCTTTTAATATTGTTAGATAAATCTGGAAGTATGGGTTGGAGAATGAGAAATGCTCAAAGTCTTAATTACATGCACGTATCTGCAACCGATAGCTCAGGAAATATTTATGTAGCACAATATTCTAATTTTGGTGTTAAAAAATATAACTACTCTGATATGTCAAATGATACTTCATGGGGATATAATGGTGGGGTTGCTGGAAGAAGTGGACCTTGTAGAACTTATTATCCTTATGGAATTAAAATTCATGACGGTATTATCTACGTAGGTAGTTACTCTGATCGAAGAATTAGAAAAATTAGAGTTTCTGATGGATCTTGCTTAGGCAGCATTACCCCAGGTTCTAATTGGGCTTATGTAAGATCAATAGATATTCATAATGGACATTTGTATGCTTCAACCAATTCTGGTTTGTTTACACAAAACTTAAGCAATGGTGCTAGTAAAATCTGCCCTAACACTAGTAGAAATGAATGGAGATATTCTATGACATTAACAGGCAGTGGTAGCTATTTGTATAGTCATCATGGCTATAGAATGTACAGAGGAACTCTGACAAGTTCTGGTTCAAACCTTTGTCCAACGAGTGTAAAAAAATATAATGACTATACTATGTCATATGGCTACGGTATGACGGCCCACCCTACCAATCCAAATGAATTATATTTTATGTCGAGAGGACGAAACTCAATATATAAAATAACTGTAAATTCTAATGGTACAGGTCATACTATTAATTGGCAAAAAGGAAGGTACGGATACAATAGACAATCAACTGCAACCCAAAATTACTTTTATTACCCATGGGGTATTCATTATGATGATGATAATGATCGATTAATTGTATCAGGATATAGCGCAAAAAAAATTCAAGTATTTGATAGTGACGGTGTCTTTATTAAAGATAAAGGTGGTGCCGCTGCTGTGACAAGGATGGCTGCAGCACACGCTGCTATTAAAGCAATTGTAACTGATTCTAATTTAACATCAGGGGTTAATTTTGGCTTTGGATATTGGTCAAGTAGATGGAGTGCTCGAAATTGGCCACCTGGATTTAGTTCTTGGTCAGGAAATATCACAACTGGTTCTGCTAGACCTTGTGATACTCAAAACTGCTTAAAAGTGAGGGTTCATAAAGATGGTGCTGCCCAAATTAATAAAATAATTTCATCAGTAAATGCCCGTGGAGGAACGGATGCTTATACTTTTATGAAAATTGCTAGTGATTATTATAATCACGGAAGTTTAAGTCCAATTGATAGTAAATCTCCATGTCAAAAAAGTTATGTGATAGTGATTGGTGATGGAGATTGGTATAATCACAATAGTGCTGAAAACTTAGCAAAAAATTTATTAAAGAAAAAAATTCCAACCTTTGCAGTTGCATTTGGAACAGGGATTAGTTCAAGTGGGTTAAGGAACTTTAATAGGTTAGCAGCAGCAGGTGGAACTACCAAAGCGATCATTGCTCCAACTGCGGCAGCTTTAAAAACTCAATTACAAGCAGCAATCTCACAAATCATTGCATCTAAACTTTCATTTACTGCACCGGCAATTACTGCAACATTAAATGAAGATGGCTCTTTATATCAAGCTCAATTTGATTATGCACAAAATAAAGAGTGGAATGGAACTATTAAAAGAACCAAGATTGATAAAAATGGAAAACTATATCCAAAAGATAAAGATAACTGGAGTGCAGTAGATAAATTACCGAAATCAGGTAATAGAAAAATTTGGAGTGCAATTCCAAATACTGATTACACAACAAATTATAACAACTGGACTACGAGTAATGCTACTGCAATAGATGATTTAGTAACCTTGATGGGATTTGATGTTCAAGATTACCATAGAAAAACTAATAACTCTGATGGATCAACAAACAATAAACGTTGTGCTAATGCATCAGGAGTTGCTGATGGAACTGATGATGATCTTAAAGGTTTGATTAATTTTATTCGAGGAACTGATTACTTTGACTATGATGCTGATTGTAATTTAACTGAAGATAGACCAAACCCAATGGGAGATGTTTATCATTCTCAACTAGTAACTGTTGGACCTCCTACTGCTGAAACTGCATTTACAAGTGAGAACCAAGAAAGTTATTGGAGAGCTACCAAAGGTTACGATAAGTGGGCAGAAACACAAAGAAGTAGAAAAACAATGATTTATGTTGGCTCTAACAGTGGAGTATTACACGCATTGAATGCAGATACTGGTATTGAAGAATGGGGATTTATTCCTCCATTTGTTGCCTCAAGATTAACAAGAGTAATGAATACAAACTTAAACCAAGTAAGCCCAGCTGCTAAAGGTGGAAGTAATGCAATTTACGGTGTAGATGGTTCCCCTGTTCAACATGATATTTGGTTCAAAAGTCCTCATGATACTTCAGAGGCATGGCATACTACATTATTTATACCTTATGGAAGAGGTGGAAGTGGATTTACGGTGTTAGATGTAACAGATCCTGTAAAACCATTACACTTAGTCTCTATTTATAACGATCTAGTAAATAATAAAGTATATCGAATGACCCATGATCAACAAATTGAAATGTATGATTATATTGGTAGATCATATCCTTTATCTGAATTACTGGAGGCAAAACGTGCAGGTGATAACTACGCTCCTGACAAAGGTAGTGAAGTTGCCTCAAAACAAGTTTGTAATGATGGCGGAACTTCATATTGCTATAAGAGTAAGAAATGGACTTTAGAAGTTCAAAACTTAACTAAGAAAGACATAACCGTCATGGAAGATGGTAAAGATATAACTGGCTCTATTACAATCACTTACGATTCTGCAAAAAATACTGTGATTAACTTTAATAAAGAAATGCAGTTTGATGCAGATGAGACTACTGGTAATAAACAAAATTCTCCAATAGGTATAACTATAAAATCAGGAGCAGTTGGTACTGGTGTATTAACTGATCCAGAGTGGGATTATAGTTCTTTAGGTGAAACATGGTCAGATCCTAGAATATTTAGACTACCAAACAAGGGTGCAGGTGATAATAACCGTGCAGATGATATTAACGTAGCTGTTATGGGTGGAGGATTTGGAACTCAATTCTCAGGAGCTGGAAGTAACGTCATGATTATCAATATGCAAGACACTGATAATTATGGAAAATTGGAAAAAATAATTCAAATTGAAGATACTGCCGCAAGTGATATTGATAATTCCGTTCCATCATCATTAACAGTAATTACTCCAGATAAAGCAAAAGGTGCTAACTTTGCAGGCTCTTTAGTTTACGCAGGAGATCTTGAAGGTAAAATTACAAAAATTAATTTAACAAATATGTCAGCAGATCCTTTAGGGGTGCCAATTAAATTATATGATCACACTACTTTATTTAAAGCAGGTGCTACTAAAACAAATGGAAGATATATGTATCACGCTGTAGATGCAGCAATTGGTCAATCAACCAGTGACTTATGGTTATATGCAGGAACCGGTGATGCACAAAGATTAAATGATAGAACAACTGGAACACAAAACATGATGATTGGAATTAGAGATATTGATTATCCAAATTATAGATCTATTGCAACGCCAGCAAAAGCTGCAGATATTACTAAATGTCAAAACACTACTAACGATACAGCTGGTAAACCATGTAGAGTTCAAGATAAAGATCTGGGTTGGTATGTAACAT
The DNA here is from genome assembly GCA_902595535.1 of uncultured Pelagibacteraceae bacterium. GTDB lineage: Bacteria > Pseudomonadota > Alphaproteobacteria > Pelagibacterales > Pelagibacteraceae > Pelagibacter. The sequence continues at coordinate 140,271 of CACJQI010000001.1, forward strand.
TAAAAGATTTTGCAAAAGTCAGTGCACAACCAAAAGTTAATAATGGTTATGTTTATTTCCCAGTTTACAGACCATCTAAATCGGTTAACAAATGTGATCTTGGAGATGCATTTATCTGTGCGGTTGATGATGAATGTGGAACCCATGATAGTTTCATAGGCCTTGAAAAATCTCGTTCAGAACAATCTGGATCTAAATGTAGATTTGTTGGTAAAGGGGTGTTGTCAGAAATTGTACTATTTGCAGGTAAAATCTTTGCAAATATCTCTGGTAAATCTTTAGGAGCAGTTACTGACCTTGTAACTCTAGATGCAGCAACAGGTGAGTCAAGCACTTACAGAAAATCTTGGCGAGAGAATAATTAAAATATTTTAAAGTAGAAATAAAACACCCACAAAAACATTGTGGCCATTGTCACAAAAATCAAAGCAAGACCAACTAAACTATCTTGATCAACTTTTTTTCTCCATTTTTTTGGAAAGAAATTTAAAGAATAAGCATAAACAATAATAAATATATTTAGAGCTGAAAATATTATACTCAGAAATAATAATTTAGTCATTTATAATTAAAGTTTAATTCCAAGAGCAGTAATATCATCTCTAAGTTTAAAACCTTTTTCAGTTAAAATTTTTGTTGCATGACTTATAATTGTTTCAGGAGAAGTAGTATTTAATTTTTTTATTTCACTTTCAAGACCAGCTACTTCGAGTTCTTTTCCTTCATCAACATACCCTTCTGTCACTCCATCGGTGTAGATTAAAATAGTTTTATCTGAGATATCCATTGTAGTAGTTTTAAAAAAACTCTCATCTTTAACAGGCATCAATCCCATTGGAGGTAGAGTTGATTTTACATATTCGAAATTAAAGTTTGGATCTAACACCATCATCGGTTCGTGACCCATATTAATAAACTCCATCTCTTTTTTTTCTAAATTTATTTTCCCTAAAATAACTGTTATAAACATTGCTTGATAAGAAGCATCTTTAACTTGATTGTTCATATACAAAGCTGTTTTTGCAACAGACGACTCCATTTTTGCAAGGGATCTGAATACGGCTGCAGCATTTGCCATTAATATTCCAGCTTTAACACCTTTCCCTGTTACGTCTCCAAGTATAAAATAAATCTCATTATCACTGACTTGATAATAATCATAATAATCTCCTGATACATCTTTTGCAGGTGTGTTTTGTGCAAATATATATTTCTCAATTTTTTTATTATTTGGGAATAATTTCTTTTGAACCTCTCCAGCTATCTCTCGCTCTTTTTTCAAAATCGATTGCTTTTTGTCATTTTCAATAGCAATAGAATTTTCTTCTAAATATCTAAAATATAATGAAGTCATAAATGCTAATGTTCCAGCAATACTTGAAAATAAAAAATCTAAATAAAAATTAAATTGATAAATAATTATACTGGATAAATTAATTACAAAAATTGAACCTACAAAAAAAATAATACTAAATTTTGGCTTAATTATCATTGGGATAAAAATTAAGAAAATTAATAATAATAAAAAGATAATATTTTCTGCTGATTGAGTATAAATATTTCTAATGATGCTCTCATTCTTTAAAATATTATCAATAATGTGAGCATGAATTTCAACTCCAGGAACATAATTTCCATTGGAGATTTTAACAATATCAAAAAGTGCTTGAGCAGAAGAACCTATAAGAATTATATTATTTTCAATTCTTTTTTGGTCAAAATCATTATTTATTACATCAACAGCAGAGACATAATTATCTTTAGAAAATTTCTTAAACTTAACGTTAATTACTGCATTTTGATCGCTCGGAATTGTATTTTTTCTAGTCTTAATTAATTCAATTCCATTTTTATTGCTTTTAACTAACAAGTTTTTTTGACCCGTCGCCACTCTAACCGTTTCAAGTGCTAGAGAAGGCCATATTCTGTTATCTATATTGTAGAGAACAGGGACATTTCGAATTACACCATCGATACTAGGTATTAATGAAATTGAACCGATACCAGTTGCAGCTCTGCTTATTTCTTCAAGAGAAATTATTTTATTTTTAAATTTATATATAAAATTTTTTGGGTTTTCTCCTTTAGCTATTATTCTAGCTTTAGGTTTAGAGTCATTTTTAACAAAATTATCATTAGGTTCTCCCAATATAGGTAAAATTATTTTTGAATTTTTTATACTTTCTACAAAGATTTTATTCGTGTCTGATACTTCTACATCTATTAATTTATTGCTCTCTTTTTGAAGTTGTAATAATAAATCTTTTGGATTTTGCTTATCATCTTCACTAAATACTATATCAAATGCAATAGCTTTAGGATTGTGTTGATTTAAGTTTTTTAAAATTTTTGAATATACGTCTCTTCGCCAAGGAAATTGGCCAACCTTAGCTATACTTTTTTCATCAATATCAACAATAGTAATGTTTTTTACTTCACCTCTATTAAATATTTTTTGATAAAAATCATAATTAATAAATGAAATTTTTTGAATAATAGGAGGATTAATAAATTTTATTATTATCAAAAATAAAAAAACACCAGCTAAATAAATATATTTTTTATCAATCATCCAAATAATAAATTTTTATATTGTTCTATAAAGATTATATACAAAATGCATCCTATAATAATAAAAGGGCCAAATGGAATTTCTGATGAAAACTTTTTACTTTTATTTATTAAACTGGGCAAAACAGTAATCAATGCTACGATTGAAGAGCTAAATATTACAAATGGTATCGCAATCCAGCCAAACCAAAAACCTATTGCAGATAATAATTTAGCATCTCCTAATCCCATTCCCTCTTTGTTTCTTAAAACTTTATATATAAAGATAATTGCCCAAATAATTCCATATCCAAATACTCCACCAATTAGAGAGTTGATATAATTTGGAAATAATTCATTTAAATTTGGATCAAAAGATTTTACAAAACCCAAAATCATTAAAGGAAAAGTAAGGCCATTTGGAATTATATAATATTTTAAATCAATAAAAAAAATTATAATAAATGTTAAGGCTAAGATTATAAACAACAGCGTTGTAATCGTTATTCCATAAAAAAAGTAAGCTGCAACAAAAGAAAAAACACTTAAAAGTTCAACAAGTAGATATTGTATTGATATTTGCTTTTTACATTTCCTGCATTTTCCTTGAATAAACAAATAAGAAAGAATTGGTATATTATCATACCAAGAAATTTGTATTTTACATTTAGGACAGTATGATCTACCAGAAACTACCCCCTTTTCCTGAGGAAGTCTATAAATACAAACATTAGCAAAACTTCCCCAAAGTCCTCCCATTACAATGATGAAAATAAAATCCACTGAAGAAATAATATAAATTATATTTTAAATTGGCCCGCTATTTCAATGAAACCGTTAAATAACATTTGCACCACAACTACTGCATCATGTAAATGAAGGTACAAATTTGGCGTATATAATATGATTTCCATATTTGATAAATTTATCAAAAACAGGTTAAAATACTAGCTAATAAAATGCTCTTTTTTAAAACAAAAAAACCCATTCTTAATGAAACAAGAAATGAAGCTCAAGATAACGTTGACTTACAAATTATAAATAAGATGAATCAAGAGTTTGCAATTTCTCTTGATTTAAAAGAAACTTTAAATACAGCTCTTAAAATAATTATTACAAGATTAAATGCACAAGCTGCAAATGTTTTTTTAATAAATAATAAAACAAAAAAATTTGAATGTATTGCATCTCTTAATCAAGAACACTTAGATGAATATCAGCTTGATTTAAAGGATGGTGTCATGGGTAGAGCAGTTGACCAAAGAAAATGTATCCGTGTTGGAAATGTAAGAAAAGATGTTAGAGAAATAGCTGAATTTTATTTTGATTTAGATAATAAAACAAATTTTACAACTTATTCAGTTCTATGTTCACCACTAATAGCTGCCAATGATTGTATCGGTGTTATTCATTGTTTAAATAAAAAAACAGATGAAAAATTATTTATCGAAGATGATCGAAAACTTTTAGAATTACTATCCACTCCTGCAGCACTTGCTATTCGAAATGCAAAAATGGCTCAGGAAATGGTTGAACAAAATAAAATACAAAAAGAAGTTGAAATTGTTGGTGAAATCCAAAAATCTCTTTTATCTTCAAACAAAAAAGAACCTTTTCCGTTAGCAGGGATTAATATTCCTGCAAAAGTTGTGTCAGGAGATTTTTATAATTTTAATGACCTAGGTGAGGGAAAATATGGATTTGGTGTAGCTGATGTATCTGGTAAAGGAATAAAGTCCTCGTTGTTAATGTCAAAAGCTTCAAGTTTATATAGCTGCTTAAGTAAAACAAATTTTTCACCAGGCAATTTGCTCACTCAATTAAATAATGAAATATGTGAAACAATTTCAAGAGGTATGTTTGTAACTATGCTAATTGGTATTTATGATAGTAATTCGAATGAACTGTTGTTATCTAATGCTGGTCATGAACCACCAATTATCATGAATGAAGATAATAATTTTTCAAATTTTGAAGAAGCTGGACCTCCTCTAGGAATTATAGAAAAAACAGAATACAAAGAATATAAGATAAGTTTTAAAAAAAGCTCAATGTATATTTTTACCGATGGTATCACTGAGATAAAAAATCCTGAAGGAAATGAATTAGGATCAAAAGGATTTCAAAACTATATTACTAAATTTAGAGACAAACCAAATAATGAAAGATTGAAATTAATTATTGATAATGTTTTAGGTTCTAAATATATCCAGAAAGATGATTTAACAATCGTTGTCCTAGACTCTTAATAGTTTAAGAGAATCTTAACGAACTATAAGGCTTAAGATCTAAATTCGTATTTTCATTTGCTATCATTCCAGAGACGATTTTTCCAGAGATAGGTCCCAAAGTCCAACCAAGATGATGATGTCCAAAGCAATAAAAAATATTTTTATAGTTTTTTGAAGGTCCCATTACTGGTAGAAAGTCTGGTAATGATGGTCTAAAACCTAGCCACTCATCTTCATGGTCTGGTAGATCACCTAACATATACTTAGCATTATCAATCAAATTTTTTATTCTAGATTTTGATAATGGATTTTCTAAACCACCAAATTCAACTGTACCAACAACTCTTAAACCTTGTTCCATAGGTGTAATTCCAAATCCACGGTTAGAAAATATAACTGGTCTTTGTAATAAATGATCACAATTTTTAAAATGAACATGGTAACCTCTTTCAGTATCAAGAGGTATATTTTCACCAATGTTATCTGTTAGTTTTTTTGAAAAAGCACCACAAGCAATTACGGCTTTATCAAAAATAAAACTTTGATTTTCAGTTTTAAATACAGGTTTTTCTTCATCAAAATTTATTTCTTGAATATTTACTTTGTTAAATTTTCCTCCTTTTTTTATAAATAGATCAAAAAGTTTTAAAAGAATTTTTTTAGGATTTCTTGCATGTTTTGCATAAGGATAATAAACACCACCATGATAGATAGGTTTTATATGTGGTTCTAAATCATGAATTTCAGATTTATTTACTAGCTGTTGTTTTACTCCTAATTCATCTCTAACTTTAATCTCCAACTCTCTGCTTTTTAAATCTTTATCATTCCAGATATAAAGAATACCTCTGTTTTCAACTAAACCATCTAATTCAATCTCATCAAATAACTCATCATAAGCTGGTAGTGCTAAATCTAAAATCTGATGCATATTTTTTGCTGTATGCATCATATTTTTTTGTGTTGAATTCATAATAAATTTAAAAAACCATGGAATCATTTTTGGTACATAATTCCATTTTAAAGCAAGAGGACCAGTTGAGCTTAAAAGCATCGCAGGTACATCAGCTAAAACATCGGGTCTATTTAGTGGAACAGAGGCATAAGGTGAAAAATGACCTGCATTTCCATAAGATGCAGCTTGGGCTCCAGGATTATCCCGATCAAATATTGTTACGTTAAATCCTTTTTTTTGTAAATACAAAGCATTTGATATACCCTGAATTCCAGCACCAATTATTCCTACTTTGATATTTTTGTCCACAAATGATCTTATAATTAAATATCAAAGATTTAATAGTGACATTTTTTACTCAGTTAAATTAGGCAATTACTTGCTTGCTATGAATTTTTGCACTGAGAACAATACCAAAACCAATCATAGTTGCTAACATAGAAGAGCCGCCATACGACATAATTGGTAACGGAGATCCAACGATAGGTAATAAACCTAATACCATAGATAAGTTAACTGTAATATAAATAAATATTGCAAACGCAAAACCAAAACAAAATAATTTTGCAAAGCTACTTCGGGTAAGTATACCTATCCTAATTATTCTCATAATTATAATTGAATATAATAATAAAAGTCCAATTGAACCAATAAAGCCAAATTCTTCTGAGAATAAAGTAAAAATAAAATCAGTGTGTTTTTCAGGAAGAAAATCTAAGTAGCTTTGAGTACCTTGCAAGTAACCTTTGCCTGAAAAACCTCCAGATCCAATAGCAATTTTTGATTGGATTATTTGATAACCTGCTCCCAAGGGATCTCTATCAGGGTCTAAAAAGGTTAAAATTCTCAATTTTTGATATGGCTGAAGGTACGAAATAATAAAAGGTAATGAAATTAAAAAAGTTATTAATGACACAAAAAAATATTTTATCTTAACTCCCCCAAGCCATAATATAATTAAACCACTACAAGCAATTAATACCGAAGTACCTAAATCTGGTTGTGATAAAACTAAAATAATTGGGATTATTATTATAGTAAGGGCAAATGAAATACTGACAAATGTATTTACTTTTTCAATATTTATTCGATGATAATATTTAGCTAAACAAAGAATCACTGCTATTTTCATAAGCTCTGATGGTTGTAGTACTAAAAAGTATAAATTTATCCATCTTTGAGATCCAGATACCCTAATGCCATAAAAAGATACCCAAATTAATAATAAGATTGTAGCAATATATAAAAAATATGAACTTACATGCCAAAGTTTTATATTAAAAAAAGAAATCACCAACATCAAAATGAAAAATACAGATAATTTAATTAAATGACTTTTGGTATGAAAAAGTAATTCACCTCCATCAGTAGAATACATAACAAATAAACTAACTATTGATAAAATAAGAATACAAAAAATTAAAATATAATCTAAATTTTTCACTTTTTGAAAAAAATTTTGATCTGAATTTAATCGAGTGTGTTGAAACATTTAAATATCAAACTCTTTGTAGTCTGGAAGTTGTTTTCTATACTGATGTCGATCAACTATTAATTTAAATAATTTAGTGGCCATAGGAGCTGCAGCTGAACTGCCTGAGCCACCATGTTCTACAATAATACTTAGAGAATATCTTGGATTTTTATAAGGACCAAATGCAACATATAATGCATGATCTCTTTCTTCATAAGGAATTTCGATAGTTTTTAAATCAAGTTCTCGCTCTCTTTTGCTAATTCGTTTGACTTGTGCTGTACCTGTTTTACCAGCAAATTGATACTTAGGATCATCTATTCTTGATTTATATGAAGTTCCATATAATTCATTGGTAGAACTAAACATTGCTTCTTGAATAATTTTAATATTTTTTGGATCATCATATAGTGGAATATTAAATTCATTTGAACTAGTGGTTTGCATAGCTTTTTTTACTTGTTCTGATGTTAGCTGATTATCATCAGTCAAAATTTTAGGTTTAATTTTATAACCACCATTTGCTATTTGCGCTGTCATCAAACAAAGCTGTATAGGTGTCGTTTGAGTGTACCCTTGACCAATACCTGTAATTAGAGTTTCACCCAATACCCAGCCTTTACCAAGTTTATTTATTTTCCATTTAGTGTCAGGAAATTGGCCTTCTTTTTCATTTTCAAAATATTCACCTAAAACTTTTTTTCCTAAACCAAATTTTTCTGCAGTAATTTTTAACTTATCGACACCAAGCTTCCTTGCAATTTCATAAAAATAAGTATCACAAGATTGTTTCATTGCATTATTTAAACTCATCCATCCATGTCCTTTTTCTTTCCAGCAATGAAAAGTTTGGCCATGGAGCTCCATTTTTCCTTTACATTGAACTTTAAAATTTGTGTTCATTATTTCATTTTCTAAAGCTGACAAAGCAACTATGGGCTTTATTGTTGATCCAGGTGAGTAAAGTCCTGAAAGTGTCTTATTTATCAAGGGTTTAAGTGGATTATTTCTAATTAGTTGCCATTCATCTTGACTGATACCGAATAAAAATGAATTTGGATTATACGAAGGTGATGAATACATCGCAATTACTTCACCTGAGTAAATATCCATGACGCTTATAGAGCCAGCCTTACCATTCATCAACTCAGCACATAATTTTTGAACTTCAGTATCAAGTGTAATTCGGATTTTTGATCCTTGTTTGCCTTTTTGATATTCAAGTTGATTTATTCGTTTACCGTAAGCATTAACTTCATATCTTTGAATATCATTTACACCAATTAAATCATTTTCTAGTGTTTTTTCTAGTCCTAGCTTACCAATTTTTATTCCAGGAACAAATTTTTCTTTGATTACAGCATTTTCTAAAATATCTTCTTCGTTTGGTTGGCTAACATAACCTAATACATGTGTGTAGATATCATTAAAAGGATAGTCTCTAGAAATTGTCATCACTGGTTTTACACCAACCAATTCATATAAATAATTATTTATTTTTGAGAATTGATCCCAACTTAAATTTTCAGAAACAATTAAACTTTCCCAAGGTTTCAATTGTTTTTTTTTCTTTTTAATTTTTTCAACTCTCTTATTACTTAAATTTAGAATTACTTTTAATCTTGAAATCAAATAATTAAAATTTTCAACTTGTTCTGGAATGACGTGCAATTGGTATACTTTTAAATTACCAGCAATAATGTTACCAAAATAATCAACTATATTTCCTCTTGTCGGAGGTAACTTCCATTCTCTTATTCTGTTTTTGTCTGATAAAGTTAAATATTTTTTATTATCATTAATCTGAAGTGAAAATAATCTTGAAACTAATCCTCCAAAGATAATCAGTTTCGCTGCAACAATAATAAACATTCTTCGATTTATGATATCTGATTTTCTTATACCAAGATTTTTTTTAATCATTTTTTTGAAATTTAATTCTATTTTCAATACTGTTAAATATAAATAAAAATAAAGGGTAAAGAATAAATGTAAATCCCGAGTTTATAAAATATTTCATATAATTTACCTCTATAGAAAATATTAAGTCTAAACTCATTACTTGAATAGAATTAATTAGTAAAATAGTGACCAATAAAGATAACCAATCATTAATGAAATTTGGAGTGAGAGTAATATTTCTCAAGTAAGCTGTCACTGCACAAATGAGTAAATAACAAAAACTGCTTATCCCTATAGGAATTCCAATGACTACATCATTAATTAATCCTGCAATAAATATAGATCCATAACTCAAGTAATATGGGTTTTTCAAAGTCCAGTAAAATATTAATACATAAGCAAAATTGAACGAAAAATATTCAATTGCCAAATAATTAAAGTCAATTTCATTTAAAACAGATAAAAATAATATTAATGTTGGAAAATAAAACATTAAAGATTTGAAAAAAGTATTTTTATTTAATGAGGACATTAATTTTCACTCTCCATTTCATAAGAAACTATTTTTACATAGTCTAATTGTCTGAAATCTGAAAAAAAATTAATTTCATTTTTATTATTTTCTTTAGAGTTATTTATTTTACCAACAGGTAATCCTGATTTGAATAAACCTCCATAGCCAGATGTATAAACAACTAACTCTTTATTGCTCAATTCTTGATTATATTCTTCTTTTGTAAATTCAATAACACCATAATTCTTTCCGGTTCCTGATAGAACTGCATGAATACCAGCTGGTTCCAATAAAACTGGAATTTTACTATTTAAGTCTGAAAGGAGTAATGCTCTTGAATTTGTATAATTTACCTCAATTATTTTACCAACTAAATAAATATCATCCACGATAGCCATGCCTAACTTTACATTATTTTTGGATCCTTTATTTACAACAATTGATTTTAAATAAGGACTATCTTTATCAACTAAGACTTTTGCATAAATGTCCTGGGACTGAACACTTTCATTAATTAATTCCCTAAGTCTATTATTTTCTAAAACTAAAAAATCATTATTTAACTTTTCTTTCTTCAGTTCATTTAAAGTAGTTTCATTTCTTTTGTAATTATCATAAAGGTTTAAATGATCTTTCAATTGAAGATCCAATTTTTTTATGTAGTTCTCGGGAATAGATACAATAAATGAAGATCGATAAATAACTTCATTAATTCCTATCTTTACATATTGAATAGGTTTGAAATTTAAACTTCCTAATATAATTATTATAAGAGATAAAAATATTAATGTTAATAATGAAAACTTTTGTTGATAGCTTTTTTTTAAAAAAGCAGATCTAATTGCAATTACGAAATCATCTCTGCTCGAAACCATTAATCTTAATACTCAGATAACATAGTAGAAAATGTTTCTTCTTGATCTAATGCTTTTCCTGTTCCAACTGCAACACAAGAAAGAGGATCATCAGCCACATGTACTGGTAAACCTGTTTCTTTAGAAAACCTTTTATCAATATTTTTTAACAAAGCTCCACCTCCAGTTAGTGTTAACCCCATATCAACCAAATCTGCTGATAACTCTGGCGGGGTATTTTCTAGTGCTTGTTTAATTGCACTAATCATTTCTCTCATAATGTCATTTAATGCTTCTGATGTATCTTCTTCTGTAATATTTACTTCTTTAGGAGTTCCCGATCTAAGATCCCTACCTTTAACTGGATAAGTGTTTTTACCTGATGGTAGGGCTGTACCCATTTCTTTTTTAATTTTTTCTGCAGTGCTATCTCCAATTAGTAAATTATATTCTTTTCTCATAAAATTAACGATTGCTGTATCCATAGCATCACCTGCCACTCTTAAAGATTTTGAATAAACTAAACCTCCTAATGACATAACAGCTATCTCACTTGTACCACCTCCAATATCAACTATCATTGATCCAGTTGCTTCAGAAATTGGTAGGCCTGCTCCAATTGCTGCAGCAATTGGCTCTTCAATTAATTGAACTCTTCTTGCTCCTGCTGCTAAAGCACTATCTTGAATTGCTTTTCTTTCAACCGGTGTTGACCCAGTTGGTACACAAATTAAAATTCTTGGATTTGCAAATGTACTTCCCTTATGAACCTTTTTAATAAAGTGTTTGATCATTTCTTCTGTGACGATAAAGTCTGCAATCACACCATCTCTTAAAGGTCTAATTGCACTAATATTTCCTGGAGTTCTTCCAAGCATAGTTTTAGCTTCATCTCCAACTGCTAAAACATTTTTCTTTCCACCTTGGTCAACAATTGCAACCACCGATGGTTCATTTAAAACCACTCCTTTTCCTTTTAAAACAACTAGTGTATTTGCTGTTCCAAGATCAATTGCCATATCCTGGCTCCAAATTTTTTTAACTTTGTCAAATATTCCCATTAAACTCCCCCTTTAACCTTTTGATGTTCGATATTTTCAGAAAGAGACTTTTTCTCCCTTTTAATCAGCATTTTATTTAATGCATTTAAATAAGCTTTTGCTGATGCAACCAATGTATCTGTGTCAGCTGATTGTCCAACTGTTGTTCTATCATTTTCCTCAATTTTGACACTGACAGTGGCTTGAGCATCTGTTCCTTCTGTAACTGCATGCACTTGATACAATGATAATTTTACTTCATGTTCATAAAGTTCTTTTATACATTTGAATATTGCATCAACAGGTCCATCTCCAGTTTGAGTGGTTTGCTTAATATCACCAAAAACGTCAAGTGTCATTTCTGCTCTTTGTGGTTCTCCTGTGCCAGCATAAACTTTAAGCGATTTCAAATTGATGGCATTAATTTTATTATCAACAATTAAACTATCATCCACTAATGCAATTATATCTTCATCATATATATGTTTTTTCTTATCAGCTAAAACTTTAAATTTACCAAAAGCCTCTTGAATAACATCGTCGGTCATATCTGTATAACCTAAATCATTTAATTTATCTTTAAAAGCATGTCTTCCAGAGTGTTTACCCATAACTAAAGATGTTTGCTTTACACCAACACTTTCAGGAGACATAATCTCGTAAGTTTCTCTATTCTTTAACATTCCATCTTGGTGAATTCCTGACTCGTGTGCAAAAGCATTTTTACCAACAATTGCTTTATTAAACTGAACAGGAAATCCTGTAGCATTAGATACAATTTTTGATGCTTTGCTTATTAATTCAGTCTTAATACCAGTATCATATGGCATCAAATCATTTCTTGTTTTAATTGCCATTACAATTTCTTCAAGTGCAGCATTCCCAGCTCTCTCTCCAATACCATTGATTGTGCATTCAATTTGTCTTACACCTGCAGATAATCCAGCAAGAGCATTTGCAACTGCTAGACCAAGATCATTATGACAATGAGCAGAGATAATTGCTTTGTCAATATTTGGTACATTATTTTTTATGTGAGTAATTGTTTTTGCAAATTCTTCAGGTATAGAGTATCCAACTGTATCAGGAATATTGATTGTTGTTGCTCCACAATTAATCGCAAGTTCAATTGTTTTACACATAAAATCTAAAGATGTTCTAGTTCCATCTTCACATGACCATTCAACATCATCTGTAAATTTTTTAGCATAAGTAACACTCTCTTTTATTGCATCTATTACTTGATCATTTGACATATTAAGTTTATGTTTCATGTGAACAGGGCTAGTTGAGATAAAAGTATGGATTCTAAATCTTTTTGCATATTTTAATGACTCATAACACGCATCAATATCTTTTTTTTTAGCTCTAGCTAAACCACATGGAATAGAATTTTTTAAACCTTTACTTATAGCAGTGACAGCTTCAAAATCGCCGGGAGATGTTATTGGAAAACCAGCTTCAATTATATCAATCCCCATATCATCAAATACTCTTGATATTTGAATTTTTTCTTCAACACTCATTGATGCGCCAGGTGATTGCTCACCATCTCTCATTGTAGTGTCAAAAATATATACTTTATCTTTATCGCTCATTGCTTAATTTTTTGAAAATCTATAATACAATCTATAAGAGAGAATGCAAAATAATTAGTAAAATTAGGATTAAAAATTGCAGATTCTGGTTACCTAAAATTTAATTGTAAATAGACTCTATTTTAGGCATTAAGCGTAGAAGTTCTTTGGTGTAATCATGTTGTGGATTCAAAAACAAGTCTTCTGTGCCTGTAACTTCACATAATTTGCCATCTTTTAAAACTCCTATTCTATCACACATTTGTCTTACAACAGGTAAGTCATGACTTATGAATAGAATTGTTAAATTTAATTGTTCTTGAAGATCCTTAAGTAAATTTAAAATCTGAGCTTGAATGCTTACATCTAAAGCAGATGTTGGTTCATCACATACTAAAAGTCTTGGTTGAGTTGCAAGGGCTCTTGCAATTGATATTCTTTGTCTTTGTCCACCAGAAAATTCATGTGGATATCGATCAGCAGATTTTTGTGAAAGCTCAACGGACTCTAATAAATCAAAAATATAATTATTTAAATCGCCACTTGATATTGAAGCATTATGAAGTTTAATTGGTTCTGAAATTATTTCTTTAACTTTTAATCTTCCGTTTAAAGAAGAGTAAGGATCTTGAAAAATCATTTGTATCTGTTTTCTAAATTTCATCATTTCAGATTTTTCTTTTATTTTTGTTATACAAATATTATCGAAAAATATATCTCCTGAAGAAGGTTTGAATAAATTTACTATCATTTTTGCAATTGTTGATTTTCCACTTCCACTTTCGCCAACTAAACCAAATGACTCTCCTTCTTTAATTTCAAATGAGACATTATCAACAGCCATTACTGAATTTTTTGAGCTTTCAGTAAAAAAATTGTCATCAAAACTTTTACTTAGATTTTTTATTTGAACCAAATCCTGTTCTACAATTTCTTTTTTATTCCATCTGTTTAAAATTTTTATATTATTTTTCTGATTGTTTTTATTTTCTTTTTCAATAATTACAAATCTAGAAATTTTTTTATTAGTAGGTGGAACTGAACTTACTAAGCTTTTTGTGTATGTTTCTTTTGGTTTAGTTAGTATTTCTTTTGTTAAACCGATTTCAACTAAATTACCACTTTTCATTACAGCAACTCTATCAGCTGTCTCTGCAATTACTCCCATATCATGAGTGATTAAAATTACAGCTAAATTTCTCTCTTTTGTAAGTTTTTTTATTAAATCAAGTATTTGAGATTGAATTGAAACATCTAAAGCAGTAGTTGGTTCGTCTGCAATTAGCAGTTCAGGTTCACAACATAATGCCAGTGAAATTACAACTCTCTGTCTCATACCTCCTGAGAACTGATGTGGATAGTTATTAAATCTTTTCTCTGCGTCTTTAATTCCAACTTCTTTTAAAAGACCAATTGATTTAATTTTTGCTTCTTCTTTTGTAAGATCCAAATGTGTTTGTATGGTCTCTATTAATTGTTCACCAATTGTAAGTATTGGGTTAAGAGAGGTTTGAGGATCTTGAAATATAAGCCCAACTTTTTTACCTCTATATTTAATGATATTTGATGGATCTTTATGAATATCCAAATCACCTAACATTACTGAGCCACTTGATAATTTGCCAGGAGCATCTATTAGATTAATAATTGCGTTTCCAACTGTACTTTTTCCAGAGCCAGACTCGCCAACTAAACCTAATATTTCCCCTTTATTTACTTCAATATTTACTCCTTTAGCAGCATAAACTGTTTCTTTTCTCATGGGATAATCAACACTGAGATTTTTGATCTTTAAAAAACTCATTTTTTTAACCTTGGGTTTAAAGTGTCCCTCATCCAATCTCCCAAGAGGTTAATTGAAAAGGCTAAAATTACTAAAAAGATTGCTGGAAAAAAAGTAATCCACCACTCACCAGAGAATAAGAAATCATTACCTAGTCTAATCAATGTTCCTAAAGATGGAGTAGTAGGAGGAACACCTACACCTAAAAAACTTAAAGTTGACTCAGCTATGATTGCTAAAGCAAGACCAATAGTTCCAATGACTAATACTGGTCTTAAAATATTTGGCAAGATATGCTTGAACATAATAATTAAGTTTGAAACACCAATTATTGTTGAAGCTGAAACATAATCTTTGTTTTTTTCAACTAAGGTTGCTGCTCTAGATACTCTTGCAAACTGAGGCCACTCTGAAATTCCTATTGCAAATATCAAAACATAAATTGCCATTTCATCATGCATTTCTCTTGAAATTAATCCTCTTGCAATTCCATCAACTAGCAGTGCCATTAATATACTTGGCACAGTAAGTTGAACATCTGTTAATCTCATAACAATCATTTCATATTTACCACCAAAATAACCAGCGGTTAATCCTAATCCAACTCCAAGTATTAAACTAAAGATAATTGCAGAAAAACCAACGATCAATGAAATTCTAGAACCATAAAGAATTGTTGATAGCATATCTCTACCTTGACCATCAGTTCCTAAAATAAATTTAGCAAGACCATCCTCTGTCCATGATGGTGGTGTAAAAGCTTCCATTAACGATAATGATGAAGGATCAAATGGATTATATGGAGTGATCAATTCTACAAAAAAAGAACAAAAGAAAATTATAAATAAAATAACTGATGATACAATTGCAGTCGGAGACTTCATAAAACTATGATAGATATCGCTATCTTTAATTCTATCCCAAGTACTAATATTTCTATCCACTTGAAACATCTCCTTTAACTCTAATTCTAGGGTCTATAAAATAATATAAAATATCTACGATAAAATTTATCATTACAAAAACAAAAGCAATGAAAATTAAATAAGCTGACATAATCGGTATATCAACAAACTGAACAGCTTGAATAAACAAAAAACCCATACCTGGCCACTGAAAGACTGTTTCAGTAATTATTGAAAATGCAATCAATGTTCCAATGTTAATTCCTGCAATGGTAATAACTGGAATTAATCCATTTTTTAACGCATGTTTATATTTGATACTATTTTCACTAATTCCTCTTGCTCGTGCAAACTTAATATAATCTGTTTGTAAAATTTCCATCATTTCCGCTCTTACAAGTCTAATGATGTAAGTCATTTGAAAAAGGCTTAATGTTACAGAAGGTAGTATAATTGCTTTTAATCCTGAGATTGTTAAAAACCCTGTCGTCCAAAATCCAAAGTCAACTACTTCTCCTCTACCAAAAGATGGTAAAATTCCTAATATGACTGCAAATAAATAAATAAACAGAATACCGATTACAAATGTTGGTAGCGAAACTCCGAGCAATGAGACTGCTAAAATAATATCACTTAAAAAACCTTTCCTATTTATTCCCGTATACACTCCTAATAATGTTCCAGTAATTAGAGCAATTAAAGCTGATATTACAACAAGCTCAATTGTTGCTGGTAAACGCTCAGTTATTAATTCAGAAACAGGTCTTCTTAATTGATAAGAAATTCCAAATTCTCCCTTAGAGGCATTAACAACAAATCTTGAAAATTGGACATGAATAGGATCCATTAATCCTAATGTTTCTCTTAATTCAGCTCTTTCTTCATCTGAGGTTTCTTCTCCAACCATATTGTTGATTGGATCCCCTACAAAATTAAATAGAGAGAATGATACAAAGGCAACAACTAACATTACCAAAACAGACTGAAACAATCGTTTAAAGAAATATTTTATCAATTGAAGAAGGTGTTATTATTTAGATACTAGCCCTTTATAATTATAAAGGGCTAGTAAAATATTATTTAGTTAAAGCTAGCAGCCTTAAATAACGGTTCGTTATTTGGTCTGATAGGTACGTTAACATTACTTTTTGCAGCCCATGAAATTACCTGGTGGTGAAGAGGAAGATAAGAAATATCATCTTTCACAATTTTCCAAGCATTTGCTATTGCAGCATTCCTTTTATCTAAATCAACTTCCCCTTCCATAATTCTTATAGCAGCGTCTACTTCAGAGTTACTAAAGTTAACTTTGTTCCAGCTAGCACCAGATTCATATAAATAATGAAAAACATAGTGACTATCTAGAGTAGGAACACCCCAACCAAGCATATAGAAATCACCTTGATTATCTTTTAGCTCTTTAAAGTGTTTGCTTTTTGTTTGTGCAAATAGATTTACGTTAACACCGATTTTACCCAACATACCAACAACAGCTGTACAAATCGCTTCATCATTTACATATCTGTCGTTTGGACATCTAAGCTCAACATCAAATCCATTAGGATAACCTGCATCAGTTAATAATTGTTTTGCTGCATTAACATCGTAAGGTAATCTTTTATCAAGATCTTTAGTGTAACCATTTACACCAGGAAAAGTAATAATTCCCGCTGGTTCACTTAAACCTCTCATAACTTTTTTCTTGATCGCTTCAATATCAATTGCTTGATAAAGAGCTTGTCTTACCTCTTTTTTCTTAAACGGATTGTCACCTGTATTTCCAGTTCTTAACTGATCAGCGGCTTGATCCATTCCTAAGAAAATTGTACGCATTTGAGCTGTACTTTCAACTTTGTGTGAAGAAGAAGATCCAATTCGAGCTAAATCCTGAACTGGAGCATCTGTTACTAAATCAATTTCACCAGATAATAATGCTGCAACCCTAGTTGCTGCATTTTTAATAGGTAACAATTGAATTTGAGTTACTTTTTTATCTTTCATCTCACCCCACCAGTGTTTATTTCTTTTAAACACTGTTTTAGTATTAGGTTCTCTTAAAGTAATTTTAAAAGGACCTGTTCCTAGAGCATTCGTTGCTGAAAAAGTTTCTTGTCCAGCATCCCAATTTTGTGGAGACATTGCAAAATTCTTTTCAGACCATGCTTTCGACATTATAAAAATGTTAGATAATTGGTTTAAAAGAATTGGATTTGGCTTACTTGTAGTAATTTTAACTGAATAATCGCCAACAGCTTCAACTCCTGAAATTGTGCTTATATATTCTTTAAAATCAGATGTTCTTTGTTTTGCCCTTAAAACACTAAATACAACATCAGCTGATGTCATTTTAGAACCATCAGAAAACTTAACATCTTCTCTTAATGTAAAGATCCAAGTATTTGGATCGGTCGCTTTCCAACTTTTTGCTAACGCGGGACCAATTTTCATATCTACCGCTCTTTCAACTAAAGCTTCGTATACTTGTCTAGACACTTGAGTTGTCGGACCTTCATTTTGTGCGTGTGGATCTAGTGTAAGACTGTCTCCTTGCATTGACCATTTTATAGTTTTGGCCATTGCTGAAGAAAATCCAAATACTAGAACTACAGATAATAGAACTCTTATTAAACTTTTAATGTTCATTATTCCCCTTTTTTTTAAATTTATTTAAAAAAGTATAAGTGAAATAACTAAATTATTACAGATAAATTTTTCAATAAAAAATTAACTTTTATCGCTATCAACTAATTTTTTTTTACTAATCCATGGCATCATAGCTCTTAGCTCTGCACCAACTTTTTCAACTGAATGTTCTGCTAATTTAGCTCTGGTTGCAAGAAAGTTTTTTTGACCATTTTTACATTCATCCATCCATTCTTTTGTAAATTTTCCAGATTGGATATCAGCCAAAACTTCTTTCATTCGTTTTTTAGTTTCTTCTTTATTAACAATTCTAGGACCAGAAACATATTCACCATATTCTGCCGTATTTGAAATAGAGTAATTCATATTTGCAATTCCTCCTTCGTAAATTAAATCAACAATTAATTTAACTTCATGAACTGTCTCAAAGTAAGCCATCTCAGGTTCATATCCAGCCTCTGTTAAAGTCTCATAACCATTTTTAATTAGTTCAACTAAACCCCCACATAAAACAGTTTGTTCTCCAAATAAATCCGTTTCAACTTCATCTTTAAATGTCGTTTCGATAATTCCTGATCTTCCTCCTCCAACTGCAGAGGCATATGATAAAGCAAGGTCTCTAGCTTTTCCCGAACCATTTTGATGAACGGCAAATAAACATGGAACACCTCCACCTTTTTCATATTCACTTCTAACTAGGTGACCAGGTCCTTTTGGTGCAACCATAAAAACATCTAAATCTTTTCTTGCTTTAATTAAATCGTAATGAACATTTAATCCATGTGCAAATGCAATACTTGTTCCTTCTCTTACTCTTTGTTCAATATGATTTTTATAAATTTCTGCTTGTAATTCATCTGGTGTTAAAATCATTACAACATCGGCCCAAGCTGCGGCATCTGACAAGTTCATTACCTTTAAACCTTTAGATTCAGCTTTGGCTGCACTTGATGATCCTTCTCTTAAAGCAACAACAATTTCTTGAACTCCACTATCTTTTAAATTCAAAGCATGTGCATGACCTTGGCTACCATAACCAAAGATAGCAACCTTTTTACCTTTAATTAAATCTACATCTGCATCTTTTTCATAAAACATTTTCATTTCATTTCTCCTTTTAAATTAATTGAATATTTGAGCACCTCTTGTCATAGCCACAGCCCCAGTTCTAGAAGTACTTACAAGTCCTAAAGGCTTTAATTTTTTGTTCATAATATCTATCTCTCTTCTAAGTGCAGTAATCTGAATAACTGCTGATGATTTTGTTTCATCTAGTATTACGGGATTAAATTTTTTACAAGCATTTAAACATTTCTCAATTTTACTTTTTTTACCAACAACTTTAAATAACGCCATTTCCTTAAATATTACATTCTTATCTTCTCTTTTAAACTCAGCAACCTTATGAACTGGAACTAATTTAGTTAATTGTAGTCTAATTTGCTCAATTACTTGTGGAGTTCCAGTGGTTACAATTGTTATTCTTGAAATATTTTTTATCGCATCAACCTCAGCCACTGCTAAAGATTCTATATTGTAACCTCTTCCTGAAAATAGACCAACAACTCTTGCTAAAACACCAGCTTCATTATCTACCCAAACAACAAAGATATATGTATCTGATTTTTGTTTTTTTGTAGGGACACTATAAGCTGATTTTGATTTTGGCATTAAATTAAACTAAGGCTTTGCCTTTTCCTTTGATTTTATTTTCTTCTTGATCATTTGGACCTAAGATCATTTGATTATGTGGTTTACCTGATGGGATCATTGGGAAACAATTCTCATTTGGATCAACATGACAATCAAAAATTACTGGACCATCATAATCAATCATTTCCTGAATTTTTTCATCTAGATCTAAAGGATTAACTACTTTAATACCTTTGCATCCATAAGCTTCTGCCATTTTCATAAAATCAGGCAAAGCCTCTGAATAACTCTCTGAATAATTTTTTTCATGTAAAAGCTCCTGCCACTGCCTTACCATTCCCATATACTGATTATTTAGAATAAAAATCTTTATGGGTAAATTATACTGAATAGCGGTAGACATTTCTTGCATAGTCATCAAAACTGATGCCTCTCCAGCAATATCAACTACTAATTTTTCTGGATGAGCGATTTGAACACCAACAGCAGCTGGCAATCCGTATCCCATTGTGCCCAACCCTCCAGATGTCATCCATCTATTCGGTTTATTAAACTTATAGTGTTGAGCAGCCCACATTTGATGTTGACCAACTTCTGTAGTTACATAAGTATCTTTATTTTTAGTTAATTCGTAAAGTCTTTGAACAGCATGTTGTGGTTTAATAGTTTCGTCACTATTAATAAAATTCAGAGAGTCTTTTCTTCTCCATTTTTCTATCTGTTCCCACCATTTTGCAATATTTGATTTATTTGATTTACCATTGCCATTTTTACTTTTTACTATTGTTTTATTTATTCTATTTAAAACACTTGAAACATCTCCAACAATAGCAAGATCGACTTTGATAATTTTATTAATAGATGAAGGATCTATATCAATATGAACTTTTTTAGATTTTGGTGAAAACTCATCAATTTTTCCTGTGATACGATCATCAAATCTTGCTCCAATATTTATTAATAGATCACAATCATGCATGGCATTGTTTGCTTCGTAAGTACCGTGCATTCCAAGCATTCCTAAAAATTGATTATCATCCCCAGGAAAAGCTCCAAGACCTTGCAGAGTAGAAGTTATTGGAAACCCAGTTAAACTAGCTAATTCTCTTAGAGCTTCACTTGCCTTTGGACCTGAATTTATAACTCCTCCACCAGAATATATTACTGGCTTCTTAGTTTTACTAAATAATTTTATTAATTCATCGATATCGTTTTGAGAAAATTTATTTTGGAGTTTACCGTTTATTTTTTTTTCTATTTTTGGTTTTTTGTATTTTGTTTTTGCAAACTGAATATCTTTTGGAATATCAACTAATACTGGTCCTGGTCTACCAGTAGTAGCGACTTTAAATGCTTCATGCATAACATTAGATAGATCATTGATATCTTTAACTAACCAATTATGCTTAGTGCATGGTCTTGTAATTCCAGTGGTATCACATTCTTGAAACGCATCAGTTCCAATTAAATGAGTTGGTACCTGACCTGAAATACAAACAAGTGGAACAGAGTCCATGTATGCATCTGTCAATGCAGTTACAACATTTGTTGCACCAGGGCCCGATGTTACAAGAACAACGCCTGGTTTGCCTGATGATCTTGCATAACCTTCTGCTGCATGGCCTGCACCTTGCTCATGTCTAACTAAAATATGTTTGATTGAAGAATGATTTTTTAATTCATCATAAATTGGCAAAACTGCGCCACCAGGATATCCAAAAATATGTTCAACCTTCTGATCTTCAAGGCACTTAAAAACAATCTCTGCTCCTGTATATAATTTTGGCATTATGCAATCTAGCTGAAGTTGTACTGATTGGTCAAGTTTTAGAATGAATTATTTAAATTTTTTTAAAAACTTATTTAAGTCTTCTGGCATTAATTTTAACCAACTTTGCATGTTACCTCTGGCCCAGGTACTTTGTCTTTTAGCGTATTGTCTGGTTTTTATTGATATTTTTTCGCTTATTTCACTTAATTTTTTTTTATTTATTAAAAATTCTTTTATTTCAGCTATGCCTATAGCTTTATTGACGCTCTTATCTTTTTTTACATTTAGTTTAATAAATCTTTTTACTTCAGGTATTGCACCACTTTTAAGCATTTCATTTGTTCTATTAGCAATCCTCTTAATTAAATCTTGTCGAGGATAATCAATATAAATTTTGTAAAACTCTTCATCCTTGAAATTAGATTTAGTGCCTTCAAACCATTCCTGAAGAGATTTTTTTGTAAACAACTTTACCTCATAAGCTCTTATCGATCTTTGAGCGTCAGTTGGGTTGATATTTTTTACATAACTTGGATCTAGTTTTAAAAGCTTCTCGTGAAATTTCTTTTGACCTAATTTTTTATGTAATTTTCTTATTTTATTTCTAAATTTAATTGGAATATTTGGTATCTTAACCAAACCATCAGTCAACGATTTAAAATATAATCCTGTTCCACCAACTAAAATAGGAACTTTTTTTCTTTTTTTTATCTCATTAATTTTTTTTGTTACAAGTTTTAACCAATCGCCTGTTGAAAAATTTTTTTTCACATCATGAAAACCGTAAAGATGATGTTTTATTTTTTGATAATTTTTAGGATTTGGTCTTGCAGATAAAACTTTGAGCTGTTTATAAACTTGAATGCTATCCGCATTTATAATTTCACCTTTAATTTTTTTTGCAATTTTTATAGCGAAATGGGATTTACCTGAAGCTGTTGGTCCTGAAATTAGAATAATCTTGGATTTTAAATCCATTATTATTTTAGCTTAACTCCAAGATATCTTCGTTGATTTTGATTATTATATGTTGCTAGTAAAATTGTATTTTGATTTGAACTTATGACTTTTTGAACAACTTTCCTCAAATCATTAATTGATCTAATCTTTTTCTTTTGTGCTTCAGTAATGATATGATTAACCGCTAATGTAGTGTTTTTTAGGGGACTGTCATCATCGATTTTTGTTACTACTACTCCTTTAATTTGATTGGGTAGTTTTCTAGTTTTAATATCTTCACTAGTTAATAGTCTTACAGTTATTTTTAAATTTTCTATTTCTGAAGTTTGTTTTTCAATTGGTTTTTTTTTCTTTTCGCTTACTTTAAAATCATCGGATGTTTCTAGTCTTCCTAACAAGACATTTTTTGTTAATTCTCTTTGATTTCTCCAAATTTTAACATTAACATTTTTACCAACTTTTGTTTTTGCAACAATTGCTGGTAATTCTTTCATTTGATTTATTCTAACTCCATTAAATTCTAAAATTATATCTCCTGCTTTTATTCCTGCTTTTTCAGATGGGCTATTTTCTGCAACACTTGCAACTAATGCACCTCTAGGTTCATCTAATTTTTCAACCTCAGCTATTTCCGCTGTCACATCTTGAATTCTAACTCCAAGCCATCCTCTTTTTGTTTCTCCAAATTCTATTAATTGATCAATTACTATCTTTGCGCTATTTGCTGGAATTGAAAAACCAATTCCGATTGAACCATTTCTACCAAGTATTGCAGTGTTAATTCCTATCACATCACCTTTCATGTCAAATAATGGGCCACCTGAATTTCCAGAATTAATTGAAGCATCTGTTTGAATGTAATCCTCATATCTAGATAATCCAATTGATCTATTTCTAGCTGAAATAATTCCTGAAGTAACCGTTCCACCCAATCCAAATGGGTTTCCAATAGCAATAACCCAATCACCTATTCTTGCTTTGTCTGAGTTCCCAAATGCAACGGGAGTAAATTTATCTTCTGTTTCTAATTGTAAGACTGCAATATCTGACAATGGATCAGCACCCACAACTTTCGCTTTATATTCTTCGTCACCATTTACTCTAACAATAATATCCTCTGCATCTTGAATTACATGATTATTTGTTACAACTATGCCCTTTGCATCAATTATAAAACCTGAACCAAGTGCTGATGATTTTCTTTCTTGAGGAGTTCCAAACTCTTTAAACATGTCTTCAAAAGGAGATCCTGGAGGAAATTGAAATGGAAATGGGTTAGTATTCGTTACAACAGTTTGAGTAGTTGAAATGTTTACAACTGATGGCATTAATCTCTCAGCTAGATCAGCAAAAGATGCTGGTACAGATTTTGAATTTGATAATGTTGAAACACTAAAAGTAAAAAATACTGTTAAGAGTAAAAATTGAATTTTTTTCATACTAACTTTTGATATAATAAATAATTATAAAACCTATAATTGCAAATATTAGTCCACCAGATCTTAATTGACTATCACTTACAAGTTCTAATCTTTTTAACATATTTCTCATTTTTGATGGAAATATGGCATATAAAATTCCCTCAATAAAAAGAAACAGACCAAATGCAATGATCAATTCTTTCATAAAGATAGCTTATTCTGATTTAGGTTTTATATTTCCAAAAAATTTAAAAAATTCACTATCTGGAGATAAAATTAAAGATGTATCTCCACCAATTAACGCAGTTTCGTATGCTTGCATTGCCCTATAGAAGGCAAAAAACTCAGGATCTCTTCCAAAAGCTTCAGCAAAAATTTTATTTCTTTCACCATCACCTTCACCTTTCATAATCTCAGATTTCTTTTGCGCATCAGCCAAAATTACAGTTACTTCTTTGTCAGCAGTTGATGTAATAGTTACCGCCATCTCAGCTCCTCTTGCTCTAAATTCTTTAGCTTCTCTTTCCCTCTCAGTCTGCATTCTTCTATAAATTGCATCACTGTTTGCTTGGGGAAGATCTGCTCTTTTAATCCTTACATCTACAATTTCAATTCCAAAATTTTTAGCCTCAGTATTTACTCCTTCTTGAATAAGGGTCATTTGTTTAGTTCTATCTTTAGATAAAAGAGTTTGTAGCTCTTGCTGACCAAGAACATTTCTAATTCTTGAGTTTATAATTGTTGATAATCTTGATCTTGCAACCCTTTCATTTCCAACTGAAATATAGAATTTTAAAGGATCAACAATTTTAAATCTTGCAAATGCATCTACAATTAATCTTTTTTGATCAGATGCAATAACCTCTTCAGGAGGTGTATCTAAATTTAAAATTCTTTTATCTAAATAAACTACGTTTTGAATAAATGGAATTTTAAAATTTAATCCTGGTTCTATTATAATTCTTTTAGGATCACCAAACTGAAGGACGATTGCTTGATTTACTTCTTTAATGATAAAGACTGAAAAGAAAACAAGAGCCCCTAAGACAGCAACTATTGGAAGTAATATTTTTTGTACTTTCATTTAATTTGTCGCTTTCTTTTTATTCAATTCAGGTAATGGAAGATAAGGAACTACACCTGATCCAGCATTTTTCTCTATAATCACTTTTTCAATATCAGCTAATACTTTTTCCATAGTCTCTAAATACATTCTTTCTTGAGTGACTTCTTTAGCTTTTGCATACTCATCATAAATTGAAATAAATCTACTAGCTTCACCTTCTGCTTTAGCAACCACTTGTTTTTTATAGGCTTGAGCCGCTTGTAAAATTTTTTGCGCTTCCCCTCTAGCTCTTGGAATTACATCATTTGCATATGCTTCAGCTTCGTTTTTAGATCTTTCCATGTCAGCTCTTGCAGCTTGTACATCTCTAAATGCATCAATAACTTGATCTGGTGGATCGGCTTTTTGAGTTTGTACTTGTGTTACTTGAATACCACTTTGATATTCATCTAAGATTGATTGAATAATTTCTTGAGTTTCTAATTCTATTTTTGCTCTTCCTTCTGTTAAAATAGGTTGAATATCACTTTTAGCAATTACTTCCCTCATTGCTGTTTCTGCCGCAGCTTTAACCGTTCCCTCAGGATCTTGAATTTCAAATAAAAATTTACCTGCATCTTTTATTACCCAAAATACTGAAAAGTCGATGTTAACAATATTTTCATCACCAGTTAACATTAAACTTTCTTGTGGTACATCTGCAACTCCTCCTCCAGTTGAAAAACCACTCTCTCTTTCAGATCTAAAACCTATATCCATTCGATTAACTTTTGTAACTTTAGGAGTTTCAACAGTTTCTACTGGAAAAGGTATATGATAGTTAAGTCCAGGTTGAGTTGTTTTGACAAATTTTCCAAATCTTAAAACTACACCCTGTTCATCTGGTAACACTCTATATAATCCACTTGCAAGCCATACAAAAAGTAAAATAAGCAATATTAATCCGATTGGTTTTCCACCTGATTTACTTCCTCCAGGTAAAAATTTATTAATTTTATTTTGAATATCTCTAATAATTGCATCTATGTCTGGTGGTTTTGGTCCTCTACCTGAACCATTTCCTCCTCCACCTGGGGGTGATCCCCACGGACTTCCACCTCTTCCTTTGAAATCATCAGACATGCCAAAGTATATAGTGTCTTTATTGCAAAAAACAAGTAATGATAAAAATATGACTGATAAAAAGCCAGAACTAAGTGACGCAATGAAAAGGAAGCTAGAGCCTAAGAAATTTACGAAAAATCCAATACTAGGAACCAAATTTACGATCGCAATTTCTAGTGCAAAAGGAGGAGTGGGTAAATCTACATTTGCAACGAATCTTGCGCTAGCTTTAAAACAAGTTGGATGCAAAGTTGGATTATTGGATGCTGATATCTATGGTCCCTCAATTCCAAAAATGTTTGATATAAATGAAAAACCAAAAAGTGATGGTCAAAAACTTGATCCAATTACAAAATATGAAATTCAATGCATGTCAATTGGATTTTTAGCTGACCAACAAACTCCCATGATATGGCGTGGTCCAATGGTAACAAGTGCAATTAAAACATTTACTCAAAAAGTTAACTGGAAAGATTTAGATTTTATAATCGTTGATATGCCCCCAGGAACGGGTGACACTCAGTTAACTTTTTCGCAAGAAATTAAAATGGATGGGGCAATAATAGTCTCAACTCCTCAAGAAGTAGCTTTATTGGATGTGAAAAGAGGAATTAAAATGTTTGATAAGCTTGGAGTTAAAATTTTAGGGTTAGTTGATAACATGAGTTATTTTACTGGAGACGATGGCAAGAAATATAAAATTTTTGGTGAAGGTGGGGTTAGAAAAACTGCAGAGGAATTTGAAAAAGAATTTTTAGGAGAAATTCCTATTAATCCTGAAGTTGGGAAAAATGGAGATGAAGGTAAACCTATTGTCGAAGCTAATCCTGAACATGAGATTTCAAAAATTTATTTAAATTTTGCAAATAAAATTAAATCAACTTATCTTTAAGGTCAAAAGCAGTCATTAATTCGTTCCACTCTCTTTTAGAAAGTCCTGAACTATCAACATCAACATTTTCACCTTTAATAAGTTTTTGAATTATTGCTTTTCCTTTTGCAGAAACTTCTGTTCCACCTACTCTATAATCCATAAATGCATCATAGGTGATTGGAACCCATTTTTTAACAGTATCTAACATTATATCTGCATAAACTCTTATTTCATATTGCGCATGACTATCGGCTCTTAGTCTCAGAAAGTTCATTAAATTTAATAAATCAGTTTTCCAGTACCACTGTGTATAAGTATTTAAAGTTAAGTTCATTCTAGCAAGTTCTCTTGCTAACCCTTTTTTATCTTCATCAATTGTTGAACCATCAAATCTTTCATTCAACATGGTTTCGTAATTATCATATGTTCTTTCAGCATCGTTTTTTAAAAGCTCTAAAACCTCTTTTGCTTGTTCGCCTTCTAAAACATCTCCTCTACCTTGACGGTTACTTGTGGATTGAGCTGCTAAATTATCAGCAGATGGTAAATAAAATTCTTTATCTAAAATTGAATATCTCGCAGAATACTCATTTACATTTGCAGTTCTGTGTCTAATCCATTGACGTGCAATAAATATTGGTAGTTTAATATGATATTTAATTTCACACATTTCGAATGGTGTACTATGCCAATGTCTCATTAAGTATTTTATTAAACCTTTATCGGTAGACACTTGCTTGGTTCCTTTTCCATAAGAAACTCTTGCAGATTGGACAATTGATGTATCGTCTCCCATGTAATCAATTACTCTTACAAATCCATGATCTAAAGCTGGAATTGCTTCATAAAGTATGTTTTCAAGCTCAGGAGCAGTAACTCTTTTAGTCTGATTGCTTTGAGACTGTTGATTTTTGATTTCGTCTGCTTGTTCTTTTGTTAATTTCATGATTGTTATTGAATCTATTGTAATTACTTTTATATTAATAATGTTGGTTTTCCAACTACGACGATAAACGAATTTCGTAATAACCATTGCGGACGTGGGGGCAGTACCCACCACCTCCACCATTACAACTTATGGGGGTGAACTAGATTCGACGGATGACTAAAGGCTATTCTTTCGTTCGGGATTGTTCCACCGTGACGGGCTAATTTATAATTGCTAACGAAAGTTACGCACTTGCTGCCTAATTAACTTTGTTAATTAAGTAGACGGGGTCCGGGGCACCTGGCAACAGAACGCCCCCTTTTTTAATTTATGCCATTTACACCATTCCACATAGTAGCAGGAACATCAATCAAATCAGTTTTTCCGAAATACTTTAGTTTTTCAACGTTTGCTTTGACAAATGTTTTGATTGATTGTGAGGCGCTCTATTACTATTTCACAACTGGTATTCTTGAACATAAATTTTTTCATACAATTTTTGGAGTATCAATTGTTGCAATTGTTTGTGCAACATTAGGTAAACCTGTTTGTGAGTTTGGTTTAAGAATTTGGAATAAAACTTTAAAGATGGAAAATATTAAATGGTTTAAAACTGAAATAAAAATAAATAATTTTTCCTCATGGATTGGTGCGATTACTGGTGCTTTATCGCAGTTAATACTTGATAGTATTATGCACAGAGATATGACACCTTTGTTTCCATTTAGTAATGAAAATATCTTTCTAAGAATAGTTTCTGTTGATAACCTGCATTATATCTGTCTTGGATTATTTATAATTGGAGTATTTATTTATTTGTTAAAAAAACTTCTTTTTAAATAACATGTTTTTACAATGAAGTATTTTGATAAAGTGAGCAAATATGCTAATTTCTAATCTAATGCCGGGCAACAGAACGCCCCTTTAAAAGTTAAAATAATCCTTTGAATATTATCGTTAATATATTCTGATCGGGATATGATCGGGATATGATCGGGATTATAATTATTTTCTTGGTTGAACACCAAATCTGTTTTTGCCTTTTTTTCCAGATTGAGAAAACCAGAATGCCCATAGTCCTAGAGTCAAAATATAAATGACATAGCCAGTTCCCAAAAACTCGTCTGCAATAAAACCAGGTATAAAAATACATTGCATCCACCCTGATTGGTTAATATCGTGCAAACGTCTTGCTGCAACTGCAATAGAAGGGATAAATATTGGTATCAATAGAACTAATGTTGCTCCATAAAATGCTTCATCTGATACACCGCTAAACCCTAAAAGAAAACCTGCAACAAAAAAGTATACAAAACAAAATAGAATGAAGTACCAAAACTCAGACCTTGATGCTCTTCCATCAAACTTGGCATACTTCCCAAAACATGTTCTTAGCGATTCTGTAAATCCCATAATTTAACTTAACAATCGAATGGGTTTAAGTCAAAAAAATTGATCGGGATATGATCGGGATTTTGGTTAAAATTCTCGTTATTCAATTCAAATTATTTGCGAATAATGGTACTTTGTTTGGGGAACCTGACAACAGAACGCCCCCTTAAATTATGAGCAAAAAAGAAATTTACGAGTCCGTTGCTAATAGTGGAATTGATTGGGTAGATTGGATTTTTGACAATACTGTAGATTTACTAATTTATTTAGGTGATAAAACTGGACTAGGTTATACAGGAATAAATGTACTAATACTAATAGTTGTTTTGTTAATAATTTTTATATCTGTTGGTTTAAATATATATTTGTTAAAAAAAACAAAATAGTTTGCCGGGCAACAGAACGTCCCCGATTAATTTATTTTTTTAATTCTGCCTGTGCTGCTGCTAATCTTGCAATTGGAACTCTATAAGGTGAACAAGAAACATAATTTAATCCAACATTTGAGCAAAATTCAATACTTTTAGGGTCACCACCATGTTCACCACAAATTCCTAATTTTAGTTTTTTGTTTTGTTTTTTTCCTTTTTCAACTGCAATCTCAACTAAATCTGCAACACCTTCATCTATTGATACAAAGGGGTCAATTGAAAATATTTTATTTTCTATATAATCATTTAGAAATTTTCCACTATCATCTCTACTAATACCAAATGTTGTTTGAGTTAAATCATTCGTTCCAAAGCTAAAAAATTCAGCATGTTTAGCAATTTCTTTTGCTTTAATTGCAGCTCTTGGTAATTCAATCATTGTACCAACTATAAATTTAATTTTTACTTTTTGTCGTTTTTGGACTTCACTAGCTACTTTAATTACTAAATCTTTCATAATCTTGATTTCTGCTTCTGTAGAAACTAAAGGAATCATTATTTCTGGGAAGGCTGACTTTATTTTTTTCTTTTGTAGTTCTGCTAAAGCTTCAAAAATAGCTCTACACTGCATTTCATATATTTCTGGAAAAGAAATGCCAAGTCTACATCCTCTATGACCCAGCATAGGATTTTGTTCGTGTAGTTCCTCTATTCTTATTTCAATTTCCTTTACAGGTAAATTTATGACATTTGAAACTTCATTAATTTCTTTATTTGTACGAGGTAAAAATTCATGAAGTGGAGGATCAAGTAATCTGACTGTAACTGGGAGTCCGCTCATAATCTTAAATATTTCTATAAAATCTTTTTTCTGATGAGGTAAAAGTTT
The DNA here is from genome assembly GCA_902595535.1 of uncultured Pelagibacteraceae bacterium. GTDB lineage: Bacteria > Pseudomonadota > Alphaproteobacteria > Pelagibacterales > Pelagibacteraceae > Pelagibacter. The sequence continues at coordinate 171,128 of CACJQI010000001.1, forward strand.
ATTAAGTGCTATTGATCTATCTTCTATAGTTTTTGATAAAATCATTTCTCTCACAGATAAAATTCTTTCTTCATCAAAAAACATATGTTCTGTTCTACATAAACCAATACCTTCTGCTCCAAAATCTTTAGCCGTTTTTGTATCCTTTGGTGTTTCTGAATTTGTTCTAATATTTAATTTTCTGAAACTATCAGCCCATGACATTAATTTTGAAAAATCTCCTGAAATTTCTGGTTTAACTGTAGCAACGCTTCCCTGAATAATTCTACCTGTTGAACCATCAATGGTGATAATATCGCCTTCTTTTATTTCTATTGATGAAGTTTTAAAGGTTTTATTTTCATAATTGATATCAATTTCACTGGAACCAGAAACACATGGCCGTCCCATTCCTCTTGCTACTACCGCTGCATGGCTTGTCATTCCTCCTCTTGCAGTTAAAATCCCTTTAGCTGCATGCATTCCTTGTATATCTTCTGGAGAAGTTTCTACTCTTACTAAAATTGTGTCTTGCATAATTGCCGTTAATCTTTCGGCTTCCTCTGAGGTAAAAACTACTTTGCCACTTGCTGCCCCAGGTGATGCTGGTAATCCATTTGCAATAACATTTATTGAATCTTTTTCATCTAAAGTAGGATGAAGCAAAGTATCCATTGAATTAGGATCAATTCTTAAAACAGCCTCTTTTTTTGAAATTAATTTCTCTTTTACCATATCAACTGCTATCTTTACTGCTGACTTAGCAGTTCTTTTTCCTGACCTTGTTTGAAGCATCCACAATTTTTTATTCTCAACTGTAAATTCGACATCTTGCATATCTTTGTAATGTCTCTCTAATTTTTTTAAAATTTTGTGAAGTTGTTTATACACATCCGGCATTACTTCTTCCATTGAGAGAGCTTTTACTTTTGCTTTTATTCTTGCCTTTTTGGTTATGTATTGAGGAGTTCTTGTGCCAGCTACTACATCTTCTCCTTGTGCATTAATTAAATATTCTCCATAGATTTCATTTAAACCATCTGAGGGATTTCTAGTAAACACAACTCCAGTTGCACAGTCTTTTCCCATGTTTCCAAAAACCATTGATTGAACATTAACCGCAGTTCCCCACTCTGCTGGAATTTGATTTAATTTTCTGTAAACTTTTGCCCTATTGCTTTCCCAAGACAAAAATACTGCACTTATTGCACCTAGTAATTGTTCATAAACATTTTGCGGAAAATCTTTTTTAGCTTTGTCTTTAACAGTTCTTTTAAAATCTTTAATTAATCCATTCCAATCACTTTCATCAAGGTCAGTATCTAAAAGAACACCTTTAGTAAGTTTATAATTTTCAATTAATTCCTCAAAGTGATAACCCTCAACTCCCATTACTACATTGCTATACATTTGAATAAATCTTCTATAGCTATCTTTTGCAAATCTTCCATTTGAAGTTTTTAAAGCTAACGCATTTACAGTTTTATCATTTAAACCAAGGTTTAAAATTGTATCCATCATCCCAGGCATTGATACTCTGGCACCAGATCTCACAGATAAAAGTAAGGGGTTTTTTAAATCTCCAAATTTTTTTCCAACTTCTTTTTCAATTATTTGTAATTCTTTTTTTATTTGATTGATTAGATTTTGATTTAATCTTTTTTTATCTCTATAAAAAATTTCACAAACTTTTGTTGAAATTGTAAATCCAGGGGGAACTGGAAGACCCATTTTTCCCATTTCAGAAAGGTTTGCTCCTTTACCACCTAAAAAATTTTTAAGATTTTTAATTTTTTTATTATCTTTAGATTTAAAATTTAAAATAAGTTTTTTCATTAGTGGTTATCGATTAGAGAAAAATTAACATAATTATCAAACGTTTTACATAACATTTGAATTAGTTCCAGTCTGTTTTTTTTAATATTCGTATCCTCTTCGTTTACTATGACATTATCAAAAAAATCGAACACTAATTTTTTGGAGTCAGCTAAATAGGTTAGAGACTTCTCAAAATTTTCATCTTTATTGATACTATTGAAATACTTATTTAATTCATTTATTTTTTTAAATAAGTTTTTTTCAAAATCTGTTTTAAAAATACCAGGATCGGTTGAATTTGTTAGCTCAATTTTTTGATTTTTGAGTTCACTTTCAAGTATATTCGCAGCCCTTTTATAGCTTAAAATTAAATCTATACCATTTGGTTTTCTAATGATTTTATTCAAACTCGTAGCTTTCCCAAAAATAATGACTATGTGATCTAAATTAAAAGAATTTGCTGACGCTTGAATTATATCATGACGAATTTTTTCTTCTTTCATGAAAAACTTTAATCTTTCCATTAAAAATTCTGACAATTCTTTTTGTAAAAACTTGTTTTCAAATTCAAATCCTTGATCAGCATATAAGCTTGATGAATAACTGATTAAATCTCGAATTTTAAAATCTTTTTTATTTTGAGCAATTATTCTAATTATACCAAGCGCTAATCTTCTTAAAGCATAAGGATCTTTTGAACTTGTTGGTTTTTGATTTATTCCAAAAAAACCTACCAGCGTATCTATTTTATCAGCTAATGATAATGCGATACTATATGGTTTTTTTGGTATTTTTGATTCTAAACCTATTGGCAAGTATTGTTCGGTTATTGCAAGTGATACATCTTTTTCAAATCCTTGAGCCTCAGCAAAATAACCTCCCATAATGCCTTGAAGTTCAGGAAATTCTCCTACAAGCTCAGATATTAAATCAACTTTGCAAACTGAAGCTGATAATTCTACTTTTTCTTTACTTATCAATAACTCATCTGATAGCATCCCTCCAAGTTTTCTCATACGTTGTACTTTGTCAAAATATGTACCTAGTCCTTTAAAGTAATTCATAGATTTTAATTTTGAAACTTTTTTAACTAAATTTTGAGATTTATCTTTAAACCAAAAAAACTCAGCATCGCTTAATCTTGCTTCTACAACTCTTTCATTACCTAATTTAATAAACCCTTTTTTATCTTGTTTGTTTGTTACAACTAAAAATTCATTTGTAATATTTCCTTTATTATCGAAAGTTGGGAAGTATTTTTGATGATTTTGCATAGTTATTATTAGAATCTCTTTTGGAATATTTAGAAATTTTCTATCAAATTCACAAAGCAATACATTTGGTTGATCTGTCAAATTTACTACCTCATCAAGTAATTTGTTATTTTTTTCAATTCTGATATTTTTTTTTGCTAAAATTTCATTAAATTTTTTTTCAATTAAATTTTTTCTTAACTCTTGATCTACAATAATATTAAGTTTTTTAAAAAATTTATTGTAATCTTTAAAGTTAGTAAAAATTTTTTTATTTTCTTCAAATTCTTTATCGATAAAAGTTGTGTTTGATGAACGTATATGATGAAAATCAAAAATTAGTTTTTTTTTATCAAAACTAGCAAGTATTGACTTTAATGGTCTGCCCCATTTTAAATTATAATCGCTCCATTTCATTGACTTTTTCCATTGAATCTTTTCTAATGTTTTGGGTATAAATTCTTCTAATAATTCACATGTATTAAATTTTTTTATTTTGGTTTTAAAAAAATAGAATTCTTTCTTGTCTATTGTTTTTTTATAAAGATCTTTTTTAGAAATATTATTTGATCTTATAAATCCTTCTAATGCTATTTCAGGAGCGTTTATATTAGGTCCTTTAATTTCTTCAGATTTTAAAACTACCTGTTTTTTTAAGCCCTCAAACAAAATTATTAATCTATTGGGTGTAGAAAAAGAGGAGCTTTTTTTATAAGAAATTAATCTTTCATTGAAAAATTTATTAAAACTGCACAACAAATTTTCTCGTAAATTTTTTTGAAGTGAGGAAGGTATTTCTTCACTAAATAACTCTAAAAAAAATTCTGACATTTAACTTTGATTATCTAACCAAATTGCTGCAGCAGCTTTTGTAATATCTCGAATTCTTCCAATATATCCAGCTCTTTGAGCTACACTTATAGCACCTCTGGCATCTAAAATATTGAATACATGACTAGCCTTCAAGCACTGATCGTATGCGGGCAATGAAATATTTTTTTTAACAAGAGATTTTGCTTCCATCTCATGCATATCAAACATTTTAAATAAATTATTGATATTTGCATGCTCAAAATTATATGCTGAAAATTCTTTTTCTGCTTGATGAAAAACATCTTGATACTTTACTCCTTCATCATTCCATAATAAATCATATACATTTTTTTGTTGTTGAGTAAACATGCAAATTCTTTCTAATCCATAAGTAATTTCAACTGAAACAGGTTTACATTCAAAGCCTGCCATCTGTTGAAAATAAGTGAATTGTGTTATTTCCATTCCATCACACCAAACTTCCCAACCTAAACCAGCCGCACCTAAAGTTGGGCTTTCCCAATCATCTTCAACAAATCTAACATCATGTTCATTATGATCGATACCAATAACTGACAAACTATTAAGGTATAATCTTTTTATATTATCTGGTGACGGTTTAATTAAAACTTGAAATTGATAATAATGTTGTAATCTATTTGGATTATCTCCATACCTTCCATCCGTTGGCCTTCTTGAAGGTTGAACATAAGCTGCTTTCCATGGTTTCGGTCCAAGAGATCTGAGAGTTGTTGCTGGATGAAATGTACCTGCACCTACCTCCATATCATAAGGCTGCAAAACTATACATCCTTTTTTACTCCAAAATTTTTGAAGACTTAAAATCGTTTCTTGAAATGTTTGGATTTTTTGTTTTGGTTTTTTTATTTTAGAAACCATATCTTTGCCAAATTGACCTTTCATCTAGAATGTTAGCTAATTGATCTACTTGATTATTTGATGAAGAAAGTTTTTGACTTAACCAACCTTTTGTTTTTTCAAATTTTTTAATTACAACATCGTCTCCAAATTTTTCTTTTAAAACTTCATGTGCGTTACCAATTCCATCTATTAATCCTAAATCTTTTGCCTTGCTACCCGACCAAAACTCTCCTGAAAAAAGTTCAACTCCTGATTTATTTAGTTTTGAGCCTCTGCTTTTTTCTACAACATCAATAAAATCTTTGTGTAAATCTAGTTGGATTTTTTTTAGTCTTTCAATATCTTCATTTTTTTCTTCAAGAAATGGGTCTAATGTACTTTTATTTTTTCCCGCGGTATGAACTCTTCTCTCAACACCTATTTTTTTTATTAATTCGGTAAAACCAAATGAAGAATAAATTACTCCTATTGATCCAATAATTGAACTTGAATTTGCATAAATTTCATCACCAGCACAAGAAATTAAATATCCTCCAGAAGCAGCTACATCTTCAGCAAACACTATAACTTTTTTTTTATTTTTTTTTGCTTCTTGTTTTATAAAACTATAAATTAAATGTGACTGTACAGGAGATCCACCAGGTGAATTTATAGTAATAGCAACAGTGTGAGCTTTTTTAAGAGAAAAAGCCTTTTTTATAAGTTCTTCTTGACCAGCAAAGTCAATCCCTTGTTTAAATTTTCCAGCATTCCCAATAACTCCATTCAATTTTAGGTGGGCAACTATCTTTTTCTTTTTAAAAAAAGAGAACATTTTTATTCCTTATAGAATTTTTAATTGATTATAAAGTTACTTATAATTGAAGAAAAAGGTGCGTCAATTGATAAGTAATATATAAAACCTAATTATATTAACTTAATAAAATTATGGGAACAGTAATACAACTTAAAAATCAAATAAATGACTCTTATTTTCAGCTCAAAGAATCTGTTGAGGATAAACTTGTATTAACTGAGGAAAAAATAAAATTAAAACTAAATAGTGATGTGGAGTTAGTCCAAAAAATGACTAACTATCATATCAAAACTGGTGGGAAAAGATTAAGAGCTTTATTAACACTTGGCTCAGCAAAATTATGTGGATATTCAAAAGGATCTAGAGATGTAAATTTAGCAGCCTGTGTTGAGTTGATACATAGCGCAACCTTGATGCACGATGATGTGATTGATGAAGGGATTATTAGAAGAGGTAAAGAAACTTTGAATGAAATTTGGGGTAATCATTCCTCAGTTTTAATTGGTGATTATTTGTTAAGTAGATGTTTTGAAATGATGGTAGAAGATGGAAATTTAGAAGTCTTAAAATTATTATCCTCTACATCGTCTAAAATTGCTCAAGGAGAAGTTTTGCAGCTTCAACATAAAGGGGAAGTTGATATGCTTGAAGAAACATATTTAAAAATAATATCAGCAAAAACAGCTGAGTTATTTGCAGCATCAACGAAAGTTGGTGCAATATTATCAGATGTAGAAAACAAAGAAAAAGATGCTTTAGAATTTTATGGAAGAAATCTTGGACTTACTTTTCAAATTGCTGATGATACACTTGATTATAATTCAGAACTTAAAATGTTCGGAAAAACAGTTGGTCAAGATTTTTTTGAGGGAAAAATTACTTTACCAATAATTTTACTTTTTCAAAAATTGGATTCAATTGAAAAAGAAAATTTGAAGGAAATTTTTAGTAAAGAAATAAGAGATAAAGATGATTTTGAAAAAACAATTTCTTTAATCAAAAAATATAAAATTATTGAAGAATGTTACCAAAAAGCTCAGCACTATATTAATCTTGCATCAAACGCTTTAACAGTTTTTGAGGAATCAAAAGATAAAAATATTTTTAAAAATCTAACATCTTTTAGTTTAACTAGAAATTTTTAGGGACTCAAAAGTGATTGTGTCCAAATTCCATTACTATCTTTAGAATACTTAAGTCTTTCATGTATTCTGCTGTCACCATCAAGCCAAAATTCAATTGTTAAAGGTGATAAATTCCAACCAGACCAGTGTGAAGGTCTTGGAACATTATTTTGATCATCAAATTTTTTTTTGTAATCCTCTATTGAATTTATTAATTCATCTCTACTACTCAAAACTTTGCTTTGTTTAGATGCCCAAGCTCCTATTCTACTTTCATAGCCCCTAGTATTATAATATTGATCTGCAACTTTATCAGATACTAATGATACCGATCCGCTAATTCTTACCTGTCTTAAAAGACTTTTCCAATGAAAACACATAGATGCATTGGGGTTTTCTTTTAACTCAATACTTTTTTGACTATTTAAATTAGTAAAAAATACAAATCCATTTTTGTTAAAGTCTTTAAGCAAAACCATTCTTACTGAAGGGAAATTATTCTTATCAGATGTTGCTAACGCAACTGCATTTGGATCATTAAGCTCAGTTTTTTTAGCCTCATCCATCCATACTTTGAATAACTGCATTGGATCTTTCAGATCTAAAAAACATCTATTTAGCCCAAGTGAGTTTTTTTGATTCATAATTTAAACAAAATAATCTATATAATATAAATAATGTCATTTAATACATTTGGAAAGCTATTTCGTTTTACTACTTGGGGAGAGTCTCATGGTCCAGCAATAGGTTGTATCGTAGATGGGTGCCCACCAAATATCTACTTAAAAGAGCAAGATATTCAAAAAGAATTAGACAAAAGAAAACCAGGACAATCTAAATTTACAACTCAAAGAAAAGAAGACGATAAAGTTCAGATATTATCTGGTGTCTTCGAGGGAAAAACTACTGGAGCTCCCATATCTATGATTATTTATAACAAAGATATGAGATCAAAAGATTATGGAAATATTAAGGATAAATTTAGACCAGGACACGCAGATCTTACTTATTTCAAAAAATATGGAATAAGAGACTATAGAGGAGGAGGAAGATCTTCTGCTAGAGAAACTGCTTCAAGAGTTGCAGCTGGTGCAATTGCCAAAATAGTTTTACAAAAAAAATTGGGAAAAAAATTTCAAGTAATTGGCGCTGTCACTCAATTAGGAATATTAGGTTGCGATACTAATGAGTGGAATGATAAAATAATTACTAAAAATCCTTTTTTCTGCCCTGATAAATCAATGATAAAAATTTGGGAAAAATATTTGCTAGGTGTTAGAAAATCTGGATCTTCATGTGGGGCAATAATAGAAATAAGAGCAAGAGGTATACCTGCTGGACTTGGTGCACCAATTTACTCAAAATTAGATTCTGACATAGCTTCAAGTTTAATGAGTATAAATGCTGTGAAAGGAGTAAACATTGGCTCTGGAATGAACTCAGCACAATTAAGTGGTGAACAAAATTCAGATGAAATTTCTCAAAAAGGTAAAAGATTAAAATTCAATAGCAATAATGCTGGTGGAATTTTAGGAGGTATATCCAGTGGCCAAGAAATTATTGCATCTTTTGCGGTAAAACCCACATCTTCAATTTTGACAACTAGAAAAACAATTAATAAATTTGGAAAAAATACCACTATTTCAGTTACAGGAAGACATGACCCTTGTGTTGGAATTAGAGCGGTTCCAGTTGGAGAAGCAATGATGAATTGTGTTTTATTAGATCACTATCTGATGAACAAAGCACAATGTAGCTAGTGCTAATTTTTTACAACCTTTATAGAGTCTTTTGTAAATAAGATATCCAATATTTTTTTTGAGATTTGTGATGAGTTCAAACCTGCTAATTCATACATATTTTTTGGAGTATCTTGATCAATAAAAGTATCCGGTAATGTCATTGATCGAAACTTTAATCCTATGTCAAAAACCCCTGTTTCAGCTAATAGGTTTTTAACATGAGAACCAAAACCACCAATTGACCCCTCTTCAATAGTAATTATAACTTCATGTTCACGAGCACACTTTAAAATAAGCTCTCGATCCAATGGTTTTGCAAACCTTGCGTCTACAATTGTTGTTGATACACCTTTGCTCTTTAGTTCCTCAGCTGCCAATTTACATTCTTCAAGTCTTGTTCCCAAACTTAAAATACAAGCTTGGTTACCCTCCTGAATAATTCTTCCTTTGCCTATATCTATTTTTTCCTCAATCGAAGGCAATTCAAGTCCAATACCACTTCCTCTTGGATATCTAATTGCACAAGGTTTGTCATTTATATCTACTGATGTATTAATCATTTTTACTAATTCGGCTTCATCGCTTGCAGCCATTACGATAAAATTTGGTAGTGTTGATAAATAAGTAATATCAAATGAACCTGCATGCGTAGATCCATCTGCTCCTACCAATCCTGCTCTATCTATTGCAAATCTTACTGGCAGACTTTGTATAGCCACATCGTGAACGACTTGATCATAGGCTCTTTGTAAAAAAGTAGAGTAAATTGCAGCATAAGGCTTATACCCTTCGGTCGCTAAACCTGCAGAGAAAGTTACAGCGTGCTGTTCTGCAATTCCAACATCAAACATTCTTTTTGGAAATTCTTTTCCAAAAATATCCATTCCAGTACCATTAGGCATCGCAGCTGTTATTCCAACAATTTTACTATCTTTTTGAGCATGTTTTACTAACGTATTAGCAAATACTTTTGTATAAGCTGGAAGATTGCTAATACTTTTTATCTGTTCTCCTGTTTCAACATTAAATTTTGAAACACCATGATAATTATCCGTAGCTTTTTCTGCATAAGAATATCCTTTACCTTTTTGTGTTTTGATGTGTATCATTATTGGGCCTTCATGTTTTGAGTCTCTTGCATTTTTTAAAATTGGAATTAGATCATTTAAATCATGACCATCAATTGGACCTGCGTAATAAAAACCTAATGAGCTAAATAAAGTACCGCCAGTAACTGCCGATCTTAAAAAATCCTCTGCTTTAGCAGCTTTTGTACTAAATCTCTTTGAAAATGCGGATGTAATAAGCTTAAATGTTTCTCGAAGACTAAAATAAATTTTTCCTGTAAATAATTTTGCCAAATAAGTCCTCATTGCACCCACTGGTTTAGCAATAGACATATCGTTATCATTTAAAATAACAATCATTTTAGTTTTTGATGCTCCTGCATTATTCATAGCCTCATACGCCATACCTGCACTAATTGCGCCATCCCCAATTACAGCTATTACATTAGAGGTTTTGTTTGCTAATTTATTTGCTTCTGCAATTCCTAATGCAGAAGATATAGACGTTGAGCTATGTGCTGCACCAAATGGATCATACTCACTTTCTGATCTTTTTGTAAAACCTGATAATCCATCACCTTGTCTTAATGTTTTAATTTTTTTTTTTCTACCTGTTAAAATTTTATGTGGATAAGATTGATGACCAACATCCCATATTAATTTATCATTTGGAGTATCAAAAACATAATGAAGAGCAACTGTCAACTCAACAACACCTAAACCAGCGCCAAGATGTCCTCCAGTTATAGAAACTGCACTGATCATTTCTTTTCTAACTTCATCAGAAACTTTTTGTAAATCTTTTTCTGGAATTTTTCTTAAATCAGATGGAAAATTAATATTATCTAAAAATTTATAATTTTGTGTCATCTATCTCTTTTTAAAATATATTCTAATGTACCTTTTATATTTTTTGATTTTGAACCATATTTTTTTAAAGTTCTATTAATATCAATGATTATTCTATCACAATATTTTACTGCATTAGTATATCCAATTAAACTTATAAGTGTCGCTTTTCCTCTTTTTTGATCTTTTCCAGTTTGTTTTCCAGCTCTTTTGGAATTACCATGAAAATCTATCAAATCATCAGCTATTTGAAATAAAAGACCAATTTTAGAACCTAAATTTTCAAAGAATTTAATTTCTTGATTATTTTTTTTTTTGATTATTGCTGGGGCAGCACAGCAGAAACTAAATAATTTTCCAGTTTTTTTAATCTCCATTTCAATAATTTTTTTTTTAGACACTTTTCTTTTTTCGTAACTAAGATCCAAGTATTGACCGCCAGCTATCCCTAAATGACCAGAACACTCTGATAATTTTTTTATTAGTTCAATTTTGATTTTATTGCTAATCTTTAATTTGGGGCTTGTTAAAATTTCACATGCCATTGTTTGTAGAGAATTTCCAGCTAATATTGCTGTAGATTCTCCAAATTTAATATGGGTTGATGGTTTTCCTCTTCTAATTTTATCATCATCCATGCATGGTAAATCATCATGAATAAGAGTATATGCATGAATACATTCAACCGCTGCTCCAATTGCTATTAATGTTTTGTAATTAATAGACATCATTGAGCCAATATCGATTAAAATTTTAGATCTAATCTTTTTTCCCCCGGGAAATAAACCATACTTCATAGCTAGAATTAATTTAGAATTGCTCTGTTTATTAAGAAAATCTTTTAAAAAAATGTTTGTGTCTTTTGCAATCTTATTAAATTGATTCTTCATTTTTTTTTAATAATTTCTTTAACTTTTTTATTTGTTTTCTCACTTATTGATTTAAAGTTTTTATTAAATTCTTTTTCAATAATCTTATTTAATTTTAATAGTTTTTGATAGCTTTCAATAGAATTGTCTAGATCTTTTTCATTTTCTAAAGATTCTATTATTTGATTTGCTTGATCTGTTAGCTCCTCAATTGAGCTTGAGATATTATCATGTGGCAAATTTTTATCTTTCATATAATAATTATTAATACATGAAAACTATTCAATCAAATATCAAAAAAGCAAAAAAATATTTAGATAATGACGATTGCATAGCTATACCAACCGAAACAGTATATGGATTAGCAGGAAATGCATATTCAAACAAAGCAGTAAAAAAAATATTTAAGCTTAAAAAAAGACCACCTAATAACCCCTTAATTGTTCATTATTACAATATTAATAAACTTAAAAAAGATTGTAATATTAATGATAATTTTAAAAAGCTTTATAAGAAATTTTCCCCTGGACCAATAACCTATGTACTTAGTCTAAAAAAAAATTGTAAAATTTCTAAATTTGTAACCAACAATCAAAAAAGTCTTGCTGTCCGATTTCCTAAACATCCTCTATTTATAAAATTGCTTAAAAATTTAGATTATCCACTGGCTGCTCCAAGTGCAAATATATCAACAAAATTAAGTTCGGTTCAAGCTTCTGATGTTAAGGAGGAATTCGGATCAAAGGTTAAATATGTATTAAACGGAGGTAAATGCAATATAGGTGTTGAATCAACTATCATTAATCTTACAAATAGACCAACATTGTTAAGGTTTGGAGGTCTTGAATTATCTAAAATAGAAAGAATATTAAAGAAAAAGATTTCAATTAATATTAATTCAAAAAAAAAAATTGCACCTGGTCAATTTCCATTACATTACTCTCCTGGAGTGCCATTGAGAGTAAATGTTAAAAAATCTAGATCAAATGAGGCCTTTGTTTTGATTAAGAAAAGAAATATTAATTTTAAAAATTATTATTATTTAAGTAAAAAGAAAAATCTTAAAGAGGCTGCTAAAAATTTATATTCCATATTAAGAAAAATTAAAAAAGATGGTTATAAAATGATTGCAGTAGAAAAAATTCCAAATATTGGTATCGGCAAAACAATAAATGATAGATTATATAGAGCTTCTAAATACTAAATGAAAAATTCAATTGAAGTAATTAATCTGTCCAAATCATATAAATTAAAACAAGCTGTAAATAGTATAAATTTTAAAATAAATGAAAATGAAATTGTTGGTTTACTGGGTCCAAATGGTAGCGGTAAAACTACCACAATTGGAATGATACTTGGTTTATTAAAACCAACTAATGGAAAAGTATTAATCAATGGAATGAATATTGAAAAAAATAAAATTTCACTACTCCATAAAATGAATTTTATTTCTCCATATATTGAATTACCAAAAAAACTTAAAGTTAAGCAAAATTTAATTGTTTATGGAAAATTATATAATATCAAAAATTTAAATCAGCAAATTGACTATCTATCTGATAAACTAAGATTAAATCAATTACTAGATAAAGTTACAGGAGAACTTTCTTCAGGTCAAAAAAATAGAGTTAGCTTAGCAAAAGCATTAATTAACGATCCTACAATACTTTTACTAGATGAGCCTACAGCATCTTTAGATCCTGAAACTGGTGATTTTATAAGAACGTTTTTAGAAAATTATAAAAAAGAAAAAAAAATAGCAGTATTGTTAGCTTCACATAATATGGATGAAGTTAAAAGACTTTGTAGTTCAGTGTTAATGATGAAAGATGGTGATATTATTGATAGAGGTGCTCCAGATGATTTAATTAAAAAACATGGAAGAAAAAACCTTGAAGAAGTGTTTTTAGAGCTTGTGAGAAATACAAATGAACTTGACTAGAATTTATGGTCTTTTTTTAAGACACTTTTATTTAATCTCAAGATCGTTTCCTAGAATATTAGATTTAATTTATTGGCCATCTATTCAAATTACTTTATGGGGTTTTATTTCAAATTTTTTTGCAGAGCATAGCACCTACTATAACGGTGCAGTTGGTGTGATACTTTCATGTGCTATTCTTTATGACTTTTTATTTAGGACTAGCATAGGTTTTAACATGTTATTTTTAGAGGAAATATGGAGTAGAAATTTTACAAATCTTTTTATTGCTCCGATGAAGATTAGTGAAATTATTACATCGTTAGTTATCACGGCATTAATTAGAGCTTTAATAGGTTTGGTTCCTGCAATATTACTGACTTCTCCTTTATTTGGAATTTCTTTATTGGACTTAGGTCTGCCATTAGCTTTTCTTTTTTTAAGTTTATATATTTTTGGAATTACACTTGGATTATTTGTCTCAGCAGGATTGTTAAGATTTGGACCATCATTTGAAAATATTGCATGGTCTACTATGTTCTTATTAGCTCCTTTCGGATGTATATATTATCCTGTTGAAACACTACCAGAAATTTTTCAATCAATAGCTTATGCCCTTCCACTAGTTTATATATTTGAGGAAGCTAGAAATATTCTTGTTAATCAATTAGTGAATTATGAGAACATTGTGCAAGCACTTTGTTTAAATACCTTATATCTAATTGTAGCTATATCATTATTTTATTATTCTTTTGATAAAGCCAGAGATAAAGGTACACTAATTAATATCGGAGAATAAATAATTGGTGCGCCTGCTAGGAGTCGAACCCAGAACCTCCTGATCCGAAGTCAGGCGCTCTATCCAGTTGAGCTACAAGCGCATATAGTATTAATATTACATTTTATGGAAAAAAACATTAATTTTATTGTTGAAGAAAGTGAGAACAATCTCAGGGTTGATGTAATAATAAATAAACGCGAAGAGTTAATTAGTAGAACTAGAATTAAAAACTTAATTCTAAAAAACAAACTAAAGTTAAATAATAAAATTATAAAAAGCCCCTCAAAAAAAGTTATCACTGGTGATAAATTAAGTCTTAATATTCCAGAACCTGAAGAAGCTTATCTAAAGCCTTATGAATTTCAATTAGATATAATTTATGAAGATGAAGATTTATTAGTAATTAATAAACCTGCCGGAATAATTATGCATCCTGGAGCTGGAAATTATGACAAAACAATTGTCAATGCATTAATGAATTATGGTAAAGACTCACTTTCAAATATTGGTGACAAACTTAGACCCGGCATAGTTCATAGAATAGATAAAAATACATCTGGATTAGTTGTTGTTGCAAAAAATAATAAAACACATGAAAGTTTATCTAAGCAATTTAGTGACCATTCTATAACAAGAGTTTATCAACTTTTAATTTGGGGAAAACTTAGACCTTCTTATGGTAAAATAGATACTTTCATAACTAGAAGCTCAAAAAATAGACAATTGATGGAAGTTAGTCGTTCCAAGGGAAAGCGTGCAATAACAAATTATAAAACTATAGAAATCTTTGAAAATAATAAAACACCAACATTAAGTTTAATTGAATGTAAATTAGAAACTGGAAGAACTCATCAAATACGTGTTCACATGACTCATATGGGAAATAGCATAGTAGGAGATGACAAATATAAAAAAAGATATAAAAAGTTAAAAAATGTTGATACTGGATTAGAAAATTTAATTTCTAAATTGAAAAGACAGTTCTTGCATGCAAAAACACTAGGATTTATTCATCCTAAAACAAATGAAGAAATGATTTTTTCCTCAAATTTGCCAAAAGACCTAAATAATTTATTAAAAATGCTTAAAAATACTGGCTAATAAATCATTGAAAAATTATTATACTTAATTAAATAAATACAGCCATGAGCACAACATATAACAATAACCTGCCAGCACTTACTAACGAAGGAGGGCTTTCAGCATATTTGGAACAAATTAAAAAATTTCCTATGCTTGCAGCTGAAGAAGAATATATGTTGGCAAAAAATTGGAAAACAACTGGAAATGTTAAAGCCGCAGAAAAATTAGTTACAAGCCATTTAAGATTAGTTGCAAAAATTGCAATGGGATACAAAGGATATGGTTTACCTGTAAATGAAATGATATCTGAGGGGAATGTTGGTCTTATGCAAGCAGTAAAAAAATTTGAACCAGAAAAAGGTTTTAGACTTGCAACTTATGCAATGTGGTGGATCAAAGCTTCTATACAAGAATATATTTTAAGATCATGGAGTTTAGTAAAAATTGGGACAACTACAGCACAAAAAAAGTTATTTTTTAATTTAAAAAAAATTAAAAATCAAATTGCACCTCAAACTGAGGGTGATTTAAGAAGTGAACAAGTAAACGAAATAGCTAATAAACTAGATGTGAGTAAAGAAGAAGTTGTTTCAATGAATAGAAGACTTTCTGGAAAAGAGTTTTCTTTAAATGCTCAAGTTGGTGAGGATGGAGATGAATGGCAAGATTGGTTGGTAGATAAAGAATTAGACCATGATTTAAAATTTGCACATCAAGAAGAAATGGAGCAGAGAAAAGATTTATTAAAAAGTTCGATTAAAGTATTAAATGATAGAGAAAGAGAAATTTTGTACTCAAGAAGACTTAATGATGATCCTATGACATTAGAGGATTTAAGTAAAAAATACAAAATTAGTAGAGAAAGAGTTCGTCAAATAGAAAATAAAGCATTTGAAAAATTACAAAAACATATGCTTCTTTTAGCTAAATCTAAAAATCTATTACCAGTTAACTAAATATCAAAAGGATTCTCTACCAATATAGTATCATCTCGTTCTGGACTAGTAGAAATGCTTGATATTTTTGCGCCAATAAAATCTTCTATGGCATAAATATAATTTTTTGCATTTTCTGGTAATGCGTCCATATTCTTAATTCCATTAGTTGAAGTTTTCCATCCTGGAAATGTTTTATAAACAGGTTCTATTTTTAATTGATCCTCAACCGCAGCAGGTAAATAGTCAATTTTTTTTCCATCAAGTACGTACTCAACACACATTTTAATTTCATCTAATTCGTCAAGAACATCTAATTTTGTTAGTGCTATTCCATCAATACCAGAAACTTTTATTGTTTGTCTGACAAGTACTCCATCGAACCAACCACATCTTCTTTTTCTACTAGTAACAGTTCCAAACTCTTTTCCACGTGTTCCCAATAATTCTCCAATATCATCTATTAATTCCGTAGGAAATGGACCTTCTCCAACTCTTGTTGTATAAGCTTTTGTAATTCCTAAAACATAATTTATTGAGTTTGGGCCGCATCCTGTTCCTGTTGCAGCACTTGAAGCAACTGTATTTGAAGATGTAACATAAGGATAAGTCCCATGATCTACATCAAGTAAAATTCCTTGAGCTCCTTCAAATAAAATTTTTTTTTTTAATTTTTTAAATTCATCGATTTTAAGCCATACTGGTTGTGAATATTGTAATATTTGAGGTGCGATTTTAAGTAAATCAGATTTTAATTGCTCTTTTTCAAAAATTTTTTTTCCTAGACCTTTTCTAATGGCATTATGATGAATTAGCACAGACCCTAGTCTTTGATCTAAATTTTTTTCTGATCTTAAATCCATAACTCTAATAGATCTTCTGCCTATTTTATCTTCATAAGCTGGTCCAATTCCTCTTCTAGTAGTTCCAATCTTACCTTTACCAGCAGCATCTTCTCTAATTTCATCCATTTCTCTATGAAATGGTAAAATCAAGTTTGCAGCTTCAGAGATTATAAAATTATCAGTTGTAACATTAACCCCTTTTAATTTTATTTCTTCTATCTCCTCAAGTAATGACCAAGGATCAACTACTACTCCATTCCCAATAATTGAAACTTTATCTTTTCTTACTATCCCTGATGGTAATAATCTTAACTTGTAAGTCACACCATCAATTACCAACGTGTGACCAGCATTATGTCCTCCTTGAAATCTAATTACAACATCTGCTTGCTCAGAAAGCCAATCAACAATTTTTCCTTTTCCCTCATCTCCCCATTGAGAGCCAACTACAACTATATTTTTCATTATCTAAATTTTTTATTTATACTAATTGTATTAATATGATTAATTGGACCATGTCCTTTTCCAAAATTTGGGTTAGTTTTTATGGCAGAATTTACATACTTAATTCCAAGCTCACAAGATTTCTTTATTGGTTTTCCACATGATAAAAAAGTAGTTATTGCACTAGATAAAGTACAACCTGTACCATGTGTATTCTTAGTTTTATATCTAATACTGTTAAATATTTTAATTTCAAACTTATTAACAAATATGTCTAGAACAAATTTATGATCTAAATGTCCTCCTTTAATAAGAACATTTTTAGCACCAGACTCTATTAGTTTATTTGCAGCAAAAATCATATCTTCTTTTGTTTTTATTTTTGTTTTTGTTAAAATTTCTGCCTCTGGGATATTTGGTGTAATCAAAAATACTCTATTAATTAATTTTGACTTAAGTGATTTAATTG
The DNA here is from genome assembly GCA_902595535.1 of uncultured Pelagibacteraceae bacterium. Taxonomy (GTDB): domain Bacteria; phylum Pseudomonadota; class Alphaproteobacteria; order Pelagibacterales; family Pelagibacteraceae; genus Pelagibacter. The sequence continues at coordinate 188,798 of CACJQI010000001.1, forward strand.
CTTTTTCATCTATTAATTTGGTGCCGCCTTTAGCTACCATCACAGGGTCAAGCACAATTTTTTTTATTTTTATATTCTTAATAGATTTAAAAACTGTATCTATTACTTTAGTCGAATGTAACATGCCAATTTTAATTGCATCAGGCTTTATATCTCTTGAGCTAAACATTATCTGATTTGATATTTCCTTGGGCTCAATAGCAACTATTGATTTTACACCTGTGGTATTTTGAGCTGTGACTGCTGTAATTGCAGTCATTGCATAAGACCCCAGCGCTGTGACTGTTTTTATATCTGCTTGTATACCTGCTCCACCAGATGAGTCCGAACCTGCTATAATCAATACTTTAGATTTAGTTTTCAATTTACTTAATTTTTTTTGAGATTAAATCTACACATTTTTTTAAGAGTTCTTTATTTTCGCTTTCGCACATCACTCTTATTTTAGACTCTGTACCTGATTTTCTAACCAATATTCTTCCCTGACCCTTAATTAATTTTTCTACAATTTTTATAGATTTTTTTGTATCTGGATGATTTATTATATCTTTATCTTTAACTTCTATATTTTCTAAAATTTGTGGTGTCTTTTTGAATTTATTAAAGTAAGTGCTTGCTTTTTTCCCTTTTCTAATTGCAAACAATGCTTCTAATGCAACAAGTAATCCATCTCCTGTTGTTGCAAACTTTCCTAAAATAATATGACCAGATTGTTCACCGCCTAAATTAAAGTTATTTTTTTGCATTTTTTCTTTGACGTATCTATCACCTACATTTGCTCTAATAAATCTTATTTTTTTGGCTTTAAAAAATTTTTCCAATCCATAATTTGACATTAAAGTTCCAACTACACCACCTTTTAACATTTTTTTTGATTTCCATCTTAATGCTAAAGCTGCAATTATTTGATCACCATCAATAATATTACCTTTTTCATCACACATAATTATTCTATCAGCGTCGCCATCTAAAGAAATTCCTAAATGTGCTTTATTTTTTATTACAGCAGACTTGATCTTATTAGGATAAGTTGAGCCACATCTTTTATTTATGTTAAGTCCATTTGGTTTTACACCAATTGTAATTACTTTTGCACCTAATGATTTTAATAATTCAGGGCCAGCTTTATATCCCGCACCATTTGCACAATCAATGACAATTCTTAAACCTCTTAGATTAAACTCTTTCGTAAAATTTTTTTTTAAAATTCTTAAATAATCTTTTGTTCCAGTTTCTAATCTTTTTACTCTTCCTAATTTTTTAGGCTGAGACAAATGGATTGAAATTTTTTTATCAATCAAGTTCTCTATTTTTTTTTCAATTTTATCAGACAATTTCATACCGTCAGGACCAAATAGTTTTAATCCATTATCTTGATGTGGATTATGTGATGCTGTAATCATAATTCCCATATTTGCCTTCATTGATTTCGTCAACATAGCCAATCCATTTGTTGGCAAGGGTCCTAGCGTATAAACATGCATACCTGAAGATGTTAAACCCGAAACTAGCGCAGGTTCTAAAGTATAACCAGAAAGTCTCGTATCTTTGGCAATTATTGCTGTTTGTTTGATTTTTTTTTGTGATCTAAAGTAAGTTCCTGATGCTAGGCCAAATTTAAAAAACATATCACCATTAATATTTTTACTATTAACTGGACCTCTAATTCCATCAGTTCCAAAATATTTTTTTACCATTAGTTTTTAAATAACTCTTTAAAGACTTTTATTCCTTGAATCAATTCGTTTACATCATGAATTCTTAAAATTTGCACTCCTTGCATCATCAAATAGATAGAAGATGCAACTGTTCCCCCAATTCTATTTTTGGAGTCATTTTTTTTTACTATTTCTTTAATAAAACTTTTTCTTGAGTTGCCTACAAGTATAGGAAAACCAAGGCTATGGAAAATAGAAATTTTGCTTATTAGATTCATATTATGTTTCAAATTTTTTCCAAAACCTATACCTGGATCTAAAATTATATTATTATGTTTTATGCCTATAGCTCTTAAAATTTTGATTTTCTTCTCAAAAAAATCATAAATATCTAATAATTCATTTTTGTAAGAGGGTTTAATTTGCATATTCTCCGGAGTGCCTTTTGAATGTTGGATTACAAAAGGAATTTGATATTTTTTTAGAACATCTAAGGTTTTTTTATCGTAATTTAATCCAGACACATCATTTATAATTTTAACACCTAGTTTAATACCTTTTTCCATTATCTCTGTTTTTCTAGTATCTAATGATACAGGAACTTTTTTACAGACTGATCTGAGTATTTTATAAATTCTATTCCACTCACTTTTTGGATTTATAGTTTTAGATCCTGGTCTTGTTGACTCACCACCAACATCAATTAAATTAGCTCCAACTCTGATCATTTCAAATGCATGTTTTATACCTTTACTTGTTTTATTAAATTTTCCACCATCTGAAAAACTATCTGGTGTAAGATTTAATACCCCCATAATGTTTGGTAACTTTTGAAAATTTAAATTTGAAAAATTTTTATTTTTTAATTTAATTTTCTTAAGATCAAAAATTATTTGTTTTTGTAATGATTTAGATAATTTTTTTACATCTTTAATAAAGATTTTTTTCTTTGATTTTCTTGTTATTATTTCTATATGATCAAAAGATATTTCCTGTAGACCATTCAAAGGAAGTGTTTTTTTTTTACTTAGTAATATTTTTGATTCTTTACCATAGTAGAAATTACACGCTCTAGTGTAATATCTTCTCATCTAATATTAATGAACTATTTTTGGCTTCAAGCCCATAGCGCCTAGGGCTGAATTTTGATCATCATTTTCTTCAGGTTTCTCGATTATCTTATCTTTTGGATATAAATTTTTACTGATTATATTTTCAATTTCTTCACCTGTTAAAGTTTCATATGTCATTAGTGCTTTAGCTATCTTGTGTAAATCATCTATTTTCTCAGTTAATATTTTCTTTGCTTGATTATAACCTTCATCGATTAATTTTCTTATTTCTTTATCTATTTTTTGAGATGTTTCCTCTGAAACTGATTGTGTTTGAGTTACTGATCTACCCAAGAATAACTCTTCTTGATTTTCGCCATACTCCACAGGGCCCATTACCTCACTCATGCCATATTTTGTCACCATTGCTCTGGCAAGTTGAGTTGCTTGATTTATATCTGATCCACTTCCACCACCAGCTCCTGTAGATATATCATCTTTTCCAAAAATTATTTCCTCGGCAACTCTACCACCAAAACAAACCGCCATTCTAGCTTTTAAATACTTAATTGAATATCCGTGTTTATCTTTCTCTGGTAAATTCATAACCATACCCAGCGCTCTACCTCTTGGAATAATCGTAGCTTTGTGGATTGGGTCATAACTAGGCATATTAAACGATACTAAAGCATGGCCACCTTCATGATATGCTGTAAGTTTTTTTTCATCTTCAGTCATTACCATTGAACGTCTTTCAGCACCCATCATTACTTTATCTTTAGCTTCTTCAAATTCTGCTAAGGTAACAATTCTTTTGTTTTTTCTAGCTGCTAATAAAGCTGCCTCGTTAACTAAATTTGCAAGATCTGCACCTGAAAATCCCGGCGTACCTCTAGCTATTGTTCTTAAGTTAACATCTGGAGCCATTTTTATTTTTTTGACATGAACTTTTAAAATTTTTTCTCTCCCAATTATGTCCGGATTAGAAACAACTACTTGTCTATCAAATCTACCAGGTCTTAATAGAGCCGGATCTAGAACGTCTGGTCGATTAGTTGCAGCTATTATAATTACACCTTCATTAGTATCAAAACCATCCATTTCAACTAACAATTGGTTAAGTGTTTGTTCTCTTTCATCATTTCCACCACCTAAACCAGCACCTCTACTTCTTCCCACTGCATCAATTTCATCAATGAATATTATGCATGGTGAATTTTTTTTACCTTGTTCAAACATGTCTCTTACTCTTGATGCCCCAACACCAACAAACATTTCTACAAAGTCTGAGCCAGATATTGTGAAAAAAGGTACGCCCGCTTCCCCAGCAATTGCTCTAGCTAATAATGTTTTTCCAGTTCCAGGAGGTCCAACTAATAATGCGCCTCTAGGTATTTTTCCACCTAACCTACTAAATTTTTTTGGATCTTTTAAAAATTCAACTATTTCTTCAACTTCTTCTTTTGCTTCTTCAACTCCTGCAACATCATTAAAAGTAACTTTCCCTTTAAGTTCATTCATCATTTTGGCTTTTGATTTCCCAAAACCCATAGCGCCACCTTTTCCACCTTGCATTTGTCTCATAAAGAAAATCCATACAGCGATTAATAATAACATTGGAAACCATGAGAGCAGGACACCAAACAATGAAGGCATTTTTTCTTCCAAAGGTGAAGCTGAAATACTCACACCTTTATTAGATAATTTTTCAATTAAATTTGGATCATTAGGTGAGTACGTAGAAAATGAATTTCCATTTGAATAAACTCCCTTAATATTATTACCCTGGATTTCAACTTTTAAAACTTCGCCATTTTCAACTGATGTTAAAAATTCTGAAAATATGATTTGGTTTCCACCTCTTATATTTGATTCGGGATTTTTGAACATATTGTAAAGACCAATTGTTAAAAAAACAATGACTCCCCACATAGCTAGATTTTTTAAGTTCATATATATAAGATAATAATTATTAAAAGTTTAACAAGTGACAAAATATCATTAAATAATTGTATTTTACGTCTCTTTTGACACAATTATGGTATCATTTACTTTTTTAATTACACAACCACCCAATGTTAATTTAAATAAAGATTTTGCTTTTATGCTCTGTAAAATTTTATCTATTTTTTTTCCTCTGACAGGATAGTATTTTTTTCCAATAATTTTTAATACTTCGGTAAATGATCTAAATACAACTTCGTCTGATTGTAAAAAAAAATTTTTTTTTAAAATAATGTTATCTTTAATCGGCAGAATAGTTAAGTTTTTTTTTAAATTTTTCTCTACATAATATTTAATATTTTCATTGGCTAATTTTAAATTTCTAACTGTTAACAAAAGCTTATTTTTATCTAAACCTTCTGAACCTAATTGTTTTATAAAGTTTCTTACTTTGACTCTTTTAAATTTATCATTTTCATTTGATGGATCATTTACATATGAACCAAAAACATGATTACTTAAATAAACTAAATCATTTTTATTAAGTTCTATTAAAGGCCTTATTAAATTAACTTTATCTCTTTGCGTCTCCCTATCTAATGAAACTAATCCTTTAAGTCCACTTCCTCTTAAAATTCTTATAAAAAAGTTCTCAAATAAATCATCTAAATGGTGGCCTAATAATATATTTTTAATTTTTAATTCATTAGCAATTTTAATTAATAGCTCATATCTTTTGTCTCTAGAAATAGATTGAACGTTTTTTTGTGGCTTGGACCCTTTCCATGTTAAAATATTAAGATTAATAGAAAAATTTTTTAAATTTTTTTGAATATTTTTTGCCTCTATTGTAGAATTCATTCTCAGTCTATGATCAACAAGAAAATATTTTACATTTAAAGATTTTTTTAAAGAATGAATTTTTGTCAAAAATGAAAGTGCAAGACTATCGGGACCACCAGAAACAGCAACGATTGCACTTTTTTTTATTCTGAGATTCTTTTCAAATTTTTTATAAATTCGAAGAGTGCGTTTATCTTTTAATTTATCTAATAAAAACTTATGAGTCTTGTTTTGTGCATTCAAATTTTTTAGACTCATATTCTGCTTTTAATAATAGTGACTTTTCGGCATTAGGATATTGTAAACTTACACCATTTATCATTTTACATCCTTGATTTTTTTCACCAATTTGAACCATTGAAACACCTAGTCTTAATAAATTATCAGGTGCTTTTTTTCCTTTTGGATATTTTTGATAACCTTCAAGGTAAGCAGATGCTGCATCAGTGTAAAGTTGTCTTATTCTAAATGTTTCTGCATACCAAAATTGCGCACTTCCAGCTAATTCATGGTCTCTATTTGATAAAACAAATTCTCTCAATGCTCTTTCTGCAGTGCTATAGTCTCCAACTCTTAAGAAGCTAAGAGCAAATTTAAATTGTTTTTCAGGTGTCAAATCTTGTGGAAGTATTTTTTCCTCTGATTGAAAATTTTCGGTTATAACTGTCGCTGTTGTATCCACAGTTTGTATCTGCTGAGATGTTTCAGAGGTTTCTGTATCTTTATATGATATTGAACCAAGGTCTTGAGGTTGAGAACTACCTGGTATTATTTGGTTTGACTCTATTTTGGGTTTCGAAGTTATTTTTGTTGTTGCTTCTCCTGAGTTCATTGCTGTTTCAATATCTTGAAATCTTATTTGATTGTCAGCCTGAATTTTAGATAATCTGTTAGATAATTTATCTAGTTTAAAGTTTATTTCTTCAAACTTATTTGTTAATTGTCTAAATTGATCCTCAACTTCAGATAATTTTAATAAATGTCTTGTAAGTACATCTTCAGAATTAGCATCAAATTCAACATTAGAATTTTCTTTATTTGCAGTTTTTTTTTCAATTGAACCTGAATAAACTGCTCTTTCAAGAGTTTTAAGATCATTCTGTATGTTTTCTAATGTTTCATAAATATTATGATTATCTGCAAAAGAAACTTTTGCACAGGATAAGCTTATTAAAATAATTATTTTTAAAAATATTAATTTTGTTAAAAACTTCATTAATAAATTAGTTTATGGTTATAAAAATGGCAAAAAAAAGACCCCAAAACTTTAAGCCTTAGGGTCTTTAAATAAATTTTATTAATTTGCTTTAACAGTTACTGATCTTCTGTTTTTTGACCAAGCTAATGGGCTTGAACCACCATCGACTGGTCTTTCTTTACCATAGCTAAGTACTGATATTCTATCTGAAGAAATTCCGTAAGTCATTAAATAATCCTTGGCTGCGTTTGCTCTTCTCTCTCCCAAAGCTAAGTTATACTCTCTAGTACCTCTCTCATCAGCATGTCCTTCTAAAACTATATTAATGCTAGAATTTTTTCTTAACCATGCTGCTTGAGCTCTTAAAGTTTCTCTTGAAGCAGTAGTTAATACTGACTCGTTTGTTGCAAAAAAAACTCTGTCAGGAACACCATCAGCTAAATATTCAACTGTATCTGTTCCAGTGTAAACATCACTTTGCATTTGTCCTTGGATGTCTATTGCAGTAGTTACTTCTTTTTTTGTTGCACAAGCTGATAACACCAGGCATGCTGCTAATAACAATAGTGTGTTTTTAAAAATTTTGCTTAATATCATTAAATTGCTCCTTGCTGCTAATTTCAATTAACTAGTTTTTCACAACTAATTAGAGGTTTCAAGTCTAAAAATCAAGATATTTCAATTAATTAACAAACTAATTACCTAATAAAGATGACCATGATGGGTCTGACGCATCAGTTGGGGTGGCCACTAAACGCTCATTATATCCCGTTAAATCAATAGACCAGAGTTTAGCAGAAAATCCTTCTCCTTTTGCGTTAGTCTTTGTTTCTCTATAAAAAATCAAAACTCTGCCATTGGGTGACCAGGATGGGGCTTCTTGATAATAATTTTCAGTTAATAGTCTTTCTCCAGTTCCATCAGTTCTCATGACACCGATATAGAATTTTCCATTATGTAACTTTGTAAAAGCAATTAAATCTCCTCTTGGGGACCAAACTGGTGTTCCATAAATCCCATTGCCAAATGAGATTCTCTTAATTTCACTACCATCATTTTTCATAATATAAATTTGTTGGTATCCACTTCTATCAGAATTAAATGCAATGAATTTTCCATTAGGAGAATAAGATGGAGATGTGTCAATTGAAGGATGGTTTGTAATTCGTTCAACTATTCTATTTTCTAAGTCCATTGTATAAATATCTGACTTACCATCTTTTGCAAAACTCATTATTATTTTTTTTCCATCTGGAGAAAATCTTGGTGCAAATGTCATTCCAGGAAAATCTCCAACTACCTCTTGAGTCCCTGTTTCAATATCTAAAAGATATACTCTTGGTAAATTTTTAAAGTACGACAAATATGTGACCATTTGGCTTGTAGGATTAAATCTTGGGGTCAACACAAGTTCATTTCCAAGTGTCAAAAATTTATTATTAGCACCATCTTGATCCATAATTGCTAATTTTTTTTTTCGTTGAGTTTTTGGACCTTCTTCAGCAACATAAATTATTCTAGTATCAAAGTATCCTTTTTCTCCTGTCAATCTTTCATAAATTTTATCTGAGATTATATGTCCTACTCTTCTCCAGTTACTTGGGACTGTAGTAAAGGCTAATGCCATAATTTCTCTGCCTGCAAGTATATCCCATAATCTAAATTCAACTCTTAACCTTTCACTAACATAACTTACTTTTCCAGTAATTAATGCTTGAGCTTTTATAAGGTTCCAATCTTCGAATCTTGGTTTTAAATTAGCAATATCTGGTGCTTGCAAGAATGCGTCTTTGCTCAACGGTTCAAAGATACCAGATGATCTTAAATTATTTTCAACAATAATTGAAATTTCTGAGCCAATATTTTCTTTCTTAAGTATTTTTTCAAAACTTTTTCTAGAATTTTCATCAATTGACAAAGGTGATACTGCTAAAGGCAATGGATTCATATTTCCTCTAGTAATATCAACCTCAATTAATGCAAAAACATTTGTCGGAATTAGTATTATACAAAATATAATTAATCTTTTTATCATAATAAAGTTCTTACTGTTCAATATTAACCTTCAATCATCTCACTTGCATCAAAATTAAATTTTATTTTTTTCCATCTTTCATAGCCTGAAGAAGGAACATTTAAAGGTTGACACGCTAATAATGCTCTCCTGACAGATTCTGCTAATGCTTTAAATTTTTGTTTTCCTGGAATATTCATTTTTTTATGATCTAACATCTCCATTTCCTCGATATTTCCGTTTGGATCTAAGTTTATTTGTATTGATACAAGCATATCACCTGGTACATATTTCATGCCCCATGGAGGAGTCCAGCAATGAAAGATTTGTGCTTGAAGAGCTTCTTCTTCTGTAGCAGTCAACTTATTGCCAACTAAACTGGGGTCTTGATCTTGTGTTGTTTTATCATTTTTTTTTAATTTTTCTATAGCTCTATCCTCTTTTTTTTTATCAACTAAAAATCTTTCTAACTTATTTGAATCAAATAAATCTTCTTTTTCATGTTCTGACTTTGGTGTTAAATCCTTATCTAATTTATCAGGATTTTGTTTGTTTTCTTTTTTTGTTTCAACTATATCTGGTTTTTTATCTGGTAGAGGAACAGCCTCAGGTTTTTGGTTATCAATTTTTTTTTTTTGATCATCTACTGAAACGACAGTTTGAGTTTTTGATTTTTTAACTTTTTTTGGAGGAGCTTGTTCTGACACTAATTTTTTTTCTTTTTCTTTTAATTTTTTTTTCTTTTTCTTTTCAATTATTTTTTTTGCTTTGGGTGCAAAAGGTATATTTGTCTTTTCTGCAATTTGTATCAGTTCAACTGAGACTATTGGAGGAATATCAATTGGTTTTTTTGCTAAAAAAGGAAGACTCATTGCTGTAACAAAAATTAAAGTACCATGTAAAACAGAAGATATAACTAAACCTATATGCAATTTAAATTACCTTTGCTTTAATGGCTCAGATATTAATGCAACCTTTGTAAAACCAGAGCCTGATAACAATCCCATTATTTCAAGTACTCTCCCATAATTAATAGTTTTGTCACCTCGAACATAAATTCTTGTATCCGTTCTATTTTTTGAGACCGCTAAAACCTTTGCAATTATATTATCAAATTCAACCTTTGCTTCTTGGATGAAAATCTCTCCTTTTGAGTTAATAGAAAGAGTAAGTGGTTCTGCTTCTTCTGGTAGAGAGTCAGCTGAACTTTCTGGTAAATCAACTTGAACTCCAACAGTTAATAATGGAGCTGTAACCATGAAAATAATAAGAAGAACTAACATAACATCCACAAAAGGAGTTACGTTTATCTCGCTAATTGGTTCTTTTGATAAACGATTAAGTTTAAAAGCCATTTAGATAATTGTTAAAAATTTTTTAGAGAAGTTTTCTAATTTTTGAGAATATTTTTGAGAATCTGTATTAAATTTATTATAAGCTACAACAGCTGGAATGGCAGCTAACAGCCCAAGAGCTGTGGCGAATAAAGCTTCCGCGATACCTGGTGCAACAATAGCTAAACTAGTATTTCTTGAAATTGCAATTGACTGAAACGAATTCATTATTCCCCAGACAGTTCCAAATAAACCTATAAATGGGGCAGTTGATCCTACTGTTGCCAAAAAAGTAAATCCTTTCTCAATTTTTGTCATCTGTTTTTCAACTCCAGCCTCTAACATTGCAGTCATTCTCTCACTTAGATTAGTTTTTGATTTCTTTTTTAACAATCCCTCCATAGCATTTTGAAAAACTAGGGCCATTGGGTCATCAACTTTTAATGGTAAACTATTGTAAAAATTTTCAGCAGATTTAGAATTCCAAAATTTTTCCTCAAATTCTTCTGAAGATTTATTTATTTTTTTAAATAATCTAAACTTTTCAATAATTACTGCCCAAGAATATATTGAGCATAGAATCAGGGTTACAATTACTGATTTAACAACTATATCTGCTCTTAAAAAAAGACTTAGTAAAGAAAAATCAGTATTAGTTCCTAATCCAACTGCTTGAGATGCAATATCTGCTTCCATGGTTACTCTTCACACTTAAATGTGTCATGAATTTGTCTTTTATTTTTGATTACTTATCTAGTTTATGAGTTTCATAATAAAAACTAGCTATCAGAATAGCATCTGCTTTATTAGAGTCTTTTTTTCTTGATAATTGTGCTGAAAAATAAGGAAAAACTTCAATTACTCTTGTTCTGCTCGCGTCTTTTTCTGAATTTATAAGATTAAAGTATTTTTTCCATTTAGCTGGTCTTACGAAATACATTGGTAGCTGCATCGCAGAACATATGCCTTTCAAAATTCCAAATGATTGACCAAAATTAAACATACTTGTAACTCCTTGACCTGGCATTGCAGATACTTGCTCAATTACCACTCTTATATCTTTTTTATCAATCTTATTTATTCTATTTGAAATTTCATTGTAAATTTGAGAACCATTCACTTGTTTTTTATTTTTCTTACCGTCGGTCATTGTAGGCATATCCACAACATCGTTTATTTTTCCATCTTGAAAAAAACAAATTGATCCTGAAATACCTGGGTCAATTCCAATAATTAACATTAGATATTACCAAGTTTAACATTAGAATAAACATTTTGTACATCATCATCATCCTCAATAGACTCTAAAAATTCGATCACACCCTCTTTTCTATCATTTGTAATATTGACACTATTTAATGGAACCCATTCAATCTCTGTCGAAATAAAATTTGCAACTATTTTTTCTAATTTTTTTTTTACATTATAAATTTCACTCATATTACATTGAATTTCATGAAATTCATCGTGTGAAATACATTCATCCGCTCCCGACTCTATAGCTAGCTCAAAAATATTTTCATCAGAAATTTCATTTCTATCGATTTTGATAATACCCAATTGATTAAAATTATGTGAAGCAGATCCCTGCGTCCCTAAACTTCCACCACTTTTTTGAAATATAGTTCTAATATTTGAGGCAGTTCTATTTTTATTATCAGTCAAAGTTTCGACAATAACTGCTATTTTATCAGGACCAAAACCTTCATATCTCAAATTCTCAAAATTTACCCCTGATGCTATAGAAGATTTATCTATTGCTCTTTCTATATTATCCTTTGGCATATTAGCAGATCTTGCTGCTTGAATTGCAGATCTTAACCTTGGATTCATCGCGGGATCTTTGTCTCCTAGTTTTGCTGCTACAGTAATTTCTTTTGATAATTTTGAAAATATTTTTGAACGTTGTTTGTCAGCTTTTCCTTTTTTATGTTTTATACCAGCCCAATGAGAATGTCCTGCCATTTTTTTTAAGTATTTTTTAGTTGAGCTCCATTAACGTAACTTTCAATATTTTTTGCTAAACCAGTTTTTATATCACATTCAACAATAACACCACACAAAGTAGCATCTCCAGTAGCTGGAAAATGTTTTGTTGAATTTTTTTTTAAAAATCTATTTAATGAATTTTCTTTATTCATTCCAATTACAGAGTCGTAATCACCACACATTCCTGCATCTGTTTGATATCCAGTGCCATTATGTAAAATTCTTGCATCATTAGTTGGAATATGAGTATGTGTTCCAACTACTAACGAAGCTTTGCCGTCGAAAAACTGACCGATTGCATTTTTTTCACTTGTTATTTCTCCATGAAAATCAACAACTAGAAAATCATAATCCTCTTTTAATTTAAATTGTTTCATAAATTTTTCTGAAATTTCAAAAACATCCTCACATTTTTTCATGAAAACATTTCCCATTAAATTTAATACCCCAATTCTGATGTTTTCATTTGTTTCATATATATTAAAACCTTTTCCAGGTGCTGGTTCAAAAAGATTTTTTGGACGTAATAACCTTTCCTCTTTATCTATAAATTCCATTATCTCTTTTTGATCCCATACATGATTTCCAGTCGTAATAACATTTACACCACAATTAAAAAAATCATTGCATATCTCTTTTGTTAAACCTACACCTTGTATTGCGGCATTTTCAGCATTAACAATTACAAAATCAATTTTTTTTGACTCAATTTCATTTAATAGACAATTCATTAGTTTTGAACACCCAGATACTCCAACCACATCTCCTAAAAATAAAATTCTCATTGTAAAATTTCTTTTTCAGTAATTATAAAATCTAATTTTCTATCAAATTTATTTGTAGGTATTTTTTTTATTTTTTGATACGAAAAAGCTAACCCAATTTTAATAACTTTTTTTACTTTTTCAATTTTTTCAATATAACGATCATAAAAACCTCCCCCATAACCTAATCTATTTAATTCATTATCAAAAGAGACTAGTGGAACTAATAAAATATCAGGGACGATAGTCTTTGATGAGATGGGTTCAGGTATTCCAAATTTATTTATTTTTAATGGATCATTTCTTGACCATTGTAAAAAATTCATTTGATTATTTTCTTTTATAACTGGTAATGAAATATGAAATTTTTTTTTTTCCATCATTTCTAAAATCTTTAAGTCATCAATTTCAAAATTTGATGGAAAATATCCACCTATATTTTTAGACTTTAATTTATTTATTTTTAAAAAGGAAAAAAATTTATTTAAGTTAATTTCAAGCTTTCTATTTGAGTTTTTTTTTCTAATTTTTAAAATTTTACGTCTTAACTTAAATTTATTCACAAAATTTATTGAGATTGATTATCTTGTTTAGCCTTTTCAACAAAACTTGATATTTCATTTGCTGCTTCATCAATTAATTGTTCATATTTTTTTTGATTCACTTCAATCTCATCATTAAATTTTTGATGACTATTTTTTAATTCTTGAATTTCTTCTTCTTTCTTATCTCTGTAATCATATATTAAAGACTTTAATTCTTTAAATTTGTTTGAGAGATCTCTTAATTCGTTTTTTTTTTGATCTACATTTTTTTTAGTTTCATAATATTCATCCATAATCTTTACAGCAGTGATTAAAAGTAATTTATTTTCTCCCAAATTACCTAGGTCGTTTTTCAAATTATTAAATTTTTGATTTATATGAATTAATAACTCTTCAAGATGTTCTTCTTGACCGTCCTCACAAGACAATAAAAACTCTTTATTATTAAATTTAATACTTACATTTGCCATTTGTCTATTTCATCTAACAAAGTATCTGTTTCTTGATTTAATTCATCAATTTTTTCAGAAAATTCAGCCTGTTTTTTCTGTTCTATTTTTTCTTTATTTTGAATTTCTTCTAGTTTTTTTGTTAAACTTTCATGTTCATCTGTTAAAATTTTATACTTTTGTTCTAATTCAGATTTTTCAATTTCTAATTGATTTTTTTGAATACTTAAATTTTCAATATTATTTTGTAAATCAGGATTACTTAAATCTAAATTTTTTAGTTCTAATAAGGCTTCATTTAATTTTTTTTCTTTTTCGATTATAGAATTCATATATATATGTTTATATTATTAAATAGAATCTTCTTAGTCTAGTCAGGATAATTTTGAACAAACTACACAATGATTTAGCAAATTGCATCAGATTTCTGTCAATAGATGCAGTACAGAAAGCAAATTCGGGTCATCCAGGTATGCCAATGGGCATGGCAGATGTAGCAACTGTTCTTTTTAAAAATTTTTTAAGATTTAATCCAAAAAACCCTAATTGGCTTAATAGAGATAGATTTGTTCTGTCTGCGGGTCATGGATCTATGTTACTTTACTCTTTGCTTTATTTGACTGGTTATAAAAGTTTTACACTTAATAGTGTTAAAAAATTTAGAAAACTTAACTCTATTTGTGCGGGACACCCAGAGTATCATCCTAATACTGGTATTGAAACTACAACAGGACCACTTGGTCAAGGCATCGCAAATGCTGTTGGATTTTCAATTGCAGAGGAAATTTTAAAAAAAAAATTAGGTAAAGAAATTATAGACCACAAAACTTATGTTCTTGCTGGAGACGGTTGTTTAATGGAAGGAATAAGTCATGAGGCAATGAGTTTAGCTGGACATTTAAAACTCAAAAATTTAGTGATGCTTTTTGATAATAATTCAATATCTATAGACGGACCAACTAGTTTAGCTGTGTCAGACAACTTTAAGAAGAGGTTTGAAAGTTACGGTTGGGATTATATTTTAATTGATGGTCATAACGAAAAAGAAATATTTAAAGCTTTGAAGAAAGTTCAAAAAGCAAAAAAACCAACTGTTATTTCCTGTAAAACTAAAATTGGCTATGGCTCTCCAAATAAATCAGGTAAATCCTCATCTCATGGTAGCCCTTTAGGTTTAGATGAAATAAAGTTAGTAAGAAATGCTTTAAACTGGAATTACAAGCCTTTTAAAATTCCAAATAAATTTTTAAAAGAATGGAAAAAAATTGGTAAAAAAGGTCAGAAACTTGAGAATAATTGGAACAAAATATATAAAAAGAAAAAAGAATTAATAAACAAACTGCAAAAAAATAATTTTACAAAAATTTTAAAAACGGAAAAGTTTCGTGCAATTAAAGAACTGAATAGCTTAGCAACAAGAAAATCCTCTGAGCTAACTTTAAATAAGTTAACTAGCATAAGAAATAATTTAATTGGTGGTTCTGCTGATTTAGCTGGATCAAACAATACAAAAACTAAACATCATAAGATTGTAAAACCAGGTGACTTTAACAGTGATTACATTCACTATGGTGTGAGAGAACATGCTATGTGTGGAATAATGAATGGGTTAGCTCTGCATAGCAATTTTATACCTTATGGTGGAACCTTTTTGATATTTTCAGATTATTGCAAGCCTTCTATAAGATTATCAGCATTAATGAAGCAAAGAGTTATTTATGTAATGACACACGACTCAATTGGCCTTGGGGAAGACGGTCCAACGCATCAACCGATTGAACAATTATCAGGCTTACGTTCTATTCCAAATCTAAATGTTTTTAGGCCCGCAGATAGAATGGAAACTATTGAATGTTGGGAGCATGCATTAAAAACATCAAAAACACCAAGTATCTTATCTTTAACAAGACAAAATCTAAATCCAATAAGAAAAAAATACTCAAAAACTAATAAATGTTCTTTTGGAGCTTATGAAGTTTTAAGAACAAACAAAAAAATTCACTTAACTATACTTGCAAGCGGGTCAGAAGTTAATTTAGCAATTGAAACTAGTCATAAATTGGCCAAAAAAAAAATATATTCAAAGGTTATATCAATGCCGTGCCAAGATCTTTTTGACTTACAGTCAAATTCATACAAACAAAAAATAATTAATGAAACAAAAATGAAAATTTCTATTGAGGCTGCATCAACAGATAGTTGGAAAAAATATATTGGTAATAACGGTTTGGCTTTTGGAATTGATACTTTTGGTAAAAGTGCTCCATATAAAGAAATTTATAAACATTTTGGTTTAACGGCAGCAAATATTGCTAATAAATCAAAAAGAATGTTAAGAATAAAAAAATGACAATAAATGTTGGAATCAATGGAATGGGAAGAATTGGCCGAATGGTTATTAGGGCAATTATTGAAAGCCAAAATACAGATATAAAAATAAAGCACATCAATAATAGATCTAATTCAGAGGCAAGCTGTACTCTAATTAAATACGATTCTGTCCACGGTAAATTTAATGCAGAACTAAATTATGATGAAAATCATTTGATTATAAACAATGATAAAATCTCTTTTTCACAAGAATCAAAAATTGAAGATATTGATTGGAAAAAATTTGGTGTTGATTACGTTTTTGAGTGTACTGGAAAGTTCAATTCAAAAGAAAAACTTTTAGCACACATTAATAATGGTGCAAAAAAAGTTATTGTCTCTGCTCCTTGTAAAAATGCTGATAAAACAATTGTTTTTGGTGTAAATGAAGAAGAACTAACAAAAAATGATCAAATAATATCTGCTGCTTCTTGCACAACAAACTGTTTGGCACCTGTTGCAAACATCCTTCACAAAAATTTTGAGATAGAAAAAGGTTTTATGACCACAATTCATGCTTTTACTAGTGATCAAAGAATTTTAGATAATTCTCATAAAGATCCTAGAAGAGCAAGATCAGCAAGTCAATCGATTGTTCCAACATCTACTGGGGCATCAAAGGCAATTGGAGAAATAATTCCATCATTAAAAGGTAAATTAGAAGGTGTAGCCATGAGAGTTCCAACCCCAAATGTATCTCTTATCGAATTAGTTTTTTGTACAAAAAAAGATATTGATAAAGAAAAAATTAATAATGCATTTAGAGAAGTTTCAAAAACTCAGTCTAAAAAAGTATTAGAGATAACTTCTGAAAAACTCGTGTCTATTGATTTTAATCATAATTCATCATCAGCAATTATTGACTCATCACTTACTAGCGTAGTAGGTAAAAATATGGGAAAAATTTCTGCCTGGTATGATAATGAATGGGGATTTTCAAATAGGATGTGTGATATAGCTGAATATGTCAATAAAATCTCTTAATGAAAAGTATAAAAGAAGAAGCAAATCTTGTTAATAAAAAATTATTATTAAGATTAGATTTAAACGTTCCTATAGTTGATAATAAAATCACTGACACTACAAGAATTGATAAAATTTTACCCACTTTAGAATTTCTAATTAATCAAAATACAAGAGTCATAATTATTTCTCATGTAGGAAGGCCAAAAGGTAAAATTGTTAATGAACTTTCACTTAAACTAATATGCGAAGAATTAAGTAAAAAATTAAATCAAAATGTAAAATTATTTTCTAAAAATGTTAAAGAGATAGACTCAAAAGAATTATTTAATAATGATGAAAGAGTAATAATGTTAGAAAATATAAGATTTTATCCTGAGGAAGAAGAAAACAATGAAAAATTTGCTAAACATCTTTCAACTTTGGCTGATATTTATGTAAATGATGCTTTTTCATGTTCTCATAGAGCACACACTTCAATTCATAAGATAACAAATTTTTTGCCTTCTTTTTCTGGTTTACAACTTGACTTGGAAGTTAATGCTTTAAAAAAAATCACTTCTGAGATTAAAAAACCTATTACCTGCATAATTGGAGGTTCAAAAGTCTCAACTAAAATTAATATAATTAAAAATTTAATGCCCAAATTTGATAATATTATTATTGTTGGTGGGATGGCTAATAATATTATTAAATATATGGGTAACAATATTGGAAAATCTTTACAAGAAGAAAACTCGGAAGAAATTATTAAAGAAATTTTCTCACTTTCAGAAAAAGTAAACTGTAAAATAATATATCCTGAGGACATATTAGTAGGAAAAAATTTAAAAGGAGAGTCTACAATTAAACAATTGAATGAAATTGCACCAGATGAAATGATTTTAGATATTGGCCCAAAAACTATTGATAATATTATTAATATAATTGATAAAAGCAGTACTATTTTATGGAATGGGCCTGCTGGGTATTTTGAAAATCCAAATTTTGCTATTGGCAGTATTAAAATTGCAAAAAAAATAATTGAAAATAATAAATCTAATGTAATCTATTCAGTTGCCGGAGGAGGAGATACAGTTTCATTAATAAATAGTTTAAATGCAGTAAACGATTTTAATTTTGTTTCAACTGCTGGTGGAGCATTCTTAGAATATCTTGAAGGCAAAGAACTTCCTGGTATAAAAGCTTTAAATTAATATGTCAGAACTTAATACAATTGCTTTAAAAATTCTTTCTAATGGTAAAGGTATACTTGCTGCTGATGAAAGTAATGGAACTATGACCAAAAGATTGGATTCAGTGAATATTCAATCATCACCAGAAAATAGACTTCTTTTTAGAGAAACACTATTTGCCTCTGACAGCATGAAAGATTGTATTGGTGGAGTTATTTTATTTGATGAAACAATCAATCAAACATCAAATTATGGAAAAACAATTCCAGCTATGATCTCAGAAACGGGGGCAGTTCCAGGAATTAAAGTAGACACTGGTGCAAAAGATCTGGCGAATTCATTGGATGAAAAAATTACTGAGGGTTTAGATGGATTAAGAGAAAGATTAAAAAAATATTATGAACTTGGGGCAAGATTTACAAAATGGAGAGGAGTTTATATTATTGGAGAAAAATACCCTAGCAAACTTGCTATCAATTCAAATGCTCACGCATTAGCAAGATATTCTGCTCTAGTGCAAGAAAGTGGAATGGTGCCAATTGTAGAACCAGAAGTATTAATGGATGGTGAACACTCGGCAGAAGACTGTTTAATTAAAACATCTGAGGTAATTAAAAAATGCTTTGATGAACTTATAATTCATAAAATTGATCTATCAGGAGTAATTTTAAAACCAAATATGATTTTAGCAGGAAATAAATCAAAAAATAAAATTCCTAATGAAGAGGTTGCGTCTAAAACACTTGAGTGCTTAAAAAAATCTGTTCCAAATGAAGTTCCTGGAATTGCTTTCTTATCTGGTGGTCAATCAGAAGTAGAAGCAACAGAAAATTTAAACTTAATCAATAGAAACAATGATACTAATTTTATAATGACCTATTCATATGGGAGAGCACTTCAGCAAAGTGCTTTAAAGTTTTGGTCAAAAGATAAAGACATCAAAGGAACTCAGAATATTTTTAATCATAGAGCAAAGATGAATACTTTAGCTGCTCAAGGAAAATGGTCTAAAGAGCTTGAGAATAAATAAAAAAAAATTTATTTATCTTATTTCCCCAAACAAAATTTACCCTAAATTCTATCATGATTTAAAGAAAGTGCTTAATACTGGTAAGGTTGGTCTATTTCAATTAAGACTTAAAAGATACTCACTTAAACAAAAAATTGTAATAGGGGAAAAAATTCACCCGATATGTAAAAAATATGGGGTAAAATTTTTAGTAAATGATGACCCTACACTTTCAAAAAAAATTAATGCTGATGGATGTCATATAGGACAAAAAGATATGAGCATAGCAGAAGCAAGAAAAATAGTAGGAAATAAAATTATAGGAGTTACTTGTCATAACTCACTTAATTTAGCAAAAGCTGCTATAAAAAGGAAAGCAGATTATATTGCCTTTGGTGCTTTCTTCTCGACAAAAACAAAAAAAGTAAAATACAAGGCAACAACAAAAATTATAGATAAAGTAAAAAAATTAACCAAAATACCAATAGTGGCCATTGGAGGAATTAATATAAATAATTATAAAAAACTTTTATTGAACAATGTAAATTTATTGGCTATTTCAAGCTACATTTGGAATAATAAAAAATATAAACCCTATAAAACTATAGAAAAAATTAAATGAAAATAAATGCTGGAGAAATAAGAGTAGGAATGCTCTTAGAATACAAAAATGATTTATGGTTGGTACTAAAAACTCAACATGTAAAACCTGGTAAGGGCGGAGCATTTGCCCAAGTAGAAATGAAAAGTGTAGGTAAAAACACAAAATTAAATGAAAGATTTAGATCTAGTGAAACAGTTGAAAAAGCATCACTTGAAGAAATAAATTTTAATTATTTATATGATGATGAAATCAATTATATTTTTATGGATCCAAAAACATTTGAACAAATTGAAATTAAAAAAGATATTATTGGTGAAAAAGGAAAGTTATTGACTGAAAATCTTGAGGTTAAAGTAAGCTTTCATAATGAAAATCCAATTTCAATTGACCTTCCTAACCAGTTAAAATGTAAAATTGAAACCACAGATGTTGCGCTTAAAGGACAAACTGTTTCTTCATCTTATAAACCTGCTACACTTGATAATGGCTTAAATATTCAAGTACCACCATTTATAGATTCTGGCGATGAAGTAATAGTCGACACAAGAACTCTTGAATACATCAAAAAAATATAATTCAATGTTATCTATATCTGCAAATCTCAACATAATGATTAAAGCTGCTGAAAAAGCATCTAAATCAATAATAAGAGATTTTGGAGAAATTGAAAAGTTACAAGTATCAAAAAAAGGACCACATGATTTCGTAACTAAAACAGATAAACATGTTGAAAAAATATTAATTGAAGAATTGTCGAAAACAAAAAAGAATTATTCTTTTTTGACTGAAGAAACTGGTACAATTAAAAATAAAGATAAAGAAAATACTTGGATAATTGATCCAATTGATGGAACAACCAATTTTCTTCACGGTATACCTCACTTTGCAATTTCTATTGCTCTTATGTCAAAAGAAGAATTATTGAGTGGTTTAATATTTGATCCAATTAAGGATGAGATGTTTTTTGCCGAAAAAAATAAAGGTGCTTTTTTAAACAATCAAAGATTAAGAGTTTCAAACAAAAATTCTTTAGATGAATGTTTGTTTTCAAGTAATAATGAAGGTGTAAAATTTAGTAATTTAAATATGAGATGTAGTGGATCTGCTTCATTAGATTTAGCTTATGTTGCCTCTGGTAGACTAGATGGATGCTTTCAGAACAAGATCAATATATGGGATGTGGCAGCAGGAACTTTAATGATAAATGAAGCAGGTGGAATAGTGAATGATATTCATAAATTTGAAGTAAATAAGATTAACATTAAGGCTTCAAGTGCTGCAATTAATGAAAAAATGTTGGAAAATTTAGTTAACTTTTAATTGTGTTATAAAATTCTTTTGCTATAAATCTCGATATGAAAAAAGACATACACCCAAGCTACCACACGATTAAGGTCGAAATGACTGACGGAACTCAATTTGAAACAAAATCAACTTGGGGTACTGAAGGAGATTTACTTAAATTAGAAATCGATCCAAAATCTCATTCTGCATGGACAGGTGGAAAACAAAAGTTAATGGATAAAGGTAGAATAAGTAAGTTTAACAAAAAATTTCAAAACTTTAAATCAGATAAAAAAAATTAAATGCCTAATGCACCTTTGATGCCAATGGCTACAGCTGTTTGGTTAGTTGAAAATACAACACTTACTTTTAAACAAATTGCAAATTTTTGTAACTTACATGAAGTTGAAATTCAAGGAATAGCAGACGGTGAAGTTGCAAAGGGAATTAAAGCTTATAACCCGATAATTTCAGGTCAACTTTCTAGAGAGGAAATTGAATTATCATCAAAAGATGAAAATAGACCCTTGCTTATCAAGAATACCGATATTGAAATATCTAACTCAGAAAAGAAAACTAAAAAATACATACCTTTATCTAAGAGACAGGACAAACCAGACTCAGCTCTATGGTTAATCAGACAACATAATATGCTTAAAGATTCACAGATTGCAAAATTAGTTGGTATAACAAAAAATTCAGTCACATCTATAAGAAACAAAAGCTATTGGAACTATAATAACTTAAACCCAAAAGACCCTGTTGCTTTAAACCTATTTTCTCAGAAAGATCTGATAGAAGCACTAGAAAAAGCTGAGAGAAGAATTAAAAGAGAAAAAAAAGAAAAAGAAAAAGCAAAACAAGCTAAAGAATTTTCAAACATTGAATAAATTTAATAGACATCAAAATTTTATAGTGATAGTTAGTCACTTTAGAAAAATATATGAAAATAGAAGTTAAAGACAATAACATTGAGCAAGCACTTAGAGTTCTTAAAAGAAAACTACAGCGTGACGGTTTTTTTAAGGTTATAAAATTAAAAAATACTTACGAAAAACCTTCTGAGAAGAAAAAAAGAATTCTACAAGAAAACATTAAAAGAGTTAAAAAGTTAAATAAACTTAAAAATAGAATTTAAGTATACCGCGGGGTGGAGCAGTCTGGTAGCTCGTCAGGCTCATAACCTGAAGGTCGGCGGTTCAAATCCGTCCCCCGCAACCAATTCCTGACTAAATCTTAAAATCAGATTTTTTACTGTCTACTAAAAAAGCTGTGACTGTTTCTTTTGTAAGTTGATAAAATGATTTTCCAAAATTTTCTATTTTTTCAATAATAGCTGGAGGAACAGTAATAATATGACAGCCCAATTGTTTTGCTTGTAAATAATTATAAGGCTCGCGAACACTAGCCCATAAAATTTCAACATTTTTATACTTTTTAGCTAATTTAATACTCTTAACGAATTCTGGTAGCGGATCCTTTCCTGCGTCACCTGCTCTTCCTGCAAAAATAGAAATAATTACTTTTGTTTTTTTATTAATTAACTTTAAAATTTTTTCAGTTTGTTTAGCGTTATAAACAGCTGTTATGTTAAGTTTTATATTATGATTATTTAGCTCTTTAATAATTTGACCCATAAATTTACCTTTAGAATTAGCAACCGGTACTTTTACAAAAACATTTTTTCCCCAGGTACTAATTTTCATTGCTTGAATTTTCATTTCATTATAATCATCAGCAAATACTTCAAATGATATAGGTTTATTATTGCAAATCTTAAGAATTCTTTTTGAATATGATTTATAATCTTTTGCTCCAGCTTTTCTCATTAAGCTAGGATTTGTTGTAAATCCTTTAACAATCTTTTTTTTGTTAAATTTTTTAATTTGTTCTAATTCTGCAATGTCACAAAATATTTTAGTATTCAAATTTATACCTATAGATTTTTAGTGATATCTTCTGTCATTTTTTTTGCATCGGCAAATAACATTAAGGTATTTTCTTTATAAAATAAATCGTTATCAATTCCAGCATAGCCAGGTGATAAGCTACGTTTAACAAATAACACTGACTTACATTTTTCAACATCAAGAACTGGCATGCCATAGATTGGACTTTGTGGGTCTGTTTTCGCAACTGGATTTGTCACATCATTAGCACCTATGACAAAAGCTACATCTGCATTTGCAAAATCATTATTAATCTCTTCTAGCTCAAATACTTCATCATATGGAACATTTGCTTCAGCTAATAGCACGTTCATATGCCCTGGCATTCGTCCAGCAACAGGGTGTATTGCATAAGAGACTTTTATGTCATTTTTTTTTAATGTATCAACCATTTCTCTTAAAGCATGTTGTGCTTGTGCAACAGCCATTCCATAGCCCGGTACAATTATTACTGATGAGGCGTTCTTCATTAAAAATGCTGCATCATCTGCATTTCCACTTTTAACCGGTCTTTGTTCTTTATTTTGTGATGATGAAGATTGTTCAGTTGCACCAAACCCACCTAAAATAACATTAAAGAATGATCTATTCATTCCTTTACACATTATGTAAGATAGAATTGCGCCAGATGATCCAACTAATGCACCTGTGATTATGAGTGCAGTATTTTCTAATGTAAATCCAATTCCAGCTGCGGCCCAACCAGAATATGAGTTTAACATTGAAATCACTACCGGCATATCTGCTCCTCCAATTGGAATTATTAATAAGAAACCAATTAAAAAAGATATTGCTAATAATATCCAAAATAAATTCGAAGATTGACTAGAACAAAGTAGATAAGTTAATACAATTATTGAAATTAATATTAAAGCGTTTAGCGGATGTTGCCCTTTAAAAGTTATGGGTGAACCAGACATTATTCCTTGAAGTTTTAAAAAAGCAATAATTGAACCGGAAAAAGTTATCGCACCAACTGCTGCACCAATTGACATTTCAATTAAGCTACCAAGTTTAATGTTGCCTGGTGATCCTAAATTAAAGGCTCCTGGATTTAAAAAAGCAGCTATAGCAACAAATACTGCTGCAAGACCAACTAAACTATGAAAGCCAGCAACTAGCTCTGGCATAGCTGTCATTGGAATTTTATATGCAATAAAGGCACCTATTAATCCCCCAACTAAAAGAAAGATTAAAACAACTACAAATCCAGTTGAAAAATTTCCAATAGATAAAAATGTAACTGTAATTGCAATAATCATACCTAAAATACCAAAGAAATTTCCTTGTCTAGATGTCTCTGGTGAAGAAAGTCCTCTTAAAGCTAAAATAAATAATACTCCTGAGATCAGATAGAATATTGCTGATAAATTTGCTGATAACATTATTTATCCTTCTTCTTTTTTTTATACATCGCAAGCATTCTTTGTGTAACTAAAAAGCCACCAAAAATATTAATAGCAGCAAGTGATATTGCTAAAAAACCAAAGATACTTGATGTGTTAAATATACTCTCAGAATCTCCAGCTAAGCCAGCGATAATTGCACCTACAATAATTACTGATGAAATCGCATTTGTAACCGACATTAATGGGGTATGAAGTGATGGGGTTACGCTCCAAACCACATAATACCCTATAAAAATCGAGAGGATAAAAATACTTAATCTAAATATAAATGGGTCTATTTCCATAATTTTATTTTATTAAAGTTTTCTCAATTATTTCATCTTCTAAATTTATATTTATTTTTTTATTTTCCTTGTCATATAAATTTAAAACAAAATTAAATACATTTTTTGCATATAAATTAGATGCTGAAGTTGAAAGTTTGTTTAAAATATTACTTTCCCCCATTATTTTAACTCCATTTTTATCAACAATTTCATCAACTTTAGTGTATGCTGTGTTTCCACCTTGAATAGCTGCTAAATCATATATTATCGAACCAGAATTCAAATTATTAATCATATCTTCTTTAATAATCACTGGTGCTTTTTTTCCAGGAATTAAAGCTGTACAAATTACAATATCAATTCTTTTTAATGTCTCTGACAATAATTCTTCTTGTTTCCTTTTAAAATCATCTGATGCCTCCTTAGCATAACCTCCTTCTGTCTCAAGATTTTCAGCACCTTCAACAGTTAGAAATTTTCCTCCCAAACTTTCGACCTGCTCTTTTGAAGCCATTCGAACATCTGTTGCAAATACAATAGCACCCATTCGTTTTGCTGTTGCAATTGCTTGTAATCCAGCAACTCCTGCACCAACAACTAATACTTTTGCTGCAGGAATAGTTCCAGCTGCTGTCATCATCATTGGAATTGCTTTTTCAAAATTAGCAAAAGAGTCTACTACTGCCTTATAACCCGCTAGGTTTGCCTGTGAAGATAAAATATCCATAGACTGAGCTCTTGTTATTCTTGGAAGTAATTCAAGAGAAAAAGTATTTATATTTTTTTTTACTAAATTATCTATCTTATCTTTATTGTCATATGGGTTTAGAATACCAATAAATATTTGATTTTCTTTCAATAAAGAATTCTTATAATCATCTAATAAACCTAACTGAACAATGATATCTGCATTAGTTATGATTTCTTTTTCATCATTTAAAATTGATACTCCTAATTCTTTATACTCTTCATCTTTGATACCAAGATGACTTCCATAATTTTCAGATAAGAAAACTTCAAAACCAAGGGATAAATATTTTTTTGCAATCTCAGGGGTAATTGCTATTCTTTTTTCAATTTTCTGATTTTCTAAAATAGAGGCAATTTTCATACATTTATCTTATAGCAAGAATATTGCCATTAAAACTAAAACACCAATAACTGCGACTGTTCCCCACAACACAAATTTGGTGAAATTGTTCCAGGTATTTTTATGGTCTTCATTATCCATAAAAATCACTTCTGTCTTGCTTTAAATTTTGGATTAGTTTTATTTATAACGTATACACGACCTCTTCTTCTAACTAGCTTAGAATTAAGATCTCTTTTTTTAATTGACTTTAATGAACTTTTTATTTTCATAATTTTTCACTTTTAATAAACGAAGTTACATAATCTTTCAAATCTATTTTTCCATATTTATTAATTATTTTACGATTATTTGATATTTTTGATAATGCTGACGCATATCGCTCACCTGATCTGGGTTTTAAATAAGTTATTTTAGTATTAAACATTTTAGCAAGGTCTTTGATCGAATATGATTTTTTATGACTTATGCTGTAGTGAAGGCATTTGTTTCTTCTCCAAGCTTCAACACAAGTATTAATCGTATCATCAACATGAGTAAATCTTCTGGTCTGTGTTCCAGGCTTAACAACAGTTAAAGGTTTATTTTTTTTATATTGATCTTCAAAAATTCCAACAACTGTTGCCATATCACCTTCTGCAATTTGACCAGGACCATAAACATTATAGAAATAAATAACTTCAAATTTTAAATTGAACCATTTTCTTAAGTTCTCTAATAATTCTAAATTCTTAGACTTTGAAAAAGCATAAGGAGATAAATTTTTATCATAACCTTTATTTCCTAAAGAAGCAGACGTTGCTGAATATATAAGTTTTATATTATTATCTAGACAAAATTTAAAAACCTCATTTGAACCTAAAGAATTCGATTTAAAACACTCATCAAATTTTTTAAAACTTTGATAAATTCTTGCAAATTCACCAAAATGAAAAATTGAGTGAATTTGCTTCCTTATTTTTTTTAAATGTTTAGAGATGAAAATTGTATCTGTTTTTATATACTTTACTCTGTAATCTTTTATGTGATTATTTTTATTTCCTGAAGAATAGTTATCTAAGCTAATAATTTTTTTGTTAGTTTTTTTTAATAATGATTTAATTAAATTAGAGCCTATAAAACCTGCACCTCCAGTTACAATTATAAGATTTTTCATTCTAGAAATGCCTGGCAATGTCCTACTCTTCCATGTCTTAAGACAAAGTACCATTGGCGCTGAAAGGCTTAACTTCCGAGTTCGGAATGGGATCGGGTGTTACACTCTCGCAATAATCACCAGGCAATGTTTTATATTGTTAGAATTTAAATTTGTAAAGCTTAAAAAACTATAATTTTCTTTTAGTTTTCTTTAATTCACTTAATTTCTTTATTCAATTTAATTTTTTTTTGGATACTCCAAATTAAGAAGATAATTGAAAAAGTGTGAATAATTGTTAACCAATTATTAAAAAAATTTCCATTTGGGATAATTGGCCAAATAAATACCAAAATGTTGGACATTAAAAAAATTTCAAAATCTGTGAAATAGTATTTTTTTTTAAAAATTCCTAGAAAATGTTTCAAAGAAAAAAATGTAAACATACATAAAATAATAAAGATAAATAAAAATCCAAATAGACCTAATTCACTTAAAATTTGTAGATAAAAATTATGTGGATGTGTTGAACAAGATAAATCTGAGATTATAAATTTTTCTTTATCACAAAAATTTCTAAAATTTTTTACTCCAACTCCAAAAAGCTTATTATCTTGGAATATTTTATATGCTGTTAAATAATGATGAGTATGCTGTATTGAAAAAATATAAATTCCAAAAAATTTATCGTTATAAGATGTTTCTTTCGTATTACTGCTTTCATTCTCATTATTTAAATTATTACTTAAATCATTTTTATTATAATCAAATTGCTCAATAGTGTAGTCTATTACTCTAGTTTTTATAGACGGATTAAAAATTACAAGTAATGAAATAATTATTAAGGAAGAAATCAAAGTAAAAATTCTTAATTTTCTGTACTTTCTTAAAAGTATGATTGAATAAATTGCTGAAAGATTAATAAAAAAAAATGAAGTTCTTTCGCCACTCATAAAAACCAAGACTTCAGTTAATATAAATATAATTATAATTATAAATTGAAATTTACTATTTAATTTAAGCTTCAACAAAATGTATAATCCAAATAATAAAGGTAGCAATCTACTTAAATAGCTACCTAAAATTAATTCATCTTCAAAAAAACTACTAACACGATTTTCTTCGATCATTTCAAATCCTAAAACATTTTTACCTGTAAAGTATTGAAAAAAACCATCTCCTATTAAAATTATAAAAGAAAAAATAAGCACATAAAAAAAATAATTTATAATTCTTTCATTTTTTTTTAATACATAAACTAAAGCTACGACAAAAATTCCATATCTTATATATGCAAGTGAAATCTTGATTGATGAAAAATTCGTATTATTTAAAAAACTATTTGCTATTAGATAAATCCAAAATATTAGAAAAAAATAAAAATATACATTTTTAAATAAATAAAACTTATTATTGATAAAGCAGAAATATATAAAAAATAAACTAATTAATGTAATTGATAAATCAGGTAAAAAGGGACCAGTAATTAAAAATAATGGTATTGGTACAAATAGAAGAAATATAATATTTATTAAATTTTTTTGCGTCAATTATAGTTTTTTTATTTTTTTGAATATTTAATAGATACAAATTAACATTAAAGGTGATTAATTCAATTAATGTTATATATTCAGATCAATAATAAATAATTATTATTCTATTTATGAATTATATCATTGAAGAATTTCTTTCATTTATAATTTTCTTTTGTTCATCTCTTCCTGGAAGAACTGGGGTTTATCTAAGAAAAATTCTTTATAAATTTTTAATTTATAGTCTTGGAAAAGATTTCTATACTGAAAATGGAGTAGTATTTACAGGTTTCAAAAATATTAATATTGGAAACAGTGTAAGACTAATGAGATATTCTTCAATAAATGCTGATAATGGCCATATTAAACTAGGAAACAATATATCAATTAATTACAACGTAAACATAAATGCATCAGGCAATGGTGAGATTATATTTGGAGATAATGTATTAGTTGGTCAAAATACAGTTTTTAGAGCATCTGATCATATATATAAGAAAGATCAAATAACTTATAAGAATATGCATTCATCAGGAAAAATAGTTGTAGGTAATAATGTATGGATTGGTGCCAATTGTGTAATACTTAAAAATGTTACTATTGGTGATAATAGCGTAATTGGAGCAAATTCGACAATTACAAAAAATATAGAAAAAAATAAAGTTGTTGTAGGATTAAATAAAGTAATTAAAGAAATATAGATTATTTAAATAAGTTTGTGGGGTAATTTATTAGTACAGATTTTAATTTGCCTTTATAAATAAATAAACTACTGCCAGCTATACCTTTAAATTTATAAATATCATTTATTTTTAAAATTTCATCTATGCTACTTAACCCCCCCAAAAAAACCAATGGTACATGTATGTTTTCTATTATTTTATCTATTATTTGATAATTATAACCACACATTCCACCATCATTCTCTACAAAATGTAAAATAATTTCTCCACATCCAAGTTCTTGAATTTGTTTAATAAAATTAAATACGTCAATACCACTTTTTATTTTTTTATTTCTATAATCATATAAAAAAATTTTTCCATCTCTTTCAACTAAATTAAGTATTGAAACAACACTTTGACTTCCAAATATTTTAGAGATCTCTGAGATAAGATGAATCTTTTCTAAAAGAACATTTCCTAATCCTAATTTTTCTACCCCTATAGAATATAGCTTAGAAGCTTGACCTAAACTGTTAATACTTCCGGCATAACAAACTGGCATTCTGCAACTTTGAAAAATATCTTTTAGATAATCTATATCTAAACTAGCTATTCTATTTCTATTTATGTCGCAAATAATTATTTCATCTACAAGCTTATCATTAAAGATTTTGATTATATTTAATGGGTCACCTATATACCTAGCATTTTGAAAATTTATGGTTTTATATATACCCCGATCATCTAATAAAAGTGCTGGTATTATTCTCGATTTTAACATTTAGATTGCATCAAAATTTAAGAAAATTTTTTCACCATTTTTATGACTTTTTTCTGGATGAAATTGGACACCAAAAACATTTTCATAATTTATAACAGAACAGAAATTTTCACCATAATTAGTAGATGCAATTACATTTTTTGAATTAGATTTTTGAAAACAATAAGAGTGACAAAAATAAAAATAACTCTCTTCATTTATTCCGTTTAATAATTTTGAGTCATTATCAATATGTAAATTATTCCAACCCATGTGAGGCACTGGAAGGTTTGAGCTATGTTTAAATTTAAAAACTTGATCATCTATTAGTGATAAACCACTCTCGATACCTTCCTCACTTTTTTTTCCAAGTAATTGCATACCAACACAAATTCCTAAAATATATTTTTTTTTATAAATGATATCCTCAAAAATATTATTCCATTGATGAAAATCATTTATTCTACTCATAGATGAATCGAAAGAACTTACACCAGGTAGAATATATTTATCTATACTACTAGATTGCTTTCCATCTGTTAAAATTTTATTTTTTATATGAAGAGAATCTAAAATATTTTTTACAGCATTAATATTGCTATACCCATAATTAATAACACCTATCAATGAATTAATCTCCTTTCAATTTTAAGAATTCTTGAAACCATGACAAAAAATTGAATAATATGATAATTTGATTTAAAGTCTCTAAAACTTTTATTCTTTGAATTAAAAAGTTCATGAAGATCATCTACAGATATACCAAGTTTTTTAGATATATAATTAAAATCATCAATTTTTTCTTCCTCTGTATAAGGCTTAATTTTTAGTTCATCAATTGCCTCATCTCTGGTCATTTGATTGGTAAGAATTAAACTAGACAGATGTGCTTTTCTTTTATCATATCCAAACTTTTCAAGAAGCCAATATCCCTCATAAAACCTTGTAAAACGTGATTCGTAATGTTTATATTTATATTTAGTCCAATTAAACTTATCTTGTAGAAGCTTTATTGCCTTTTTTTTCTCATAATTAATATAATTCAAAGGTTGTATTACTTTCATTTTTTTAAAATACTTATAATAAATTTTGTATTTAAAAATGTCTGACATGGGTATTGTATTTAATTCAACCGTTCCAAAAATCTCATGGATAGATCTTAATTGTTTCAGGTCACTGGCATGATAATGCCATTCTAAAGGCTCTCTTATACATTCAGTAGAATAATTTCCTCCATTTAAAATATATTTAATCTTGTTTTTTTTAGCAAAGTTATACATTGATGCAAAAAAAACATGATCTTGAGGAGTGTCTAAACATGGAACTCCAGATTTAAAATATGACAATTGTAAATCTTGCATTTCTTTCCAATTTATAACTTCTGTATATAGTTCAAGATCTAATCCTGAAATAATCTTATCAATATTACTAACTGCTAACTCTGAATTCCAAC
Organism: uncultured Pelagibacteraceae bacterium; assembly: GCA_902595535.1. GTDB lineage: Bacteria > Pseudomonadota > Alphaproteobacteria > Pelagibacterales > Pelagibacteraceae > Pelagibacter. The sequence continues at coordinate 220,252 of CACJQI010000001.1, forward strand.
CAGCATCTACATGATAAATTAAGGGATTTAAGCCTAATATTTCTTTTGCATAATAAGCTAAGTATGAACTATCTACTCCTCCACTAATTCCTAAAATACAGTCAAAATTTTCATGTTTATTTTCATTTTTGATTTTATTTGCTAGATCTTTTATTTGATTTTCTTTTTTGCCATCATTTTTCCAAATCGGTTCAATATTTTTATGATAATTACTACAATGATTACATAAACCTTTAAAATCAAATTTAATTTTTGGATCTGTTTCATCCATTACACAATTAATACAAACTTTCATAATTTAATTTTTCATTGTGTAATAGTAGTAATTTTCATATTTTTTTGAAATTTGGCTTACAGATAGTTCATTAATAACAATATTGTAAGATTTGTTTATAATTTTTCTTCTATAAGAAGGATTTAATGATAAAAAATCAATATAACTTAAAAATTTGTCCGGTTCATTATTTTTAACAATACAAAATTGATTTTTTTGTTGAAATAAATCAAAAATAATACCTACTTTATTTGATATCAATGGTTTCTTCATAAAAATTCCCTCTAGAGATGTCATTGGCCCCGCTTCTGATAAAGACGTACATATCATTATATCGCTTTTAGATATAATTCTAGGAATATTTTTTTGATATCCAATATAATTTAATTTGCTTTTTCCAAATTTCTTAAATTCTAAAATTAAACTTTTAGCATAATTTTTTTGAGTATTTGCGAATCCACCACATAAAGTAAAATGAAGGTTCTTTGGAGACATTTTTACAATTTTTAAAAATACCTCAATTCCTTTGATTTTGGTCAAATTAGCTATCATAAGAATATTAATTTTCTTTTTATTAAATTTTTTATTTTTATATCTTTTTGCATCAAAAAATTTTATCGAAACAGGTGCATATATTTTTCTTAACTTTCTATTAAATTTACATTTGTTTAAGTAATAATTTCTTACAACACTACTTGTAACAAGTATATTTGGTTTAAAAATATTATTTAAAATTTTAAAAGTAATTTTAATTATAGGTGGAAGGTTGGCATCCTCTAATACCCAGATTGTTGGTATTTTAATTAGTGATGAAGCAATTAATGCTTTAAAGTGAGGTGTAGAATTTACCTGTACAAGATCAGGTTTTAGCTTAATTAAAATTAAAATTAATCTTATTAATTCAGGAATAAAAAAAATTATATACTTTATTAATGTTTTAAATTCTTTTGATAATCTTGTTATTTTTATTTCTTCATAACTTAATTTATTTTCAATTAGTTTTTTTTTGAAAATCTGATTCTGGTCATTAGATATTAAAAAAGAAATATCAAACTCTTTATTTAAATGATTTGCAACTAATACCATTCTGTGCTGAGGACCACCATATCTTGCATCCTCATCTATATAGATTATTTTTTTTTTCATTATTTGGCAACTTTGTTCAATTGATCTTTAAAATAAAAAGTTTTATTTAATAAAATAATAGTTATTTTATATATCATGAAACAAAATAATCTTAAATTATTGGCTAAATACTTAGACAAAAAAATTCTTGAGTCAAAAAATTTTTCAAATAAGCCATTTGATCACTTTTATATAAATAATTTTTTACCCTTAAAATTTGCAAAACTTTGTGAGAAAAGCTTCCCTGATCTAAAAAAATTTAAATGGGACTATAAAAAAATAGATAATATTGAGGTCAAGCATAGGTCTGTATGGAAATCTGAATTTGATATACCAGATAACATAGTAGATATAGTCAGAATTTTAAACTCATCTATAATTCTTAAGACTCTCTCAAAAGTTTTTAAAATTGAAAAAATTTTACCTGACCCATATTTTATGGGAGGAGGACTAAATATTTCTGAAAAAGGAGGAGCCCTAGGAACCCATATTGATGGAAATTATAATGATCAAACTGGTTTAAATAGAAGATTAAATGCAATTATATATTTAACAAAAAATTGGAAAATAAATTATGGAGGAGAGCTAGGATTTTACAATTATAATGGCAAAAAACTTATTAAGTGTATTGAACCTAGATTTAATAGATTAGTTGTATTTAATACAAACGATTATAGCTATCATGGTATTCCCAATAAAATCAATTACCCTAAGACCAATCCAAGAAAATCAATAATATTGTATTATTATACTAAAGCAAAAAGAGAAAAATCAGAAACCAAAATCTCGAAACCTCATAGTGCTCTTTGGGTAAAAAGAAAATATAAAGATCATAAAAACAAGTCAACCAGAGGTTATTTTTGATCAATCAAATTAATTAGGTCATTATAAATATTTTTAAAATAAAACTGTTTTTTTGTTATTGTTGTATTGGTTGACAAATAATTTTTCAGAATATTTTTATTTTTAATTATTTTAATTATTTTTTTAGCAGCATCATTATAATTTCCACTATCGGCTGTGATACCACAGCGCATACTTGAAATTAATTTAGATGTTTCCCCTGATATAAGTCCAAAAATAGGTTTATTTAGTGATAAGTAAGTTTGTAATTTCGCAGGGATTGTAATTTTAAATAATTCATTTTTCTTTAAAGATAAAAAAAGCATATCAGTAAATTTAGAATAGTTCCTAATATATTCTTTGTTAATTCTTCCAAAAAAGTAAATGTGATCTTTTAAATTTAATCTTTCAACTTCCTCCAATATTCTCAATTTATCTCTTCCATCTCCTATAACAATAAATTTAAATGGTATTTTTTTTTCTTTAATAATTTTCAAAATCTTCAAAATTCCCATAAAATCTTGAGAGTGTCCAATATTACCTATATACATAAGTTTAAACACATTGCTTGTTAAAATTTTTTTTTTCTTAACTTCAATTATTTTTTTTTTATATTTAGTAGTGTCTATCCAATTAGGGAAAAAAATTATTTTTTTTTTAAAATTTTTGTTTCTTATTTTTTTTTTAAAACTATTTGATTGAACTAAAATATAGTCAGTATTTTTGTAAATATAATTTGTGATTATTGCAAAAATAAATTTTAAATTTTTAACAAATGGTAAATTTACATGATTAAGTGTATCTGGCCATAAATCATTAACCCATAATGCCATTTTAGATTTTTTAAAAAACTTAATAATAACAGCGGCAATTCCAACTGTTATTGGTGATGGTTGATAAACAAATATAAAATCAAATTTTTTTTCTTTTAAATAAAAAAGACCAAATATTGGTAACGTGAATAAGAAACTTAGATAGTTTAAAAGAATACTTAGGTTTGTTCTAGTGCGTCTAAAAACTGGTACCCTATATATTTTTATATTTTTTATTTTTTTATGTATAAAATTTTTAAAATAATTTTTTGAAGGGTAGGAGGGTTTACCAGTTAATACTAAAACTTCATATTTTTTTGATAAATCAAAAACTAATTCATTTATTTTAAAATCCTCTGGCCAAAAATAATGTGATATTACTAAAACGGTTTTACGTTTTTTTTCCATACTTTATTATTTATATAATCAATATAACTTATAATAATATTTGAAATTTTGTCTGAAACATTATCTACATTGTAATCATCTACTAGCTTACTAAAATCTTCTTTATTATTTTTCGTTATTACATTTATTCCATTAATTAACTTATCCCTATTAAAACCAGTCATTATTAATACACCTTCCTCCATTCCTTCTGCTCTTTCTGTAGAATCTCTAAGACTAATTGCAGGAAAATTTAGAATTGATGCTTCCTCCATTAAACTGCCGCTGTCAGATATGACACAAAAGGAATTTTTTTGTAAAAATATATAGTCTGAGTATTTAAATGGTTTTAAAAATATAAAGTTTTTGAATTTTTTTATATTAGTATTTAAAACTTTCATCGTTCTAGGATGTAAAGAAAATATAATTTTTTTTTTAAAAATAACTGATAAATTTTTTATTTCATTCATCAAATAAACTAATTTTTTGAGAGAGGTGTTTTCATCTCTATGAAGACTAACTAATAAATATTTTTTCTTATTTATTTTTAAATTTTTTAATATTTTTGAACTTGAGATTTTTTCATTCATATACTGAATAACTTCTTTGACTGGACTACCAACATTGATAATCTGATCCGTAGGCAAACCTTCTCTTACAAGATTTTCCCTAGAAATTTTTGAATAAGTTAAGTTAATATCAGAAATATGATCTATCAATTTTCTATTTAATTCCTCAGGTACGCATTGATCAAAGCATCTATTTCCTGCTTCATAATGAAATATTGGTATTTTTTTTCTTTTTGCAACATAAGCAGCTAAACATGAATTTGTATCTCCTAGAAAAAAGACCGCATCTGGTTTAATTTTTTCTAAAATTTTATTTATTTTAGGTAACATACTTGATAAGAAATTAATTGGATCATCGTTTTTGATATTTAAAGTAAAATCAGGCCTTCTTAAATTAATATCTTTAAAAAATATTTGATTTAATGATTTTGAAAAATTCTGACCTGTATGAACTAGTTTATGATCAAAGTTTTTATCAAATTTTTTAATTATACAAGCGAGTTTAATTATTTCTGGTCTAGTTCCAATGATTGTTAATATTTTAATTTTTCTACTTTGCATACCGTAAAAAATAATTTTTGTTTTCTAATATCATTTTGTTCCAAGTTTTTTTAACATAACCTGTTTGTCTTGTGAATCTACTACTATCTAATGATCTATCTATATTAAATTTATTCTCTTTTTTTATAGTGATATCTTTATTATAAATTTTTCTTATTTTTTTTAAAAGATTATATTTATTTATTTTTTTTCCTGAAACATGATATAAACCTACAATCTCTCTATCAAAAATAATTTTTGTGTATAGAATTTTACTTAATTCTAGGGTTGTGAGTCCTGAAAAATAGGCTTTTGTAAATCCCAAAATCGAATTTTCTTGTTTTAAAAACCATTCTAAAAGTCCCCTTTTGTTCTTAATCTCATGACCAATTATAGATGTTCTTATAACTAAATTTTTATCAGAATTAAACTCTCCTCGTAATTTACTTTTTCCATATAAATCTACTGGGTTTGAGATTGATTTTTCTGAATTTTTTTTACTCTTTCCTGAAAATACACAATCTGTACTAATGTGAATTAATCTAAAATTTAAATCTTTTGAAATTTCATTAAGATAATTTGGTAACTTTGAATTAATTTTTATTACCTGTTTTGAAGGTATATTTTTGACTTCAGATTTAACTATGCCTATACAATTTATGACTATATCTGGAGATAATTTTAATATTTTTTTTTTTAAAATTTTAAAATCTTTAATATTAACTTTTGAAAAAATATTTTTTTTTTTTATTATATTGTTCCTTATTGTTCCAAAAACTTCCAATTTTTTTTTTGAATGAAGATAATGAAATAATGTAAAACCCAACATTCCATTGGCTCCCAAAATTAAAATTTTCATATTTTTTTTTTAAAATTTAATACAGCAATATAATATAATATTGTAAATACTAGCCCATATAAATTATTAATATTTTCAAAATGAATAATTAATAAACAAATTATCACTGGAAACATATTTAGAATTAAAACATATTTATGAGTAAAATTTTTATTCAAAATATGATGAATATGATTTCTGTCAGCATGAAAGGGACTCTTTTTATTAATTATTCTAAAAAAGAATAATCTCCCCATATCTAAACCTGGATACAAAAGCATTATCAATATTTCATCAGCACCTATGGAAAAATTATTATGATTAAAAATAGCAAAATTAAAAATAATAAATGTTAAAAAATATATACTCGCAGAGCCAAAAAAAACTAAATTCTTGTAATTAAAAAATGAAAAAATCAATAAATTAAAAATTAAAATCAAACACAATAAATCTGAGGTTTTGAAATAAAAAAATAAAAATAACAAGATTAAGTAATTTGATAATTGATTATTTATTCCATCAAAAAAATTTAAAGCATTAACAAGAGAAACAAAACAAAAGGTTGTAAAAAAAAAATAAAAATAAATATTATTAAATTTCAAAATAATTTCTAAAAATGGATTATTAATATTAATTTGATAAAGTAAAAGCTCTTGATTGATTAAAAGGAATGACGAAATAAAAATAAACTCAAAAAAAATTCTTCCTAACCACCTAATAGACATTATATCATCAAGGAAACCAAAAATTATTAAAATAATGGAAAAATATATAAAATTGTTATTGTATTCAAAGCTTATATTTGAAAAATTTACTAAAATCAAAAACGGTATAAAAAAAATAATTCCTAGTTTTGGAACAGGATTAACATGTTTTTTTCTTTTGCTATCAGGTAAATCTAAAATTAAACTTGGATAAATTTTAAATTTTAAAATAAAATAACTAATAAAAGTAAAGACTAAGATAATTGATGTTTCAAATAAACTCATTTTAAATCTTAAAGATATTTTTGTTTAATTTTAACTTTTGAAAGAAATTTTTTGAATAACTTCTTGTCTCATTATTATCAAATTTATTTTTCTTTAACAAATCAATAAATTTTTTTGGATCTGTAATATAATTTTCTTTTTTTAGAACTTCAAATAAAGGATTTACATTCGCATTATTAAATGTCCCAAAATAGATTGGTTGCAAACCTTTGCACGCAGCTTCCATAGCAGAGGCAGATCCTCTATATATAAAATGTGATGATCTTTTAAGATCATCTTCAATTGTTTTTTCAGATAATTCAATATTATTATAATTGCTTAAATTTACATCTAATTGTTTAAAATTAATCATTGGATGTAATCTTAAATAAAACTTAAAATCATTACTTAGTTTTGAAATCTTAATTGCAAAATTTAATAAATTTTTACTCTCTGAGATATAAGCTTCTGGAAGAATTAAAATATTTTTTTTTAATTTTATTGATTTATCTAAAATATTACTTTTCCATTTATTTGATCCAATAATCTTTACAACACAATCATAATTTTTTTTAAATTTTTTATAAGTATATCTTCCAGTGGTAAAAATATAATCGGGGTCTGTAGACTTGCTCAAAGATCTAAAAAGACTATGGTGATTTTTTGTTACTGATGAGAATTGATATGCAATTATTTTAGTTTTAAAATTTTTTTTTATATTTCTTATTATTAATCTTTCCCACGCATGGCCTTCGAAAGTTATAAATAAAAACTTTGGATTATACATTTTTACTAAAAAATTAATTTGAAAATTAAGTCTTAGATTTGCAATTATATATCCAAAGGATCTTAAATTAAAAAAATTTATTCTTTTTTTTTTGTTTTTATATTTTTTTATAAAAAAATTAAATTTAAAAAATTCAAATATAGCTAAAAATAAATATAAAGTTTCTCTTAAAATAGATGTTCTTTTTGATAGAATTATCTTATCTTTCTTTAAATTTTCAAATAAGTACTTACTAGATAGCGAAGTTTCATTTCTCAAAATTAATCTTGAATTTAAACTTATAGAATTAAGTTGTTTTATAATATCCCCATAATAAAAATCGTAATTTAAATTAATATGCTTCAAATTTATTAAATGTGAAACAATTAAAACATCAATTTTTGTAGATTTTTTTTTTTTACGATAAAAGTTTGGACTCTCATTTAAAAAATTTTTAACGTACCTTAATATACCAACTATAAAACTTTCCCTAATTTCGTTCTTTATTAATCTATCTTTATTAGGGAAATATTCTTTGTTAAATTCGGGATGATTTTTAATTATATGCAATTTAGAGTACGCCAAAGTAGAATTAGATTCTATAAATTTTAAAAGTAACTTATCTAAGTAACTATATAATTTTCTAAACTCTGAATTTAACATTTTTAAATTGAATAATTTAGAACGCTCGTAAATATTGATTTGGAATAAATTTTAATTCTCCATTTTTATGCGCATGACTCAACAACCAATTTGGATTTTTTAAAAATGGCCTTCCAATAAAAGCTAAATCAATACATTTGTTTCTCATTACTCTTTCTAAATATTTGAGGTCTGACAAATTTCCTGTTGTACCAATAACTAAATTACTAATTTCTTTTTTGATGTTTTTAGCAAAAGAAACTCTAATACCCTTTTTTTTTGTGTTTAATTTTGTTTTTGTTTTGATTCCTCCAGATGAAATACAAACGTAGTTTACACCTTCTTTTTTAAGTAATTTAATAAAATTTAACGACTCCTTCAGTTTAATTCCTTTTTCTAAATGATCAGATGCTGTTACTCTAGCACCTAATATCATTTTTTTTCCAGTTATTTTTTTCAATTTACGAACAATTGATATTGGTAAAGCATTTCTATTTGAAATACTTCCTCCATAATCATCTTTTCTTATATTAGAAATCGGAGATAAAAATTGATGAATTAAATATCCATGAGCCATATGTATTTCTATTCCATCGAAACCAGCTCTCTTTGCAAAAAAAGCTGATCTTTTAAAATCATACAATATTTGATTAATTTCTTTTTTATTTGCAGCTTTTGGATATGGCCAAAACTCATCTTTTTTAATTTTTGATGAAGAAATAGTAGTCCAATTATTTTTTTTTAGAGAAGAGTTGCTTTTTATCCAGGGAACATAGGAAGAGCCTTTTTTTCCTGAATGAGAAAGTTGAATTATAATTGGAATATTATTTAAATTTTTCAAATATTTAACTAATTTTTTCAATTCTCTTAAGTGTTTTAAGTTATAAAGACATAAATCTTGATTGGTAATTCTTCCTACTTTACTTACAGCAGTTGACTCAACCACAACCATGGATGCTCCGGAGCAAACTAATGAGCCAAGGTGCTTATAATGCCATGCTGACGGCTTACCATCGTTTGCTGAATATTGGCACATCGGAGATACTGAAATTCGATTTTGTAAATTTTTATTACCGATCTTTAAATTTTTAAAGATCATTTTTTCATCACTAAAAAGTCATTATGTGGATGAAAAATAGCTCCAGGATATGACCAATAAGTTTCTATGAAATTTTTGCCTAATGCTCTACCAAGTTTAGGTAAGTGTGGTACCCCATCGGTGTCCACCATTGATTTAAAATTTACAGCAATCCTTAACCACTCGCCTGTAGGTTGGTTTTTATAAATCAGTCTTAAGTATAAACTTAATTCTGGAGGAATTGTTTGATATTTGCTTCCAAATTTTGAATATATTTTTTTTAATGTAGTAGGTTTTTTAAAACCAAGTTTTTTAACATTTATACGATGGATTTCTATATTTTTATAATTTTTATAAGAAATTTTTTTTTTATTTTTGAATATATTTTCGATCCACTCGCTACAAACAGCCTTTGATCTTAGATGCTTTAAACATTTATCAACATTCTCAAATGGAATTTTCTCAATTTTACGCCATATCATATATTTTTACTTATTAATTAAAGGTATTTGTATTATTTAAAGACACAATTAATATTATTTTAGTATTAAAACCCTCAACATATATCATAAATTTAAATTTTTATATCAATTTTACTAATATTTTAACTTTACTGTTCATAAAATGAACTATATATGTTCAAATTATGAACGATGATAAGACAAATCATATTAATTTAAAAATTCTTAAAGAAATTTCAAAAGAACAATCTATATCTCAAAGATTATTATCTGAAAAAATTGGAATTAGTCTTGGTAAATTAAATAATTGCATAAAAAAATTACAAGAAGATAATTTTATTAAATATGAAGATCCTAATAATGAAAATAAATTTATATACATTTTGACATCAACAGGAAAACAAAAAAAAGAAGAATTAGCTTTGAAATTGATTAACAAAAAAATTGAGGAATACGACGAATTAATTAAAGACGAAAAAATAAATGTGAGTAAAAAAAATATTTCAAAAACTAACAAGATTAACTTTGGCATAGGTCATAACAGCGTGAAAGAAAAAGAACTTGTGACAGAAAATAAAACAAGAACAAAACCACTATTCAAAACAATTGCAATAAATTTAAAAAGAAGAACTGTTATTGTTGATGATATTTTAACCACTCATAAGGGAATGCCAATTCCAAGCTGGATAGAATTGAGTATAATTGATGTTTGTAACAGATCATGTTCCTTCTGTCCAAAGTCTGATCCAAAAATTGCTCCTGATACTTATCAAAAAATGCAAATGAATTTAATAAATAAATTAACTGATGAGCTTAAGGAAATTAATTACAAAGGATCAGTTGTTTTATGTGGATATGGTGAACCAATGCTACATAAAAATATTAATATAATCTCTCAAAAATTATCTGAAGTTTCATTTGTTGAAGTTGTTACTAATGGAGATACTTTAAAACCAAAAAAAATTAAGGAACTTTATATGAATAACGTTAACAAACTTTTGATAAGTATGTATGATGGTGAGCATCAAAGAAAAAATTTTCAAGATATGATAGAAGAATCAAAAGTTCCTAAAGATTTTGTTATTTTAAGAGATCGTTGGTATGATGCAAAGAAAGATTATGGATTAAAGCTTACAAATAGAACTGGGACAATTAATATCGGAGATCAGGAAAAAATAGGAAAATACAAAAAATGTTTTTATCCGTCATATCAATTTTTAATTGATTGGAATGGGGATATATTTTTATGTCCTCAAGATTGGCAAAGACGTGTTACAATGGGTAACATGATGCAAGAACATATTTTTGATATTTGGACAAATAAAATTATGAGTAAATACAGAAAAAATCTTATAAATGGAAACCGAACTGACAGTCCTTGCACACTCTGCAATGCTGAAGGAACAGTTTTAGGCAAAAATCACGCTAATGCGTGGGCACATATTTATAGAGAAAAAAAATCTCTTAATTTATAATAATAATTAATAAAATATTAGTGTGTATAATCTATTTTAAATTTAATTAAAAAAAATGAGACGAAAAATAACATTAGTAACAGGAGCTGGCAGAGGTATTGGTGAGGAGACTGCAATCAAATTTCTTGAAAATGGTCATTTTGTTTATTTTATAATTCATAAAAAAAGTCAAAAAGCATCTTTAATAAAAAGAATAAAAAAATATAAAAATTTTAAAATCTTTGAGGGAGATCTTACAAAAAAAACTTTTTTAAATAAATTAAGTAATCAAATCGATTACTGCGATAATTTAATAAATAATGCAGCAAGTACTAATAAAAAGGAATTCACAAAAGTAAGTGAAAAAGATTTTGAAAATTTAATAAAAATAAATTTAAAATCAGTTTTTTTTATGTCACAAATTTTTGCAAAAAAAATGATAAAAAAAAAAATTTCTGGAAATATAATTAATTTATCATCTCAGTTAGGTCATATTGGGGCGTTCAATAGATCAATATATTGTTTAACCAAATTTGGAATAGAAGGTTTAACTAAATCAAGCGCGCTTGATTTAGCAAAATATGACATCAAAGTTAATTCGGTGTCACCGACAAAAACAATTACTCACAAAAATGAGGAAAAATTTCATAAAAAAAGATTAAATTTGATAAAAAAAAAAATTCCTATCCAAAAATTTCCTTCATCCTTAGAAATAGCAAATTCAATCTACTTCATTTGTGAAAACTCTAAAACTATGACTGGAAGTAATTTAAGAATAGATGGCGGATGGACTGCGGGAAAGTGAAAATAAATTTTATCCATGATAAACATTTAAGAAATCTTTCTCATATTCAAAAATAATTGGTCTGAGCAGATAACATTTGGAGTTAATCTCTAACAATTCTTTATCTTTAATTTGATGAATATAGGAATGTCCTTTTTTTAAAAAAATTTTTTCATCATTTATCAAAATCCTTTGATCTATTGGTGTTGAATTTAAGATCATTGCTTCAGTCTTATTACTATTAAATTTTTTTTGAACAACATATTTTTTTTTAAAAATAGACGAACCTAATAAATCATAATTTAATTTTGAAAAATTATCAGAAATGTTTTTTTTTGCAGATGGAGTATTGCCATGCACATATGAATATAAACTATTTTTATAAGAATAACCTACATAACAACTATTTCTTAAAATTGAGTCAATTTTAGTATTTGATCTATGGAAGATATAAAATACACCAAAATTAATATTTTTAACAATTTTTTTTGTTATAATATATTCTTCACTATAATTCTTTGTATTTAAGGCTATTTGATTTAAATAATTATGATTGTTATCAAAAAAAAATATTTCAACATTTGACTCCTTATTAAAATAAAATTTTATAAGATTAGTAAATTTAAATTTAGTAGAAAAATTATCATCTACTCTCCAAAAAAAACCGTCTGAAATTGAAATGTTTTTTTCTAAATAATTTATATTAAAAAATGTTGGACTAATTGAAAAAAAATTTCTTAACTTTATTATCTTTTCTGTTTTAAATAATTTTTTTATCATTGACTTAATACTATTTCTTTAAATTTATTTTTTATTTTTTTCACAAGATCAAAGTTATCTTTAGTTAAAATATACTGATGTGGAGGATGTGTATGTTCCATTGAGATATGATCATTATCAACTGTAACAAATATAGGTATACCCAATATATTTTCCGTAAATAAGAAAACAGAGTCTTTTATTAATGAGTTATCAACCTTAATTTCATTTGATTTATTAGTTGTTATAAATCCTTGATCTAAAATTTTTTCAGACTTCAAACATATAAAATAATATTTAAAGTTATTGTTGTCTGGCTCTAATAGTATGTTTCTAAAAATGATAAAATTTTCATCAGCATTTTTATTTAATAGAGGGCTTATTGGGCTAAGTATATTTCCTCCTTGTCTGCATAAATTATGATTATAATCTGATTGATAAGATGAAAAACCACCCTTTGAATTAAAAATTTTAAGATTAGATCGGAATTGAACTAAATCATTATCTGTAAAAGAATTAAAATTAAATAATGTATTTAAAAATCCTTGATTATTTTTATCTATTTTTAGTTCTTTATTATTAGATAAAAAAAAAATTTTTTTATTATTTATCTCTGATTGATCTATTTTAAAAAAATTATCGTCTTCATTAATTTGAGTTTGATCAATTTTCCAACTTTTATTTAATATTTCTGCAGAAAATACTTTATAAGTGTTATCTATTTTTTCACCTTGAAAGTTAAATTTAGGTATAGTTAATTCGGATCGAATAAATTCATTTTTAAACCCAAAAAAAAAATTCATAAATTAAGTAAAATTAATTTGAATTTTTAAACGAAACACTCCCAACATTATAAACCCCTAACAAACATATGAAAGTAAAAAACGAAAATAAGAAAGCAACAATAGGTGGAAAAAATAAATTAAATTTTTTGTCTACCACGTAATGTTTTATATAATTTAAATCATTATCAATCATTAAACTTAAACCTTCAATTCTTTGTTCTTTTGCTTGTATTTTTTTCATGATACTACTGTTTGGACTTTGTGAATATAAATTTTTTAAAAATAATAGTGATAAATTTTCCTCAACAATATAATCTTTTACACTTTTATAGTATGAATCCATAACTTCTATAATCATTTCATCAAAGAATTTTTTTACATTTTTATCATAATTAATTCCATGAAACCTATTTTCAATAAACAAATTACTATAACCTTCTTCCCAAGAAATTTTTGCACCCTTCCTCAACTTATTTTTTTTAAATACTATGCTTGCATAATTATTTGTATCAGACT
>CACJQI010000002.1 GCA_902595535.1 uncultured Pelagibacteraceae bacterium
TACTATAGAAATTCTGAAAAGATAATTACACGAGGTGAAACAAAAGCAGATATTCAATCTAAATATCTTATAAATTCAAAAGATATCACCTACTTGCACGATAAAAAAATTATTACTTCTAAATACAAGACTAAAATTCAAGATAAAAAATCTCAAGTTTATTTTACTGACAGATTTAACTATTCTATTGATCAAGAAATAATAAAAGGAGAAAATTTTTTAATCATTACTAATTATAATCTTCCAAAAAGTGATAAATTCTATTTGGATAGCGCAATAATTAACCTTAAAGAAAATAAATTTATTGCAAAAAATACAAAAATTGAAGTCCACAAAGATGTTTTTGGTAACTCAGAAAATGATCCAAGAATTGAAGGTGTGTCTTCAAGTGGAGATAAAAATTATACTTTAATAAATAAAGGAGTTTTTACTAGCTGTAAGAAAAATGATAATTGCCCACCATGGTCAATACAATCAAAATTGATTAAACATGATAAAATAAAAAAGACATTAAATTATGATAATGCTGTTCTAAAAATTTATGATGTTCCAGTATTTTATTTTCCAAAATTTTTTCATCCAGACCCTTCTGTAAAAAGACAATCTGGACTAATAAAGCCATCAATCAATAATTCAAATGTTCTTGGCACTTCTCTTACACTACCTTATTTTAAGGTAATTTCTGATAGTAAAGATTTAACTTTAACACCTACATGGTTTGATAGTGACACATTTATGTCTACAATAGAATACAGACAAGAAAATAAGAACTCATCGTTAATAACTGATTTTGGATTTGTAAATGGATATAAATCACCAACTACAAGAAAAAAAAATAGTTTATCACACCTATTCTTAGATTACAATTTAGACTTAAAATTAGAAAACTTTAATTCAAGTAATTTTGAAATGTCAATTAATAAAGTCTCAAATGACTCTTATTTAAATGTATTTGATCAGTATATAACAAAATCAAATTTAAGACCTTCAGATTTTAATAAATTAACTAATAATATTGATCTTAATTTGAGTCATGATGATTTTAACTTTGAAACTGGTTTTCAAATTTTTGAAAATCTTCGTATAAAAAATCAAAGTGATCGATATCAATATGTGTTGCCTTATTATAACTTTGAAAAATATATCTCTAAAAATTTATTTAATGGGAATGTTTCTTTTAACTCTAATGGAAATAACGTTCTAGATAGTACAAACAAACTTGAAACTAACATTACAAATAATTTAACTTACAATAGTATAGACTTTATTTCTAACTTAGGTTTTAAAAATAATTTTGGTATTAATCTTAAAAATTTAAATTCTGTTGGAAAAAAATCATCTAAATATAAATCTAGTTTACAAAGTGAGTTAGTAAGCTTATATAACCTAGATGTTAGTTTGCCACTTAAAAAAAATAGTCAAAAATCTATAAATTATCTGACACCTAAACTATCATTAAGATTTAACCCTCATGATATGAAAAATTATTCAAGTTCAGCAAGAAATATTGATGCTCACAATGCATTTGCAATTAATAGACTTGGATTATCTGATACATTTGAATCAGGAAGATCACTGACATTAGGATTAGATTATTCAAGTGAACAAAAAAATGAATTAAATGAAATAAATAACTATTTTGAGTTAAAATTAGCTACAGTCTTTAGAGATAAGGAAGAAAAATTTGTTCCAAATAAAAGCACTATTAATAGAAAAAATTCAAACTTATTTGGTTCAATCACAAATGAATTTTCAGAAGATTTAAAAATTGGTTATAATTTTTCTTTAGATAACGATATTAATACTTTGGAGTATAATAATATTAATACAACAGTTTCAATTAATAACATTGTAACAAAATTTAATTTTATTGAAGAAAATGGAGAACGTGGTGAGTCTAATATATTAGCAAGCTCAATATCTTACGAACTAGATGATAATAATTTTTTATCATTTGAAACGAGACGAAATAGAAAATTAAATTTAACAGAATTTTATGATCTTGTTTATGAATATAAAAATGATTGTTTAACAGCTGGGATTAAATATAAAAAAACTTATTACTCTGATGGAGACTTAAAACCTACTGAAAATTTATTATTTACAGTAACTCTATTTCCTTTAACAACATATGAACATGATGCTCAAGATTTATTAAACAATTAAATTTATTCTTTATAAAATGATGATTTATACCAGATATATAATATTATGCTTTGTTTGTTTTTTATTATCTTTAAATTTTGCTAATTCTTTTGAAAATAAGATAATTTTTAAAATTAATAATGAAATCATAACATCATTGGATATACTCAACGAGCTACGATACCTTAAAATTATCAATAAAGAATTTAATAATATTAAAAAAGAAGAAGCATTCCAAATTTCAAAAAATTCTCTAATTAGAGAAAAAATTAAAGAAATTGAAATTAAAAAAATAATCAAAGAAATTGAAATAGAAGATAAAATCTTACAAAATCTTATATTAAATTATTTTAAAGAATTTGAGATAAAATCTATTTCTGAATTTGAAAAATATTTTTTAGATAGAAGTATTGATCCTAACGAAATAAGAAAAAAAATTACAATAGAGTTTTTTTGGAATCAATTAATCTATAACAAATATCAAAATAACGTAAAAATAGATAAACAATTAATTGTAGATGATTTAAAAAAAAATGATAAACAATCAGAATTTTTACTTGCAGAGATATTGTTTAATGTGAATGAAAGTGAAAATTTTAAAGACAAAGTTAATCTAATAAATAAAAGTATTAAGAAAATTAATTTTTCTCAAACTGCATTGGCATATAGTATTTCAAATACTGCAAATAAAGGTGGAAAATTAGGTTGGGTTGCAGAGTCCATCTTAAGTGAGAAAATTTTTAAAGAACTTAAAAATTTAAAAATTGGAGAACACACAAATCCAATATTAATACCAGGTGGTTTTTTGATATTAAAACTTTTAGATTTAAGAAAAATAAGTAAAGAGTTTGACTTAGATAAAGAAGTAAAAAAAATAGTTAGAAAAAAAACAAATCAACAATTAAATCGTTTTTCAAATATCTATTTCAATAAAATAAAAAAAGATATTATAATAAATGAATTCTAGTCCAATTTTAATAATCTCTGGTGAACCAAACAGTGTATTTATAGAACTTTTTTTTAAGGTATTTAATAATAATAAAATTAAAAGTCCAATGATACTGATTTCATCAAAAAGATTATTAAATCTTCAAATGAAAAAGCTTGGTTTTAAAAACAAGATAAGATTAATCAATGCATCTAAACTTGAGTTTTACAAACTTGACAACAAAACTATTAACCTAATAGATGTAAAATATAATCAAGATAAAGCTTTTGAAAAAATATCAAGTAAATCAAATATTTTTATTAAAAACTCTTTTGAATTAGCATTCAAGATTATCAAAAAATATAATATCGTTAAATTTATTAATGGACCTATTTCTAAAAAATTTTTTTTAAAAAAAGAATTTTTAGGAATTACTGAATATATTTCTGAGAAATTTTTAACTAAAAAAACGTGTATGTTAATTTTTAATAAAAAACTTTCTGTATGTCCAATTACAACACATTTACCACTAAAAGTTGTTTCAAAGAAAATAACCAAGAAAAATATTATCAACAAAGTAACCTTGATTGATAATTTTTATAAAAAAAATTTAAAGTTTAAGCCGCGTATTGCAATTTTAGGTTTAAACCCACATTGTGAGAGTATTCATGCATTTAACGAAGATGAAAAAATTATCCAACCTACAATAAAATACTTAAAAAAAAAATACAACGTATCTGGCCCATACCCAGCTGATACAATTTTTTTAAAAAATAATAGAAAAAATTTTGATGTAATCGTTGGAATGTATCATGATCAGGTATTAACCCCTATTAAAACACTATATGAGTACGATGCTATTAATATAACATTGGGCTTACCTTTTACGAGAATATCTCCAGACCATGGACCTAATGAAACTATGCTGGGTAAAAATCTATCCAATCCACTAAGCTTACTAAGAGCTATTAAATTTTTGGATAAAAATTGATAAAAGCTAAAAAAAGTTTAGGCCAGAATTTCTTGGTAGATAGAAATATTCTAGAAAAAATTGTAAATGTTACCCAAATTACAGATAAAACTATTTTAGAGGTTGGACCAGGAACTGGAAATTTAACTTCTTTTATTCTTAAAAAAAAACCAAGAAAAATTTTTGTTGTAGAAAAAGATGAAGATCTTGCAAATCATTTAGAGGAAACATTTAAAAATCGGCTTACAATTATAAATGATGATATTCTAAAAATAAATGAAGGTTCATTATTTGATAGCAAAGTTACAGTTTTTGGCAATCTACCATATAACATATCTACTGAAATACTGGGTAAGTGGATAACAAATTCTACAGAAGATTTATGGTTTAACAATTTGATTTTAATGTTTCAAAAAGAAGTAGCAGATAGAATAATTGCCAAGTTTGATACGTCTAATTATGGAAGATTATCAATTATAAGTAATTGGAAGTTAAATGTAGAAAAGGTTTGTGATATTAAACCTGATTGTTTTTCTCCAAGACCGAAAATTGATAGCTCTTTATTATTTTTTTCACCTAAAAAAGATTTTTTTAAAATAAAAAATCCAAAAAACTTAGAAAAAATTACTAGAATTTTTTTTAATCACCGAAGAAAAATGATAAAAAAACCTTTTAATCAATTATTTAATGGTAATAAAAAAGTTTTAGATGAACTTAATATTGATTTAGATTTAAGGCCTCAAAATTTAGATTTTAATACTTATTATAAGTTAACTCAAGTTTACGAAAAATTAGGAGGTTAATTTATTTACATGATTTCTAATAAACTCTAAATCGTAATCCTTAGATCCATCGCTAATTTCAGCATCTATTAAATTTTTAATCTTTGAAAAACAAGTATCCAAATTATCATTAACAACTACATAATCATAATTAATCCAATGCAATACATCTCTTTCAAATTGTTTCATTCTCTCTTCTGCTATTAACTTATCTTTCATATCTCGATTTGAAAGTCTTTCAAATAGCTCATCTTTACTTGGAGGAAGAATAAAAAAAGTTATTAGCTTGTAATCTAGTTTTTTATTTTTAATTTGGTCGGCTCCTTGCCAATCAATATCAAATAAAATGTTTTTACCTTTATCTAATTTATCAATTACTGGTGTTCTTGAAGTGCCATAAAGGTTGTTGAATACTTTTGCATATTCAAGAAATTCCTCATTTTTGATTAGTCTTTCAAATTCATTTTCATCAATAAAAAAATAATCTTTATTAGATGTTTCGTTAGGCCTTGGTTGTCGTGTAGTGTGAGAAACTGAGATTTCAAAATTATCAAGATTAGATAACATCTTAACCAATGTGGTTTTACCTGCTCCAGATGGAGAGGATAAAATTATCATTACCCCATGTTTTTCTAAGGGCATTAAAATTATTAGTTAGCTTTTCCTTCGATAAACTTAACTGCATCTCCTACAGTTAAAATTTTCTCTGCTTCGCTATCTGAAATTTCTGATCCAAACTCTTCTTCAAAAGCCATCACTAATTCAACTGTATCTAAGCTGTCAGCTCCTAAGTCATCTATAAAACTAGACTCCTCAGTTACTTTTGCTTCATCGATACCTAAATGATCTGCTACAATTTTTTTCACTTTGCTTGAAACGTCTTCTGACATATTGATCCTTTTTTAGTTTTAAATTCTTATTAGTTTAAAAAGCTATTTTGTCAAGCCATATACATGCCTCCATTTACATGTATTGTCTCTCCATTTATATAATTGGACAGGTCTGAACTTAAAAAAAGAACTGCATTTGCAATATCATCTGGCTCACCCAGCCGAGCAGACGGAATTTTTGATATTATAACTTCTTTAAACTTTTCATCAATTTTATCTGTCATGGCAGTTTTAATAAATCCTGGTGAAATACAATTTATGTTAATATTTTTTTTAGCATACTCAATTGCTAGACTTTTTGACATTGCAACAATACCTGCTTTAGATGCAGTATAATTTGCCTGTCCTAAGTTACCAGTATGACCTACTACTGAAGTAATGTTTACAATTTTTCCAAATTTGTTTTTAAGCATTTTTTTAATTGCAAACTTGCTCAATAAAAAAGTTGAGGTTAAATTAATATTTATAACTTTTTGCCATTCTTCTAAACTCATCCTTATTGCTAAATTATCCTGCGTAATCCCGGCATTATTTATTATTCCATCTAAACTTCCACCTAATTCATTAGTAACATTTTCAATAAATTCTTCAATTTTTTCACTTTGAGAAATATCAAATTTTAATATTTTAATTTTTCCGTATTTCTTTTTAAGCTCTTCTAGTTTTTCAATTCTTGTTCCGGATGCTAAGATATTTGCACCTGCTTTATTTAATTTTTTAATTATAGCATTTCCTATTCCACCTGACGCGCCAGTTACTATAATATTCTTATTTTCTAAATTAATCATATTTCTAAATTTTCAATATCGTTTTGATTATTTATAGTACTTATTTTTACTTCTTTGTTAATTCTTTTTACTAATCCAGACAAAACTTTTCCTGGTCCAATTTCAATAAAATGATTCACATTATTATTGATCATATTTATCACACTTTCTCTCCATCTAACTCTGTTTTCAATTTGTTTGATAAGTAGTTCCTTCAGTTCATCAATATTTATTATTTCTTCAGCAGTTACATTTGAAATTAATTTTATTTCTGATTGTAAGAAATTTAATTTATTTAACTCAGTACTCATTACTTGAGTTGCTTTATTCATTAAGCTGCAATGAAATGGAGCACTTACAGGTAGCTTAATATTTTTAATTGATTTTTCTTTTAAAATTATAGTTAGTTTATCCAAATCTTTGATTTGACCACTTAGAACAATTTGTCCTTCAGAATTATCATTTGCTATTTGTGCTTTAAAATTTTGATCATTTTCTTCTAAAACTTTTTCGATAATCTCGACTGTAGAACCTAAAACCGCAACCATTCCCCCTTCCCCTTTTGGAACTGAATTTTGCATTGCGTCTCCTCTTATTCTTAATATTTTTAAGGTTTCAGAAAAAGGCAAGTATCCTCCACAAGATAAAGCTGAATATTCACCTAATGAATGGCCTGCAAAATATTTTGCTTTATTTAAATCAATATTAAACTCTTTTTTAACAACATTAAAAATTGCATAACTAATTAAAAAAATTGCAGGTTGAGTATTAGCTGTTAAATCCAATTCTTCTTTGGGACCTTCTAATATAATTTTTGATAAAGGATAATTTAGGCTTTCATCGGCCTCTTTAAATAGATTTTTAACAAGATCGAACTTGTCATAAAATTCCTTTCCCATACCAACAATTTGAGAACCTTGACCAGGAAAAATTACTGAAAACATATAAAAAAAACTATTTATTTTGCCTTTTTAACTATTGTAATTGAACATTTATAATAGTATATCCTCACTTTTTATTAAAGAACTTAAATGAATTTATACGAACATACAATTATAGCTAGGCAAGATACATCACCAAGTGAAATTAAGCAATTAACTGAAAAGTATTCTAAAATTGTTGAAAAAAATGAAGGTGAGATTGTTAAAACCGAAAATTGGGGATTACTTAATTTATCATACTTAATTAAAAAGAATAAAAAAGGAAGCTACATTCACTTTAAGATTAAAGGTAAAGGAAATGTAATAGATGAATTAGAAAAAAATGAAGCTATTGATAAAAAATTACTTAGATATTTAACAATTAGAGTTAAAAAATTTGATTTAGAAACAAATTATTTTGCAAAAAGAGAAGACGATGACAAAAAAGAGAGTTTTAAAAACTAATTATGCCTAAAAGACAAAGTGGAAATAAAAAAGGTAAACAAAGTAACTTTGCAAAATTAAGTATCTTTCAACCTAACAAATATAAATTTAAAAAAACCTGTCCGCTTTCAGCAAAAGGTGCACCTACAGTTGACTACAAAAACATTAGACTTTTAAAAAAATACATGTCTGAAAATGGTAAAATTTTACCTTCAAGAATTACAAATGTTTCTCAAAAAAAACAAAGAGAATTATCTCTTTCAATAAAAAGAGCTAGAAATTTAGCGTTATTATAAAATGAAAGTAATTTTATTAGAAAATGTGAAAAGAGTTGGTTCTATTGGAGAAGTAATAGATGTTAAGAGAGGCTATGCAAGAAATTTTTTAATAGCGAATAAAAAAGCACTTTACGCTTCAAAAGAAAATATTTTAGAAGTTGAAAAAATTAAAACTGATCTATCTAAAAAAGATAATGAAAAGAAAAAAGAAGCTATCCTTATTTCTGAGCAGATTAATGGAAAAGAATATTCTGTTAAAAAATTAAGTACTGAAAATAATGAATTATATGGTTCAGTTAAACCGACTGAAATAGCAAAACTAATTCAAGAGGAAAATAAAATAGACATTAAGCCATCTATGATTCAACCAGTTGAAGAAATAAAATCTTTAGGTAAATTTAAAGTTAAAATTTCTTTACACTCTGTAGTTGATGCAGAGATAACTATCAGTGTTTCTTCTGCTGATACAATTCAATAATTATACATTTTTTTCCCCAGAGCTTATTAATAATTTTATTTAGAAGAAAATTCTGTAAGTTATTAAAATGGAAAATAACTTAAGCATTGTAAAAGATCAGTTTAAAGAATTACCAAATAATATCGAAGCCGAACAAGCTGTCATAGGCTCTATCTTAGTAAGCAATGATATATTTGATGAAATTAGTACCATAATTTCAAGTCTTAATTTTTATGACCCTATGCATCAAAAAATTTATGAAGCAATTGAAAGCCTAATTTATAAGGGGATGCTTGCAAATCCAATCACTCTTAAAAATTATTTTGAAGATGAAAAAGATGATTTAAATGTTCCTGAATATTTAGTTAAAATTACAAAATTTTCTACGTCTGTTCGTCAAGCAATAGAATATTCAAAAATCATTTATGATATGTTTGTAAGACGTGAGTTAATTAAAATTTCAGAACAAACAATTGATAGCGCTAAACTAAATGAGCTTGATACCAATGGTCAAAATATAATTGAAAACTCTGAAAGATTATTATTTGATTTAGCTGAGAAAGGCTCTTTTAATTCCTCTCTAATAAAGTTTGATGAAGCAATGAAACAAACAATTGAAATGGCTTCAGCAGCTTATAAAAATGAGGAAGGTATAGTTGGTGTTCCAACTGGTCTTAGAGATTTAGACGACAAACTTGGGGGGTTACATCAATCAGATTTAATTATTATTGCTGGACGACCTTCAATGGGTAAAACATCTCTTGCAACAAATATTGCATTCAATGCAGCTCAAAAATTACAAGATAGTGGAAAAAAATCTTCTATAGCTTTTTTTTCACTAGAAATGTCATCAGAACAATTATCAACTAGAATAATTTCTGAACAAGCTAGAATTAGTTCAAATGATATTAGACGAGGAAGAATTTCTGATGAACAATTTGATAAATTTTTAGAAACATCAAAAAATATTGCGGAGCTTCCATTATATATCGATGAGACACCAGCAATTAGTATTGCGGCAATGAGTAATAGAGCAAGACGTATAAAAAGATTATTTGGCCTAGATATGATTGTGGTTGATTATATTCAATTAATGAGAGGTACTACTTATAATAAAGATGGTAGAGTTCAGGAAATTTCACAAATCACTCAAGGACTTAAGGCAATTGCTAAAGAATTATCTGTCCCAGTTGTAGCTCTATCACAATTATCAAGGCAAGTTGAGCAAAGGGATGATCATAAACCTCAGCTAGCTGACTTAAGAGAGTCTGGTTCTATTGAGCAAGATGCTGATGTTGTGATGTTTGTATATAGAGAAGGATATTATTTACAAAGAAAAGAACCAAGAGAGGCAACTGTTGAACACGCAGAATGGCAAGCAAAAATGAATGAAGTTGCACATCTAGCACAAATCATAATTGGAAAACAAAGACATGGACCAATTGGCAATGTAACTCTAGAATTTGAGGAAAGATTTACCAAATTTAAGGATACTCAAACTAATTAATTTCCAATATAAAAGAGTAAATGCTTGCTCATTTTTATCAAAATTCAATTTTAAAAAATCCAAAAGCAATATTTACTCTTTTAATAATAGTAATTTTAAGTTTTGGTTATTATTCAAAGGATTTTAGACTTGATGCTTCATCAGAAACTTTACTCATTGAAGGCGACCCTGACTTAGCTTATTTAAAAGAAATAACTGAAAGATATGGGTCTAAAGACTTTTTAATTTTAACTTATACGCCTAATGAGAAAATGGCATCAAATAATTCAATTAATAATCTTCTTAGTTTAAAGTATAAAATTCAAAGCTTAGATTGGGTTCATAGCGTTATAACTCTTTTAGATATTCCACTTTTAAATAACTCTGATACCCCTCTTCAAGAACGTTTGCAGAGTTTTAAAACTTTAAAAGATGAAGATGTAGATAGAGACCGAGGATTTAACGAAATTTTAAATAGTCCGGTATTTAGAAATTTTGTGATTAGCGAAAATGGTAATACCAGTGGTATAATTGTAAACATTAAAGCGAGTAAAAAATTAGATAATATTGAGAATTTATCTAAAGAAGAAATAGAAAAATATAAAGATCAAATTAAAAAACAGAATCATAAAAATATTTTAGAAATAAGACAAGTTATTCAAAGTTATGATGATGTAGGAAAAATATATCTTGGGGGAATTCCAATGATCGCAGATGATATGATGACTTTTATCAAAAGTGATATCATAGTATTTGGATTGGGAGTTCTTTTATTCATTATTGCTACATTGTGGTTTATTTTTAGAAAATTAATTTGGATAATTGTTCCAATTAGTAGCTGTTTATTTTCAGTAATAATAATGATGGGATTACTTGGAATTCTTGGCTGGAAAGTAACTGTTATATCATCAAATTTTATTGCGTTAATGCTGATATTAACAATGGCGATGAATATTCACATGAGTACTCGCTATCTTCAATTAAGAAAAGATCATCAAAACAAAAGTAATTATGAAATAATTTCTTTAACGACTAATAAAATGTTTTGGCCAATAATTTATACAGTCTTTACAACTATATTTGCTTTTTTGTCTTTGATCTTTAGTGAAATAAAGCCAATTATTGATTTTGGATGGATGATGACTTTTGGTTTAATTACATCTTTTATCATAACGTTCACTTTGCTACCTACACTTTTAAGTTTTGTATCAACTGAAAATATGTCTATCAAAAAAGAACAGAGCTCAAAAATTACTTCTTTTTTAGGACTAATTTCACTTAATAATAAGAATATAATTTTTGGATTGACAGGTATTGTTATAATTTTGAGCGTCATTGGTATTAGTAAACTCGAGGTAGAGAATAGTTTTATAAATTATTTTAATAAAAATACGGAAATTTACAAAGGTATGAGACTTATTGATGAACAATTAGGTGGCACAACACCATTAGAAGTAATTTTAAAATTTCCCTCTAAAGATAAAGAAAATAAAGAAAAATCTAGTGAAGATGATGAATTTGAGGATTGGGGTGATGAGGAAGATTCAAATGATGAAAAATATTGGTTCACTAAAGATAAAATTGATAAAATTGCCTCAGTTCATAACTATTTAGATGGTCTACCTCAAGTAGGTAAGGTTTTATCTTTTTCTTCTATTATTGATGTTGCCACGCAATTAAATAATAATAAACCACTAGGTACGTTAGAAATGGGAGTGCTCTATTCTAAAATTCCGGAGAGTATTAAAACAGAAATAATAGATCCATATATTTCAATTGAAAATAATGAAGCTCGTATAAGTCTAAGAATTATAGACTCTCAAGAAAATTTGAGAAGAAATGATCTCATTAATAAAATTAATTTTGATCTCAAAAATAAAATTGGATTAAATGAAGAAGAGTTCAAATTAGCAGGTGTTTTGATTTTATTTAATAATTTATTGCAAAGTTTATTTAAGTCTCAAATTTTAACTTTAGGATTAGTGATGATCGGCATATTCTCTATGTTTATTATTTTATTTAAAAATATAAAATTGTCTTTAATAGGAGTAGTTCCAAATTTTATTGCTGCATTTTTTATTTTAGGAATTATTGGTCTTCTGGGAATTCCGCTAGATATGATGACAATAACAATAGCTGCTATTACTATCGGTATTGCGGTAGATAATAGCATTCATTATATCTATAGGTTTAAAGAAGAGTTTAAAAAGATTAAAGATTACAACAAAACATTAAAAGTTTGTCATTCAACCGTTGGTGTAGCAATTTTAAATACATCAATCACAATTGTCTTTGGATTTTCAATTTTAGTATTATCTAAATTCATACCAACAATATATTTTGGGATTTTTACAGGACTTGCAATGTTATTAGCAATGATATCTGTTTTAACATTATTGCCTTCATTAATTTTAATTATTAAACCTTTTGGGAGATAATCTAAGTGCTAGATACCTTAAGGGAATTATTTAGCGATATATCAGTTATTGATTTTTTATATCTTCTGATTACAATTTTATCAATAATACAGTGTTATAGAAATGGATTTGTATTAAGTATTCTTTCAATGGCTAAATGGATTTTAGCCTATGTCATTACATTGATTTTGTTCCCAAAAGTAAAACCCTACTTTAAAGATATTATAGATAGTGAATATGTTCTGGATATTGGGCTAGGTATTACAATATTTATAATCGTTATATTTGTTGTTTTGCTTATAAATAAAGGGATAAGTAAAGCAGTTAGTTATACTGGTATTGGTGGTCTGGATAAGACATTTGGATTCTTTTTTGGATTTATAAAAGCTTACATAATTGCAGTTTGTATCTTTTCAGGGATTCATATTGTCTACAATTATGATAAATGGCCATTAAATAATGATCAATCATACATCTTTCCATACCTTGAAAAAGGTAGTAATTATCTCATAAAAGAATTTCCGAATGAAAAAACATATCAAGATTCTAAAGAAAAAATTAAAGAACTTTGATCCAAAACTTAAAGAAGAATGTGGTGTTTTTGGTGTAAGTAATGCAACAGATGCTTCAGCTTTAACAGCGCTTGGACTTCATGCTTTACAACATCGTGGACAAGAAGGTTGTGGAATTGTTACTTTTGACGGTGAAAAATACTATTCAGAAAAAAGATTTGGATTAGTAGGAGATAATTTTAATAAAGAAAAAGTACTTAAAAATCTTAGAGGGAATTACGCAATTGGACATAATAGATACAGTACCACTGGAGAAAATACTTTAAGAAATATTCAACCATTCTTTGCAGATACTAATGCAGGTGGAATAGGTGTTGCACACAATGGGAATTTGACTAACTCAATATCTTTAAGAAATAAATTAGTAGAAGATGGTGCTATTTTTTATACAACTTCAGATACAGAGACAATTGTTCAATTAATTGCAAAATCAAAAAGACTTAAAACAATTGATAAAGTTGTTGATGCTATATTTCAAATTCAAGGTGGCTATTCATTAGTAATGTTAACTCAAAATTCTTTAATTGGTGTTAGAGATCCTTATGGAATAAGACCTCTTGTAATTGGGAAATTAGGCAAAAGTTATGTTCTGGCCTCAGAAACATGTGCTTTAGATATCATTGGAGCAAAATTTGTAAGAGATGTTGAAAATGGAGAGATAGTTTTAATTGAAAATGATGAATTAAAGAGTATCAAGCCCTTCCCTCCTAAAAAAGTTAGACCTTGTGTGTTTGAATATATTTATTTTGCAAGACCTGACAGCGTACTAAATGGTAAAACTGCTTATGAACATAGAAAGAATATAGGTATAGAGCTTGCTAAAGAAAATGATATTGATGCAGATATAGTAGTTCCTGTGCCAGATAGCGGAAATGCAGCCGCACTTGGTTTTGCTCAATATCTAAAAATTAATTATGAGCACGGTTTAATAAGAAATCACTATGTTGGAAGAACTTTTATTGAACCAAGTCAACAAATTCGAAGCCTAGGTGTAAAATTAAAATTAAACGCAAATCAAACAACCATTAGAGATAAAAAAATTATATTAGTTGACGACTCTTTGGTTAGAGGAACAACATCATATAAAATAGTTAAAATGTTATACGATGCTGGCGCAAAAGAAGTACACGTTAAAATTGCTTGCCCAGAAATAAGACACCCAGACTTCTATGGTGTAGATACCCCAACTAAAAAAGAACTTTTGGCTGCTAATAAAACAAACGATGAAATTTGTGAATATATTGGAGCAAAATCTTTAAAATTTTTATCATTAGAAGGATTATATAAAGCAGTTGGTTTTGATAAAAGGAACGAAACATATCCTCAGCTTACAGATCATTATTTTACAGGTGATTATCCAGTTAAACCTATTGATGAACTTGGAGATAACAAGGTTACGCAACTATCTTTATTAAGTACTGCATCTAATAATTAAAAATGAAAAAAGTAAATTTTACAGAAATGAAAAATGGTACCAAAGAGGATTACCAGCTATTAGAAAAATATGAAAAAAATTATGAAAGACAAACTGCGGAAAGAATTTTAAAATATTTATCTTCTCAAACAACGACACTAGAGGGTTATAAGATAACTAGACTTGAACATTCTTTACAAGCGGCTACCAGAGCTTTTAAAAATGGAGAAGATGAGGAGATGGTAGTTGCTGCATTGCTACATGATATAGGGGATGACTTAGCACCAATGAATCATTCTCAATATGCTGCTTCAATCCTTAGGCCTTATGTTTCTGAAAAGACATATTGGATAATTAAACATCATGGACTTTTTCAAACTTATTATAGTGCCCACCACTTGGGTGGAGATAGAAATGCTAGAGATAAATTCAAAGACCATAAATATTATGATGCAACAGTTTATTTTTGTGAAAATTATGACCAGGCTTCATTTGATCCAGAATATAGAAGTATGACTTTAGATGACTTTTCTCCCATGGTAAGAAAAATTTTCTCAAGAGAACCTTATTATTTTGTTTAACTTAAAATATTAAATTAATGATTAATTCAAAAGAACATATTATTGACTATTTTAAATCTGGTGTAAAAAGCACTAAAAATTTTAGAGTTGGTATTGAACATGAAAAGTTTCTTTTCAACAATCAAGATAATAAGAGAGTTGATTATTCAAAAATTAAAGAAATGTTTTCATCTTTATTGGAATTTGGTTGGAATCCAATTTTGGAAAAAGGAAATATTATAGGATTAAACAAAGGGGGTAAAAATATAACACTTGAGCCAGGCAATCAAATAGAACTATCTGGTGATAAACTTGTTACACTTCATGAAGCATGTGCCGAGTCACATGATTATTTATTTGAATTAAAGCAAGTTACAAAAAAATTAGATATCAAAATCATAAGTACTGGATTTGATCCAATTTCAAAATTAGAAGAAATTCCAAATAATCCAAAACAAAGATATGAATTAATGACTAAAGACATGCCTTTAGGAGGAGAGCTTAGTTTAGATATGATGTATCGAACATGTGGTACACAGTTGAATATAGATTTCAATTCTGAAGAAGATTTTGTAAAAAAATTTAAAATTGTTAATTCTATTGTTCCAATATCAATTGCTTTATTTGCGAACTCATCAATAGTTGAAAAAAAAAATAGTGGTTATCTATCTTACCGATCTAAAGTTTGGCAAAATACTTCAAGAGGTGGGTTACCAAAATTATTTTTTGAAGAATTAAATTTTGATAAATACGCAGAATTTATAATTAATTTTCCCATTTTATTTATTCAAGATAAAGACACCTACATTTCAGGTCTAAAATATACTTTTAAAGACTTTATGGATGGGAACATTACCGAAATAGAAAATAGATTGCCGACTGAAAGTGACTTGACTACTCACTTAAGCACAATTTTTACAGAAAATAGACTAAAAAAATATATAGAACTCAGATCTATGGACACTTGTGGCTGGGATTGTTTATGCGCGGGTCCTGCTTTTAATGTTGGAATGTTGTACGGTAATTTAGATGAAGTGTATGAACTAATTTCTAATTGGGATAAAGAAAAAATAATTAACGCTTATTTAGAGGCACCAAAAAAAGGTTTCAATACTCAACTAATGGGTAAAGATCTCTTTTATTGGGCTTCAACTTTATTAGATTTATCTAGAAAGGGATTAAACGATAGAGATATTCTTAACAAAAGTGGAAAAAATGAAACATTGTTCTTAAATCATTTACAAAAAATAATTGATAATAAAACTACCAACGCAGATCATATGACTAATAAATTTTCAAACAATGAAGATTTAAGTGAATTATATGATGAATAAAATTGTAGCTATACAAGGAAATCACCCTTCAAAATTAAATCCAGTTACGGATACTAGCGTTTTCTTGGCTCATGAAATTCAAAATAAAAAATATAAAATATTTTATTACGATCCTAAAAATCTATCTGTAATTAACTCTAAGGTTATAGCCAAAGGTTTTTTTATTAAATTTAACTACAATAAAAAAAATTTCTTCAAAATTCTTAAAAAACAAAGTTTAGACCTTACACTTTGTAGGTATATTCTGATTAGACAAGATCCTCCATTTAACCTTGAATATATTTCAACTACATACATTTTAGATACCATTAAAGATAGAGTAAAAATAATTAATAACCCAACATCAATTAGAAATATTTCTGAAAAACTTTATTCAGTAAAGTATCAAAAATTTATGCCAAGTACTATTTTCACTCAAAATATTGAAGAAATTAAAAAATTTTTTAAAAAACATAAAAAAGTAATTTTAAAACCAATACATAGTTTTAGTGGTAATGATATTCATTTATTAAACAATTTTAATCTTAAACTAATTAAAAAGTTTATTAAGCAGCATGATCATATTATGTGCCAAAAATATTTGCCTAAGATTAGTAAAGGCGACAAGAGAGTTTTTTTAATTAATGGAAAAGTATGTGGTGCTATATCACGAGTTCCAAAAAAAGGATCTTTCTTAAGCAATATGAGCAAAGGTGCTAAACCAATGAATATTAAATTAACTAAATTAGAAAATAAAATATCAAAATTAATTGCAAAAGATTTAA
Source organism: uncultured Pelagibacteraceae bacterium (assembly GCA_902595535.1). Taxonomy (GTDB): domain Bacteria; phylum Pseudomonadota; class Alphaproteobacteria; order Pelagibacterales; family Pelagibacteraceae; genus Pelagibacter. Next base: position 17,129 of record CACJQI010000002.1, read on the forward strand.
AAAAAGAAAATATTTATTTTGCAGGTATTGATTTTATTGACCAAAAACTAAATGGAGATATCAATGTAACTTCACCCACTGGGTTAAAAACTCTATTTGATTTATCAGGCATTAATCTTGCAAAGATTTTTTGGAAAAATTTAAAATTATGAAAAAATCATACAAGTTAATGCAGCTATCTAAAACTAAAATTTTTATACTTAAAATAATTCTTTTTTTGGGTCAAAAAACATTTTTAGGGAGGGGTCAAATTAGAAAAGTAATTATAGATTTTATAAATTTTTTTATTGGAATTGGTAATATTGATGATCCTAGATTTGTTTGTAAAGTTAACAAAATACCTCTTTATTTCTATAATGATAAATTAACTGGGATTAAAGTTTATTTTGGAAGAAATGAAAATAAAGAAATAAATTTTATAAAAAAAAAATCTTTAAATAATAGTGTTTTTATTGATATCGGCTCAAATATGGGTCTCTTCACACTTAATGTTGCGTCTCTACATAGCAATAATAATAAAGTTAAGATTATCGCGATTGATGCAAACCCAATCAATAATTTAAGATTAAAAAAAAATTTGAAATTATTAAAAAAGAAAATTCCTAAAATTTTTTCAATTGTAAAAATTAAAAATTGTGCCCTAGGTGATAAAAATAAAAAAATTTACTTTGATTTTACTCCAGGTTTAGCAAATGGACGTGTACTTCAAAAAAAAAATAAGAAAAATATTTTAGTTAACTGTAGAAAGTTAATCAATATAGTTAAAGAAGAAAAATTAAATTATATAACAAATCTTAAAATAGATATTGAAGGATATGAAGATAGAGTTCTTTTATCATTTTTAAAAAGTTGTAAAAAAAAACTTTACCCTAAAAATATAATTTTAGAACATGCCTCTGAACACCTATGGAAACATGATTTAGTAAAATTTCTTTATAATCTTGGATATATAAAAGCATTTAAAAATAATGCTAACATTGTGATGACTTTAAAATAGATTTTGTCAATGAATAAATTTTCAAACCAAAAAAAAGGTTCTTTTTTAGCATTTATTGCAGTAATGTTGATTACTCCTGACTCAATTTTAATTAGGCTTTCTAATATTGAAACTTGGGGAATGCTTTTTTATAGGGGTGCTATCCCTTTTGTAGTTGTGCTTGTTGGGCTTATATTTTTTTATAAGAATAATCTTTTTAAAGCTTTAATTAACATCGGTTATCCTGGTATTTTTTACGTTATCAGCTTTTCTATTTGTAATATTACTTTTATAATTTCTATTCAAAATACTAATGTTGCTAATACGCTAGTAATGATTGCAATGGCACCTATGTTATCAGCTATATTGGGAAGTATATTTCTAAAAGAAGTTCCAGACCATAAAACTTGGATTGCTATTATTATTACTTTAATTTCTGTTACCTATATTTTCCACGACTCGATTGAAATGGGTAATTTTTATGGTGATTTATTTGGTATAATTACCGCTTTTGGTCTTGCTTGTAACGCTGTCATCGCTAGATATGCCAAAAATAGAGACCTTGTGCCGTCTGCTGTAATTGGAAAACTATGTGTAGCAATTTTTGCTTTCTTTTTCGTAGATACTTTTGCGCTTGTAGATAAAGATCTAATATTTGTTCCTTTAATGTGTGTAATGTGTGTAGCTATCCCATTTGTTTTAGTAACAATTGCACCAAGATTTATACCTGCTGAAGAGGTTAACCTTTTCTTTTTACTAGAAACAATCATAGGTCCTTTTTGGGTATGGCTAGTTATCAATGAGCAACCAAGTATCGAGACAATCCAAGGTGGGGTTGTTATCATCCTGACCATAGCCATTCACTCATTTTTAAAGCTTAAAAAAAACTAAGCGATTGTCACAATAAAGACTTGATTCACGAATAGATCGAACTAAATAGGGCTGAATTTATGCAAAAAATATTAAAAAACTCTTGGGCACTTTTTCTTGGTATGGGCTTAATTATGCTAGCTCATGGTTATCAAGGCTCTTTGCTAGGTGTAAGAGCTGTTAAAGAAGATTTTAGTTTAACAGCAACAGGTTTCATGTTGTCAGGTTATTATGTTGGATATTTTATTGGAGCAAAAACAATTACCAATCTAATTTCTAGAGTAGGTCATATTAGAGTGTTTGCAGCTTTTGCATCCATTGCATCAATAGTTGTTCTTATGCACTCAATCTTAATTAATCCTTTTACTTGGTTTATCCTTAGAGTGATTACAGGTATTAGTATGGTTTCCATATATACAATTGCAGAAAGTTGGTTAAACGACAGATCTTCTAACAAAAATAGAGGAAGTGTTTTGTCTATTTATATGATCATACTTTATGGATCAATGGCAATTGGGATGTTCTTTTTGAATTTTAGTTCACCAATTAATTTTCAACCTTTTATACTTATATCTTTATTCATGTCTTTAGCGCTTATTCCAATTTTACTTACGAAAAAAAAAGCTCCTACATTTAAAAGAATTAGAGGAATGAGTTTAAAAGAACTTTACAAAGTATCGCCATTAGGAATGGTTGGATCTCTTTTTTATGGTACCGCTCAGTCAGCTTTATTTTCTTTATTACCAGTTTATGCAGCTTCAATGAATTTTTCAATTTTAGAAATTTCTGTTGTAACTTTTTTAGTTGCAATTTCAGGTGCATTATCGCAATGGCCTATAGGAAAATTTTCAGATAGTATTGATCGTAGACGAGTAATTATTTATACAACTTTTGCAGCTGCATTTTTTGCTCTTTGTGCAATTCTTAGTAGTGGCACAATGTTTTATGACGGCGTGCTTGGATCTAGCAAAACTTTTTTTTATATTTCAATTATTTTGTTTGCATTTGCAAGTCTACCAATGTTTGCAATAATTTTTGCGCATACAAATGATTTTATTCCAAAAGAAAAATTTGTAGCAGCAGGGGCTGCATTACAATTTGCATTTGGTTTAGGTGCTATTAGTGGACCTTTTTTATGTTCATTATTTATGAATGCTACAGGTCCTAACGGTTATTTTGTATTTTTAATTGTTTTTCACGGAATAATTGGAATTTTTGGATTATATAGAATGAAAGTTAGAGATACAAAAGATAATCCGGACTCACAATTTACTCCTATGCCACAAACTATTACACCTATAGGTATGGAGCTAAACCCTACAACCGAACCTATTGAGGAGCCTATTAAAGTAATAGATGAAACTGTAGTTAAAGAAAATAAAACCTATTAAATTTTTCAATATTTATTAGATTTAATTTGAGAATAAATCTCCTTTTTGTTTGTCTGACCAATAGAACGTGATATTTCTTTGTTATTCTTGTAAACAACTATTGTTGTCCAATAATCAATATCTAAAAATTTAGCAATTGTTTTATCTTTAGTCTGTTCAAAGCTCAAAAATATCGTGTCTTTAAAGTCCTTTTTAGCATGGTCTAAAATCTTAACTTGTTCTGCACAAGTTAAACAAGTTTTATTCCATGAGTGTATAACGACTGTTTTTCCATCTTGTTGAGATTTTTTAAATATCTCATTTGTAAATGTTGTTTCTTTACTTATGGCAAAAGAGTTAATATCAAAAAAAACAATTATTAAGATTAATATTTTTTTCATGTAAAATTAATTAAAATCAAGATAAGTCAAATAGCCATTTAAAGCAAATAGACTCATGGTTCAGGATTTGTTAGTCTAAGATTTATGATAACTTTAAAATATAAATATGAATTTTTACATGGAAATATTAGTCAAAGGTGAAATTACAATTACATAAACAATTTACAGTATTTGTAATTTAGATCAAATATGAAAAAATTTTTATACAATTTAAAAGAAAGTAGAATTTTTCAATTTATTGTAATTTCAATTATTATAATTAATGCAATAACTATTGGGGTAAATACCTACGATTTAAGTCAATTTACTAGACAATTAATAAATTATTTAGATTATTCAATTACTATTTTTTTTGTTATCGAGATTTTAATACGATTTGTTGGAGAGCCTAAAAAATTAAATTTTTTTAAAAGTGGATGGAATATTTTCGATACATTAATTGTTTTAATCTCATTAATTCCAATACCAAATAACTCAAATTTTTTACTATTAAGATTATTAAGAGTATTTAGAGTATTAAGAATTATCTCTGTTGTTCCAGAATTAAAAAAAATAATAGAAGCTTTATTGTCATCAGTAAAAAGAGTGTTTTATGTAGGGCTATTGTTATTTATAATTCTTTACATTTATGCAACTATAGGATCAATTTTATTTAGCCCCAATATACCTGAAAGATGGAACGATGTAGGAGTTGCAATGATTACATTATTCCAAGTCTTAACTTTATCTAGCTGGGAGCAAGTTATGTTACCTTTACAAGATATTTACTGGTGGGCTTGGATTTATTTTTTCAGCTTCATTATAATCTGTGGGATTACTATGCTAAATTTATTAATTGCAATACTTGTGGATGTAGTGATTAACCAAAAAAAATTATAATGATAAAATTTAAGTAGATTGTAATGAACAAAGAAAACGCAAGTAAACTCTGGAAAATTATTCAGGAAGCATAAATAAATGATGAAACTTATATCAATACTATTTCTTGGTTTGTTGTTTAGTGGAATTGCTAATGCTGGCGATAATTATTATAAGACCCCCAAAATATACAAGGTGCATGATAACATCAACTGGACTGGGAAATGTTTTATTCAGTACGAAGGTAAAGTCGTAGTTAATAATGAAATGTGTACAATGTCGTTAACAGAATATGGTGAAGAAAAGGATGAATTTACAATTGTAGTTTCAAAAGAAGTTGATTGTGATGATGGGACAAAAAATTGCTCTTATTTTTTTTATGCACATAAAAACAAACTTTTAAAAACATATTTTTTTAATGTCTATTATAATGTTTGGAAAGATATGACACAGGCTGGACAACGAATAAGTCCTACTCGAATTGATGAATATTTTGTTGGGGTAATTGATGGAGCGTGTTTTCTCAAAGATAATCATAAATTTTGTTATGAATTTAAAGGTAAGTTGGATTAATAATGAGGAAACTTCTAACAATCCTGGTTCTTGGTTTGTTGTTTAGTGGGAGTGGTTATGCTGAGGAAGAAAATTTTTATAAAAAATATTTATCTGAGTGTAGTAACAGTCCAATAAAAACATTTTTAATAACTGATCGTTCCTCATTTAGTAGTAAATTAGTTGGAGAAATAGGTAACCAAAAAATTGAAAAAGAATTAATTAAAGACAAGGGTACTTTGGTTTACTCTGGAAAAAATTTAGATAAAAATTGTCTTAAGCAAAAATTCACAGAACATCATAAAAGTAAAATTCTTACAAAAAATTTAGAAAATAAATTGAACAAAAATTATAATTTGTCTAAAAAATCTTTAGGAATTTTTCCTACTAAAATTCATAATAAAAATTTTAAAATCCATTTCATAAGAGAAGGTTCAAGTGCATACAAAAGCAATCTAAGAGTTGGTGATACAATTCTTACATATAATGGTATTGGCTTAATATCTGATGATAAGGAGTGTACCGATAATATTGATGATATTTATAATTGTTTTTATGAGTTTGAGAAAATATTTGAGCAATTCAACGTTGGTGACAAAATTGATTTGCAAGTAATTAGGAATAATAAATCTAAAAATATAGTTCTAGAAATTTCCCCGATAAAAGACAGAGTTATTGCTTCATTAGGGTGGTCAGAAAATTTTAATAACAGTATTCCTAAAATTAAATCACTAGAAAATATAGTATGTGTAGAAGGTTGTAAGTTGATAGATGATTATATTTATTTCTACAAAAATAATTATTTATATTTTTATAACAATACCCATAGTTATGGATATGACATTAATATTTTAGAAAGAGATAATAACAAAATTGTAAAATCAAATAAATGGGATTTAAATAATCCACATTCAATTCTAATTTCTCAGTCTACTGGAACTTATACTGACAACACTCTGGTTGAGTTTGATAAAATTATAAACGCTAATAACAGCATTATTAATGGGCTAAGTTTAATGGATGGTAAATTAGAGTTTCATAACAACTATTATATTGCCAAGGGTAAAAAATCTTATCTTTCTACAGGTGGTGGAGCTTTTTGGTTTGATGCAGTATTTAATTATAAAAATGAATATATTGAACTCTTAAACACAGGAAGTGATTGCTATAAAGTTAATGAATTAATTAAAGGGTATGACAAAGATTTAAATAAAACAAAAAAAGAAATAAAGAAGAATCTTTCTGAGAATAAAAATCCAACATCGTGGTTAGCAGCCTTATCAAAGCATAAGAAAGATGAATGGTGTATTAATTAAAAACAAACTTTTAAAAACATATTTTTTTAATGTCTATTATAATGTTTGGAAAGATATGACACAGGCGGGATCGCAGTTATCATACGCAACGTAAGCACTCACGTGACAGTACTTACAGACACGGCATATTTCCATATATTGGAACTCCTATTGTTGATTGATTTTTTGAGAGTTAAAAGTTTGTAATTTGTAATGGTCTCAATCCTTTTCGTTTGGTTCGAATTACGCAACAAGGGAGATAATAAAAAAAGCGGAATACGATAGAAAAGGATTGAAATCCAATGCATATGCCTAGCAAATCATTCTTAGATGTTTTATTTTTGACTTAATTATGTTTTTAAAAAGATTAATTTTTTTAATAGACCAAAGAGGTAAATAACCTAACAAAAAAATCTCTAAGATTAAATTAACAAAACCAATAAATTTTTTGATTAAAATTACTATTAGAAATTCATAAATCAAGTTTATGCTCTATTTTTTTTATTTTTTTATATTGGAAATAAATTATTAAAAGCAAAGCTATTGCAAATAATGGATAACCAACAACAAATATTACTATATTAACAAACTCATAACTTGTTCCAGTAAAATTTGCTATCCAAACAAGAATATCGACACATAAATAAAATAGATAATCTATCATAAGTTAATTTCCTCATTGTTATGTATTTTTTCAAGCATGTTATTAATTTTGTTATTTATTTTTTTATTAGATTTTCTTTTTATAAGTTCGCTTAGTTTTTCAGAAATAAATTGATTATTTTGAATTATCTTTAAAATTTGACTTCTGTTTGATTGAAATTTTGACAGTTCAAATAATATTAAAAAATCTCTATAATTTTTTGTATAATTTAACAATTTTGGAGCTAAAAGCCTTACTGGATCTGGGAAGAGCCTTAATTCTCCTGTAATTATTTTTGTTATTTTATTAAGTTCTGAGATTTTCAATAATTAATAAAAACATTTTCTGATGTTAATAATTAGACTGAATTTTGTCTTAAAATTGATATAAATTATTTTGATGCTTTATCTAGTATTCTTTTTAATTTAACTAGCGCTTCATCTGGAAACAAGCTTAAAACCTCAATCACTCGTGCATCACCACTTTCTAAAATTTCTTTTCTAATATTCTTATAATATTTTTCAGCCTCTTGAACATCGGCCTCATCTACATCCATTTCTCTTGCAATTCCACCCATTCTCAAAGCATTATCTAATGTAATAACAAAATCATGACCAAACTTCTCACCACATTTTTGGCATTCATCTAGATTTACTGGGTTTTGATGACCACAACCATCGTTTTCGCACACTTTAAATCTTGTTGATCTTTGAGGAAATTCATATCCACAAAATTTACATTCAACGTTACTTTTGTCATTTTCCTCCTCACACTTAGGACAAATTTTTGTATTTTTTGAGGATTCTTTTATTTTGATTAATTTCATCTCTCTTTCTACTCTACGAGCATAATCTTCAAAAATATTATGAGTAGGCATTACCACATATGCGCTAGAGTCATCGTTTTTTCCTGCAGATCTAACAACTCTTCCCAATGCTTGTCTAAAAGATAATTCAGTTTGTGCATTTGGAAGATAAACAAGAACTCTTAATCTTTTTATATCTACACCTTCACTGATCATTGCAACAGATACGATCCAATCCTTGTTACTCTCTCTAAATGCTTCAATTAAACTATCTGCATTGGACATATTGCTATGAACCAACATTGGTTTTTCGCCTGTTAATTCTTTAAGAGTATCAGCCATGTACTCAGCAACCTTAATATTAGGTGCAATAACTAACCCTCCAGCATTTGGTAATCTTTCTTTGATATCTTCAAGTTTAGATATCCCCCACTCTAACATTGATGCTTGATAAGAATTTAAATCAGGTGTTTTTCCGTCCTTTTTATATTTTGGTGACCTGGCTAATGTGTAAAAATCGCAAGATTTTTGAATTGCTCCAATAAATTTTTTAGTATGCTTTTTTTCATCTATTTCTATGCCTGTTGTCCCTGATACAAATATTGGATCATTTTCATCTTTAAGAACAACAGTGAATTTACCTTCATGTCGATGAAAAAATGCTGGTCTACAATATTTTAAATCTACTGCTTCACCATATGTAAGTGTATACTGGCCTTCTTCAGGATGCGTAATCTCCCCACCAGAATATTCAAACCAAACAGGTCTTTCGCCATCACTACGTATTGGTGTTCCAGTTAAAATTAAAACATATTTTGCTTTTAAAAATGCGCTATCAGCACTTTCTCCCCAAGCAGCTTTAACCGCCGCATGATGATGTTCATCGCATATAACTAAAGTGTTATCTGTTTCACAAATTGTTTGGAATAAATCTTTTTGATCATTTACTGAGTTCCAGGTTGCACAAACATCTAATCCCTGATCCTCGTTTTTACCTACTACAACAAGCATAGTTCTGCCAGTTACAGCTTTAAACTCATCTTTCCATTGTCTTACAACTTCCTTTCTTGGTGCTATAACAATAACTCTTTTTACAGCCTCTTTTTCAATAAGTTTTTTTGCGATTACAGCAGCACAAATAGTTTTTCCAGCACCAGGTGCAGCATTAATTAAAAATTTATTATTTGCTTGTTCCTGGCTAAAATACCAATTTAAAGACTTATTTACTGCTTGGTCTTGCCAAGATCTTAAAGACAATGACATTTACTTTGCACCCTTTTTTAAATTACACTTTGGACATAAAGCTTGCCCATTGTTTAATATTGTCTTACCTTTTTTAGAGTAAGGTATTACATGATCGGCATGGAATCCATCCTTAAGATTTTTGCCACAAGAAGCACAAGTGTTTCCACCAACTATCTCTAAAATTTTTCTTTGTCTTTGACTAAAAGATCTGCTCATTTACTTATCCACCATTCACTCATTATTATATCTCTTATGGGTAAATTTTTTGGTGGCTCGCACTTAAGATCTTTATTTATTCGCCTTAAAATTTTGGCCATAGAAACGGGTGTTTTTTTTACAATAAATCCTTTTCTTTTGATGATTGTAAGAACAGCTGTAAAATTTTGTACCCCGAATAATAGCAACGATTCGAGTCTTGATACTCTGTTACCTTCAATCATATATTCAGTTAAAGCTGAGGTATTTCCATATTTTATTTTATCAGCCATATCTTAAATCTTTATTTATATCAGTTAGATGATATCCTCTTATTCTAGGATAATCATTGTTATTTTCAATTTTTATATTATCTTTTTCTAAAATATTATTTAGCTTAATTGCATCTGGCTCACGAATATCTTCAAAAATCTCTGATATTTCTGGTCTATCTAATCTCTGTAACTCTCTTACAAGTACAGCAAACTCTAATCTGGTTATCATCAGAAATACGTTTTGAGAAAAAAAATATGGCCTGCCCTCACGAGATTTTAATTCTTTAATTTCTCCTTTTTCATCTATTACTGTTTTTTCAATTAAAGCATCAGATAACAGAACAACTTGTTCATCAGATAAGCCAACATTAAATTCTTCGGAAATATATTCTACAGCTTCTCGTATTTTTAATGCTTGTTTAACTTCATCTATGGATTTAATTTTAGAAATATCTATATCTCTCTTAGAATTTTTTTCTAAGAATTTTTTCCATTCCTTTTTAATATATTCTATTCTCTCTTTTTCATTCATAAATAATTTTGATACACCTATGGTGTAAAAATTTTTTTACTTTTTAAAATTTTTTTTTTTCAATTTCACTTTTTCATAGACAAAAGTATATTAATGATATATGGTTAATCATATCTAAATTAATCCCTTTAAAATCTAAATAATCATCAACTCAGGTAGAATTTTTATCAATAATAATATACAAATATTTTTTATGAATAATTGGCAAATATTATTAGCTATAGTAATAGTTGGATTAACAATTTTAATTCCAATTTATTATTCTTACTTAGAAAAAAGTAAAAGAAAAAAATTACAGGATAAATTAGTAGAATCTAGACGTGTTACGGAAAGAGAAAAAATAAGGGTTTATATCGATAGTATTAACGAAAAATACAGAGCTAAAAGAAGATAAGTTTGTTTAAAAGATTTCATTATATAACTAGACACAAAACTAGATCTTTTTTAGATAAAACAAGGTTTAGAGTAGTATGACGCCAGAAAACTCGCAGAAACTCTGGAAAATTATTCAGGAAGCTGGCGATTATTTGGGGTGCTAGTGGTACACCCGACTTCACACTACCTCACACTACTTCGCACTAGTTACGGGGATAATTAAAATTTAATTAAAAATAATTCGCATTAAGACTCATCAATCTAAGCAAAAAACTATACCCCAAACTATACTAAGCTGAGATAAATCAAATATCTATTTTTCAAATAAATAGACTCATTTTTAAGTTTTTGGTAATCTTGAATTGTGAAAAAACTTTCAGTAATATTGGTACTTAGTTTTTTTTGGTGTAATATTAGTTATTCTAATGAATATTCCTCAATAGGTCTCTTTGAAAAAAAAATTGATTTCAACTTTGAATGTGTAGAAAGAGATGATCCAAATTTTACTTTCGATTTTGGTTTAAAAAAAATCAAAAATACACTTTATTTTTTAAGAAAAAATACAAACACAAATAAATATAGATCTCCAGCCTCAACTGTGTGGGATTTTGGTGAATTTGAATATGAGGGTAAACAGTATTCAAATATGAAGATGTTTTTTTATCATTATCCAAATAAAATGTCTGATGGAAAATATATATTGTCTAGATATGCATTGTTAGAACAAAATAAAAAATATGATCTTAGCATAACAGAATTTGAAATAAATCAGGAGTTGTTTGATAAATTATCATATAATATGAAAACGAGAGTAGAGTTTATAAAAGAAAAAAATTTTGATGAGGCAATTAAATATGTAATAGACTACACTGATTTAATTGGTGGATTTTTAATGTTAAATTCAAAGACTGCTATTATGGATTGGAGTTGGTTTTTTAATTGTAAAAAAATAAAATAGTCAAATCAAAATGCGATGAAACTCCATAGACCCTCACATATTTTATTTGGAATTATTTTCTTTGTAGGATCTTATTTTGCTTATTCAATATACAATGCAAGTACAATTGTTTTAGGAATAATAATATTCATAGGTATTGCTAATATTTTTTATGCTTTTTCTGACCCAAAAGAAGATCCCCCTAAAAGCAAGCACACTCAAGGTAAAATATTTTATGAAGCTTCAAAACAATATTTAAAAGATTCAAAAGAAGCTAATGCACAAGAAAATTTTAAAGATCAAGTTATAATATGTCCTAAATGCAAAGTAGAAGAAAAACTTTATAATCTTGCGAAAAGAAAAAGCTCACAATTAATGATTTATAATGAAAACAAACCAAGAATTAGAGCTAAAGATGGTCTACATATTTTTCCAATGATTTGTTTTAATTGCAAAACTTTTTCTGAATTTGCATCAGACCCAAATGATACTTCTGGAAAATCTATAAATGGTATTGAATATTTTAAATCTCAAAAACTAAATAAGAAACATATATCCGACGCTCTTAGTTATGTAAAAAAAAATAATAACAAAATGCTAATTCAGAAATTAAATACTTTATGAAAAAACTTTTAGAGATCGTGGTTTTTGTTTATAGGATTTTATAGGATACTATACCCAGAACTATACCAGATTGAGATAAATCAAGGTTTGAAGCAGTATGAACAAAGAAAACGCAAGTAAACTCTGGAAAATTATTCAGGAAGCTGGCGATTATTTGGGCGGTCAGCTGCCCGACCACCCAAATCATCCTAGAGGAAGAAACCCCTACGCCCATGTAGCGATATGTGTGAAAGATAATTTTAATGCAAGTTACAAAGATATTCCTGATGAAAAATTTAATGAAGTGGTAGATTATATTAAATATCTAAAACAAAATCCTAGTTAGTTTTATTGATTATATTTAAAAATTCATCAACATCATTGTCCTTAGTATTCCAAGCTGCAACTAATCTCACTGCTTTACCGTCCCACTCGTCTTCATTTATTGTATAGCCCTCAGAATTTAAATGTTCAATTTTATTTTTTGGGAATGTTGCAAAAACCTCATTAGCTTCAGTTGGGAAAGACAAATTAATATCAGGGTGATTAGTCAATCCATCACTGAGTTTTTTTCCCATTTTGTTTGCATGTCTTGCATTTTTAATCCAAACGTCATTAGTTATGTATGCGTCCAGTTGAGCAGATACAAAACGCATTTTAGATAACAAATGCCCTGCTCTTTTCATTAAAAAAGCAACATTGCCAACTAAATCTTTTTTAAAGAAAATTATAGCTTCTGCAGCTAAACAACCATTTTTGGTTGCACCAAAAGATAATACATCAATACCTGACTTCCAAGTCATCTCGGCTGGCGTTACATCGAGTGACACTAATGCATTAGCAAACCGTGCTCCATCCATATGCATATTTAAATTATGATTATGAGCAACATCTGATATTTTTTTAATTTCATCTAATTGATAAACTTCTCCTGTTTCACAAACTTGTGTAATGCTAACAGACGAGGGTTGAGTATGGTGTACAATTCCTTTTCCAGTAATCGCTTCATCTAGTTCTTCAGCAGTTATTTTTCCTTTAACACCCTGGAGAGTAACAAGCTTTCCGCCACCAGTATAAAATTCTGGAGCACCACATTCATCAGTGTTTATATGGGACATCTTATGACAATAAATATTACCAAATGATGGTGTCATCGTTGATAAAGCTAAAGCATTAGCAGCCGTTCCTGAAGCTGTTGGAAAAACTATAACTTCTTTTTCAAAAATTTCAGAAAATTTATCTTGAAGTTCGGTTGAAATTTGATCATTTCCATAAGGAGTGCTGTCTCCTTCATTAGCCTTTATAATTGCATCTAATACTTCTGGACAAGCACCCGCTACATTATCTGATGCAAATTTAACTCTTTCTCTTTTTGTTTTAATTTTTGCCATATCTATTGTTTTGGAAAGTAATCTTTAAGATCCCCTTCTCGATAAACATCCGCAGTACAACAATGAAGTCCACCTCCAAATGCGTAAGCATCTCTAAGTTCTACAGGAACTACCTCCATACCTAATTTATCTAGTTGTTCCGCTTGATAAACTTCACTCTTTTCAACACAAACTGTTTTTGGGTCAAGAACTAACACATTCATTGATAGCCATGTTGATGAATAACATAAAGGAGGTGGTTCATTATGTGCAGGTTGAGCACTATCAATAATTTCCCAGCCATTATTTTCAAATAGTTTTCTTTGTTCTTTTGGTAGTCTTCTTTGAGGATTGTTAATAATTAATCCCTCTTTGATTGGAGTAAAAGTTGCATCAATATGTATTGGATAAGGGTCACCTGGAAAGTTAACAGCATGAACTCTATGATCTTTGTAGTGTCTTTTTAACCAATCAATACCTTTTAAATTAGTGGTAAAACCATGTTGAACGACCAAGTCTTTACCAAATCTTAAAACATCAGCAGCATCAAATAACGGTTCTTCTTCAGTTGTTACAAAAAACTTATCTTCAGTCCATTGTAATCTTTTTTGAATACCAATCTTGTCAGATAAATAATCTTTTCGATAATCAGCATCTGTCAGTCTTGGTTTTGGAGCTGACTCATGTCTCATATTTGGATCAGAGTTATAATAATCTTTTAACAAAGGTCGGTAACAAAGATATTCAAACCATCTACATCGATAACTCATGGTTGCTTCTAAAATTTCATTTCCAACGGTAAGCAAAACATCTCTTGGAGGCATACATCCAAACATAGTTTCTGCTTCCCAATCTGGAGTAGATGTTTTTTGATTAAAATCTATTGGGGTTGGACGATCTACTTTAATTCCTTTTTTCTCAAGCAAGCTTGCAAAATTATCTAAAAGTTGATTTGCTTTATCAACAGTGTCTTTTGTTCTAGGGCCAAACTGACCTCTCATATCACTATCCTCTGGAACCTTTGCATCTAAAGCTGGCTCTGGTGCTGGAATACATGTTCCATCCGCTTTACCAACAATTACATGTTTTAACGGATCCCATTCATTCCAACTATTAACGATAGTCTTCTGATCATTCATAATTTTAATTTTGTATAATATTATGCTCAGGCCCGAAAGGAAATTTTGTAATATTCTCAGCACCTTCTTCACCAATAACTAAAATATCATGCTCTCTATATCCACCTGCCCCTGGATTTCCTTCGGGAATCATAATCATTGGCTCCATTGAAATGACCATATTTTTTTCGAGTACAGTATCGATATCTTCTCTGAGTTCTAATCCAGCTTCTCTTCCATAAAAATGCGAAAGAACTCCAAAAGAATGGCCATACCCAAAAGTTCGATAATGCAAATAACCAAGTTCAGCAAACATTTCATTCAGTTCATGGCAAATATCAGAACATTTTACACCAGGTTTGATAAGTTCTAATCCACGTTTATGAACTTTAACATTTGCTTCCCATACTTTGAGTGAAGCATCATCAGCATGATCTAAAAATAATGTTCTCTCTAATGCGGTATAGTATCCAGAAATCATTGGAAAAGTATTTAGAGATAATATGTCTCCTTTTGTTAATTTTCTATTTGTCTTTGGATTATGTGCGCCATCTGTATTAATCCCTGATTGAAACCAAACCCATGTATCCATATATTCTGCATCAGGATAAGTTTTTACAATTTCTCTTTCCATTCGATCACGTCCAGCAATTGCAACTTCAATTTCTGTATTGCCTTCTCTAATATTTTTTACAATTTCTTCTCCACCTAGGTCGGCAATACGTGCTCCATTTTTAATAATCTCAATTTCTTCATTAGATTTGATCATTCTTAATTGCATTAATTCTTTTGAGACATCGCTAAAAACTGAAAAAGTAAAAATAGATCCAATTTTTTCTCTCATATCTAGTGTTACATGATCATTCTCAAGTCCAATATTTTTAGGTGGATCGTCTCTACCAATAATTGATACTATTGCTCTGAGAAAATTATCTCTTTTCCAATCTGTATAAATTACATTATCGCAGTGTGATCTTCTCCAAGGTTGGCTTGCATCAATGTTTGCTGAAATAGTTGAAATTTTATTTTGAGTGATAACACATCCATAAGGTCTTCCAAAAGAGCAGTAAATAAAACCTGTGTAATAAGCAATATTATGCATTGAGGTTAAAATAACCATGTCTAGATTATTTTTATCCATGACAGTTCTTAAATTATTTACTCTTGTGTTATACTCAGAGTTTGAAAAAGGAAGCTTAACTTTCTCTCCATTTCTAAGAGTAAAAAAATCTGGTCGTTCCATAAAATTAATTTAAACCGATATATCTTTTATTCCATCTCATTACCAAACTATAATAAGTAAGAGACACAAATAAGAAGAAACCACCTATAATAGTATTATTTGTTGGAATTTCATTAATGCCAAATAATGGTAACCAAACCCAAAATATTCCACCTATGACTTCTGTTAGAGATAATAAGGTTAATTCAGCTGCTGGAATTGCTTTAGATCCAATTGAATATAAAATTAATCCAAGGCAAACTAATGTTCCATGTAAAGAAAACAGTGCACTATTGTAACTAGATGAAAAGAAAACTAAGTCGTTGGTTAAAATCATTATTGAAGCAAAAATAACACAAAAAAATCCTGCAAAAGCAGTTGTAGTAAATTTTGGAGTTTCTTTACGCCACCTTAAAGAAACTGAAAATACTGAAAATCCAACTGAAGATGTAATTCCAAAAATAAAACCTACCATGGTATTTTGGTTGTCGGTTCCAATTGCCATAATAGAAATTCCTATTGTTGCAATAATAATTGATATCCAAACGTTCAAAGTAATTTTTTCTCTTAAAAATAAAAAAGCTAATAAAGCTGTAAAAAAAGGCATTGCAGCTAAACATAATAACGTGATTGCAGCACTTGTATTAGTTATTGAAAACATAAAACAAATCATTGCAATACCAAGGCCCGAACCTCCTATGAGACCAGAGATACCCATCTTAAAATAATTCTTATAAAAATTTTTTCCCTCTTCAAAGAATAAATATAAATTTAATAAAATAAAAATTGTTGAACCTCTTCCAAAAATATATTGCCATGGAATTAATTGAGGATCATTCATGTATCTAACAACTAGGGGCCCAAATGACCAAATTAGACCTGCAAACAACACTATCGGAACAGCTATTTTAGGATTTTTAAGTATTAACATAAGCAGATATTTAATTGTAAATAGATTTAACTACAACAAAAATGACATTGCTATATTAAGGCTTGATTTGATTGATTAGGTAAATAGCAATCTATAATTTCACCTTTTTTAAATTCAGATTTGCCAGATGGTAATATTGCCCAAATATTTGATTTTACAAAAGATTTAATTCTAAAAGATTCTTGACCCTTTAAAATTTCAACTTCAATTTTTCCATTTTTAGTTGTGTTTAATTTACTTTTAACAAATCTAGTAAAATTTTTTTTCTTCAAAAAATCATTTTTTAAAACAGCCTTAATCGGCTTTTCTGCGCTAAGTCCTAAAATTTTTTCAAAATAAGGGTATACAAAAAATCTAAAGCAAGCAGCTGATGACATCGGATTACCTGGTAATCCAAAAATTGCTTTTTGCTTATTTTTAATCTTTGCAAACAAAATAGGTTTGCCAGGACGTATAGCGACACTTTTAAAATAATCAGATAACTGAAAAGACCTTACTACACTTGGTATATAGTCAAATTTACCTGCTGAAACAGCTCCTGAAGTAATAATTATATTAATATTAGACCTTAACATTCTATTGATCTTGGTTTTATATAGTTTTTGATGGTGATCCTTTAAAATTCCACCATCTATAAAATTAAATAAAAAGTTTTTATCTAAATTTCTAATATATTGACTATTTGAATTTCTCACTTTCCAATCAGGGATATTATCTTTATTAGAAATTTCATTTCCTGTTGAAAAAAATAATATATTTATCTTTTTTTTAACTTTGATGTTCTTAATACCCAAAGTTTTAAAAGCTAGTATGTGATTTGGTTGAACTATAGTATTTTTTTTTATTACTAATTCATTTTTTTTATAATCAGATCCTGCAAATCTAACATGATCATATTTCTTAACTTTTTTATCAATTATTATGTATTTTTTTTTGTTTTTGTTTTTGTTTGGATGAAAATTAATCTGTTCGATTGGAATAATAGCATCAAAACCTTTTGGAATAATTCCTCCTGTCATTATTTCAACAGCATTAAATTTATCTATTCTTTTTTTAAACGGTTTAGCACCTGCTGCAACAGAACCAATAATTTTGAAATGCTGAGGTAATCTTTTTTTAATTTGTTTAGTGTCTTTAGAATTTATTGCGTAACCATCAAAAGCTGCATTATTTCCTGATGGATAATTCATTTTTGAATAAATATTTTCAGATAAAACTCTATTTAATGAATTCATACTTTTTATATTTTCATCTTGAATTTTAATAATTGCTTTAGATAAAATTTTTTTTGAATTTTGATAACTAATCATTTTCTAAATATTCTTCAGCTTTTATTAAATCTTCTTTGGTATTAATATTGAAAAAAGGATCTTTGTTTTCAAACTTCATATTAATTGACTTTACACCAATTTTATTTGCCCACATTTCAACTTTTCTTTCACCATTATCTAAATCTTTTTCCAATCTTTCTAATAAATCAATAGACCAAAGTCCAAATATATTATGTCTAGTATCATTAGAATTTATAAAAAAAAGCTTGCCCTCATAATTTTTAATTTCTTCTAAAAAATTATTTAAAATCTGTTTTTTAAAAAAAGGCGTATCCGATGGAAAAGTTGAAATCCATTTATAACTTTTATTATTTTGTCTAATCCATTTCATAGCAGTTAAAATACCTCCTAAAGGACCTAATCCCATCTTTGTATCTTCAACTAATGAAATTTTATTTGAATTAATATATTTAATTTTATTATTTGAAATTAATAATACCTCGTTAAATTCATCAATAATTTCTGATAAAATATAATCTATTAACAATTTATCCCCTAATTTAACTTGGCATTTATCTTCACCAAACCTTTGGGACTTTCCGCCTGCTAGTACAACACCTAAAATATTGCTATGGTCCATTTATCAAAATATAAAACATTAAAATTTGAATTAAAGAAATATAATGGATCTTAGAATTTTAGAAATAGCATCACACACAGAAAATAATAAGATTATTGAAGACTTCACTCATAAGTCAAAACATAAAAATCCTCTATGTGGAGATGAAATGGAAATCAGCTTAATTGTTAAAAACGATGTGATTAAAGATATGGGATATCAATGTAAATCTTGTGTTTATTGCCAAGCTTCAGTGAGTTTATTATCAAGAAAAATAAGGGGAAAACACGTTGAGGATATAAAGTCATTTATATCGCATACAGAAAAGTTATTTGATGATGTAAAAATTAATATTGATAAGTACTGGAAAGATTTTAAAGAGATTTTAGATAAAAAAAATATTTCTCGTAAAGAATGTTTGCTGCTACCTTTTAAAACTATTTTGAAAGCTTTAAAAATTTAAATGATAAAAATAACAAAACCTACTCTACAGAAAGCACTAATTGCTGGTTTTTTCTCTGCATTTACTATTGGGGTATTAACTGTTTTAACTTACAAAAGTACTTTAGGTTATTTTTTAGCAGGATCGTTTGGTTCATCGATGGTTTTGTTGTTTGGTTTTCCCGAAAGTCCTTTTGCTCAACCAAAAAATGTTTTTTTTGGACACCTGATAACAGCATTGGTAGGTGTTATTTTTGTAAATTATATTCCTCTTCCTATTTATATTAATATAGCTTTAGCTGTTGGTGCAGGAATCTTTTTTATGATTTTACTAAATGTAGTTCATCCTCCTGCAGGTGGGAATCCTATAATGGTAATTATAGGAAGTGCGTCTTACGAATATTTAATAAATCCAATTATTTTTGGATGTATAATAATTTTATTGCTAGCAATATTAGTTAATAAGTTTCTTCTAAAAAAGAATTATCCTTCTCAATAAATATTTCTAAGTTTCTTAAATAAAGTAATTATTGAATAATTCTAATTTACATATATATATTTTAGTATGAAAAATAGGGTAAATAACATTAAGGGTAAAGAAATGAGAGATAAACAAAATGAAAATACTATGTGTCTTATACGACGACCCGAAAAATGGAATGCCCAAAAGCTATGCTCTGGATAAACTTCCAAAGATAGAAAAATATCCAGATGGAATGACGCTTCCATCTCCTCAAGGTAGAGATTTTAATGAAGGTGAGTTGCTTGGTTGTGTTTCAGGTGAGTTAGGATTAAGAAAATTTTTGGAGAGTAATGGTCATCAACTGGTAGTTACCTCTGATAAAGACGGTGAAGGATGTACTGCAGACAAAGAGTTAGTTGACGCTGATGTAGTAATCTCACAACCATTCTTTCCTTATTACCTTACCAGGGAAAAAATGGAGACGGCACCCAATTTAAAAATGGCAATTACTGCTGGAATTGGTTCTGATCATGTAGACTTACAGGCAGCTATGGATCGGAAAGTTGATGTTGTTGAAGTAACTTATTGTAATTCTAGATCAGTTGCAGAGCACATTGTTATGATGATTGTTTCTATGGTTAGAGATTATCATACACAATACGCAATTGTGAATAATGGTGGTTGGAACATAGCTGATGCTGTTCAAAGATCTTATGATGTTGAAGGAATGCATATTGGTACTGTTGCAGCTGGTAGAATTGGTTTAGACGCTTTAAGAAAAATGAAACCATTTGATGTACATCTTCACTACTTTGATAGACATAGATTACCAGAGAGTGTTGAAAAAGAACTAAATTTAACTTTTCATGACTCTGTAGAATCTATGGTTAAAGTGTGTGATGTAGTAACAATAAATTGTCCTTTGCACCCTGAGACTGAACACCTATTTGATGAAGCAATGATAAATAAAATGAAAAAAGGTGCTTATATAGTTAATACTGCTAGAGGTAAAATTTGTGACAAAGATGCAATCGCTTCAGCACTTAAATCTGGTCAGTTAAGTGGTTATGCTGGAGATGTATGGTTTCCACAGCCAGCTCCTAATGATCATCCTTGGAGATCAATGCCTCATCATGGTATGACACCTCATACATCAGGGACATCATTATCGGCTCAAACTAGATATGCTGATGGTGTAAGAGAAATATTAGAGTGCTTTTTTGACAACAAAGAAATTAGAAATCAATATCTTATTGTTAAAGACGGAGAACTTGCGGGAATGGGTGCTCATTCGTATAGCAAAGGCACTGCAACTGATGGATCTGAAGAAGCAGCAAAATATCAAAAAAAATAATTTAAATAAAAAAAAGCGATTTATAACTAATATAAATCGCTTTTTTTAATGAGATTAGATTATCAAAATAAAACTAATTTTCATTCTTTCATATTTTGTAAGTTAAAATATACTGAATGAATGAGTTCTAAATTTACGGTCTTTAAGTATAAATCAAATAAATTAAATGATTTTGAAGATCATATATCTATCGAAGAACCTCTAGAAATAATACTTAAATATAAAGATAAAGATGATTCATGGATTGAAAAAACTATTTCAATTACAATGCGAACACCAGGTGATGATGAGGATCTAGTAAGAGGATTTCTTTTCAATGAAAAAGTTATAGATAAATTAGATTATATCGAAAAAATTGAAAGTGTTGGAGAAACTTCAGAACAATACGGTTTACAAAATAAAATCATAGTTACAATTAATAATTCAGAAAACATAGATATTGATAAAATAAAAAGAAATTTTTTGACTAATTCATCTTGTGGAGTTTGTGGCAAAAGTTCTTTAGATGTCTTAGACATAATCAAAAAAGATAAAATTTTTAAATTCGAACCAAAAATTCCTAAAGAGGTTTTAATGAAATCACCTAAAAATCTTAGACAAAATCAATCAGAATTTTCAAAAACTGGAGGCATTCATGCAAGTGGTTTGTTTTCATCACAAGGAGATATTATAGCTATCAAAGAGGATGTTGGTCGACATAACGCTCTAGACAAATTAATTGGATATGCTTTAAGTAAAAAATTACTTGATAATAAATGTCAATTTTTAACTTGCTCTGGTAGACTCAATTTTGACTTGGTCCAAAAAGCTCTTATGGCCAATATTGGTATTTTAATTGGTGTGGGTGCGCCAACCAGCCTCGCTATAGATTTAGCTAATAAGTTTGACATGACATTGGTTGGTTTTGTAAAAGAGGATAGTTTTAATATTTATAGTAATAGGGAAAGAATTATAATAAATACTTGAACTATTAAAAAAGGGTAAAGGGTAAATTGTCAAAAAATATAAGTAATCTCTCTGGTAGAATTGGACTTAAAGACAATCTGTTTAAACAGATTTCTGAAAATACGTTAAGTAAATCTCCAAAAGACATAAATGAGATTGCAAAAGAAAATAATTTGGGTGTTTCAACAATTCATGGAGCAGAGTCTTTTTATGAGTTTTTAAGGCCTTCTCACCGAGAAAAAAAAGCATTTGTTTGTAATGGAAGTGCATGTATGTGTGCGGGAACTCAAGAAAAACTAAAAGATACTTTAAAAGAAAAACTAGGGAACGATAAAGTTGGTGAAATGTTTTGTCTTGGTCATTGTTATGAAAATAATGCATTTCACTATGATGGTGAAAATTATGCAGGAAAAGATATAGAAAAAATTGATCAAATTTTAAAAGGTGAAGATATCAAACAAGAAAAGTTTTTTTCAAAAAGTTTTGCTACTACAAGTTTTTTAATGGATGATAAACTTTCATCGACAGATCAATTTAAAGATCAACTTAGTAAATTTTTAAAAACTGATAAAAAAGAAATCATTAAATCATTATTAGACTCTAACTTAACTGGTAGAGGTGGTGCAGGTTTTCCCACAGGAATGAAATGGGATTTCTGTAGCAAAGCAAAAGGTGATAAAAAATATGTTCTTTGCAATGCTGATGAGGGTGACTCAGGAGCATTTTCAGATAGATATCTATTAGAAGACCAACCTCTAAAAGTTATCTTTGGAATGGTAATTTGTGGTCTAGTAATTGGAAGTGATGAAGGTGTTTTGTATATAAGAGGTGAGTATCCAAAATCTATTGAGGCAATTAATGGTAGCATCAATGAACTAAAAAAATTAAATCTTTTAGGTGAAAATATTCTAGGAACAGATTTTTCATTTGATCTTGGTATTTGCATTGGTCAGGGCGCTTATATTTGTGGTGAAGAAACAGCTTTGATTGCATCTATTGAGGGAAGGCGAGCAGAAGTAGATGTTAGACCTCCTTTTCCTGTCACAGAAGGCTTGTATAAAAAACCAACTGTCGTAAATAATGTAGAAACTTTAGCTGCTGCAACTGGTATTTTAATAAATGGTTCTGAAAAATTTTCAGCTATAGGAAATAAAAAATCTGCAGGAACAAAATTAGTGTGTCTTGATAGTTTTTTTAATAATCCTGGTGTCTACGAAATTGATATGGGAACATCTATGAAAAAAATATTTGAAGAAATTGGTGGTGGATATAAAGAAGCTGTCAAAGCATTTCAAATAGGAGGTCCATTAGGCGGTGTTGTGCCTTTAGCTGAGATTGATAATTTAAATTTAGATTTTCAAGAATTTACTGCAAAAGGATTTATGCTAGGACATGCAAGTGTAGTAAGTATTCCAAAAGATTTTTCAATGTCAGAATATATTCATCATCTATTTGAATTTTCTGCTGAAGAATCGTGTGGAAAATGTTTTCCTGGAAGACTAGGATCATACAGGGGTAAAGAAATGTTTGACCAAGCAAAGAAAAAAACAGCTAAAATTCCCCTTAAATTGCTTAATGAATTACTAGTTACGATGCAAAAAGGATGTTTATGTGCTCTTTGTGGAGCAATCCCTACTCCAATAATGAATATACTTAAGTACTTTGGAGATGAAATGAAAAATGATATGGTTAAGGATAATTAATGAGTTCTGAAAAAAGAAAAATAGCTTATATAGACGGAAAACCATATGAAATTGGCGCTAATCATACGTCAATTCTAAAGTTTGTTAAAAGTTATGTTGGCGAAAAAAAAGTTCCAACATTATGTGATGATCCTAATTTAGCTCCCTACGGTGCTTGTAGAGTTTGTTCTGTTGAGGTTGCTCTTGAAAAAGATGGCCCAACAAGAGTCGTTGCTTCTTGCCATACACCCGTTGCTGAAAATCAACATATCTTCACATCGAATGAGTCATTAAAAGATCTTAGAAAAAATATTGTAGAATTGGTTTTAACAGACCATCCTATGGAGTGCGATAGTTGTGAAGTAAATAATAATTGTGAACTTCAAACTGTTGCTAATGATCTTGGTATCTCTGATCATAGATACAATAGCCCTAAACAACATAAAGGAATTCCAAGAGATACTTCTCATGACTATATGAGAATGAATTTAGATAACTGCATTAATTGTGGAAGATGTGTCAGAGCATGTGATGAAATTCAAGGATCATTTGTTTTAACCATGAGTGGAAGAGGTTTCGAGTCTAGAATTACAACAGACAATGATATGATGTTTGGAGACTCATCTTGTGTTTCATGTGGAGCATGTGCTCATACATGTCCTACTGATGCTATTTCGGATGTTTTCCAATCTAAATCTGCAGCAGTAGATAAAAAAGTTAGAACTACATGTTCTTATTGTGGAGTTGGTTGTAACTTAGAAGCATCAATTAAAGATGAAAAAGTAGTTGCAATTGATACACCAAAAGAAACTGAAGTTAATGCAGGACACACTTGTATTAAAGGAAGGTATGCATTTAGTTTTTATGAACATCCTGACAGATTAAAAATGCCATTAATTAAACGAAACGGAAAATTTGAAGAAGCATCATGGGATGAAGCTTATGATTTTATTAAAAAAGAAATGAATAGAATTATTGATAACAATGGTCCTGACGCATTTGCTGGAATATCATCTGCAAGATGTACTAATGAAGAAAACTATGTATTTCAAAAAATGATTAGAGCTACTGTTGGAACAAACAGTGTTGATTGTTGCGCTAGAATTTGTCACTCGCCAACTGCATGGGGAATGCAACAAACTTTTGGAACAGGTGCAGCAACTAATTCTACAGAAGATATTTATCATGCTGATTGTTTTATAGTTATTGGCGCAAACCCAACTAATGCTCATCCAGTTACTGGTGCAAAAATTAAGCAGCAAGTAATGAAGGGTAAAAAGTTAATTGTTCTAGATCCAGTTACTACTGATTTAGCTAAACTTGCAGATTACCACATTAAACTAAGACCAGGAACAAACGTTGCTGTTTTAAATATGATGTTGCACTTCATTGTTAAGTCAAAATTATATAATGCTGATTTTGTAAGAGATAGAACTGAAGGATTTGATAATTTTCTTAAAGAAATAGAAAGACAAGATGTTGATCATTTAGCTAGAGTTGCTGGTGTTGATAAACAATTAGTTAAAGAGGCAGCAATTACATATGCAACAGCAAGAAATTCAATGGAATTCCATGGACTTGGGGTTACTGAGCAAGAACAAGGTTCAAAAACAGTAATGTTAATTGCTGATCTTGCAATGATTAC
This sequence comes from uncultured Pelagibacteraceae bacterium, assembly GCA_902595535.1. Classification (GTDB taxonomy): domain Bacteria; phylum Pseudomonadota; class Alphaproteobacteria; order Pelagibacterales; family Pelagibacteraceae; genus Pelagibacter. Next base: position 42,122 of record CACJQI010000002.1, read on the forward strand.
AGGAAATATTGGTAGAAAGGGTGTTGGTGTAAATCCACTTAGAGGACAAAATAATGTTCAGGGTGCAGCAGATATGGGGTGTCAGCCTCATCAAGGAGCAGGTTACTTTGAAGTTGCAGATGAAAAAAATCAAAAATTTTATACTGAAAAATATGGTGTAACACACCCAACAAAACCAGGTTTGAAAATCCCTCAGATGTTTGAAGCTGCAATTGATAAAGAACTAAAAGGATTATGGATTATTGGAGAAGATATTGTACAAACTGATCCAAATAGTGCACATGTTATTGAAGCAATGAACTCATTAGAACTTTTGGTTGTTCAAGAAATATTTATGAGTGAAACAGCAAAACTTGCAACTGTTGTACTTCCAGGGACAACCTTCTTAGAAAAAGATGGAACTTTTACAAATACTGAAAGAAGAATACAAAGAGTAAATAGAGCTGTGCCACCTTTACCTGGAACAAAACCAGACGGAGTAATCGTAACTGACATGATGCAAAAACTTGGTTTTGATCAACCAACATATGATGCTGACCAAGTATTAAAAGAAATTGCTGACGTTGTTCCATTTTTCAAAGGTGTTACCAGAGAAAGACTTGGAAAACTTGGTCTACAATGGCCAGTAAAAGAAGATGGAACAGATACACAAATTTTACATACTGAAACATTTAAGCTAGGAAAAGGAAGACTTAAAAATTTCGATTGGAAAGAGTCAGCAGAAATTGAGACTAATAAAAAAGATTATCCATTAATTTTAACAACGAGCAGAGTTCTACAACATTATAATGCAGCCACCATGACTAGAAGAACAAAAAATATAAATATAGTTGATGAAGATGTTCTTCTTATTCATCCAAACGACGCGGCTCATAGAGATCTTAATACAGGTGATATTGGAAGACTATACTCTGGAAGAGGTGAAGTAGCTTTAAAAGTTGAAGTAACTGATAAAGTTAAAGAAGGAATTGTATTTACAACTTTTCATTTTCCAGAACATATGGTTAATATGGTTACAGGTCATGGTAAAGACGAAGAAACTATGTGTGCTGAATACAAAGTATCTTCAGTAGAGGTTCAAAAAATTTCTAATCAGTTTAAAACGGAAGTAAAACCTAAAGAAAATCAAGCTGAAGTAGTTTAATTTAAATGACCATTGGTTGGCATTTTGATAACACCTATTCAAAACTTTCTGATAATTTTAAAGAAGTAATCAAACCAACGCCAGTAAAAGATCCTGAATTAATAATATTAAATGAAAAACTTGCTGAAGAGCTAAATTTAGATTTTTCTAAAATATCAAAAGAAGAATTGGCGAAAATTTTTTCAGGTAATGTTTTACCTGAAGGAAGTTCTACAATTGCCCAAGCTTATGCAGGTCATCAGTTTGGTCATTTTACTATGTTGGGAGATGGAAGAGCTGTCCTATTAGGTGAGCATTTGGTCAATAAAAACAAGCGTTTTGATATCCAATTTAAAGGGTCAGGAAAAACATCATTTTCTAGAAGTGGTGACGGACGTGCAGTATTAGGACCAATGCTTAGAGAGTATATTATTAGTGAGGCTATACATGCATTAAATATTCCAACTACAAGAAGTTTAGCTGTAATTAGCACTGGAGAAAAAGTTGTTAGAGAAAATTTATTACCTGGAGCAATTTTAACACGTGTAGCATCTAGCCATATTCGTGTTGGAACTTTTCAATATATCGCTGCTAAACAAAATATAGATGATTTAAACACTCTAGTTAATTATACAATTGATAGACACTATCCAGAAATTCAAACATCTAATAATAAAGCACTAGACTTATTAAATCTTGTAATGGAGAAACAATGTCAACTAGTTGTTAACTGGATGCGGGTAGGTTTTATTCATGGTGTAATGAATACAGATAATATGGCCATCTCAGGAGAAACTATTGATTATGGTCCTTGTGCATTTATGGATTATTATGATCCAAAAACAGTATTTAGTTCAATTGATAGATTTGGAAGATATTCATTTTCAAACCAACCACCAATAACTAAATGGAATTTAGCTAGATTTGCTGAGTGCCTCATACCACTAATCGATAAAGATGAAGATGAGGCAATTAAAATAGCAAGTGAAAGTATTAATAATTTTCAAAATATATATGAAGAAAAATGGTTAAACATGATGAGAGACAAACTTGGTTTTTTTGGAGAAGATAAAAATGATAAAAAAATTATTGAGGATTTGCTTAATTGGATGGAGCAAAATAAAGCAGACTATACAAATACTTTTTGTTACTTAATGAACAAAAAATCTATTGGTAATGAAATTTATAAAGATCAAGAATTTTTAACTTGGATTAAAAATTGGAAAAATAGAGTTTTAATTAATAACGGTTCTATCGAAAAATCTTTAAAACTAATGAAAAATTCTAATCCAATTGTAATTCCAAGAAATCATAAAGTTGAAGAAGCATTATTAGCTGCTAATGAAAATAATTTAGATAATTTCAATAAGTTACTGTCTGTTTTGGAAAACCCGTACGATAATTTAAAAAATATTGATGAATTCCAATCTCCATCCTCAAATAATAATTATCAAACTTATTGTGGGACTTAATTCTATAAAACGTAAGGTTCAGGTCTAGCACTTTTGCCAAGTACTCTTTCAACTGAAAAATCACTTATATCAATCGTTTGATATGAGCCTGTAGTAATTAATTCTGTTAAGGCTCTTCCAATTCCAGGTGCTTGCATTAAACCTCTTCCTGTAAAACCTGAAGCCATATATACATTTTCATATTTAGGATGTTTGCCAACAACCGCATTATTATCCAGTTTATTACAATCATAATAGCCTGCCCAACCACCAGTTAATTTTAATTCTTCAAATGCTGGTATTCTTTTAGCTAATGCGGGCCAAACTAATTCCTCAAAATCATTCCAAGCTGGTTCTAAATCTTCTGCATCAAATACAGAATGTGGAGAACCTGCAAGATACTCACCACCTTCTGGTCTCCAATAAACTCCGGTAGTTAAATCACCAGTTAATGGCATTTCTTTTATATATTTTGGACACTTAACTCTAAAAACTGTGTGTTTTTGAGGTACTACAGGAATGTCATCTAGCAACTTTTTAGTCCAGCACCCTGCAGCAGAAATTATAGTTTTAGCTTTAATTTCTGAGATACTTTTTACTTCTCCTTTAATAAATTCTGCTCCTAATTCAATAGCTTTACTTTTTAACGCTCCATGAAACATGAATGGATCAATCCACCCTTCACTTTGGTTGTCTGTATAAGTGGCTGTCTCAATTCCATCATTGTTAATGTAGGGAAAAACATTTGATAACTCAGAACCCTTAATATTTTTTGTGCCTGCATCGCATTCTTTATGATTTTCAAGAGCTCTATATTGTTCTTCTGCATGCTCAGGGCCAAACATTAATAAATAGCCATTAGTAACCATACTAGCAGTAGGATTAGGATTTTTTTCTGTTTTTAAAACTTCAGGAATATTAAAGATAAACTCTCTAGCAAATTTACCTAAAAGAATATTTTCTTTTTGAAAAAACTGTCTTCTAAATCCACCTAAAGATAAAGGGAATGAAGCGGTTTTATATGTAGGATCTCTTTCAATTACTTTAACTTTTCTTCCTTCTTTTGATAAAAAGTAAGCAGTAGCTGTTCCAATTATTCCACCACCGATAATTACTACATCATCCATATTTAATTTAATATTAATAAACTCGTATTGAGGATTAATGCAAAGCAACACCAAAGTAAATATGGAATCATTAAATAAGAGCTAAGCAGATTGACACGTTTAAATCTTATAATGAGAATAATTATCAATACGATTAATATAATTAATACTATTAGCGCTAAGAAAATATTATGGAGTACAAAAAAGATTATACTCCAAGTTGTATTAAAGATTAAATGAATAAAGTATATATAAACTGTATTCATGTTTCTGTTTTTTGAATGCCAAAAAGACCAAATTGCTACTGTCATCATTAAATAAAGTGTTGTCCAAACTGGAGCAAAGATCCAATCTGGTGGATTAAATATTGGCTTGTTTAATAACGAGTACCAAGGTTCCTTAAAACTGATAGTAGCAAAACCACCTATGGCAGATGCTGAATAGGTAATCAATGCAAATAATACAAAGGATAAGAATTTGTTTTTTAACATGTATCTATTATACAATGAATTATGTCAGAAAAAAAAATTATTTGGATTACAGGTGCTAGTAGTGGAATTGGAAAAGCACTTGCGATTAAATTTGCTGAAAAAGGATGGATTGTTGCTGCTTCTGCTAGACGTGAAAATTTATTAGAGGACCTTAACAAATTTAACCAAAATATTTATTCTTTTCCATTAGATGTTACAGAGATTGAAAATTGTAAATTAGTTGCAAATAAGATAATCGATAAATTTGGAGGTATAGATATTTGTGTATTTGGCACTGGTATGCATGATCCAAAATCAGAAAAAAGATTTAATCTAAATAAAATTAGAGAAATAATGGAGGTCAATTATTTTGGAACAATGAACTCAATAAATTCGATATATGAATATTTTTCTGAAAAGAAAAATGGTCAAATTTCTATAATTTCTTCTGTAGCAGGATATAGAGGATTACCAGCAGCTGGAGCATATTGTGCTTCAAAAGCAGCACTTACAAGCTATGCAGAAAGTTTAAATTTTGACATGCAAATGAAAAATGTAAAAGTTTCACTAATTAGCCCTGGTTTTATAAAAACACCAATGACAGATCAAAATGATTTTCCTATGCCAATGATTAAATCACCTGAATTTGCTGCAAATGAAATATTTAAAGGTCTTACCGAAAAAAAATCATTTGAAATACATTTTCCAAAAGCTTTTACTTATTTTCTTAAATTTCTACAGATACTTCCAAGCAGTATATATTTTAAATTAGTTTCTAAAGGAATGAAAAAAATAGATTACTAATTAATCTTTAACAAAAACTACTGTTAGTTCTGCTACTTTAAATCCAAACTTTGTCATTGTTGCTCGATTAATAGCAACTCTATCATCTTGTTTAAAAATCCAATCATCAAAAGTAATTTTCATTTCCTTACCTTTAACAGGAACTAATAAAACATACTCAAATTTAAATGCTGGTCCATAAGAATACCCGATTGCTTTACCAACAACATCTCCGGCAGTACCTTCATAATTATTTTCATCAATTTTGGTGATAGTCCATTCTCTATTTTGAATCTCTCCATCATCCCAATTGAATTTTTCTTTTAAAATTAACTGTTTACCGTCCCACAATCCATTCAAATCTGCTGAAAATTGTCTGGTAACTTTTCCTGAACGATTTTGTAAGACACCCCAAGCCTTAACATTTCCAGTTAAATACTCTTCTATTATAAGTCTTGGTTCTTTATTTTTAAAATCTTCTGGTTTCATTGCACTATTGTCTGAACAACTTGTAATTAAGAACAATGAAATTATCAATAAAATAGAGTTAACAAACTTTATATGACGCATCTAAAGCTCCAATATATTCATTATTTGTTTTGAACAGAAAATTGAATTAAATCAATATTTTTTGATTTAAATCCTGCTTCACAATAAGAAAGGTAAAATTCCCACATTCTTTTAAAGGTTAAATCAAAACCTTGGTTTTTAATCATATCCCACTTTTTATTAAATTCTTTTTTCCAAATCGCAAGTGTATCTGCATAATGATCTGCATATGAAATATATGAATTAACAGTTAGTCCATTTTTAGAAACTAGTTTATTGATTGTATTTTTATTGGGCAAAAAACCTCCAGGGAAGATATATTTTTGAATAAAATCTTGTTTATTTTTGTATCGATCAAATAAACCGTCATCTATTGTAATAGCTTGAATACCTGCCTTGCCTCCATCAGCTAAATTATTTTTTAATGTTTGAAAATAACTTTCTAAGTAATTTTGCCCAACTGCCTCTATCATTTCAATCGAAGCTATTGAATTATATTTACCTTTTAAATCTCGATAATCTTTAATTTCTATATTTACTTTTTCATTTAACCCACAATTATGAATTCTCTCTTTAGCATACTCGAATTGCTTTTTTGAAATTGTGATACAATCCAGTTTAATATCGTAGTTTTTGCCGCAATATTCTGCAAAACCGCCCCATCCACAACCAATTTCTAAAACACGATCTCCAATATTAGGTTGGATTAGATTAATTAACTTTTGATACTTGTTATTTTGTGCTTCAGACAAATTTTTAGTTTGTTCATCAAATATAGCACTTGAATAAGTTAGTGTTTCGTCTAGCCATAAAGAAAAAAAATCATTTCCAAGATCATAATGCTTTGCAATATTTTCTTTACTCCTACTTTTTGTATTTTTGACAAATTTATTTTTAATAAAATTAAGGAATTTAAGATCTAATATTCCAGAAAATTTATGAACAATGTCTATATTTCTAGCTGTAAATTCAATTAAATTAGACAAATTATCAGTTTCAAACTCATTTCGCATATAACACTCAGCAAACCCAACGCTTCCTTTTTTTATCAAATTAAAATTTAATGCTGGATTTTTAATTTTTAAAGTTGCTTTTAATTTTTGATCTGGGTTGCCAAATTTTAAGATTTGACCTGAAAAAGTTGTTATTTCTAAGTAACCATAAACAACTTTATTGAGAATACTAAAAACTATTTTGTCTGCTATAGTATGTAAAATCATCAATTCTCAATCGTAATATTATTCTTAATTTTAATATTTTTTTTGATGAATTTAATTCCTTTTGCCCACAATTTAAACGCTTCATAATGTATCGCTAATATAATTTTAAAGGTCATTATTGGATGTTTTATGTATGATTTAAGCAAATACTTTGAGTTTAAATCAGTTCTTACACCCTCTTGAGAAGCAAATAAAATCTTACCTTTGTTATCATATTGATCAATTACAACTGATATTTTATTTCCTGGTTTTAATATTCTAAAAAAATAATTGCATTTCATTTCAATAAAAGGAGATACATGAAACTTTTTTGAACAATTGTTTTGAATTAAATTATTATCCTCCTCAACTCTAAATATATAAGTATGTTGCTCACCAAATGTATTTTTAACTTCATACAAAATTGCAATAATTTGTTTACTTTTATCGTATACGTAAAATACACTCAAAGGATTGAATACAAATCCAAAAATTCTTGGGTAACATAATAATTTAATACTTATATTTTCTGTAGAAATTTTATTTTTTTTTAAATTTTTATTTACCCACTCTATCAAGGAGGTTCCATTTCTATCACCATGATCTTTGTCGTAGAAACTGACTAAATTAAATCTATTATAGGAAAAAAGATTAATTTTTTTATCTAATTGATCTAATTCAGATAGATCTATTAGTAATGAAAAAACATTGTATTTAAAATAATGAACTTTTGGTTTAAATCTTTTGTGAATAACCTGTCCGTTGTAAATTGAAGAATTAATCATTTAAGGTTTTAAGCATTTCAATAGAAGATTTTATGCCATCTTCATGAAATCCGTAACCAAAATAACTGCCCGCGTATAAAGTATTGTTAATATTTTGAATTGATCTTAATTTTGACTGATTTTCTAAAGCTTTTTGATCATAATAAGGGTGAGTAAAATCTATTGTATTATAAATCAGATCAGGATTGATATTAAAAAAAGGATTTATAGTTAAAAAAATATTCTTATTAATTTTGAGGTTTTGTAATTGATTTAGCCAATAAGTGACCGAAGATTGTTGATTATTTTTTGGATTTAATGAAGAATTCCAAGAACACCAGGCTTTTCTATTTTTTGGCATTGAACTTTCGTCTGAATGAATGACTGCTTTATTTTTTCTATATTTAAAATTACTTAAAATTTCTCTCTCTTGAGTTGTTAAATCTGAAATAATATTTAAAGTTTCATCTGCGTGAGAAGCGAGCACTACTTTATCATAAGTAAAAAATTCATTCTCAGATCCATAATAAACTTTTACAAGATTTTTTTCTCTTATAACTTTATTTATTTCATAGTTTTTAAAATATTCTCCACTTACACATGATAGAATTTTATTCACATATGTTTTACTTCTATTAGAAACTGTGTACCACTGAGGACGATTTTTAAGTTTGAATAATCCATGGTTTTTAAAAAAATTTAGAAAAAAAACCATTGGCATTTGAGAGGCCTCATAAGGTGGCATTGACCATATTGCTGAAACCATAGGAATTATATGATAATCAACAAAGAATTTTGATTTTTTTATTTTTTTTAAATACTCTCCAAGCGTAATGTGTTTGTCCAGATTGTTAGCATCTAAATTTTCACAATTTTTATAAAAATTTAAGATTTCAAAAAACATTTTGACAAATTTAATATTAAACAAATTTTGTCGATTAGAAAAAATACCGTTTAAGCCTTTGCCACAATATTCAATATTGCTTTCTCTGACTGTAACTGAAAATGACATGTCACTTTTTTCAATTTTTACATCATTTTCATCAAAAAATTTTATTAAATTTGGATATGTGACTTTATTAAAAACCATAAAACCAATATCAATTGTAACTTTTTCCTTTTCGCTATAAATAACATCAAGAGTATAAGAATGTCCTCCAAATCGATCCTGCTTTTCAAACAAATCAACTTTATGTTTTTTTGATAAATAATAGGCTGAACTTAATCCTGATATACCGGACCCAACAACAGCAATTTTCATTAATTATTATGCAGCATCTTCTTTAAACTCATCCATACTTGGACAAGTACAAAAAATATTTTTATCTCCGTATACATTATCCACTCTTGCAACGGGAGGCCAAAATTTATTTGTTTTTAAGAATTTTGCTGGATATGCGGCTTGCTCTCTTGAGTATTTATGACTCCATTCATCTGAAGCTAATTCAATATCAGTATGTGGCGCATTTTTAATTGGATTATCAACTTTATCAAATTTACCTGACTTGATCATATCTATTTCAGATTTAATATTAATTAAAGTATCACAAAATCTATCCAGTTCAGATAAGCTCTCGCTTTCTGTTGGCTCGATCATCATTGTACCAGCTACTGGCCATGACATTGTTGGTGCATGAAATCCATAATCTATCAATCTTTTAGCTATATCTTCTTCCGTAATTCCTGTTTCACTTTTAATAGATCGTATATCAATTATGCATTCATGAGCTACATTTCCGTTTGAGCCTTTATAAAGAATTGGATAATGGTCTTTGAGTCTATGGGCTATATAGTTTGCATTTAATATTGCAACTTGTGTAGCTAGTTTCAAGCCCTGAGATCCCATCATTTTAATATACATCCAGGAAATTGATAAAATACTTGAGCTTCCCCAAGGTGCTGCTGAAACTGATCCTATTCCTGTAGCAGGTCCGCAATCTTTAACAACTGGATGATTTGGTAAATAAACTTGTAAATGTTTTTTGCATGCTATTGGTCCCATTCCTGGTCCTCCTCCACCATGTGGTATACAGAATGTTTTATGTAAATTTATATGACAAACATCTGGGCCAAAATTACCAGGTCTTGCTATACCAACAAGTGCATTTAAGTTTGCACCATCCATGTAAACTTGACCACCATTTTCGTGAATTAATTTACATATATCAGTAATTTTTTCCTCAAATACACCATGAGTAGATGGGTATGTTACCATTAATGCTCCAAGGTTTTCAGAATGTATTTCGGCTTTTTTCTTTAAATCATCAAAATCAACATTTCCTTCTTTATCACAATCAACAACAACCACTTTCATGCCAACCATTTGCGCGCTAGCAGGATTGGTTCCGTGTGCTGAGCTTGGTATTAAACAAATATTCCTGTTTTCTTCACCTCTATCTAAATGATATTTTCTAATTACCATTAATCCTGCATATTCTCCTTGAGCACCTGCATTAGGCTGAAGTGAAACTCCAGAAAAACCAGTGATTGATCTCAGCCAATTTTTAAGATCAGTGAACAATGCTCTATATCCTTCCATCTGCTCAATAGGAACAAATGGATGAGGCTCAGCTAATTCTCTCCATGAAATAGGTATCATTTCTGCAGTAGCATTTAATTTCATAGTGCATGAACCAAGTGCAATCATGGTTCTGTTAAGAGCTATATCTTTATCTTCTAATTTTTTTAAATATCTAAGCATTTCAGTTTCTGAATGATATAAATTAAAAACGGGATGTTCTAAATATTTTGAAGTTCTTAATAAATTTTTTGGTAGATTAGGCAAACTTACAGTGGGATCTTCTTTTTTAATTGATTCTGCTGCATTAAAAATTTTTAACAATTGATTTACTCTATAAACATTTTTCTTTTCATCAAAAGAAACTGCTAACATTTCAGAATTAACTTTTCTGATATTTACTTTTTGATCTAATGCATTTTTATAAATTTGATCAGTTTTTTCCTTAGATACAATTGTGACTGTGTCAAAGAAATGATCTGAATAAATCTCATATCCTGATTGCTTTAATTTATCTGCAAAGTTTTTAGCTAATTGGGAAACTCGTTCAGCAATAGTTCGTATACCTTCTGGGCCATGATATATAACATATGCTGCTGAGACAATTGCTAATAATGCTTGGGCAGTACAAATATTACTTGTCGCTTTATCTCTTCTAATATGTTGCTCTCTAGTTTGAAGCGACAATCGATAAGCTTTATTTCCATGTCGATCAACTGACACACCAATAATTCTTCCTGGCATTGATCTTTTAAATTCATCTTTAGTCGCAAAAAATGCTGCATGCGGTCCACCATAACCCATTGGAATTCCAAACCTTTGGGAACTACCTACAGCAATATCTGCTCCTAGTTCTCTAGGGGTTTTTAACAATGCTAAAGCTAATAAATCAGAAACTAGTACTGCCTTACCATTTTTTTTATGAATTTTACTTATTGCTTCACTAGGATCTTTAATATCTCCTAAAGTTCCTGGATATTGTAATATTCCACAAACTAAATCTTCTTTTAATTGATCCAATACTTTACCCTCATCGCCAACAAGTACTTTTAATCCCATTGGTTCTGCTCTTGTTTGAATTACATCTATTGTTTGAGGATGACAATTTTCTGAAACAAAAACTAAATTACTATCCTTTTTATTTAATCTGTGACTTAATCCCATAGCCTCTGCGGCTGCTGTTCCTTCATCTAATAAAGATGCGTTTGCGATATCCATTCCTGTGAAATCAACAATCATTTGTTGGAAATTAAGCAGCATTTCTAATCTACCTTGGGCTACTTCAGGCTGATAAGGTGTATAAGCGGTATACCAACCTGGATTTTCTAAAATATTTCTTAAAATTACATATGGTGTATAAGTTCCATAATAACCCATTCCTATAAAGTTAGAGTAAATTTGATTTTTTTTGGAAATTGCTTTTAATTTTCTTAATGCTTCATATTCTGAATTTGACTCACCAATATTTAATTCATCTTTTAATTGGATCTTTTCTGGAACTGTACTTTTGATTAAATCATCTAGTGATTTATAATTAAGTTCCTTCAACATTTTATTTTGATCATCATAAGAAGGTCCGATGTGTCTTTTTAAAAAGTCTTTTTGAGAATTGTGTAACATTAACTAGCGCTCTCCTTTGCAAATTTATCGTATTCTTCTTTGTTCATAAGGCTATCCATTTCCGATTGATCTTTCATCTTAAGTTTAAAAAACCAAGCTGATCCTTCAGGATCTTCATTAATTTTAGAGGGATCATCAACAATTGCTTGATTGGTATCTACTACCTCGCCACTAATTGGAGTATAAACATCACTAGCAGCTTTTGTAGATTCTACCACTCCTGCAGTTCCATCTTTTTCAACGTTAGATCCTTTTTCAGGAAGTTCTGCAAAAACTATATCTCCAAGCATTTCTGTTGCATGCTTTGTAATTCCTATTGTTGCTACATCTCCCTCTAAAGTAATCCACTCGTGTTCTTTCGAAAATTTTACTTCACTCATTAATTTACTCCTTTCACATAATTTTTTTTATAAAATGGTAGTGCACAAATATTTGCTGGATATTTTTTTCCTCTAACCTCAAGGAAAATCTTAGTATCAACTTTTGAAAACTCTTTGTTAACATAACCCATCGCTATAGGTCCATTTACACTTGGCCCAAATGTTCCACTTGTTATCTCACCAATTTGTGTTTCAGTTTCGTTAAATATTTTTGTCTTTTCTCTAGCTATCAATCTACCTTCAGGTTTAATCCCTACTCTTATTTTAGTTGCTCCACCTTGTATTTGGTTCATAATTTTTTCTGATCCAATGAAACCTCCATTTGATAATCTTGATTTAGAGATTGCCCATTTAAGATTTGCTTCAATTGGTGTTTTATTTATATCTAATTCGTGCCCATATAAGCATAAACCAGCTTCTAATCTCAAGGTATCTCTTGCCCCAAGTCCTATGAGTTGTGCTCCTTTATCAATTAAATTTTGTACAAATTTTTCTGCATTTTCGTTAGAAATTGATATTTCAAATCCATCTTCTCCTGTGTAACCCGATCTAGTGACAAATAATTTTTGATTTTCAGAATCAAACCATTTTCCTGACATAAAATGTAATTGATCTACCCCATTTATAATTGAATTCAATATTTCAACAGATTTAGGTCCCTGTATTGCTATCAATGATCTATTACTGTCTAAATTCATTTTAAATTTCGTACCTAATATATTGGATAAAATCTCAAAATCTTTATCTTTGCATGCAGCATTTAGTATAATTAAATATCCTTCTTCAATTTTAGTAATAATTAGATCATCATAAATTCCAGCATCCTCGTTCATTAAAAAACTATACTTAGAGCTGTTTTGTTTAAGATTTTTTAAATCTAGAGGGAAAATTTTTTCTAATTCTTCTGTTAATCTTTCATCGCCATATATAAATAACTGGCCCATGTGAGATACATCAAATATTCCAGAATGAAGTCTTGTAAATTTATGTTCCTCGATAATACCTTTACTGTATTGTATTGGCATCTCATAACCAGCAAACTCTACAAATTTAGCCTGATTGTCTTTATGTAGATTATTTAGTGACGTTTTTTTTATTTCCATATTAACTCGTTTCACCCATCTGTATATTTGCCTGAGAGTTTTGCTCCTTCGGCGAGAACTTAATCTCTTTCCAGAGTTAATATGGTACGGTCCTTTTACCTGAGAGTTTCCTGGGCGGTTGCTCCTTCGGTGTTACAAAATTTGTAATCTCTCCCGTGGATTAATAATCTATCAACAACTTACAGATGTCAATGAGAAATTCTTTTTTTACTCTGAGACAAAAGTGAATAGAATTGCAATAATACAGCAATTAAGATTATTGCTCCTCCAATTAATCCAAATAATGAAGGTCTTTCACTTACAAATAGAAAAGCCCAAATGGGTCCTAAAACAGACTCAGACAACATAATTATACCCACCATTGCAGAAGGAGTTGTCCTAGCTCCTGTAGTGATAAATATAAAACCAAGGCCAACTTGAAAACAACCAGCAAGAAAACCTAAAAAAATATCATGAGGTGAAATCATTATTTTTGGTGAGAGCAAATAACCAATCAAACAAGAACAAATACCTGCAACAAATTGAGCTGGAACCATATCGACTGTTGGAAATTTTCTTACTATCATAATTAATACGGCAAAGGTAATTGGCATTGAAAAAGCAGCTAAATTTCCAGATAATTCACCTGGTGTTAATGAATTTCCAACCATTAGTAAAACACCAGTCATTGCTAAAATAATTGATGTTAATGTGATTGCTGAAATTTTCTCTCTTAAAAAAAAATACCCAAATATTGCAAGAAATAAAATTTGAAGTGAAATAATAAAATTTGTATTCGCAACTGTAGTATTGTACATCGCAAAAACATATCCACAAAAACCAAAAGATAAAATTATGCCGCCAAAAAAACCTGGTAGTCCAGAGTCTTTAAATGCCTTAAATGTTCTCTTCTTATAGCTAATTAAAAGAAAAGTCAGAACTGTAAGTGAGAAAAATAAAGATCTCCAAAATAAAATTTGCCATAAAGTTGCTCCCTCAAATGACTTAACAATCAACCCTCCAAAACTAAGACTAAAAGCACCTAAAAAAATTAAAAAGGGTCCTGGGAGTTTTGTTATAAAATTCATTAAATTTGTGAAATTAAATTTTGAGTTTCCATCTCATACAGCTTAAATAAAGTTTCTGCATCAGATAAATTTATTTCTTTAAATTTTATTTTTGTTCCTGGAGAAATTTGTACTAATCTATCATAATCAACGCTAGCAACGACGCCAATTTTTGGGTAACCACCAATTGTACCATGATCTGACAACATAATAATTGGATTGCCGTCAGCTGGAACTTGCACAACACCTTTCAATAAACCTTCAGATTTTATATTTGTGTTAACGATATTTTCGATTTTTGGGCCTTCTAATCTCATACCCATTCTGTCAGACAATTTTGATACTATAAATTGTTTTCCAAAAAAATTTTTTTTTCCTTTTTCTGAAAAATAGTCAAAATTGGTACCTTTAATAACCCTAATATTTTCTATCTTTGAATTGAGATAATTAACTTTCTTATTTCTTTGATTTGAATTTATCTTACAAATATTTATTTTCTGCCCATCAGTAAGTTTATTTCCATTATTCGAACCAATATTAGCTTTAGTATTTATAGAACAACTTCCCCATTGAAATTTTAAATCAAATTCACCACTAATTGCTAAATACCCATATACTGATTTATTAGTTGATAAAATATCAATTTCATCACCATCTTCTAATTGATAAGTCTCATAACATTTTCCATATGTTTCTTTGTCTTTTTTGATTAATTTAAAAATAACATCTCCTGTAATAGCAATGGTTATTTTATCTCCATTAAATTTTATGAGAGGTCCTTGATATGCAAATTCTATTACTGGTAAATTCTCTTTATTATCAACCAATTTGTTTGCTAAAAGAAAATTTCTATTATCCATAGCCCCACTAAAAGGAATTCCTATGTGATATAAATTATCTCTTCCTTTATCTTGAAAAGTTGTATTTATGCCTGCTCTTTTTATCTCAAAATAATTTTTATCCATTAAAATCTTTATATTCTTCCATGTTTATTCTTTTAAATTTTACTATATCGCCAGGATTAATAAGATTTGGTTCTTTTTCTTTTGTGGAGTCAAATACATCTAGTGGAGTATTACCAATTATATTCCAGCCACCTGGGCTTTCAAAAGTATAAATATTTGCAAATTGTTCTGTTAGTCCTATTGATCCTTTTGGTACTTTTACCCTAGGTGTTTCTAAACGTTGTGCTCTCATCTTCTCTTCTAAATCTCCTAAAAAAGGCATTCCAGCTATAAATCCTGTCATGTAACAAAAAAATTCTTTATTGAAAAAAACCTCTAAAATATGCTCCCTATCAAAATTTAATTTTTTTTCTAATCTTTCTATATCTAATGAAAATGTTGCATCACAACAAACAGGGATTTCTAATTTTTTATTATTAAACTTTTGTGTTTCATTAATTGAAATACTTTCAATAATTTTTTTTATTTTTTTAAAATTTGTTATTTTTAGATCAAACGAAATAATTAATTTATTATAAGAAGGAGTAAGGTTATTTATTCCATCAATATTCTTTTCCCTAATATTATTAAAATATTTAATTACTTCAGAATTAATTTGTTTATTTACCTCAGTTCCAAAATCACAGTATAAAGCTGCGTCACCAAGATTTGATATATTTTTTATCATGTCATGTTATACTTCAACATTTAATACTATGGAAATTAATATAAATTGTGATTTAGGTGAAAAATCTAAACATCATTCAAATAAACATGATCCTGATTTACTTGAAATAGTGAATTCAGCTAATGTCGCTTGTGGGTTTCATGCAGGTGATAATGAGTCAATGAATAGAGTAGTAGAAATATCAAAAAAAAATGGAGTAAGTATTGGAGCTCATCCATCATTTAATGATCCTGAAAATTTTGGTAGACGACGTATGAGTCTCTCATCTAATGAGATCCGAAAATTAATAATTGATCAGTACGAAATTTTACAAAAAATATCTGATAATCATGGAGAACAGGTTACTCATATAAAGCCACATGGTGCGTTAAATAATATGGCATGTGAAGATATTGAACTAGCAACCATTTTAGCCAAAGTTATTAATGAGATTAGTAAAGACATGATTTATTTAGTACCCACTGGATCAAAAATGGAAGAAGCAGCAAAAAAATTAAATATGAAAATTGCATGTGAAATTTTCGCTGACAGGAACTATGAAGACGATGGAAACTTAGTTTCAAGAAAAAAATCTCACGCACTTATAACAGATCCAGAACAAGCAAAAAAACATGTGTTAAATATGGTAAAAAATCAGGCACTTAATTGTCACAGTGGAAAGCAAATACCTTGTGAAATAGACTCTGTATGCATACATGGAGACAATGAAAGTTCACTCGCTACTGCTAAATCGATAAGAGAAAACTTAGTAGAGAATGCACTTATTTTAAAACCTTTAAATTTAATGGAGAAATTTTTGTAATGATTAAAAGAATTATATTAACTTTTTCGATACTTACTTTACTAAGTGTAAATTCGTATTCAGCAGGAACTAGTAGCGATAGTTCTAGCAAAGTAAAATCTGATTATGATAAGGCAGTTAAACTTATTAAGTCAGCAAAGAAATATGAAAAGAAAGATAAAAAAGAAAAAGCAAAGAAAAGATATGAAGAAGCTCAAAAACTATTACTAGTATCTAACAGCAAAAAACCTAATAAAGCTGATACACTTAATTATCTTGGTTTCACAACAAGAAAACTTGGAGATTATAAGGGTGGTGAAATGTATTATTTACAGGGTTTACAGATTGAACCAAACCACGTCGGTATTAACGAATATTTAGGTGAGCTTTATGTAGTAACTAATCGAATAGATTTAGCTAAAGAACGTCTTGCTATTTTAAAAACTTGTAATTGTGAAGAATACGATGAGCTTAAAAAAATAATTGAAGGAAAGAAAAAATCTAAATATTAATTTTAATTGATATTCTGAGACATTTGATCTGGTAGCCATAAAGCTATTTCTGGAAAAATAATTATAATTATGACTGCTAAGATCATAAGTAAAAAGAGTGGAAAAGCGCTTTTTGCAATAAAAGACATATCTTTATTTGCCATCCCTTGTAGTACGAATAAATTAAAACCTACGGGTGGAGTGATTTGTGCCATCTCTACAACAATAACAAGATAAATTCCAAACCAAATCATATCAAAACCAGCTTGTCTGATCATGGGCTCTATGATTGCCATTGTTAAAACTACAGCTGAAATTCCATCCAAAAACATTCCAAGAATAATGTAAAAAATAGTCAAAATAAAAATTAACATATAAGGAGATAGATTTAATTCTTGTATCCAAATTGCAAGATTTCTAGGTAAACCTGTAAAGCCCATTGCTAATGAAAGAAAAGTAGAACCAGCTAAAATAAATGCAATCATACATGATGTTTTTGTTGCTCCTAATAAAGATAATTTAAATGAATTTTTATTCAGAGTTCCTTGAAATAAAGATAAAATTAATGCACCAACAACACCTAGTGATGCAGCCTCCGTAGCGGTTGCTACACCGGTGTAAATTGACCCAATAACTGCAGTTATTAGCATAACAACTGGTAATAATTGTTTTGATTTTTTAATTTTTTCTAAAAAAGAGAAATTTTCAGAGATCTTAGGCATCAGCTTTTTGTTAATTGTTGACCAAATAACAACATAAAGCATAAAGATAACTGCAAGCATTATCCCTGGAAGAATTCCTGCCATAAATAGTTTAGCTATAGAGTCTTCAATTGTAACTCCGTAAATTATCAATATTATTGATGGTGGAATTAATAATCCAAGAGTTCCTGAGCCAGCTAAACTTCCAAGAAGAATTTTTTCTGGGTATTTTCTTTTTCTTAATTCTGGTATTGACATTTTGCCAACTGTCGCAACGGTTGCTGCAGAAGAGCCTGAAATAGCAGCAAATAATCCACAACCAACGACATTAACATGAATTAATCCTCCAGGTAATTTTGATAACCATGGAGACAGACCTTTAAACAAATTTTCTGATAGTTTTGTCCTAAATAAAATCTCTCCCATCCAAACAAATAGAGGTAATGCAGTTAAAGTCCATGATGAGCTTGTCCCCCAAATAGTAGTTGCCATAGCATCTCCAACTGGTCTAGTTGTAAAAAGCATCATTCCAATTGCTGAAACAGCAATCATACTTAAGGCAACCCAAACTCCTGATCCAAGTAAAAATAA
The DNA here is from genome assembly GCA_902595535.1 of uncultured Pelagibacteraceae bacterium. Classification (GTDB taxonomy): domain Bacteria; phylum Pseudomonadota; class Alphaproteobacteria; order Pelagibacterales; family Pelagibacteraceae; genus Pelagibacter. The sequence continues at coordinate 60,430 of CACJQI010000002.1, forward strand.
CAATAAGGAAATAAAAAAAATTGTTAAAAATACTTCATCCATAACTATTTAATTTTTTTACCTAAAGCTGAATTAATTAAATGATGAAATACACATATAAAAAAAATAATAGATCCAATTGCTACAGTAGATTGTGGTATCCAGATTAAAATCTCATCTGCTCCCTCACTACGTTCTTCAAATTTAATAGAGATATAAGTCATTTTAGTAAAATAAAATGCTAGAAATCCTGAAAAAAATGTTGCAACAAATAAACACCAAATCTCAGCTAATTTTTTATTTAGTGGTTTCAGTTTTTCTAAAAATAGAGTTATTCTGATATGAGCTTTATCATAAAAAGTATATGACAGAGCAAAAAAAGATGATGCAGCCATGGAATAACCTGAATATTCAGCTAAACCTCTTATATAAAAACCAAAAATTCTAGATGAGATACCTGTAAGTATAAACAGTAGTACTGCTATTAAAAAAAAAGCAGCCAAATATCCAGATCCAATATAAAGAAAACTTAAATTTTTATTAATCTGTTTTATCATAATAAAAAGGCCGTTTAATTTAAACGGCCTTTATTAATATATAGCTTTTTAATTGTAAGTAGCTAGAACAGCTTGTCCTCTAGAACCAGCTCTACTAGCCCATTCTTTTGACATTGTTGATCCAACTTCTTTAAAGTGATTGTTCAAAGCAGAGTTAACTTTTCCTACTGTCATACCTGCATCTGCCAAAGCTTTTTTATCAGCTGTGTTTCCTTTTTTAGAAAGATCCCAACCTTTTTTTTCAGCTATAGCAGCTTCAGACATAACTAATTTTTGAGTTGCAGAATCTAACTTACTCCAAGCTTCTTTGTTTACAATTATCATATTTTTTGGATACCAAGCTGCAATATCATAAAAATACTTCACACCATTTTCCCATATTTTACTATTTTTTCCAGTAGTAGGTGATGTAATCATGCTTTCAACTGCTCCAGTTGAAAAAGCCTGACTTATTTCTGCTGCTTCAATTTTAGTTGGTACCATTCCTGTTAGTTCAGCTAATCTAATTAAAGATGAGTTATAAGCTCTAAACTTTAAACCTTTAAGATCATCTTTGGAGTTGATTTCCTTTTTACTATAAAGACCTTGAGCTGGCCATGGTACAGCATATAAAAAAACTAAACCTTTTGAGTCTAAGCCTTTAACAATTTCAGGTTTTGAAGCCATGTATAGTTTCATTGCATCATCATATGATGAAGCCAAGAAAGGTTGTGAGTCTATTTCTAATAAAGGATCTTCTTTACCTAAAGCAGACATAAATCTTTCTCCAATTTGTGCTTGCCCTGTTCGAACTGCTCTAAAGATTTCTCCACCTTTATATAATGATCCACCAGGGTGAGTTACTATAGTTAGTTTACCGCCACTTTTTTCTGATACATTTTTAGCAAATTCCGTAGCATTTGCAGAATGAAAATTAGATGCACCATATGCTAGTGCCATATCCCATTTTTCTGCAGATGATGCAAAATTTGAAGTTAACAATAATGCAAATAAAATTGTTATCAATTTATTTATTATTTTCATCAATACTCCTTTTTTAAAACAGTTATTTCATTATGAATCTGATTCAAAATCAATTTAAAAAATTGTTAATGATTAAATCTTTAATATATTGCTTTCCTACAGTTTTTTAATATTATCAATATACCTTGATTGAAGAAGCCATAATATTACTCCAAATTATCTTTATAGATATAATTTTAGCAGCTGATAACGCCATAATTATTGGCCTAATAGCAGCTAATTTTGTTCCAAAATATAGAAAACAAATCATTTTATGGGGAGTAGCTGGTGCATTAGTGTTTAAAGTTATTTTTGCAATATTTGCTACTTATCTTTTTAAATTTTATTTCATTAAAATTCTGGGTGGTTTACTTTTAATTTGGATAGTAAATGATTTAAGAAAAGATTTGGTTGAGATGAAAACCAAAGTTAAAACTCCAGTAAAAAAAGGTAAAGAACCATCCTATATTCAAAGTATATACAAGGTACTATTTGCTGATATTACAATTAGTTTCGATAATGTAATTGGAGTAGTTGGTGCTGCTAAAGGTTATTTTGGCTTTATGATTTTTGGGCTAGTTTTATCAGTAATTTTAACAGGAGCATTAGCAACAATTATGGCAAATTATATTCAAAAAAATATGTGGATTGCATATATTGGTTTAGTATTTATTCTTATAGTTGGACTTCAATTAATTATTGGTGGATTAGTTGACTTAGATATACTAAAAATAAATGAAGAATTTATTAAATATTTTTAATTAATAAGAGTGTTTTTTTGAAGGAAATGTTTTCTTTCTTACTTCTCTTGAATAATTTGAAACAGCTTTAACAATTTCTTTTCTAATATTAGAATATTTTTTTACAAATCTAACATTTATTGGGTTAAGACTTAAAAGATCATCTGTTACTAAGACTTGACCATCACAGTTTGCAGATGCTCCAATACCAATTGTTGGAATATTAACATTTTTAGTTATAATTTTAGCCAAGCTACTCTCTATACATTCTAAAACGATTGAAAATGCTCCAGCAGATTCTAATAATTTTGCTTCATTTAGTATTTTTTTACGTTCTGAAATTTTTTTTCCCTTAAATTTAAAATTTTTTGCCGATTGAGGTAAAACACCCAGATGTCCCATAACAGGAATATTATTTTTTACTAATAATTTAACAATTTTAAAAATTTTCTTTCCACCTTCTAATTTCACTGCATCACATTTAGTTTTTGTCATGATTTTTTTAGCATTTATCAATGCTTCTTTAGAGTTTCTGTAAGTATTGTAAGGCATATCAACGACCATTAAGCTTTTTTTAACTCCCATTCTCACGCTGTTAGAATGTTCAATCATCATATTTAATGTGACCTCTCTTGTAGATTTAAAATTATATAAAACAGAACCAAGGGAATCACCCACCAAAATTAAATCACAAAATTTATCTAAAATTGAAGCAATATTTTTTGAGTAAGCTGTTAAACTTACTATCTTTGATTTATTTTTTTTTTTTATAAAATTTAAAACTTTTTTTTTCATTTTCTTAAATTGATCTAAAATACTTAATTAAAATAGTTTATAATTATAAAATTATTCTAATTCAATAGTGCTAGGTGGCTTAGATGTAACGTCATAAACCACTCTATTAATACCTCTAATGCTATTAACAATTTTATTTGAGATAGTTTGTATAAATGATTTTTTAAATTCATAAAAATCAGCTGTCATACCATCCTCAGAAGTGATTGCTCTTAACAAACATAAATATTCGTAAGTTCTATTATCTCCCATAACACCAACTGTTTTGACAGGTAATAGGGCTGCATAAGCTTGCCATATCTTATGATAAAGTCCATAATCTCTTAATGCTTGAATGAAATAATAATCAGCTTCTTTTAAAATTTTTATTTTTTCATTTGTGATTATGCCAGGCATTCTTATTGCGAGGCCCGGGCCAGGAAAAGGATGTCTTGATATAATTTCACTACTTAAATTTAATTCTAAGCCAAGCTTTCTTACTTCGTCTTTAAATAAAAACTTTAATGGCTCAACAAGTTTTAATTTCATTCTTTTAGGTAAACCTCCCACATTATGATGAGACTTTATTTTTGAAGTTTGGCTTCCTGTGACAGATTTACTTTCAATTAAATCGGGATAAAGAGTTCCTTGAGCTAAAAATTTTACATTTTTAATCTTCTTAGCATAACGTTCAAATATTTTAATAAATAAATTACCAATAATTTTTCTCTTTTTTTCAGGATCTGAAACATTAGATAATTTTTTTAAAAATTCTTTTTCAGCATTCACATATATTAGATTCATTTTTAAACGTTTCTTAAAAGTTTGAATAACTTGAATTTCTTCATTTTTTCTTAAAAGACCAGTGTTAACAAAAATACAATATAATTTTTTACCTATAGCTTTGTTAAGAAGTTGGGCAACTACACTACTATCAACACCACCTGATAAAGCGCAAATGACTTTATTTGATCCTACTTGATCTCTTACATCTTTAATTAATTGTAATTTTTGATCTTTAGATGACCAATTTTTTTTAATTTTACATATTAGTAAAACAAAATTACTAATTAGTTTTTTTCCATTTTCAGTATGCGTAACTTCAGGATGAAACTGAACTCCATAAAATTTATTAATTTTATCTTCAACAATAGCAAATTTAGAATTTGTACTTGAAGCAACTACTTTGAAATTTTTTGGTATTTTTGAAACTTGATCTGCATGACTCATCCAAACTTTTTTTGTATTACTCCTTTTAAAAAAGTTAGAGATTAAAAGACTGTTATTTTTTTTATAAATATTTGCTAATCCAAATTCACGGTGTTTTGATTGTTTAACTTTGCCACCATTAAGTTTAGACAGTATTTGATGTCCAAAACAAATACCTAGAACTGGTATGTTCAATTGTAAAATCTTTTTATCAAATGAATATTTATTAATTTGATAAACGTTTAATGGGCCTCCAGACAAAATTATTCCTTTAATAGTCTGATCTATATCTTTTATTTTAATTTTTTTATGGCTTACAATCTTAGAAAAAACTCCTATTTCTCTTACTCTTCTTGCTATTAATTGGGTAAATTGTGAACCAAAATCAATAATTAAAATTTTGCCAAGACTTTGATCAAGACTCATTTTTTGGTTCTATATTTTTAAGAGACTCTTGAATTTGATCATTTTCATCACATAACTTATTACAAACTTTTACGAAAGTTTCAGATAAAGTTTTTACTTTTAAATAATTTGATTTTTTTAAGGCAACTTTCATTGACATCAATAATGCTTCTTCATTACTTGGGTCAATTAATAATGTTGTCTCTAAATTATTTTCTTCTTTTCTTTGATCATCTTGATGATTATAAATTTTAGCTAAATACAAATAGGTTTTAGCATCCTTAGGATTATAAACTATATTTCGCTCGAAAATAAATTTTGCTTCTTCATATTTTTCATCTTGATATTTTTTTAATCCTTCATCAAAAAAATTTTCTTTACTAAACACAAAGGTTGAGCTTGCAATGACTATAATAATTGAAAATAATATTTTTAAAATTTTATGCATTAATATTTACTATCGTTTTTGATTACATCAACGTTATGTACCATACTCTCATAAAAACCTGCTTTAGTAATTTTCACAAAATTAGGTTTATTTCTAAGTTTTAAAATATCTTTAGATCCAAGATAACCCATAGAAGATTTAAGTCCTCCTATCAATTTAAATATAATTCTACCAACATCGCCTTTATATTTTGCAAATCCTTCAACACCTTCTGGCACATATTTCGATGTGTCTTTTTGTTTAGTTTGAAAATATCTGTCTGCTGATCCTTTGTTCATTGCACCAACAGATCCCATTCCTCTAAAACTTTTAAACAATTTTCCATTTCTTTTTATTAACTTTCCTGGGGCTTCATCAGTTCCAGCAAACAAAGAACCTATCATCACTGCATCTGCTCCAGCTGCAAAAGCTTTTGCTAAATCTCCTGAATATTTAATTCCACCATCAGAAATAATTTTTATATTTTTATTTTTAATCCCATTTCTAACTGATAATATTGCGCTCAATTGTGGTACACCAATACCAGCAACCAGTCTTGTAGTACAAATCGAACCTGGTCCAATTCCAATTTTAATTATATCAACTCCTAGTTTTATTAAAAATTTTGCGGCTTCTGGTGTAGCAATATTACCACCACATAATGCAATTTTTTCATTTTTAATCTTCTTGATAAATTTAATAATTTCTGCAACTTTCATTGTATGACCATGTGCTGTATCAACGACTATTAAATCTACGCCTTCATTAACTAAAGCTTTTGCTCTTGTGAATTCATTTGGTCCTGCACCGACTGCAGCTCCAACTAATAATTTTTTCTTTTTTACTTTTTTAATTTCTATAATTTGCTCTTTAACATTTAAATTTCTGTGAATTACACCAATTCCTCCAGCTTTTGCTATTGCAATTGCCATTTTACTCTCTGTTACAGTATCCATGGCTGATGATAGCAAAGGTATTTTTAATTTGAGATATTTTGTTAATTCTACACCAGTATTAACTTCTGAAGGTAGAATTTCAGAGTATTTTGGCGTTAGAGTGACGTCGTCAAAGGTAAGTGCTTCTTTTATAGGAACCATAATCATTTATATATGATTCCTTTTAAATTTAAAGTCTCTATCTGAGATTTCTACATATTATAAAACTCTCTTTAGAGTCTTTTCTGCTAGATTTTGGTTTGAAAACCTTGACTTCTTTAAAATATTTTTTTCCTTCTGCGACTATTTCGTTAAAAGTGCCTCCCATAAAAATTTTAGAAATAAAAAAACCATTTTCTTTTAATAAATCTTTAGCAAAAAACATGGCTTCCTTGCATAATTCTCCGGTTTGAATTGAATCTATATTTTTAATTCCAGTGGTATTTACTGCCATATCTGACATAACAACATCTACTTTAGTAGCTATATGTTTTTTTATTTCATCTTGAATTATTTGTTCTGTAAAATCTCCTTGAATTTGAACAGTATTTCCAATTGGTTCCATTTTCTTTAAATCAATGGATATCAATCTTCCATTTTTTGTGACCTTTTCTGCATATTGAGACCAGCTTCCAGGAGCTGCTCCAATATCTATTACTGTAATACCGCCTTTGAATATTTTAAATTTATCATCAATTTCAATTAACTTATAAGCCGATCTTGCTCTATATCCATCGACTTTAGATTGTTTAACGTAAGTATCTCTTCTTTGTTTATTAACCCAATTTTTTGAAATTTTATTTTTTTTCAATTAATTTCTAAATCTTAATTTCATATCTATTATTTTACCATCTACAGTTTCTACCCTAGAAATATGATCTTTATTGTTTCTGATTGCATCATTATTTTTTCCAGCAAAATGAACAATGCCAATTTGATGATTTGGCAAGTAAGGTTCAACTAAAGTATTTCTTTTTTCATCAAATTTTATTCCATCAACAAGAATCCAGTTACAATAAGCTGGCAATATTTCAACTGGCAAGTTATCTGAATATATCGTTATATTCATAGCAATTTGTTCTGAACCCCAAATTTTGCCTGCCTTCAAAGCAATTTTTAAATTTTTTTGCCAAACTTCCCAATGAGGTGCATTTTCTTCTAATGCAAAAACACCAATATTTAAATGAGGTTTAAGAGCAACTTGTCTTGCAATTTTTTCTGAAAACCCAGATGATTTTGCATGTTTGTAATTTTGTGATTTAATCCTAGCAAAACCTCCTAAAAACCAGTCAGCTCTTATAACATTTCTGTAAGCTCTATCAGCTGATGTTGAGATCGATAATTTTTGATTTTCACAACCTTTAAAGTATAACTCTATTGCTTCCCAGGAGTTAACCCAAGCATCTGCATCAATCCATAAATATTTTTTATAATTAGGAAAATACTTTGGTAAAAAAGCTCTAGATACTTGGCTTTTTAACCATTCCCTTCCTTTAATTTTAAAGTCCGGAACTTCAATATCCCAATCTGCTGGTTTTATTTCATCAACTTTTGATAACAAAATTGATTTTTGCTCGTTAGTTAGCCCTGCATCCATAATACAAATTGCAGTATTTTCGCACTCTTTGAACTGTTTTATCGAGTCTACCAATTCATTTAACAACTCAAAGTAATTTGAGTCTGCTAGAGATATAATAACATTTTCCTTCATTATAAAATGTCTTCAAAATCTTCATCTTCTAAGTTGGTTTTATCAGCATCTTGTTTTTTTAATTTATTGTAATGAAAATAACTTATTGGAAACATTAGCAAATAAAGAATAGCGCTTATTGAAATTGCTACAAAAGGATAGATAAGAATAAATCCAAAAAATAATACAATTCCGAACAATAAAAAAATTGTTGTTTGTCTCTGAATAACTATTTTTTTAAATGAGTATGTTGGAAATTTGCTTATCAATAATAAAGATGTAACTATAAAAAAAATTGGAGCAATAATATTATTGTCAATTTTAATCAAGTCAAAATTTGTCATACTAATAACCAATGGTGTTAAAACTAAAATTCCTCCGGCTGGAGATGGGACCCCCTCAAAAAAATTATCTCTCCAAGATGGTTCTTGGTTTGAATTAATATTAAATCTTGCTAATCTTAAAGCCACACAAATCACATAAATCAAACATATCAACCAACCTAATCTTCCAAGTGAACTTAAAGTCCAAAAATACATAATAAATGCTGGTGCTACACCAAAACTTATCATATCAGTTAAAGAGTCCAGTTCTTTTCCAACTTTTGATGTTCCTTTAATTAGTCTTGCAATTCTTCCATCCAATCCATCGATTAATGCTGCAAAAATAATTGCTATTATAGCTAGATCAAACTGTCCATTAAAAGAAAACCTGATTGATGTTAGTCCTATACAAACACCTATTAAAGTTAACATGTTTGGTAAGATCATTCTTACATTTTTTTTCTCAGAAATTACCTTGAGATTATTTTTGGGCTGTTCCATAATTATTTTTTAGCTAATAAAGTTTCACCTGAAATTGTTTTTTGGCCAACTTTTACTAAAGGTTCATAGTTTTCATAGTAAACATCTGCACGACTTCCAAATCTAATCATGCCAATTCTTTCTCCTTGACTTAGTGTTTGACCATTGTTTGTTTCACAAACTATTCGTCTTGCAATTAAGCCTGCTATTTGAACAACGATAATATTATTACCTGCATTATCTTTAATCTTATAATAATTTCTTTCATTATCCTCACTTGCTTTATCAAACGATGCATTTAAAAATTTTCCAGGTTTATATAAAATTTCTTCAACAGTTCCTGAGCATGGTGTTCTATTTACATGACAATCAAACACATTCATGAATATACTTATCTTTTTGAACTTTTGATTTTCTAAACCAACTTCTTTAGGTCCATCTACTTCTTCAACTTTAATCACTTCACCGTCTGCTGGACTTACTAAATAGTTCTCATCTCCAATGATAATTCTTTCAGGGTCTCTAAAAAAATAATATACCCAGATTGTTAAGAGAATTCCTATAGTTCCTAAAAAACCACTAAAGGCTAATAGGACTAAAGAAACAATTACAGAAATTACTAAAAACTTATAACCTTCCGTATGTATTGGTGGAAATATTTTGCTAAACATATTCTTCTAATTGCTAATTTTTTGATTAATATGTATATAAACCAATCAAATTCAATTAATAAGATAAAATTATTTTAATGAGTAAAATCAAGGTAAATAACCCTGTTGTAGAGTTAGATGGTGATGAAATGACTCGAATTATATGGGACTTTATAAAAAACAAACTTATTCTTCCATATCTTGATTTAGGTATTGAGTATTATGATTTAGGTATGAAAAGTCGTGATAACACTGATGACCAAATAACGATTGTCTCTGCTAATGCGATAAAAAAAATTGGCGTCGGTATTAAATGCGCAACTATTACTCCAGATGAGGCAAGAGTTGAAGAATTTGATTTAAAAAAAATGTGGAGATCTCCAAATGGTACCATAAGAAATATTATTGGTGGTACTGTTTTTAGAGAGCCTATAATTTGTAAAAATATTCCAAAACTTGTACCATCATGGACAGATCCAGTAGTAATTGGAAGACATGCCTTTGGCGATCAGTACAGGGCAACTGACTTTAAAGTACCTGGCAAAGGTAAAATGGAGGTAAAATGGACATCTGAAGATGGAAAAGATGAAATAAAGTATGAGGTATTTAACTTTACAGGTCCCGGTGTGGCGCTTTCGATGTACAATTTAGATAAATCAATCAGTGACTTTGCGAGATCTTGTTTTAGCTATGGATTGATTAAAAAGTGGCCAGTTTACATGTCTACAAAAAATACAATTCTCAAACAATATGACGGAAGATTTAAAGATATATTCCAAGAAATTTTTGACAGCGAATATAAAAAAGAATTTGAAAAAAATAATTTAACATATGAGCATCGATTGATTGATGACATGGTTGCATGTGCAATGAAATGGAGTGGTAAATATATTTGGGCTTGTAAAAATTATGATGGTGATGTTCAATCAGACACGATGGCTCAAGGATATGGATCATTGGGTTTAATGACAAGTACATTGTTAACTCCAGATGGAAAAGTAATGGAAGCTGAGGCTGCTCATGGAACAGTTACTAGACATTATAGAATGCACCAGCAGGGTAAAGAAACTTCTACAAATCCAATTGCATCTATTTTTGCGTGGACAAGAGGATTAGCTCATAGAGGAAAATTGGATAATAATGATGAGTTAATCAAATTTGCTCAAACTATCGAAAAAGTTTGTATAGAATGTGTTGAAAATGGTTCAATGACTAAAGATCTAGCTATACTCGTAGGTCCATCAAGCAAATATTTAACTACTAATCAATTTTTAGATGAAATTGATGGTAATCTTAAAAAGAAATTAAATTAAAGTTTTAAGCTTTTCAAAAGCTTCATCAATTTTAGATTTATCCTGACCACCAGCTTGTGCGAAATCTTTTCTTCCACCTCCACCCTGTCCACCAATAATTTCGGAACCTGTTTTTACAAATTTAACAGCATCAAATTTTTTAGTTAATGTATTAGTTACACCTACAGCAATTCCAACTTTATCGTCTTTAGCTGCAAATACAATTACTATACCTTCACTTAATTCTTTTTTTCCTTTGTCTACAAGTTTTCTTAATTCTTTAGGAGGTAAACCATCAACATTTTGAAATCTTATTTTAATTCCATTAATTTCATCATCTTTAATTATGTTTTTAGTCTTATCTTCTAATATTGAATTTACTGAAATAGTTTCTAGTTGTTTTGTTAAATTTTTAATTAAAATTTTTTGATCACTTTCATCTAGAGATGGTTTTCCACCTAGCTCTGTTATTTGTTCAGATAAATTTTTAATAATTTGATCATTTTTTTCTGAAGAAATATTGGATGATTTTTCTTTATTGTTAAGGTAATCTTCTAATTGCTTATCTCTTAGTGCCTCTATTCTTCTAACCCCTGCAGCAATTGAGGATTGGCTAACTATTTTAAATTTACCAATATCCCCCGTATTTCTAACATGTGTTCCGCCACATAATTCAGTTGAAAAATAACTGCCATCATCATCTCCCATCGACAGAACTCTTACTTCGTCTCCATATTTCTCACCAAAAAGTGCTAAAGCTCCGTTTTCAACTGCCTCATCAGGTGTCATTAATCTTGTTTTTACATCTGATTTTTTTGAAACCATATTATTTACGAAACCTTCTATTTTATCGATTTCTTCCGTTTGAATTGGTTTCATATGACTGAAATCAAACCTTAATCGGCTTGGCTCTACTAAAGAACCTTTTTGTGTTACGTGCTTACCTAAAACTCTTCTTAATGACTCATGCAATAAATGTGTTGCTGAGTGATATGCTCTAGTATCATCTCTTCTTTCTACGTTGATCTTTAACTCAACGTTGTCTTTTAATTTAATTGACCCATTAATAACTTTTCCATAATGAACAAATAAATCACCTAATTTTTTTTGAACATCAGTTACCTCAAATTTTAAATCATTTCCTATAATTTCTCCAGTGTCCCCTACTTGACCGCCAGACTCACCATAAAAAGGGGTTTGATTAACAATAATCATTCCTTCGTCACCATTTTTCAACTCATCTACTTCTTTGTTATCTTTTAGTAAAGAAAGTACAGCGCCTTCAGCTTGATTAGTCTCGTAACCAAGAAATTCTGTAGCTCCTAATTTATCTTTTATACCAAACCAAACATCTTCTACAGCTGCATCACCTGAACCTTTCCAATTTTTCTTAGCAAGTTCTCTACTTTCTTTCATTAATGATTGAAATTTTTCTGAATCAATTGACATAGATTTATTTCTTAAAATATCTTCAGTTAAATCTAATGGAAATCCATAAGTGTCATATAATTTAAAGGCTACCTCTCCAGGTAAAATTTTATCTATTTTGGAAATCTCTTCATTTAAAATTTTAATTCCTCTATCTAAAAGAACTAAAAATTTTTCTTCTTCCATTTTTAATGTTTCTTTAATTAAAGACTCGGCTCTAACTAATTCAGGATAGTTACCTTTCATCTCATCTCTTAAAGTCTCAAATAAATTAAAAAAAACTGGTTCTTTAGATCCTAATAAATGAGAATGCCTCATTCCTCTTCTCATAATTCTTCTAAGTACATATCCTCTTCCCTCATTAGAAGGTAAAACACCTTCAGCAATTAAAAATGAACTTGCTCTTAAGTGATCAGCAATAACTCTAAAACTTGAAAGATTTGAATTATCAGATTTAACTTTTAATATTTCAGAAGCTGAATTAATAATTTTTTTAAAATGATCTGTTTCGTAATTGTCATGAGTTCCTTGAAGCAAAGCTGCAATTCTCTCGAGACCCATTCCTGTATCGACAGAAGGTTTTGGTAGATCAATTCTTTTTTCTTTAGAAATTTGTTCAAATTGCATAAAGACTAAGTTCCATATTTCTATAAACCTATCTCCATCTTCATCTTTTGTGCCTGGAAGTCCTCCAGCTAAATGATCACCATGATCATAGAATATTTCTGAGCAGGGTCCGCATGGTCCTGTCTCACCCATTGACCAAAAATTATCTGATGTTGCAATTCTAATAATCCTATCATCGTTAAAACCCGCTATTTTCTTCCAAAAATTGAAGGCTTCATCATCTTCATGATAAACTGTTACATACAAACGATTTTTATCTATTCCAAAATCCTTAGTGATTAAATCCCATGCATAATGGATTGCTTGTTCTTTAAAGTAATCTCCAAATGAAAAATTTCCCAACATTTCAAAGAATGTATGGTGTCGTGGAGTGTAGCCAACATTTTCTAAATCGTTATGTTTTCCACCTGCTCTTACGCACTTTTGTGAAGTAGTAGCTCTTTGATAATCTCTTTTCTCAAGACCAGTAAATACATTTTTAAACTGAACCATTCCTGAGTTAGCAAACATTAAAGTTGGATCATTATTGGGAACTAAATTGCTCGACTCCACAATTTTATGATCATTCTTTTCAAAATATTTTAAGAATGTATTTCTTATTTCATTTAACGATTTGTCTGCCATATTTTTAAAATACAGCTTTTTTATTTTATGTCTAGATAACAGTAAGGGAAAAAGGCGCTTAAATTAAGCGCCTTTTAATAATTAAAGATGACTTTTTAACTAATTTTTTTTAGTAGGAACTACTTCCTCTTTCTTTACTGCTTTTGGATCTTCTATTTGATCTTTTGCAGCTTTTTCAGGGTCAAGTGGGTTTCCTTCAATCTTTTTTTGAATTACACCTGCTTTTTCTCTAATAGCTAATTCTATTTCAGCTGCTACTTTAGGATTCTGGGCGAGATAAGTTTTAGCATTTTCTCTACCTTGGCCTATTTTTTCACCCTTATAAGCATACCATGCACCTGATTTTTCAATAATATCAGCTTTTGATCCTAAATCGACCAGTTCACCCATCTTACTGATCCCTTTTCCATACATTAGGTCAAACTCAACAACTTTGAATGGTGGTGCTACTTTATTTTTAACTACTTTAACTCTTGTTGAGTTTCCAATAATTTCATCTTTATCTTTAATTGCACCAATTCTTCTAATATCCATTCTAACAGATGAGTAGAATTTTAAAGCATTTCCACCCGATGTTGTTTCTGGGCTTCCAAACATAACTCCAATTTTCATTCTAATTTGGTTAATGAAAATCATCATTGTATTTGTATTTGAAATTGAGCTTGTAAGTTTTCTTAAAGCCTGACTCATTAATCTTGATTGAAGACCAACATGATGATCTCCCATTTCACCTTCAATTTCAGCTTTTGGTGTTAGTGCTGCAACTGAGTCAATTACGATAACTGATATAGATCCTGATTTAACAAGAGTATCTGCTATTTCTAGTGCTTGCTCACCAGCATCTGGTTGTGAAATTAAAAGTTCTTCTGTATTTACACCTAATTTTTTTGCATAAACTGGGTCTAATGCATGCTCAGCATCAACAAACGCACAAATTCCTCCAGCTTTTTGAGCTTCGGCAACTACTTGTAATGCTAATGTTGTTTTTCCTGAAGATTCTGGTCCATAAACCTCAACAATTCTACCTTTTGGCAATCCACCTATACCTAAAGCTAAATCAAGACTTAAAGATCCTGTTGAAACGGACTCAATATCCATAGCTCTTTTTTGTCCAAGCTTCATTACTGAGCCTTTTCCAAAATTGTCAGTAATCTGAGCTATTGCTGCATCTAATGCTTTATTCTTTTCTTTGATATCCATTTCTTGATCTTTAGTAGATTTAACTACTTTTAGGTTACTTTTCGTCATTTTTAGCCTCTTTTTTTAATTTTTTTAACACTCGAATCATGAGATTAAATGTACACATTTTGTTCTCATTAGCAATATATTTATTTTTTAATCAAAAAATCAAATAATTACTTGAGTTTTAGATATTGGCTATTTAATAACCCAACCGATTTTAGCAAATTGTATTGAGCCATAAGATAATTTCTTTCTGAATTAGCTAAAGATATTTGAGCAGAAAGTAATAATGAATTTGATTGGATTACATCAAGTGTAGTTCTAGAACCTCGTTCGTATTCTGCAGCAATTCCTTCATTTGCAATTTTTGCTGCTCTTACTTGTACTTTTACAGAATTTAGAAAACTTTTTGATGAAGCTAAACTTGACCAAGCACTAGCTACATTAGTATCATTTGTTCTAATCACATCATCTAATAATAATCTTTTTCTAACTGTTAAATTTTTATTTTTACTAATTTTTGATTTCTTTTTACCTCCTGAGTAAAATGGCCAACTGACTGTAGCTTTTAAAATATCTTTATCTTTTCTATCAATAGTTGAGCTCAAGTCATCAGCGAAAGATTTCTCTAATGATAATGATGCGGTGGGTTTTAAATCTGTCTCTGCTATTGCTAAATCTTTTTCTGATTGGACTACATCAAAATTTGCTATTTTAATATCTGGGTTATTTTGTTTGGATAGACTTATCGCTTCATCTAAACTTTTTGGAATACTTACAATAGAGTTTGAGTTTTTTTTAAGAGATTTTGGATTATCTATTTTTCCAATAATATTTTCATAATTTAATTTACTAATTGTTAAATCACTTTTTGCTTGGGTAAATTGAGCTTGAGCTCCAGCAAGGGAAGACTCCGTTTGGGCTAAATCAGCAATTGTAATTTGACCTCTATCTAATCTTATTTTATCATTTTCAAGTTGCCTATTTAATAAATTTAAATTTTTTCTATTAATAGATAATTTTTCTCTAGCTAATATTAAATTTGTAAAAACGTCAATTGCACTATACAAAACATCTTGTTCTTTTTTAATCAACTTTGCTTTTGCTAAATCTAATCCAATTAAATTTTTATCTAATGATAAATCTCTTCCATAATCAAGAATTTTTTGTTCTAATTTAATAGATGATGTTAGTGGATCAGCATCACTACCTGAAGCATCTCCTCCACTTTGATTTGTAAGCTTATTTGTATTTTCTATACTCTTTGAACCACTTAAGGTTAAAGTTGGTTTGTAATCTGCTTTTGAAATATTAATATCTTCTTCTGATGCTTTAATATTTTCTCTTTCTGCATTTAACTGAATATTATTTTGATATGTCTGATTTAAAGCATCATATAAAGTTACTGCTGACGCATTACCAGAATAAAATAATGTTAAACTAATTAGTATTAATATTTTTTTCATTTTTTCTTATATACTGCAGATTTAATCTGATGGTTACTATTTAAATTTAAAACTATAGAAGCATATTTAGGCATTTTTTTGAACATGTTTTCTGTAATTCTTTGATACGTTTGCATAAATTTTAATACATCATTCTTATTCATTATCTTATGGCTAGAAGATTTTTTACTCTTTAACCATAATTTATGCTCTTGTTTTAATCTCCATTTTTGAAGCAAACTAAAGTTTTGTGCTTTTAAATAAATCATACAATTAAGTTGAGAATACAATTTTTTGTATTTAGTTTTTAATTGTTTATTCACATAGTTTCTCCATAGAAACTTTTGATCGTTAGTTTTTTCAAGGGAATTTATTGATTTTTTTAGTGTCTTATTTAATTCAGCTTGCGCGCCAACACACCAGCCTTCAAATATTAGTACATCAGGTTTTTCTTTAAGCTTATACCAATACTTTTTAGGAGACCTATCATCAATTGCTTTGTTGAAATCTGGTAATTCAATCTTTTTAAAATTATTAATTCTTACTTTTTTAAAAAAATTAAGCATCATTTGCACATCATGAGTGCCTGGTACACCTCTTGTCATTAACATGGGGTGTATTTTTTTTGATAAGTTTTCTCTCTCTTTTCTAGTTTTGTAAAAATCATCAATAGAAATTTTAAATACTTTTAGTTTAAAATACTTTTCTAATATTATTTTAACAATTGAACTAATAGTTGTTTTACCGGTACCTTGTCCTCCAGCCAAACCAACAAAATATGGTTTTTTATTTGTAGTTTTGTTTGCAATCCAAAAACACATTGGAATTAAAAAAGTTTTAAGCATTTTATCCTTGTTGGTAAACTTTTCTGTTTTAGTTTCTTGTGATTTAATAAACTTAAAACAATCTTTTTTTACTTTATCAAAACATTTGTCAGTAACTTGCATTGAGCTTATTGTTTTTTTTGGTCCATTGGATGATTTTGGCCATCGTTGAGACCAATATTTTCTAATTTAAATTGATCAATATCATCGATACATCCGACATTTAATCCATACGTATCAGGTTTGCTTCTCATTTTATGATGAGTATAAATTCCACATTCTGAACAAAAATAATGCTCTGCTACTTTTGTGTGGTATTGATAAAGTTTAAGTTTATCTTCGCCCTTTGCAATTTTTACATCTATGATAGGAGCAAAGGTCATGATATATCCTTTCTTCTTACAAAGTGAACAATTGCATCTTAAGAATTTACTTAACGCACCTTCCGACTCATTAATTTCAAGTTGAACTTCTCCACAGTGACATATTAATTTTTTCATTTTATTTCCTATCTTTTATATGGTTTTGACCATCACTTATAAAGGTTTTTAGTTTAAATAATTCATTCACTTCTATCTCATCTACACATCCCATATTAATACCATAAGTATTCGGATCACTTCTTCTTAAATTATGAGTTTGAACTCCACACTCTGAACAAAAATAATGCTTAGCCACTTTTGTATTGAACTGATAAATTTTTATTTTATCTTCTCCTTTAACAATCTTTAAATCCTTTTTATCAATTGTTGTAACCATCGTTCCTTTTCTTTTACACATTGAACAATTACATCTCATTAATTTATCTATTTCTTTTTTAAGATTAATTTCGATTTCCACCGCACCACAATGACATGTTAATATTTTCATTTACCTTTTTTATCTATTTAATATTCAATTTAAACTATCTCTGGTTAAAGTTATCCACAAGCACACAAAATGTAGTTTCGATGTTCACGTTTTGATTCACTTTTGATTCAGTTACAGACTCAAAATACAACCTCTTGCGTGTACTGTAGAACTAGTCTATAAATAAGAACAAAACAAGAACATGAAACTAACAATCCCTTATTATCTACATAAAGCAGGCGCTGGTTTTCCATCTCCTGCAACTGATTATATCGAGGAAGATATTGATCTTAATATGCATTTAATAAGAAATGTTCCAGCTACCTTCATCATCAGAGTGCAAGGTAAATCAATGGTAGATGTTGGAATTAATGATGGAGATTTGCTGGTTGTCGACAAAAGTATAAAGCCAAAAAACTTTTCAACAGTGATTGCAAATGTTCATGATGAACTTGTGGTTAAAAGTTTAGTTCAGGAGAGAGATAAAAAATTTTTAACGTCAGGATCTAAAGAATTTACTGACAGAATTTTAATTAACGAAGAACAAGATATTTTTATTTGGGGAGTTGTAACTTATGTCATCCATTCTACGTACTAAAAAAATAGCATTAGTTGATTGTAATTCTTTTTATGTTTCTTGCGAAAGATTATTCAATCCTAAAATAAGAAGAAAACCTGTTGTTGTTTTATCTAATAATGATGGTTGTATTATTTCAAGATCTAATGAGGCAAAAGCTTTAGGAATTAAAATGGGTGAACCTTACTTTAAAGCAAAAGATATCATTATTAAAAATAAAGTAGAAGTTTTTTCATCTAATTATTCTCTATATGGTGATTTATCTAGAAGAGTAATGCGAACTCTTAAAAGATTTAATTCTGATATAGAAATTTATTCTATTGATGAAGCATTTTTGGATTTGTCAAATTTTCTAGATCAAGATGTAGAAAAAGTTGGAAAAGAAATTAGAGAAACAGTTTTACAATGGACTGGTATTCCAACTAGCATTGGAATTGCTAAAACAAAAACTCTAAGCAAAATTGCAAATCATATAGCAAAGAGAAAACAATCAGGGGTTACTAGTTTAATTGGGATTGATAACTTGGATCCTGTTCTTGAAAAAGTAGAAATTAATGATGTGTGGGGTGTTGGTAGACAATTAACAAAATTTTACCAAAAGAATGGAATTTATAATGCAAAACAACTTAAGAACAAATCTAACAATTGGATTAAAAAATCTTCTAATGTTTTAAGTTCTAGAACTGCAATGGAGCTTAAAGGTATTCCTTGTATTAATTTAGAAACAATTATAACAAAAAGAAAAAGTTGTGTCGTTTCAAGATCATTTGGTAAAAGAGTTGAGAAATTTCAAGAATTAAAAGAAGCAGTTGCAAATTATTGCTTAAATGCATCTGAAAAAATAAGATCAGAGTCGTTAGTTGCAAAAGCAATCACCGTATTTGTTAGAACCAGTCCATTTCAAAAAAACTATGGATATTATTCAAATGCAAAGACCATTGATTTTCCAATTGCAACAAACAACAGTATCGAAGTAGTTAAAACTGCAGTTACAATATTAGAGAATATATTTAAAAATGGTTATCAATATCAAAAAGCAGGAGTTATGCTTACAGGATTGTCTAATGCCAATGATAAAACTAATCTATTTTCATCTGAAAAGGATGAGAAAATAAGCAGTTTAATGAGATCTATTGATAACACTAATCATCGATATGGAAAATCTACGCTAAGTGTTGCAAGTGCTGGTGTTCAAAAGAGATGGAATATGAAAAGAGATTATTCTTCTAAAATAGATACAGCTGACTTTTATTCTCTACCAACGATTAGAGCTATTTAGTAAAATGACAATTGGGCTCAACAACAGTCCAAGAAGCTGAACCGAAAGGTCTCTTGCCAATATTAGTAAAGTGATAAACAATAGCCTGTTGATAACTATTAAGATTACTCTTATTTAAAGACCAAGTTTTTAATCTTAGAATATTTTCATGATCAGGAAATCGTGAGGCATAAGCGTATAACCATCCCCAGTTACTACTTGATCTGCTATTGAGGTCTTGTTTTTTGTAATTTTTTGCAGGTCCTGGATGTTTCATACTTTTTGCATATTTAAAAACAATTTCATTATTTTCAGTGAAATCTATAAAAAACTTAACAATATTATGATAATTTTTTCCTTTGTATTCATAATCCCAAATATTATATCCTTGGTTTTCTGCTAGAATTGCAATGACAGCTAATGCATTCATGGCTCTACCCTGATAAAATATGGCCCTACCACCTCTTCTTGTTTCAATAGGCATGCTACCATCTTTTCTTTGATATTTTATTGCTGCCTCAAAATTTTTAAAAGCAGTTCTGAAAAGCTTATTGTCATTAAGTAAAATACCCAGTTGCATATGACTGATAGCTGATGAAAGAGCATGATTATGAGCTCGCTTGGGTGTACCAGTTGCACCAGATCCTACTTTATAATTTGAGTATTCATACATTAAATGTTTATTCTTTTTAACAATTCTTTTAAACCAATCTTTTATTATTTTATCCTCAATTTCTGGAATTGTTATGATTTGTTTTGCAAAAGAATATGCTGCCATCATTGGTGATGCTATATAAAGATTTACTGTTAAAGTATCGTTCCAATGTCTTCCTTCACCATCTGAAGGACCTGTTCTTTTAGCTGCATTGGCTTTTGCCCATTCTAGAATTACTCTCTTAACATTTTGGCATGCCTCTATATTTCCTCCACTACATGGAAAACTAAAATCTTCAAATTTACTTAGAGCGTAGTCAAATCTATTGTCAAGACCATATCCAGAAGGTGCCTCTACTTTTAATATTGGCTTTATATAATTAACATCTGCACTTACATATAAATCACTTATACATTTTTTTTTATCTTTTTTAATTGGAAAAATAACTTCTGGAATATTTACTTCAGCTTTTTTTTTTATTTTCTTAAAATCACTATAAGAAACACTTGAAAAAAAAAATGATAAAATAATTAATGATAAAATTTTTTTTATCATTTTATTTTTTCAATATCGTTAATATTTTCTAAAGATTTATCAAGTTCATCTAAATTTTCTCTTAAGGCTAAACTAGAAATTGAATAAATCATTACCAATAATAAAACTAAAGGTATGGAGGTGATAATAGATGCATTGCTTTGCATTAGAAGAATATAAAAAACTATAAATAAAGCTGAACGAATTAAAACTGTTTTTCGAAATACACTTATAATTGAAAGAGAGTGTTTTAATAAATTAAAAAAACTCATTTTAGATGGACCAAAATATCTTGTCCCTCTTAAAGAAGATATTGATAATAAATCTTTTTCTACTTTTTTTAATGAGCCGGAAAAGCTATTCCAAGTAGCTTTTTCGTTTAACATTTTTTCAATAGTTGATTTTGATAAACAGGTAAAATTACCAAATTTAATTGAATGTCCTGTAAAACCTAAGGTTAAAAGTTTATGCAGCTGATAACAAGTTTTAAAAAATAGACTTTCTGATCTTTTAGTTCGTTCTCCAATTATAGTTTTATCATCAGATCGATCTGCTAATTGAATAAAATCTTTTA
The DNA here is from genome assembly GCA_902595535.1 of uncultured Pelagibacteraceae bacterium. GTDB lineage: Bacteria > Pseudomonadota > Alphaproteobacteria > Pelagibacterales > Pelagibacteraceae > Pelagibacter. The sequence continues at coordinate 81,470 of CACJQI010000002.1, forward strand.
TTTCTTCCGGTCGATCTTCTCCATCACCATCCATAGGAATTACAAAATCAAATTCTTTTTTTTCAAAAATATACTTTAGTCCTGAGGCAATACATCTTGCGTGGCCCCTATTTTCTTTCATGTTAATAATTTCAATTGAACTAATATTTTCTGTATTGAGATAATTATCAGTAATTTGTTGAGATGAAGCATCATTTACCACAATTATTGAAATCTGAGATGTAAGATCTTTTACTTCAAAATTAATATCTTTTATTAATTTAGTTAAGGACTCTCTGTCATTATATATTGGAATTAAAATTATATATTTTTTCATCGTTATTTAGATCCAATGCAAACATTATCAAGACACATATAGTCTTTCAATTGATCAAGTTTATTCCTTTCAACAATACCCTTCCAAACAGGTCTTGATTTTAGATGGTAAGATAAATTACCAGCATTCCATTCATTTCCATAAACAACATTTATTGTTGAATTAAATTGCTGATCCCAAGCATATTGAGTTTTAATGGCGATTTCTTTACCTGGATAATCTGTTCTCTTATCTTCTTTTGAAATTGATATGTATGAATAAATCGTTGGAGATATAAAAAATAAAAATAAAAATCCAAAAATAAAAGGTTTAAGCTTTTTAATATTAATTTGAGTTTTAAGAAAATAAACAAAAAAAGTTCCAAAAAATAAATAAAAAGGTGTCATCCACATAGTTCTTATTTTTGAGCCAGTTATTATTGAAGTTAAAAACATCAAAAAGATAGGTACAACATTTATTGCAATTAAAAAAAGCTGTTCTTTGTTATTAAAATTTATTTTTAATTTTATTTTTTTAACTAACAGCATGATTAAAAATAAAAATGGAATTAATATTCCAATTTGTTTTGCTATAAAAATTGATGGAAATTTTATATGATCAATTAAACTTGATTGTTCTAGACCAGTTCTTGCAAGTCCATAAGTTAAAGTTATAAAATCATTATTGTTTAGCCAAATTAAATGTGGGACTAAAATAACTAAAAAAACCTCAAGTGATATTAAATACTTAAAATCAAACTTTTTATTTTTCTTAATAAAAATTAAATAAAAAAATAAAAGATCAATTGAAACTAAAAGATATAGAAATAAATATTTTGATAAAAACCCAAAAGCTGCGAAAAGTCCAACTAAAAAGCAATCACTAAAATTAATGATTTTTCCACTATAAATTTTCCAAGAAAAATAAACACTTAGTGACCAGAATGGAAGTTGGCATACATTTACATTGAATTCTGGAGTAGTAAAATTATAAAAATAGATACTCTCTAAAAGTAAAACTGAAATTAAACTTAATAAATCATTTTTTAAAATTTCCTTTGAAAACTTAAACACATAATAAAAAGAAATAATTACAAAAATTTGACTAAGTAAGTAATAAGCCCAATCTTGTGAACCAAAAATTTGAAAAAAAACTTCTGAAAAAAAAGCACTCATTGGAGGATGCTTGTTAAATCCCCAATCTAAATTACTTCCCCAAGCTAAAGCCTCAATAGTATCAAGCGGTAAATTATGATTTGTTAGAGAGGGTACCAATGTCCAAAATAAAAGATGTGATAAAACAAAGATGTAAAAAATATTATTTATATTCTTGGTATAATTGGTCATTTATAAATATTAATATTAATTCAGCTTACTTGACACCCCTAATTTGCTGAATATACTCCGAAAATTCAAATTTTAAGTATGCCAAAGACTACTAAAGTTAAAAAAAAAGTTTCAAAAGTTAAAGCTAAAGTTTCAAAAGTTAAAGCTAAAGCTGTTAAAGTAAAAGCAAAAACTGTAAGCAAAACAAAAGTAGTTGCTAAAGCACCTATAAAAATTTCTAAAACTTATGTTCCAAAAGATACTGAAAAATATATGTGCGAAAAACATAAAGTATTTTTTAGAATGAGACTTACAGAGTGGAAAAAAGAATTAGTTAAGGCAAATAATGAGGCGCTTTATAACGGTAGTATGGATGATAACAGTATTTCTGCTGATATTGTTGATCAAGCAAGTTCATACACAGACAAAAATGTTGAAATGAAAGCTATTAACAGACAAATCAAACTGATTTCAGAAATCGATAAAGCGTTAGCAAGAATTCGAGAAGATGTTTATGGATATTGTTTGGATACTGCTGAACCAATTGGATTAAAAAGATTAATGGCAAGGCCCGTAGCTAAATACACAATCGCTGCACAAGAAAAGCATGAAAAAGATGAAAAAGTTCATGCAGATGATTAATTCAAAATAGTTAATTAATTAGCATCAAGAACCGCATGTAAGAACTGTTTAGTTCTATCATTTTGTGGATCACCAAATAATTGTTCAGGTGGACCTTGTTCAAAAATTTTTCCTTCATTAAAGAAACAAACTCTATCTGAAATTTCTCGTGCAAATCCCATTTGGTGGGTAACCATAATCATTGTTAAATTATGTTCTTTGTTTAAAGATCTAATTACATTTAAAACTTCTCCTACAACCTCAGGGTCTAACGCTGATGTGATTTCATCTAACAACATTACTTTAGGTCTCATAGCCAATGCTCGTGCAATCGCAACTCGTTGTTGCTGACCTCCTGATAATCTACTTGGGTGTTCATCTTTTTTGTCTGATAAACCAACTAATTCTAATAAATCCAAAGCCCTTTGTTCTGCTTCATCCTTTTTCATGCCTAAAACTTCAATAGGTGCTTCGATACAGTTTTGCAAAGCTGTCATATGAGGAAATAAGTTAAATTGTTGAAACACCATTCCAATTTTAGATCTTCTCTCTCGAAGATATTTTTCGCTAGCTTCGACTAATTTACCATCTGAGTCCATATGCGTTAAAGGCTCACCATCTAAATGGATTACACCTTGGTTTATTTTCTCTAAAGTCATCAATACTCTCAGGACAGTTGTTTTGCCTGATCCAGAGGGTCCAATTATTGATACCATTTCATTTTTCTTAATTTCTAGATTTAATTTATCCAAAACAACCAGATCTCCATATTGTTTTGTTACATCTGAAAAATTAACAATGATATCTGATGAATTTTTTTCCATGCTAAAGTTGTTCTTTTTTTATTTTTCCTTGAGCCAAGTTAACATTTTTTTCTAATTTTCTAATCCACATTGCTGCAGGAATTGATAAAGTTAAAAATATTATTCCTACTATAGTATATGGCTCTAAATAACGATAGTTATATCCACCAACAGCAGTTGCTGCGTGAAATAGTTCTGCAACACCAATAGTAGATAGTAATGGAGTATCTTTAAAGATACCAACTAGATAATTACCCATGCCTGGTATTGCAATTGGAAATGCTTGAGGCAAAACTATTTTTCTATAAGTGTAAAATGTTGAGAAATTCAAAGCTCTGCATGCTTCCCATTGTGTTTTAGGAACACCTTCTAAAGCTCCTCTATAAACTTCTGATAAGTAAGTACCAAAATGAAGACCAATTGTTATCATTCCACAAACCCAGGCTGATAATGTAATTCCAAATTGAGGTAGCACAAAGTAGACAAAGAATAATTGGATTAATAGAGGTGTTGATCTGATAAATTCAACAATTTCTCTATTGATCATATTTACTATTTTAATTGGAGTTCTTTGACCCAATAAAAATAATAATCCAACGATTGCAGCAATAGCGTAACCAACTCCGGCAGCTAAAATTGTGTTCAAAGTTGCCCATAACATTTGTGGTAATATTTCTATTGCAAAATCCCATCTCCACTCTGCATTCATATTAAATTTTATCCTTTCCTACTTTTCTTGCTGCTAAAACTTCTAACCATCGTAAAAACGGAACAAGAAAAAATCTAGAAATTATATAATAGATTAAAAGTGCAGTTCCAAAACATTGAGCTGAAAGCCAAGTAATTGAATTAATTTGTTTTGCTTCAAATGTTAAATCAACTACTGTCACTAAAGCAACAAGTGCAGTTGCTTTTAAAAGTTCAACTGTTAGATTTGCTGCTGGTGGTAAAATAATTGGAAATATTTGAGGTATAATTATTTTTCTCATTCTCTTAGCTGGGGTAAAGTTTAGTGCAAACGCACCTTCCCATTGCCCTTTTGGGACTGCCAGTATTCCCCCTCTTACTATCTCAGCACCATAAGCACCAAAATTCATACCTATTGCAACTACCCCTGCAGTAAATGCTTCAAGTGTTAAGCCAAAAAAAGGTAATACATAGTAAAACCAAAATAATTGAACTAATAAAGATGTTCCTCTAAAAAATTCTATATAAACAGTGGCTGTTCCTTGAATAATTGGATTTTTTGATAATCTCATTAATCCAAAAATTAATGAAATAATTACATAAAGAATAGTTGAGCATACTAAAACCTTAATGGTAGTAACAGTTCCAAGCAACATAGTTGGACCGTGTTCAGATAAAAACGCAAAATAGCTCACTATTAACCCTTATGATTAAAAAAAAAATCAGGCGACGAATTTGTCGCCTGATTAATTAAAAATTATTTTTTTTATTTAGTAGAACAAGCCCACTCAGTAGTCATTTCAGGAGGAGGCAATTGAGCTCTGTCGTAGCCGTATTTACCAGCTCTCTCTAACATTTTTTCTGGGTTTGCTAAAACTTTTGCTAATGCAGCATTAAAGTTATCTCTAAACTCAGTGTCAGTTTTTCTAAAACCAATACCAACTACGTTTACAGTTTCTTTAGGCATTAACTTAGGATCGGTTACTTCAAATGCACCACCAGTTTTTTCCTCGTGCTCTTTTGCACCAAAGAAAGTTTGAACAGCAACATCAGCTCTACCTGCTTTCATAGCAGCTAAAATTCCAACTTCACCTTCAACTAATAACATTTGACTATCTGGAACACCAAATTTCTTAGCAGCTTCTACTGTGTTGAAACCTGCACCAGTTACAAGTTTTGCACCTGTGCTAATTACATCAGCATAATTGTTAATATTTTTAGGATTTCCTTTTGGAACTAACATCGCATCTCCAAAAACTCCAATTGGGTCTGAAAAGTTGATGTTCGCACATCTACTTTTTAAAATGTACATACCACCAGTAATCATGTCTGATCTATTAGCATTAATTCCTGGAATTAATCCTGACCATTCAAATACTTTAGTTTCATGCTCAGTTATTCCCATTTCTTCGAGAACTGTTAAAGCAATCATGTTAACAAAACCTAAAGCTTCACCGTTATCACCAGCGTAAGCCCATGGCACTGCAGTACCAAAACCTAGTCTTAACTTGTGTCCATCTTTTAACCTATCGGTTAATGTTGCAGCATTAACAGATGAAATACTAAAAAGAATAACAAGAAAAACTGAAATCGATTTAATTAATTTATTCATTATCTTTCTCCCATTGTTTAATAATAAACAAAGGTTAACAAGATTTCTAATTTGATGCAAATAAACTTGGAATTCAAGATCAACTTATAATTGAATCTAGTGCTAAATATTTATTGTATCTCCAATATTTATCTCGCCATCATTTAAGGCAGTTAAATAAATTCCCATTTCAAAATGATTATAAGTTTTTTTTAATGATTGAAGTAAATTAAAAGAATTATCATCTGTTTGTGGTTTCAAGTTAATTGCAACACATCTTGGAATATTTTTTTCTACTTTAAAAAAAACATTATTAATCTTGATTATTTTTCCAATCCATTCACGTTCTTTCCAAGGTTCAATTCCATCTATGCAAATATTTCCCCTAAATATTGAGCTTTCAACGTTCCTATCAATTTTTTTTTGAAAATCATTGATACTTTGTATGTTTAATAGTGATACTGAATTTACAAAATTAACTTTATTTGAAATTGAAGTATCAAAAAAAGGAAATTCAAGATTTTTCATTAAAGTTATTGGTTGTTTCAAAGAACTTTCTAATTCTGATATTTTATTTGAAAGTGCTTCCCGTTGTTCTAATTGGTTTATATCAATGGTTAATATTTCTTTATCTTTTAATGTGAGAGTTAGTTTTTCATCTTTAAATATAAAATTATATTTATTTAAAGCTGGTGAATTTTTTAGCGTTAAAACTTTATTCCATTTACCTTTTCTGTCATCGGGGCTTTTTTCAAATAATTTTGCCTGTTCTTGATCTAGGTCTTTTGCGAATGCAAAAATTCTATCACAAACAATTCCAATATCTTTTTTTATTTCACAATTTTCAATTGTCTGAAATGATATAGATTTAACTGGGCAGTAATTTATTGAAGAAATAGTTGCACTCATATAAAGTTTTCAAAATAATATGTCTTATCTTTCTTCAAATCAACTTAAACAATATGAGGATGAAGGATTTGTTTCACCAATAAATATTTTTTCAAAAGAAAAAGCAAATGAAATTAGAAATGAAATTGAATCAATAGAAAAAGAAATACCAGGTGAACTAGATAATTCAGGAAGATATAATGCTCATTTAATTTCACCTTTATTAGACGAAGTTACACATCATCCTAAAATATTAGATGCTGTTCAAAGTTTAATTGGTGAAGACATACTTGTGTGTGGAACAACTCTTTTTATAAAAAATCCTCATGAAAAAGGTTTTGTAAGTTATCATCAAGATGCAAAATATATAGGCTTAGAGCCACACAATTGGGTAACTGCTTGGATTGCAATAACAGACTCTAATGAACACAACGGCTGTATGAGAATGTGGTCGGGCTCACATAAAGACAATTTAAAAGACCATGATCAGATGTTTAATGAAGGAAATTTATTAACGAGAGGTCAGACTGTTAATAATGTACCTAGAAAAGAAACAACCCCATTAATACTTGAAGCTGGTCAAATGTCATTACACCACCCAACTGTAGTGCATGGTTCAGATTTAAATAAAAGTAACGACCGAAGAATAGGCTTTGTTATTCAAAGCTACATTGGGACTAATGTTAAGCAAGTTATAGGTAAAAATAGTGTGCAATTGGCAAGAGGAGTAGATAATTATAATTTTCATGAAAAAATAAAAAGAACTAAATTATTAATGAATGAAAAAGATCTTGAAATGAAAAAAAAAGAAAATGACAATCTTCAAGAAATTTTTTATAAAGGTGCACCTAAAAAAGGTCAATTATAGTTAAAAAATGAAAAGAAAAAAATCAAAACAAAACTCGATTTCGTTTCTTTTCGCTAAAAAATATATTTATATTTACTATCCTATTATTTGGATAGTTCTGTTATTGTATGTGTTTACGAGATGAATAGTAAATTAATATTAATTATTGTTATTGTTTTAGCTATTGAGCTATCAGGTAATGGTATCTTAACTTCTCTATTCAAATTGATGAACTAAATTATGGTTGAGGAGGTAAATCTTTCTTATTCATAAATTGATATCCTTTTATTACTGCCTCTCTTTTGGAGATATCTGAATACCATCTTGATAAATTTTTAAAATTTTTAAGACCTATATCATGCCACTCATGTCTAGCGATCCAGGGCCAAGTTGCAATATCGGCTATAGTATATTTTTCACCTGCAAGAAAATCTGAAACATTTAATCTACTATCTAATTCTTGGTATATTCTTTTAGTAATTTTAAAATATCTTTCTTCTCCAAATTCACTTTTACCAGGATTGTAATGATGAAATTGATGATGTTGACCAATCATTGGTCCAATTGTTCCCATTTGAGCCATTAACCACTGGTTAATTTTTAATCTATCTGATTGATCATAAAACTTTCCACTTTTTTCTCCCAAATATATAAGAATTGCCCCAGACTCAAAAATACTTTCGTTATTATCGTGGTCCGTAATCACAGGAATTTTACTAAAAGGACTTATTTTAATAAATTCTTCTTTGAATTGATCATTATTACCCAAATCAACTTTGGTTACTTTGTACTCATAGCCAATCTCCTCAAGCATAATAGATATCTTTTTTCCATTTGGAGTATCAGCAGTAAAAAGTTCTATCACTTTTTAACGCCAAGTCTTTCTTGTGCTGCTTTTGATGTTGTTGTGAATTCGAACCTAAGCTTTTCATCTGGTTTTGCATATTTAAAACAGCCTCTAGCTGCCAAAGCTCCCTCATGAAAGCCTGATAAAATCAATTTTAGTTTACCTGGATAAGTGCAAATGTCACCGATTGCAAAAATTCCATCAATATTGGTTTCAAAATTTTCTGTATTCACTTCAATGGCTTTTTTATTAATATTTAGTCCCCATTCTAATATTGGACCTAATTGCATAATTAATCCAAAAAAACCAAGAACATAATCTGTATTAAACTCTTTAGTTTCTCCATCATCATGCTTAATTTTAACTGATTGAATATTATTTTCTCCAGCGACTGAGTCTATTTGATATTTTGTATATAAATTAATTTTTCCTTGATCGTTTAGTTGTTTAACTTTTTGAACACTAGACTCTGCTCCACTAAAACCTTCCCGTCTATGAATTAAGTTTACTTTTGATGTTTTTGAGAGCTCAATTGCCCAATCTAGTGCTGAGTCTCCTCCACCAAATATTGAGATTGTTTTATCTTTAAAAACTGTTTTGTCTTTAATTGAGTAAAATATTGAACTTCCCTCAAATTTTTCACACTCCTTTAAAGGAAATTTTCTAGGCTCAAATGAGCCAACACCACCAGCAATTACAATACTTGCTACATCAAATTCTTGTTTTCCACTTGTTTTAACATGCCATCTAGTTTCAACTTTTTTAAGCTCTTCTACTCTTTCATTTAAATGAAATTTAACGTTAAAAGGTTTTATTTGTTGCAACAAATTAGTTGTTAACTCTTCACCAGTGCATTCAGGTACAGCTGGTATATCATAAATTGGTTTGTCTGGATAAAGTTCAATACATTGTCCACCTGCTTTATCAAGGTTGTCAACTATCTCGCAGCTTAAACCGATTATTCCTAATTGGTGCGCACAAAATATTCCTGTTGGTCCTGCTCCAATTATTAATACATCTTTTTTAATCATTTAAACTTGCTTTGATGGAATATTAACCACCAGTCCATCTAATTCATCAGAAATAGTTAATTGACAACTCAATCTACTATTTTGTTTTGGTTCAAACGCCATATCAAGCATATCTTCTTCGCCATCTTCTTTAGTTGGAAGTTTATCTAACCATTCTTCATTTACATAAACATGACAAGTTGCACATGCCATTCCACCACCACAATCCGCATCAATACCAGGGATATCATTTTGAACTGCACCCTCCATAACTGTAAGTCCATTTTGAACATCAATTGTATGAGTTTGGTTATCGTGAGTAATGTAATTAATTTTTGCCATGAATTAGATATAAGCTCTTAAAAAAAAAGGGCAAGTATGTATAAACATACCCGCCCTAATTTAAATATTTTACTTAGTAAAACTACTTAGCTCTTTTTCCGCTTGAACTAGTTGCAGCAGCCCAAATTACTAGACCAAATGCAATTTTGTTAACAAAGTCAGCTAAGTTGTAAACAACGTTAAGTGATACTGGATCTACAGCATCTGTTAGGTAACCAAATACATAACCTAATGGGTAAATTGCCCAACCTACTGTAACAATCATTCTCATTGCACCAAATGCAGTCGTAAGTGACTTGTTACCACTTTTTGCTGCAGCTCTTCCAGCTTCACCAGAGAATACTTCATATAGAATGTATACCCAACCTGCCATACCGATTATGAAACCAAGTGTAGCATCGATGTAATTAGCTTCTCCTAAGTATCCACCTACAAGCATTACTACTGAACCAAGTAACAATCTCCAGAACATTCCAGAATTTGCTTTACCTACAGCAGATAGAATTAAATAGAATTCAACCATTTGTAGTGGCACAGTAATTAACCAGTCAATATATCTGTATACTGTTGGAGAATCTTGCGTAGTCACCCATACTTCTCTCATGTACATGTAGTGTATGAATGCAATACCAGTTACTAGACCTGCAACAATAACTGATGTTCTCCAGCCAGCTGCTACATTACCAGTTTCCATGAAGAAGAAAGCAGTAGCTGCTAACATACCCATAGATATCACCCAAAATGAAATTCCTACGAAATCATCTTGCTGTAACATGTCGGCTGCGTTTGCAACACCTGTAACACCTAATAGTGCAACAGCTGTAAGAGCCAACAATTTAAGTTTTTTCATAAAAAACTCCCTCTTTAGTTAGTTTTTATTTTTTAGTTTATATAAACTAGGCCTAGGTTTCCCTAAACCAAGATAGTGCGTTAAATAACAAATAATTTTAGATTATAGAAGACTTAATTGTCATTAATTAACATTGATTTTACTTATTTTTTAAAATTAAATGCAATTTTTAATTTAAAAACCAACAAATTTAACAAAATCGAATCAAAATCTATGTCAAAAATTTTAAGTGAAATTTACCAACAATCTATAAAAAATCCTGAAACTTTTTGGCAAGAAGCTTCAAATGATATCTTTTGGTTTAGGAAACCTACTAAAATTTTAAATAAATCTAACTCCCCTTTCTATAAATGGTTTGAAGATGGTGTTACCAATACTTGTTATAATGCTCTAGACATTCATATTGATCAAGGTAGAGGGAAAAAAACTGCTTTAATATACGACAGCCCAATTACTGGTAACAAAAGTCAATTTACATATGAAGAACTTAGATCAAAAGTTTCAAAATTTGCAGGAGCACTCAAAGATCAAGGTGTAATTAAAGGAGATAGAGTAATTATTTACATGCCAATGATACCAGAGGCGGTAATTGCTATGCTTGCTTGTGCAAGAATTGGTGCTATTCACTCTGTTGTCTTTGGTGGCTTTGCATCAAATGAACTTGCTAGTAGGATTGATGATAGTAAAGCAAAATTATTAGTTACAGCATCATGCGGTTTTGAGCCAGGAAGAACAGTTGAATATAAACCTCTAGTAGATGAGGCTGTAAAATTAGCTAATCATAAAATCGAAAAGATGATTTTGTTTCAAAGATCAGGTCATGAAGTAAAATTAATTGCTCCATTAGAAGTCAGTTGGGAAGAGGTAATTTCAAATGCAAATGATGCTGACTGTGTTGAAATGAATTCAAATGAATTTGCATATATTCTCTATACTTCAGGAACAACAGGAACGCCTAAAGGTATTGTTAGAGATATTGGTGGTCACATAGTTGCACTAAAATGGACAATGAAAAATATCTACAATATTGACGCTGATGATGTTTGGTGGTCAGCTAGTGATATTGGATGGATTGTTGGACACTCATATATCGTCTACGCTCCATTGTTTAAGGGATGTACAACTGTATTGTTTGAAGGAAAACCAGTTGGTACACCTGATGCTGGGGTTTTTTGGAAAATCATATCTGATTACAAAGTAAAATCTCTTTTTACAGCTCCAACTGCTTTTAGAGCTATTAAAAAAGAGGATCCTGAAGGAAAGTTTTTCTCAAAATACGATCTTAGTAATTTTGAAAGCTTATTTCTTGCTGGTGAAAGAGCGGATCCAGATACAATTAAGTGGGCAGAAAATTTACTGAAAGTTCCAGTGATTGATCACTGGTGGCAGACGGAGACTAGTTGGGCAATCAGTTCAAATTGTACAGGAATTGAAATGATGGAAACTAAATATGGTTCAGCTTGTAAAGCAGTTCCAGGTTATGATGTTAAAATTATTAAACCTGATCAAACTTTAGCTAAACCAAATGAAATGGGTGACATTGTTGTTAAACTTCCATTACCACCTGGAACTTTTCCAACATTGTGGAATGCAGATCAAAGATACAAAGAAAATTATATGACTAATTATGAAGGTTACTATCAAACGTATGATGCAGGTCACATTGATGACGATGGTTACATTTGGATCATGTCTAGAACCGATGACATTATAAATGTTGCAGGACATAGATTATCAACCGGTGCTATTGAAGAAGTTTTATCTGAACATCAATCAGTTGCTGAGTGTGCAGTGCTTGGTATTGCAGATAAATTAAAAGGACAACTTCCTATAGGATTAGTTGTTCTTAAATCTGGAGTAGATAAAGATAATGATATTATTTCAAAAGAATGTATACAGATGGTTAGAGATAAAATCGGACCTGTAGCAGCATTTAAAGTTGTAATTGTTATTAAAAGATTACCTAAAACAAGATCTGGTAAAATTTTAAGGGGAACTATTAGAAAAATTGCAGATAACGTAGAATATAAGGTGCCACCAACTATTGACGATCCTGCAATACTTACTGAGATTAAAGAAGATTTAATTAAAAATAATATATTAAAAGACTAGAGGTTTTCCTTCAGGATCTCCTAAAATCTTACCGTCTTGCATTTTAATTTTGCCAGCAATAATTGTGTGTGTTGGTGTACCCTTAAATTTATCCCCGTTAAATGGAGTCCAACCACATTTACTTTCAATATTTTCATTTTTAATTTCAATTGTTTTATTCATATCAACAATTGTAAAATCAGCATCAAATCCTTCTTTGATAAATCCCTTATTTTTAATCCCAAAAATTTTTATTGGGTTTTCACACACAAGGTTCATCAATTGATTTAAGGTAAGTTTTCCATCATTTACATGATTTAACATAACCGGCATTAAAGTTTGAACTCCTGGCATACCTGATGGTGAATTAGGATATTCTTTTTCTTTATTAACTTTAAGATGCGGGGCGTGATCTGAGCCTATTGTATCATTTAAATTATTTTTAACCGCATACCATAATCTATCATAGTGAGATTTGTCTCTTATTGGAGGATTCATCTGAGCATAAGTTCCTAATTTGTCATAACAATCTGGAGCATAAATTGTTAAATGCTGTGGAGTTATCTCAAAAGTAATATTTCCTTTATGTTGTGATAAAAAATCTATCTCATCTTTTGTAGTTACATGAAGAACATGAGCTCTCTTTTTGTATTTTTCAGCAATTCTTACAATTCGTCTCGTTGAGGAGATCGCACATTCAACACTTCTCCAAACAGGATGAGTATGAACGTCTCCTTGTTGAATTAACTTTTTGTTCATATTCAAAATTGCCTCATCTTCAGAGTGAACTGCCACAACTTTTGACGCGTTTTGAAAAACCTTGTCTATATCATCTTCTTCGGCAACCAATAAATTACCCGTAGAAGATCCAGCAAAAAGTTTAATCCCACAGCAACCTTCTAAACCTTCTAAGCTTGCTAAATCATCTGCATTATCTGCTGTTGCCCCAAAATAAAAAGCGTGATTGCAATACATTCTATTTTTGGCAAGATCTATTTTTCTTTGGAATTCTTTCATATTGGATGTTGGAGGATTAGTATTTGGCATCTCAAATACACTAGTTATACCTCCAGCAATTGCAGCTCTACTTCCAGAATGCAAATCTTCTGTATCTGTTGAGCCTGGTTCTCTAAAATGAGTTTGAGTATCAATACATCCAGGTAAAACGGTTTGACCCTCAGCGTTTATAGTTTCATGAGCTTCATCAGAAATTTCACCAATTTTATGAATTTTACCATCTTTAACAGCAACATTTACCTCTTTTAATTGTCCATCGATGTAACATTGTCCGTTTTTGATTATAAGATCTAACATTTTAAGAAAATGTTATTATATTACATCAAAGGATTAATCAATTATGAATATTAAAAATGTTTACATTTTAGATGATAGAGCCATCCTTTACGTGAATGGAGAAGATGCAAAAGAATTTCTTCAAAATCTTATAAGCAACGATGTAAATAAAGTAAGTGACACAAGCAGTTGTTTTACATCTCTTCTCTCTCCACAAGGAAAATTTTTATTCGAGTTCATTATTATCAAACATAAGTCCGGCTACATAATTGATTGTGAGAAATCTCAAGTTGATGGTTTGTTTAAGCAACTAAGTGTTTATAAATTACGATCAAAGGTTGAAATTTTAAACCTAAGTAACGAATTTGTAGTTGCAGCCTTTAGTCATGAAAAATTTCTTACCTTTAATGAAGTACAAGATGTTCCTGGATTTACTTTGAAATACAGAGAGGATCCTATTTTTTTAGACCCAAGGAATAAGCAATTAGGAGCAAGGTTAATTATAAATTTAGAGAAACTTTACCTGTCATTAAAAAAACTAGGTCTACAGGACTCTAGTCTTCAGGATTATTATTCACATTCTCATAAACTTGGAATAGTTCCAAAAGATCTAAACAAATTACAAAATAAACTATTTGGTATTGAGTGTAATTATGAGGAATTAAATGGAATAGATTTTAAAAAAGGTTGTTACGTTGGACAAGAAAATACAGCAAGAATTAAGCTTAAAAATAAGCTTTCAAAAAGATTATTACCTATCAATTCAGTCCAAGGTGAATTAACTGAAGGTGAAAGCATATATCATAAAGAAAAAGAAATTGGTAAAGTATTGATTGAAAAGGATTACCCATTTGCTCTAATAAAATTTCGAGATGTAAATTTTAGTGAAAGTATTGATTTTGATACTAAAGGCGCGTTAATAAAAATAGAGAAACCTGATTGGATAAAAACTAATTAGTTATTTAAATATATAAATAAATATTAAGATTATAAGCACTATAATTACCCAGATGCTGAGATTTTTAAGAAATTGCTTTAATTGAGAGTTTGATTGTAAAAAACCTGGAAGAACTAAGAGTAAAACTCCTACCATAAATATTACTGATAATAATTTATCCATTTTTGTTTCATTAAATATCTATAATTTTTTTTATCTCTCGAGGTAAAATTATTGTACAAGTTCTCCCATACAGCTCTACACGTTGTTATCATCCTTTTTCAATTAAAAATTCTTTTAATTTTGATGAGTCAATTACGTTATTATTGTTATCAAGAGCACCATTGTTGCAATAAAAGGAACATTGATTGTCTGTATTAGATCCAACTGCACAATGAAAATTTAAACATCCATTTGGAGGTATATGATTGGTTGTTTCTCTCATATATTGCCAGGTAGGATTAATTGAATTTGAATAGCCATTAGTTTCAAAATGAACTTTCCAATATTTTGAATGTTGTTTTCCAGTTTTTTGGCAAGAAACATTTACTGTTCCTCCATTCGATGTTGTATAACTTATGTTTTTTTGAGAACCTATATCACATTTCAAAAATTCACCCTGAACCCATTTTATTATATTACTACAGTTTTGAGCAGAGACATTTTTTTAGCACCATCAGTATACCCGCTATAAGCAACTACTCCTACTGCAGCAAGAATACCAATGATTGCTACTACGACTAGCAGTTCTATTAGGGTGAAGCCTTTTTGTTTCATGCGAAAATATTATCAAATTTAAATTATTGAGTCTAAAAATACTTTCTATTAAACACAATCAACTCTCTATATCAACAAGATGGTCAGTACGATTCCAAAACAGTCCAACATAATAAATTGAAAAATTTTTATTAAAAAGTTCCTATAAAAAATTCGTTTTGGTGCGGTCGGAGAGACTCGAACTCTCATGGACTAGGTCCACACGGCCCTCAACCGTGCCTGTCTACCAATTTCAGCACGACCGCAATATGTCTCATAATAAATTAATGACAATGACGTTTCAAATTGATAAATTTTACCATGGAATTTACACAAGAAGTTAAAATAGCGACAGATCCTATTTATCAAAAGATTTCAAAAGTAATGCCTGAAATTGAGTGGTCAGTGCATGCTCCATACATTCATAGAATTAATCAATTAAAGAAAGAAAAAAATGCAATTGTTCTTGCACATAATTATCAAACTCCGGAAATATATCATGGTATAGCAGATGTAGCTGCAGATTCTTTGGCTCTTGCAATAGAAGCTGCGAAAACAAGTGCGGATATAATTGTCATGGCTGGAGTTCACTTTATGGCAGAAACTTCAAAATTAATGAGTCCAGAAAAGAAAGTTTTACTTCCAGATATGGATGCAGGTTGTTCGCTATCATCATCTGTAACTGGTAAAGATGTAAGATTACTTAAAGAAAAATATCCAGGGGTACCGGTTGTTTCATATGTAAATACTTCTGCAGATGTTAAAGCAGAAACAGATATTTGTTGTACATCAGCAAATGCGGTGAAAATTGTAGAGTCACTTGGTGTTAAAAAAGTTATATTTTTACCTGATGATTACTTAGCAAAATACGTAGCTTCTCAAACTAATGTAGAAATTATTGCCTGGAAAGGAATATGCATGGTTCACGATCAATTTAATGAAAAAGAAATTTTTGATATTAGAGAAAGAAATCCTGGAATTAAAATTATAGCTCACCCAGAATGCCCACCTGAGGTAATTAAAGCTAGCGACTTTGCAGGTTCTACTGGTGGCATGATAGATTATGTTAAAAGTAATCAACCTAAAAAAGTTATGATGGTTACTGAATGCTCTATGAGCGATAATATTCAAGTTGAAAACCCTAATGTAGAATTTATTAGACCATGTAACTTATGTCCTCATATGAAAAAAATTACACTTCCAAAAATACTTGATTGTTTAGAAAATGAGACTGGTGAAATAATTATGGATAAAGAAATAATTGAAAAAGCAAGAATTCCAGTTGAAAGAATGACTGCTGTAGGCAGATAAAATTCTAGTGTCCAAAATAAAACTTAGCAAAGATTTTATCCGTAATACTGTTAAGCTCGCATTAAATGAAGATCTTTATCCTTCTGGAGATATAACTTCGAGTCTAGTTAATAATAATAAAATAATTAAAGTTAAACTTTTAGCAAATCAAGAGGCAATCATTGGTGGATTATTATTTGTTCGACATGCTTTTAATTTGATAGATCCTAAAATTAAATTTTTAGTAAAAAAAAAAGATGGATCAAAAGTTAAAAAAGGCTCTCTGATTGCAATTATTGAAGGTAAAGCAAAAAATATTTTAATTGCTGAAAGAGTTGCATTAAATTTTTTATCTCATATCTCGGGTATAGCAACAAAGACAAATAATTTTGTAAAACTTGCTGGTAAAAAATGTAAGATTTGTTGCACACGTAAAACTGTTCCAAACTTAAGAGTTATTCAAAAATATGCAGTTAAATTAGGTGGTGGTACCAATCATAGATTTAATTTAAGTGATGAATTTTTAATTAAAGATAATCACATTGCTTCATCAAATATCCGAGATTTAGTAACACTTGCTATCAAAAATAAAAAAGGAAGAAAAATTACGGTTGAAGTTGATAATTTAAAACAACTTAAGGAAATTATGGGACTTAAATTTAATACTGTTCTATTTGATAACATGAATAATAAAAATCTTAAGGCTGGAGTAAAGATTGCTAAAAGATATTATGAGACAGAAGCTTCAGGAAATATCAATTTAAAGACAGTTAAATCAGTGGCGTCGACTGGAGTAGATAGAATTTCAATTGGAAGTATTACGCATAGTGCGGCAGCAATTGATTTTAAATTAGAAATCTAAGATACAAACTTTGACAAATCTGGTTTGAAATAATTCGGTCCTTTCATTACTTTTCCAGACTCGTTATAAATAGGCTCTCCATTTTCACCTAATTTACTCATATTTGAATTTTGAACTTCGTCAAAACATTTATCTAGATCGATCCCAAATGCATGTCCAGCACCATAGGTAACATACAATATGTCTGTGAGCGCATCTGCAACCTCTAATAAATCTTTATTATTCATTGCTTCTGTTAGTTCTTGTAATTCTTCCTTAATTAGATCTATCCTTAGTTTATTGATCTTCTCAGTACTGAATGAAGGTTCTGTTTTGACCTCTTGTCCAAAAGTTTTCATAAAAGTTCCAACTTTATTAAAATTTGACATATTGCTCCTGTAAGTTTTTTAAATTTTATTGTATGTTAATAATTATTTATTACTTACATATTAATCAATGAAATTAAGAAAAGAATTTGACAGTATAGGAAGTGTTTATGTCCCAAATAATAAATATTGGGGGGCATCAACTCAAAGATCAAATAAATTTTTTAATATTGGAAAAATTTTAGTAAACATCTCGATCATAAAATCTATTGCAATTATCAAGAGATCAGCTGCAATAGTCCATTCTAAAGACAAATTAATTAACAGTAAAATATCTAAAGCAATCATTAAAGCTTCTGATGAGGTAATTAAAGGTAAATTGGACAAAAACTTTCCTTTAAAAGTCTGGCAAACAGGCTCAGGAACCCAAACTAATATGAATGTTAATGAAGTAATTGCTAACCGTGCGATTGAAATTTTAGGTGGTAAAAAAGGAACAAAAAAACCAGTTCATCCTAATGATCATGTAAATAAATCTCAATCTACTAATGATGTGTTCCCAACTGCTATGCATATTTCTATCGCTCAAGAAACAATTAGCAAATTATTACCAAATTTAAAAATTTTAGAAAAAGAGTTAAAAAGAAAATCACGTGAGTTTAAAGATATTGTAAAAATTGGAAGAACTCATCTTCAAGATGCAACACCTCTTTCTCTTGGACAAGAATTTTCAGGTTATCATGTGCAGATACAAAAAAGTATTCAAAGAATTGAAGTTGCATTAAAAGAAATATTTGATCTTGCTCAGGGAGGTACGGCTGTTGGAACAGGAATAAATTCTAAAAAAAATTTTGATAAAAAAATTGTAAAAGAAATTGCTAAATTTACAAAAATACCTTTTAAACCAACTGCAAATAAATTTGCAGAACTTGCTGCACATGATTCAATTGTTAACTTTTCAGGAACGTTGAACACTTGCGCTGTAGCTTTAATGAAAATATCTAATGATATTAGATTTTTAGGTTCAGGACCTAGAGCAGGATATGGGGAACTTATATTGCCTGAAAATGAACCTGGTTCATCAATTATGCCAGGCAAAGTAAACCCAACACAGTGTGAAGCAGTTACGATGGTATGTGTAAAGGTAATTGGAAATCATAATGGCATTACTATTGCTGGTTCACATGGACATTTTGAATTAAATGTATTTAAACCCTTAATTGCACATAATATTTTACAATCAATTGACTTAATAGCTGATAGCACAAAAAATTTTGCTCTTTACTGTGTTCAAGGAATAAAAGCTAATAAGAAAAAAATTCAAGAACATTTGGATAACTCATTAATGTTAGTAACCGCTTTAGCTCCACACATTGGATATGATAATGCAGCAAAAATTGCAAAAACTGCACTTAAAAATAATACTACACTTAAATTCGAAACATTGAAAACAGGATTAATAAGTGAAAAAGAATACAACAAAATTGTTGATCCTAAAAAAATGATCTATCCAGCGTAAAATTTGATAGCTTCGTTTATTAAATTTTTAAGATAAACTTTATTTTGAGAAATAGTTTCCTTTGTAATAATCTGATTTAATATCTGATTAACTCTTTGATTGTTTGAACCATCAATCTCAATATTATTTAAACTGCTAATTTTCTGATCAAAATTATAAACAAAATTAAACTTAATTTCTTTTATTTCCTTTCGATAATTTCGAGGCGTCTGAAAAAACTTATAAATTTCATTAATATCGTGAACATTAATTAAAATATTACCATCTAAGACTAAATCATTATCTTTCAGATAAACTAAGCTATCAGATATTTGAAAATCAGCATAATTTAACCAACTAAATTTAGATTTATTTATGTCTACTAAGCCTTCTTCAATTTTAAAGTTTAATTGTAAATTATTTAGATTATTGTAAGGAGCAATTTGTTCAGCTTTAATTTTCGTATTTATATTCAAATTTTTATTATTCAATAATTCAGTTTTCAATAATTGAACAATAAAATTTTCAGAATTAAAAAGTTGGTTAATGTTAATTTCTTTAATGTTGCCAGATATTTTTGAAAAAAAGGGAATAAAATTAATATTACCTTTATAATTAAAGTTTTTATTTATTGATTTATCTAAAAAAACAAAATTTAAAAAATTTTTTTCAATTTCATATAAAATTTCACTTTTATTTTTGTTATAGTCAAATATTACTAATCCATTTCTTAAAATTTTTTCATAAGTAAAATCATTTTGAATTTGTAATTTTAAAAAATCAAAATTAATTTTACTAATTATCTTTTTTTTATCTGGATAGTTTTTTAATTCTACCGAATAAGGAATATTAAAGATTTCATTTTTTGTTATTAAAGTATTTTTTTTATCTTTTAAATCAAAAAAAAACTTTGATTGATTAATCTTATTTATAAACAAAACATCGTTTTCAATATTATTAAATATGATACTACTATTATTAATTTCAAAATCAAAATTTGATAAATTTTTGTTTAATAAATTAGTAAAAAATTTGTAATTATTTTTATTCAAATCAAAATTTGCTTTATTAATAATAATTTTTTCAATGTTAATTTTATTTATAGAAAATAAGTTTTTAAATGAAACATAAGTTTTTATTTCTTTAATATTTGCAAATTTTTTTGTTTCATTAATAAATGTTATTTCTTGAAATACAAAGTTTGGTTTAGGAAATAAGTTATAAGTAAAATTATTTGATAAATTTAAATTAATACCTAAATCTTTGAATAATTGATTCTGTATATTGGCAGCTAATTTGTTACCATTAAATGTATATGGGATGAATAAATAAGAAAAAATTATAAAAATTAATACGATTGTAAACCCAAAAATTCTTTTAAAAGTAAAAAAAGTTAATAATTTATCTGCTTCAAAAAGAAAATTTAATTTGTTTAATTTTTTCTCTAATAGACTATTTATAAATATGTTGATCTTTTTTAAAAAATTTAAAAAAAAGTTATGTTTTTTCATATAATATAATGGAACTTATAAAGAAATATTTTGAATGATAAACTCTGATTATCTAGATAATTTAAATAAGGCTCAAAAAGAGGCTGTATTGCATATTGATGGGCCTTTATTAATTGTTGCAGGTGCAGGTTCAGGAAAGACTAAGGTTTTGACCTCAAGAATTGCTCATATAATTAGTGAAAAAAAGGCATTTCCTAATCAAATTTTATCAGTAACCTTTACTAATAAAGCTGCAAAAGAGATGCAAACTAGAGTTAGCAAAATTCTTGGATCAACCTCAACTGGTTTATCCTGGCTAGGAACGTTTCACTCAATTTGTGTAAAAATCCTCAGAAAACACGCAGAAGCTGCAAATCTTAATTCAAACTTCACAATTATAGATACCGATGATCAAATAAGATTAATTAAAAATATTTGCAAAAGTGAGAATATTGATATCAAACAATTAGCACCGAGATTTATTCTTGCAATTATAGATCGATGGAAAAATAAGGGATATTACCCTTCAGAAGTAGTTGTTAATAACAAAGATTTGTATGAAAAAACCATTTTACCTTTATACAAAATTTATCAACAAAAACTAATAGATTTAAATTCATGTGATTTTGGAGATTTAATATTAAATACTGTAAAAATTTTAGAAAATTATCCAGATATAAGAAAAATTTATTCAACTAATTTTAAATATATTTTAGTAGATGAGTATCAGGATACAAATTTTATTCAAAGCAAATGGCTTAAATTATTATCAGAAAAACATAATAATTTATGTTGTGTAGGTGATGATGATCAATCTATTTATAGCTGGAGAGGTGCAGAAATAAAAAATTTTTTAGAATTTGATCAAGTTTATGATAATACAAAAGTGATAAGACTTGAGCAAAATTATAGATCCTCCCAAAATATTTTATCAGTAGCATCTAATTTAATATCTAATAATGAAAATAGAGTAGGCAAAACCTTAATTACTAATATGGAAGAAGGAGATCTGGTTAAATTAAATTGTTATAAAAATGGTAAAGACGAAGCAATAGGAATTTCTGATGAAATTGAAAAAAATTTAAAAAAGAAATTTTCCTTTAATAATATTTCAATTTTAGTAAGAGCAATTTTCCAAACAAGAGAATTTGAAGAACGATTCTTAAAAATAGGTATGCCTTACAGAATTTTAGGTGGTACTAAATTTTATGAAAGAGCTGAGATTAAAGATTGTGTTGCATATTTAAGGTTAATCTATCAAGAGAAAGATGATTTAGCTTTTGAAAGAATAGTAAATAATCCAAAACGTTCGATAGGTGATACTACTTTAAAATTTGTACATCAATTCGGAAAAAAAAATAATTTATGTTTAGAAAATGCAGCAAAAAAAATGATCGAAAAAAATTTAGTCAAACCAAAAACTAAAATTGGCCTTAGTTTTTTTCTAAACTCTTTAAATAAATGGCGAAACGATCTAAAAATTAAAAAAATTAATCATATCAAATTATTACAGACTGTTTTGGATGAGTCTGGTTACTCTGCAATGTTAAAAAATAAAAAAGATTTAGATAATGAAAGCAGATTAGAAAATATTAAGGAATTATTAACTGCGATGAAAGAATTTGATAATCTTGAAAGTTTTTTAGAACATGTTTCTTTAGCTACATCTGTTGATCAGGAATGGGATGGTGAAAAGATAAATATGATGACAATGCATGCAGCAAAAGGTCTTGAATTTGATGTGGTATTTCTACCTGGGTGGGAAGAAGGTTTATTTCCTCACCAAAAATCAATTGAAGAGAAAGGTCAAAACGGTTTAGAAGAAGAGCGAAGATTAGCCTATGTAGGTATTACACGTGCAAAAAAAAAAGCAATTATATCATTTTCAATGAATAGATTTTATCAAGGTGACTGGATAGACAGTATGGCATCAAGATTTATAGATGAGTTACCTGAGAAATATTTAGAAAAAAATTCCTTCTTTGAAGAAGAGATTGACGAATCTCAAGATTTTGAATTTAATCAAGATTTTGAGATTGAAAATGAAACAAGAAGTCCAGGATGGATAAGATACCAAAAAAGAATTAAATGAATAAAAGAATAAACATTCTCAGAAAAAAATTTAAAAAATACAATATTGATGGATACATAGTTTCTAAAAATGATGATTATTTTACAGAATATTCAAAAATAAATAGATTAGAAATAATATCTAATTTTACTGGCTCTGCTGGATTAGCCATTATCTTAAAAAATAAGAATTATTTATTTACTGATGGAAGATATACAATTCAAAGTCAAATAGAGTCTGGGAAAGATTTTAAGATTGTCAATTATGATAAAATAACAAACTTTGATTTAGTTAAAAACTTAACTTTAGGTATTGATCCTAAGCTATTTACATATGAACAAATTAAAAAATATTTTTTAAAAAATAATAAAATAAAATTTATTGCAAAAAACTTAATTGATGAAATAAAAAACAAAAAAATTAAAGATAATTTTAAATTTTTTTCACTGAAGAAAGAAATAGTTGGTGAAAGCTCTAAATCTAAAATAAACAAAATTGCAAAATATTTAAAAAAAAATAAGTCTGATTATTTATTAGTGAGTGCTCCAGAAAATGTAGCTTGGATTTTGAATATTAGAGGAGGAGATGGACCAAATAGCCCGGTGCCCAATTCAAGATTAATAATTAGCAAAACAAAAAAAATTTTTTTAATAAGTAAAATTCATAAAACAAAAAGACTTATTAAAGATAAAATAATCAAATCTAAAGAAGTGATTGATATAAATAATTTCCATCAAGAAATTGTCAAATTGAATGGTAAAAATTTTATTATTGATAACAAATCTTGCTCAATTTTTTACGAAGATATTATCAAATCTAAATTTAAAATAGTTAAAAGAGAAGATCCGACTTATTTATTAAAATCTGTTAAAAACAAAACAGAGATTAATAATACGATTAAATCTCATATTTTTGATGGAGTTGCCCTAACTAAATTTATTTATTGGATTAAAAATATAAATAAAAAAAAAATTACTGAAGTAGAGGCTCAAAATAAGTTAGAAAAATTTAGAAAAATGAATAAAAACTATTTATATCCAAGCTTTGATACAATTGCTGGCTCTGGAGAAAATGGTGCTATAGTTCATTATAGAGCTAAGAAAGAAAATTGTAGAACTATAAATAAAAAAGATATTTTTTTATGTGACTCTGGCGGGCAATACAAATACGGAACAACCGATGTTACACGTACAATTTGTTTTTCAAAACCTAAAGCGGAAATCAAAGATATATTTACTAAAGTTCTGAGAGGCCACATTGCTGTAGCCAATACTGATTTAAAAAAAGATAATACAGGTAAAAAAATTGATGCTAGAGCTAGAAAATTTCTTAATAAAAGCAATTTAGACTATGCGCATGGCACGGGTCATGGAGTAGGTTTTTTCTTGAATGTCCACGAAGGTCCGCAAGCAATTACAAAAATAAATTCAATTAAAATTAAAGAAGGCATGATTTTAAGCAACGAGCCAGGTTATTATCAAAAAGGTAAATTTGGTATAAGAATAGAGAACTTAGTTTTTGTAAAAAAAAATAAAAACAAAATTTTTTTTGAAAACCTAACTTTAGCTCCAATCGAAAAAGATTTGATTAACTATAGTCTTTTAAGTTCAAAAGAAAAAAATTATTTATTTAAGTATCATTTAGATGTTTATTCAAAAATTTCAAAATTTTTAAATCCAAATGAACGAAGATGGTTAGCTACTTTTATTTAGCATTTTTAAAAATTGAGACTGATCTATAATTTTAATTTTTAATTCTTTAGCTGTTTCAATTTTTCTTTTGGTTGGTTTATCTCCCGAAATTAAATAATCTAATTTTTTTGTAACACTACTTACCGTTGAGCCTGAATTTTCTACAATTAAAGATTTTACTTCAGCTCTACTCATGCCACTGAGTTTTCCTGTTATCATAAATGTATAATTTTTTAATAATCCATTTTTTTTTTCATTTAAAGCATTTTTGATAGATAATTCTTTGCTTAGTTCATTTACAACGAAATTATTTATTTTATTTGAAAAAAAACTTTTGATTGAACTTACTTGAGTTTCACCAATCTTATCAACATTTAATAGATCATTATAATTTTTTTTATTAGATAAATCTTTAAAATTTGAAAAAGTTTTAAAAAATTTTGACAATAATTTTGCATTTTCAAAACCAATATGTCTTATTCCTAATGCATAAATTAATCTTTCTAATGTTATTTTTTTTTTTTCATTAATTGAATATTTCAAGTTTTCTACAGATAACTTTCCCCAGCCTTCGAGATTTTCAATTCTATCATAATCGAGTCTAAAAATATCTTGAGGAAGTCTAATTAATTTTAATTTCCAAAAATTTTCAATTATCTTTTTTCCTAAGCCATCAATATTAAAGGCTTCTTTAGATACAAAATGTTTTAATTTCTCAATTGAAATTTTTTCACATTCATATCCCTCACTCGTGCATCTTCTTACTGCATCATTCTTTTTCGTTATTTCATTATATTCTTTTGTTGTTTTGGATCCACAAGATGGACAATTTTTAGGAAATACAAATTTAATACTTTTTTTTGTTCTCTTACTAATATCTACTGCAAGAATGTGCGGTATAACATCTCCAGCCCTTTCGACTACTACCGTATCACCTACCCTAACATCTTTTCTCATAATCTCATCTTCATTATGGAGAGTTGCATTGGAAACTTGAACTCCACCAATATTAATCGGTTTAATTTTTGCAACTGGTGTTAGTGCTCCAGTTCTTCCGATCTGAATATCTATACTTATAATTTTTGAGACTGCTTTATTTGATGAAAACTTATGCGCAATAGCCCATCTTGGAGCATTTGCAACATTGCCTAATCTTTTTTGAAGCTGAAAGTCATTAATTTTATATACAATTCCATCTATATCGAAGTCAATTTCAGCCCTTTTTTTTTCAATTTCATTATAATTTAATAACAAATTTTTAACTCCCGAGATTAATTTATTTAGAGGATTAGTTTGAAAGCCCCATTTATCTAGATTTTTTAAAAAATCAAATTGATTATCTATATTTAAATTTTTTTTATAACCAAATGTATAAGCAATAAATTTTAAGGGAATTTTACTGGTATCATTGGGATTTTTTTGTCTAAGTGAACCAGATGCTGCATTCCTAGGATTTGCAAATTTATCCTTAAAATTTTCAAAGTCACTATTTCGAATAAAAACTTCACCTCGTATGTCAATTTCTTCTGGAAAATTTTTATTAGATATTTTTTTTGGAATATCTTTTATTGTTTCTAAATTCGTTGTTATATCTTCGCCTTCTTTCCCATCACCTCTTGATAATCCTTTCACAAATTTTCCATTTTTGTATGTAAGTGAAGCAGAAATACCATCTATTTTTGGCTCAGCACTATATGATAGTTTAAAATTTTCTTTTTCAGATAAAAAATTTAAAATTCTCTTTTCAAAATTTATTAAATCCTCTTCACTAAAAGCATTAGCTAATGAAAGCATTGGAGCTCTATGTGTGAATTTTTTAAAATTTTTTGAAGGTTTATAACCTACAATTTCTGATGGAGATTTTTTTGATTTGAGAAAATCATTGTTTTTTTCTAATGACAAAATACTAAATTTTAGCTCATCATAGTTTTTGTCATTAACTAATGGCTTGTTTTTGTCGTAATAATATTGGTTATATTTATTTAATAATTTTATTTTTTTTTGGTATAGCTTTTGAATTTCTTTTTTATCCATCTAAACTAAATAAAGATTTTATTTTTTTAAAAGTTTTGTTTCTTTTAATTTTTTCTTTCTTTCTTTTTTTAATATTTTCCTCATAATTTTTATCAAAAATACTATAAGTTTTTTTGTACCAAATAGATGATTGATAATTGTAGCCTAACAAGTTAGCATATTTCTTGGCTTCATCTTTTAATCCTAGTAAATAATGAACTTCAACTAATCTATGTAATGCTTCTTCTGCATATATTGTTGTCTCATAATCATCTATGATTTTCCTAAATCTATTAATTGCAGGTATCCATTTTTTTTTATCAAAATAATATCTGCCTATATACATTTCTTTAGCTGCAAGAGTATCATTCACTAATTCAACTTTGTATTCTGCGTCTAATGAATAGTTAGTTAAGGGATAATTTTGAATTACAATTTCAAAATATTTTTTTGCTTTTATAATTGACTCTAAATCTTTTTTTTCGTCAACAATTTGTTCATAATATGAAATACCTAATAAATAAAAAGCATAATCTAAATTTTTACTTAAGGGATAAACTCTAATAAATCTTTCCAACTCAGCTATTGTGTCACCATAATAATCTTGTGTATAATATGAATAAGCTGCCATTAAGGCTGATTTTGAAGCCCACTCAGATTGTGGAAACAAAATTTCTGCTTCATTAAATTTTTTTGCTGCATAAAGAACATCTCCTGATTTTAAATTTTTCATTCCCTCCTTATAAGCTTCAAGAACTTGAAGATCTAAACTTTTCTCTTTAATAACTGACTTTTTAAACTCCTCTTTTTTTGTGCAAGAAACAAGGACAGTGAATAAGATGATAAAAAGAAAAAATTTGTTCATAAATATTTCTTGTTTATACTGACTTAACCAATAATTTTAAAGTTTTCTTTATTTTCTAAGCTATAGACCTAAGTAGGTTTCTATTTATGAGAGTATGTGGAAGATTTTTTTCTCTTATCTCTATTATTGAAAAATTATTCTTATCTATAAAAACTTTTCTTAATAGCTGGTTAGTTAAAAAATGACCACCTTGAGAACACTCAACATTTCCAATAATTCTATAACCAGAAGTATACAGATCTCCTATACAATCAAGTATTTTATGATTAACAAATTCCTTATCATTTCTTAAACCATCTTTATTTAGTATTTCTTTATCCTTTACCACTATTGCATTATCTAGACTGCCACCTTTTGCAAGGCCGTTCTTTTTAATAAACTCTATATCTTCAAACAAGCAAAAAGTTCTTGAATTATATATATCAGTTAAATCATCCTCATAAACTTTAACCTTATTACTTTGATTTCCAATAATTTCATTATTAAATTTTAATTCAAAATCTATATTTAAACTTAATTTTGATGGTTCTATTGATATAAATCTTTGACCATCGGAATATTGAATTTTTTGATTTATTTTGATAATTTTAATTGGTTCTTCACTTGTCTCAAAACCAGATGAAATAATTTTTTCAATAAAGTTTTTTGCCGAGCCATCTAAGATTGGCACTTCTTCATTATCAATTTCAACAATTGCATTATCAATTCCTAAACCAAATAATGCTCCCATCAAATGTTCAATTGTTGAAACTTTTACACCAAATTCATTTTCGATAGTGGTGTTTAACGATGTATTGGTTACATTTAAAAAATTCGGATAAACATAATTATTATTTTTTAAATCAACTCTTTTAAAAACTATACCTTCGTTTGGTTTAGCAGATTTTAAAGTAACATTTGCATTTAAACCATTATGTAGAGCAATTCCACTAAATGAGACAGGTGTTTTTACAGTTTTTTGAGTAAGATAAGACACATACACTTTTAGAATGGTACGTGTCACTTTTAAATACAACTAATGTTACCAGAAAAAACAATTTTAACTAAAAATGTTGAAAAATCTCTCAAAAAATCCATAATTTACTGTACTTTTTGGAACTATTAAAACCTCGTCATCATTACAACCATTAATTATTTTATGTGTGGCTGAAGATAGTTCTAGTTCATCGTCCTTAAAATAATTTTTAACATACTTGCCATCAATAAATTTTGAGATCTTAATTTGATACTCTTGCATAACTTTATTCAAATTAATAATTAAATTATTAGATAAAGTTATAAAACACACCTCTAAATATTGAGGATTAGTATCTTCATAAACTAATTTGTTATTTATTAATATATGCATAATTGTTTGATTTTTATAATTTTCATTAATTAAATTTTTTAATTTTATTAAAGTATTTTTTAAACTTTCTTTATTTATTTTATTTTCTATTTTTTTTTTATTACCAAGCTCAATGATAAGATTATTTTTGTTATCAACAATTAAAAAAATATTCTTTATAAAAGTTCCAATTAGTTTTTCTATTTTAAAAACATTTTTATCAAGAAATTCAGTTAATTCTGAAAATTCAATAAAATCAAAATTATTTTGAGTTATTAAAGTTTCTTGGAATAAATTTTTAAAATTCTTTTTATCAAATAAAAAAATTTCAAATTTATTACTTGATAGGTATAAATAAGTTTCAAAATCTGTTTCTTCAATCATCTAAAATTATTTGATTTTGAATTCTTGCATCAATTATTTTTATACTATTGTTATTGTTTTCTAGTAAAAAATCCGAAACTAAATCTAAAGTTTTTTTTATATTTTTAGATGGCAATTTAATTAATACATCATTTTTAATCTGAATATCCCACCTATCAGATGAAAAAAAAAATAAATTATCAATGTCTTTGTATTTAAATTTTGAGTCATCAATTTTTTTTTTAAATTTTAAAAATTGATCTATTTCAGGTTTACCAAATATAAATGGTAAATAGTTACTTTTATCTTTATGTTTAATGGGAGAAAGCTTTCCATTTGAACCTATTAAAAAAAAATTTTTATTATTTTTTATCCTTGCTAAAAATTTTGTTTTTTTTACATTAATATCAATAGAATGTGGATATCTTTTAAAAATTTCATAATCATGAATTAGAGTATTAGAATTAATTATTTTATTAATATTTTTTTTATCTAAAAAAAAAATATTACCAAGATTTAAATCAATAAAATTATATAATAAAACTTGATTATCATTATGCCCCAATCCTAATACATTTATATTCTTAATGTTTTCAAACTTTAAACTATTAATAGTGTCATTGTTAATAGATCCAAATAGTAATAATAAGAAAAAATAAATTAATATCTTTTTACCTTTTCGTTGAGGCATCTTTCAAAATCCAATAAATTAATTTATAAAAACTTATTCCTTGGTATGCGGCTATTTCTGGAACTAGAGATAGTTTTGTCATACCTGGTTGAGTATTTATTTCTAATAAATAAAATTTATTTTTATAAAATTTAAAATCTGATCTCGTTACACCTCTGCATCCAATTTTTTTATGTGCCTTAAATGCTATATTCAAAACTTCACTTAATTTATTTTTATCTAAATCAACTGGAATAATGTGCTGTGTTTTTGCGTTAGTATTATATTTTGCCTGATAATCATAAAATTTTCTTTTAGGTTTAAGCTCAATTGCTCCTAATTTTTTATGTCCCATGATTGCTACCTGGATCTCCCTTCCGCCAATAAATTCTTCGATCATCACTTGCTTGTAACTTTTCATCTTTTTTAAAATCTGATTTATATTTTTTTTTGTACAGATGAATACATTAACACTTGAGCCCTCATTAATTGGCTTAACTACTACTGGAAATTTTAATTCTTTATTTATTTTATTTACCAATTCTAAATTTTTTTTATCAAATGAATATTTGATATGTTTTGGAGTTATAATTTTATTTTTTTCAAAGATTTTTTTAGAAATCTCTTTATCCATTGCAATAGAAGAAGCAATAACTCCCGAATGAGTATATGGTATTTTAAATTGTTCTAAAATAGTTTGAATATATCCGTCCTCTCCAAACTGACCGTGTAGAGCATTAAATATTACTGATGGTTTGAATTCTTTAATCTTTTTTTCTAAACTCTTATCTGGTTCAGAAATTCTTATTTTGTAACCATGTTTTTTCAATTCTTTTGCAACCTGAAAACCTGTATCAAGACTAATTAATCTCTCTTTTGAAATACCTCCAGATAATATAAGAATTTTTTTTTTCAATTTATTCTAAAATTTTAATTTCTGTTTCTAACTTAATACCAGTTTTTTTTAAAACACTTTCAGACACATAATCTATTAACTTTTTCATATCCTCAAATCTTGCATTCCCTTTATTAACAAAAAAATTACAATGTTTTTCTGAAATACAAGCATCTCCAAAAGATTTTTCAAGAGGGACCGATTCTTTGATTAATTGCCAAACTTTTTTATCTGATTGATCTAATGGATTTTTGAAAGTACTTCCACTTGTTTTAATTTTAGTAGGTTGAGCTATTTCTTTCTTTTCTTTAAGGGATATCATTTCATCTTTAATTAGTTCCTTGTCTTTTTTAAAACCTCTAAAAGATGCACTTAAAAAAATAAGATCATCAGACAGTCCACTATCTCTATATCTAAAATTTATATCTTTTGCAGGTATTGTTAAAACTTGTCCAGATTTACTTAATGCCTGTATTGAAATCAAAATATCTTTAAATTCTCTTTTGAAACACCCTGCATTCATTTTAATTCCACCACCTACTGTTCCTGGTATACATGAAAGAAATTCAAATCCACCCAGGCTATTTTCCATAGCAAAATAAGATAATGACTTATCACTAACCGCACTACCTGCAACAATGATTTCTTCTGATAGTAATGAAATATTATTAAAATTGTTTGTAAGTTTAATCACAACTCCATTAAATTGTTCATCAGTAATTAATGTATTAGACCCACCACCTAAAATAAATATTTTTTCATTATTTTCAATTTTTTTAAGAAATCTGATTAGTTCTTTCAGATTATCAGCTTTATAGTAAATTTTTGTTTTACCACCAATATTAAACCAATTTTTTTTTTTAAGATCATAATCTAACTTTAAGTTATCATTAAATTCTTGTGATAATTCTTTTAAATCAATTTTCATCATAAATGATTAGGTAATTCTCTCATCCATGTTGAAATAGACCCAGCACCCATTCCAATTACTATTTTTTTTCCATAGATATTGTTTTTAATATATTTTGCTAATTTAATTTTATCGTCAACTAAAATTAATTGAACCTTTGAATTTTTAATTATTTCTTTTGCAAAACTTACATAGCTAAATCCAAGTTTCATTTTTTCACCAGCTGTATATATTGGAAATAAAATTACCTTATCAGCATTCTTAAATGCATAACTAAATTCTTTTTTTAAGTCTTTAAGTCTTGATATTCTATGTGGTTGAAAAATACATATTTTTTCATAATCTTTATAAACATTTTTTATTCCATCAAGAACTTCCTGGATTTCAGTTGGATGATGGGCATAATCATCAAAAAAATCTACTTTATTAAATGTAAATATTTTATTAAATCTTCTTTGAACTCCTTTAAAATTTTTAAGACCTTTTTTAATATTTGAAACAGGTAGACCCACCGTTAATGATACCGCTATAGCTGCAACAGAATTTTTAATATTATGATTGCCCAATAATGGTATCCTAAATTTTTTAATTATTTGGTCTTTTTTATTTGGTAATCTGATTTTTAAATCAAATTGAGAATAATCTTTGTAGTGTTTTACATTTTTTATACAAAAATTAGATTTTTGATTTAGACCATATGAATAAAAATTTTTATTTTTAATTTTCTTAATCAAATGTCTATTATTTTTATCATCTAAACAAATAAATGATTTACCAAATGAAGGAACTTTTTTAACAAAATTTAAGAAATAGCTATTTAATTCACTCATAGAACGATAGTAATCCATGTGCTCTCTATCAATGTTTGTTATAATTGAATAAGTTGGAGGTATGTAAATAAAGCTTCCATCAGACTCGTCTGCTTCTAGGATGGACCAATCACTTTTACCTAATTTAGCTGAGTTATTAATAGAATTAATAACACCACCATTAATTATTGTAGGATCTAATTTAGTTTCTTGAAAAATTGATGCTATTAACGAAGTTGTAGTAGTCTTACCATGTGAGCCAACTACTACAATATTTTTTGTTAAAGAGACAATGTTAGCTAACATTTCTCCTCTTTTATATATGGGCAATTGTCTTTTTTTTGCCTCTAGTAACTCTGGATTATTTTTTTTAATTGCAGAAGATACAACTAAAATAGTTGCTTGATTAATATTTTGTTTTTTATGACTAATAAATACTTTTATTTTTTCTTTTTTTAGTCTTTCAATATTTTTATTTGAAGAAATATCACTTCCCTGAATTTTAAAACCTTTACCTTTCATTATTAAGGATAAACCACTCATACCAATCCCACCAATACCCACAAAGTGTATGATTTCAGATTTTGCTAATTTAATTTTCATTAAAAATTTCTAATAATTTTTGATTAACATTATTCCAGGTATTTTGATAATTTAATTTTTCTAAATTTATTTTTTTTGTTAAGTATTCATTTTTTTTAGTAGATAACTTAATTAATAATTCTTCGAATTTCTGTTTATCAAAATTTTCTTGATCAATAATCCAACAACAATCTTTATCTTTATAATATTTAGCATTCTCGTATTGATGATTATCTTTTGATTTTGGAAGTGGTATTGCGATAAATGGTATTTTAAGCAAAGAAAGTTCTGCCAGGCTTGAGGCACCAGCTCTAGTGATACACAAGTCAGATTGTTTTAAGAGAATATTTAAATTTTTATTAAATGTAAAAATTTCATTTTCAATTTTATTTACTTTATAAAATTTTTCAAGAAAATCGGTATTTTTTTTACTTGTTTGATGCAATACTTTTAAAGAACATATTTTTGATATTTTTACTAATAATTCATTAATAAGCGAGTCAAATATTTTTGCCCCTTGACTACCTCCAATAATCATAATTGTAAAAAAATTACCTTCATTTTGATAGTTTTCTGAGTCATAATATTTCTTTCTTATTAATGGCATTACTATAGTTTGTTTATTCTCAAATTTTTTTGGCAAATTAATTAATTTATTTGAATAACATATTAATTTTTTTGCAAAATATAGGAAAAATTTATTTGCTCTTCCAAGAACCATGTTGGGTTCAATCAAATAAATTTTAATATTTAAAATTTTTGCAGCCAAACATAATGGTAAGGACATGTAGCCGCCTGTAGAGATCAAAATTGAAACATTTTCTTTTTTCAAAATTATTAAAGATTTTAAAGTTAAAATAACAACTTTTAGAAATGAAAAAGGAAATAATAATAAATTATTTAATTTTGGTGTATTAACAATTATATACTTATAATTTTCTTTATCTAAGTACTTAAGTCCCCTCAGATCAGTTGAGATTAAAGTTTCATAATTAGTTTTTAAATGATCATAAATTGTAACTGCTGGAAGAACGTGTCCACCAGATCCACCTGTAGAAATTAATATTTTACTTTTCATTAACTAATTTATTTTCCTTTTTGTTAAATTTAAAATAATTCCAGCCAATATAGATGTACTTACTATTGATGACCCCCCATAGCTTAAAAACGGTAAAGTCATTCCTGTGGTTGGGAGCAATCTTATGTTTACTCCAATATGAATTGTAGCTTGTATTAAAATTAAGCTTATTGATCCAATCAAAATAAGCTTAATTTTATCATTAGTTTCAAAGTTTATTTTTTTTAAAACCATATAAATTAAGATCAAAAACAATAATAATATTAACATTATAGCAACTACGCCAAACTCTTCTGAAATCACAGATATTATATAATCTGTATGAGCCTCTGGTACGTTATTTTTAAGGGTTCCTTCACCAATCCCTTTTCCAAAAAAACCTCCACTAGTAATCGACTCAATCGCTTTATCTGACTGAAAATTATGAGATCCAGTTTCTCTATTAAAAAATGAGAAGATACGTTCCTGGATATAGTCAAACTTTGGTACAAAAATAATCAAATATGAGAATAATACTGAACTAAATAAAAAAATTGTAATTAATAAATATAAATTAATTCCTGAAGTAAAAATTAGAACAGCCCAGGAAAAAATTACTAACAAAGTTTGACCAATATCAGGTTGAATTATTAAAAGTGATGAAATTATAGTGATTATTAAAATTGAAAGTAAATACTTGGATATAATATTTGCTTTATTGCTACAAAGAATAGTTGCTAAAGTTATTATCAAAAAAGGCTTTAAAACTTCAATTGGTTGAAATCTTGGTAAAAAAAATAAATCTATCCATCTTTTTGAACCTTTGACTTCAATACCAATTATTGGAACTAATAATAAAGAAAATAAAGATATAAAAAAAAGAATTATTGAATATTTAAACAATTGATCTGCACTAAATGAAGAAAAAATAAATATAATTGAAATTCCAATTAAAACATAAGCCAAATGCTTAAAAAAAAAGAAATAGCTATTAGTATCTAATTTATCTGATGCTATTAACGAAGTTGAGACTAAGGAAAAAAATAGACCTATAATAAATAACAAACTAATAAGAGTAAAAATTGATTTGTCTATATTTTTCCACCATTGATAATAAAATTTATAAAAAAAAATATTACTCTGCATTAGTATATTTTTTAATTAATTGATTAAAATAATTGCCTCTATCCTCAAAATTTTTAAAACTATCAAATGAAGCTCCTGCTGGACTAAAAAAGATAATATCTTTTTTAGATTTCTGACTCGTAATTTCTGAAAATACAACTTTAAGTGTCTCCTCTATATTTTTAAAACTTTTAACTTTTAATTTATTCTTTAAAATCTTTAAAAATTTCTTACTATATGATCCAAAAATAAAAGCTTTCAGATTTTTACATTTTGTTTTTGATAATTTAAATTTATCTCCTTTTTTTGGAATTCCTCCTAAGATCCAGTAAGCATCATTTAAATTTTTCAATACACTTTCTGAGGAAGCAAAGCTTGTAGATTTAGAATCGTTAATTATTGTAAGATTTTTTTTATCAAATATAATTTGTTGTCTGTAGTCTAAACCTTTAAATCTATTGATTGTTCTCGTTAATTTTTTTTTATTAAGTTTTAATTTTGAGGCAATTTTAAATATAAATAATAAATTTTCTTTATTGCCATCAGAGATAAAATATTTATTAGTAATTTTATCAAATTTTTTATTTAAATTTGAAGTCTGAACTTTGTATATCTTTGCTTTGTATTTATTTTTTTTTATTTTTTTTGTAATTAATTCATCTTCTTTTTTTATATAAGCAAAGGATCCTCTATTTTGGGATTTTAACAATTTAAATTTTGCATTTACATAATTATTTAAACTTTTATGCCTTTCTATATGATCAGAAGTAATATTAAGAATTACTGCATGTTTTGATCTAAAAATCCTACTATAATCTAACTGATATGAAGAGGCCTCGATTACAAAAATTGTTTTTTTTGTGATATTTTTTTCTGCCAATGCGGGATTGCCAATGTTTCCTATCAACCTTGAGTCTCTCTTTTGATCGATCAAAGCATCATGTAAAATTTTGGCAGTTGTAGACTTACCGTTAGTTCCTGTAATTGTGATACTTTTATTGTCATAAAATGAAAACAAAACATCAAGATCTGTGTGAATTTTTAATAAATTTTTCTTTAAAAATTTTGATAGTTTACAGTTTAAAATATCAATGCCTGGACTAATTATAATTCTGTCAAAATTAATGTTTTTAATTTGTTTTAGACTAATTATTTTTTGATTAAATTTTAAATCAATTTTATGATTGTCATCAAATAAAAATACATCAGAATTTTTTTTTAAAAATTTATAAGTTGAGATGCCGCTCTTTCCTAAACCATAAACTAATATTTTTTTTCCTAAAAAAATATTATTAAGTTTTTTCATTATCTTAATTTTAAGGTAGCTAAACCAATCATTGCTAAGATAATTGAAATAATCCAAAACCTAATTACAATAGTTGACTCTGGCCATCCCTTTTTCTCAAAGTGATGATGAATGGGCGCCATTCTAAAAATTCTTTTTCTTGTAAGTTTAAAGGATATTACTTGAACCATTACAGATACTGCTTCTAATACAAAAAGACCACCAGTAATTGCCAAAACAATTTCATGCTTTGTTATAATTCCTACCGCACCTAGGGACCCTCCTAGAGATAGAGAGCCTGTGTCACCCATAAAAATTTTAGCAGGTGGTGCATTAAACCATAAAAAACCTAAACAAGAACCTATAATCGCCCCACAAAAAATTGATACTTCACCTGTTCCCTCAATGTATGGAATTTGTAGGTAATTTGAAAATACAATGTTTCCTGTAACATAACTTATAAAAGCAAAACAGGCTGCTACTAATATTACGGGAACAGTTGCTAACCCGTCTAATCCATCTGTCAGATTAACAGCATTAGATGAACCTATAATAACAAATATTGCAAATGGTATAAAAAACCATCCAAGGTTAACGATCAAATTTTTAAAAAATGGAAAATATAAATTATTTAAATCTTGATAATCGTTTAAGTAAACATAAAAACTTACTCCAATAATTGCTAAAATTATTTGAGAAATTATTTTAAACTTTGAAGAAATTCCTGATGAGTTGCTATATTTAATTTTTTTAAAATCATCATATGCTCCCACTAACCCAAATGATATTGCAATATATATGCAAAATAAAACATTAATATTTGATAGATCTGCCCAAAATATTACTGATACCAATAAACCAAATAAAATTATCAGTCCTCCCATTGTTGGTGTGCCAATTTTTTTTACAATATGATCCTCTGGTCCATCATCTCGAATAGGATTTAAAATTTTTTGATTTGAAAAGAATTTAATAAAAGGACTTCCAATGATTAACACTATAAGTAATGAAGTAAAAAATGACAAACCTGTCCTAAAAGTTAGATACTTAAAGACATTTAAAAAACTAAAGGTATCAACGAAATTTAATAAAAATTGATAAAACATTTAACGTAATCCTTTCAGATCTTTGACTATGTCGTTGAATCCTGTCGCAAGTGAGGCCTTGATCATTAAATAATCATTATTATTTAATTCTTGTCTAATAAATGCAATAATTTGTGATTTGTTGAATAAAATTCTACCTTTTTTTGCTTTTGAAATACCTTTGAATATTATTGAAGCCATTTTTCCTTTAACAAATACCTTGTCTATTTTGGTTTGATTTATTATTTGAGCAATAGACCGATGAAGTTTTACAGAATGACCACCAAGCTCTAACATATCGCCAATTAACATATATTTATTTGATTTTTTTAAATTGATTTTATCATAATTTCTTATTGCTGATTTTAGTGATAGAGGATTTGAATTATAACTTTGGTCAATTAAATTTATTTTTTTATTATTAAATTTAATTATTGAATGATCTCCTCGTCCTTCAGGGATTTTAAAATTATAAAAAATATTTTCATCTAATTTAAATATATTTTTATAAATACTAATAACTGCTAAAGCAGATAAGGTATTGTATATATTATTTTGAAAATCGTTAGATAATGAAAAATATTTTATTTTATTATTTAAACTAATATTAATTCTAAATTTTTCTCTAAATGGCTTTATATTAATTAGTTTAATATCTGCTTTACAATTTTTTATACCAAAAGAAATTACTTTAATATTTTTTTCTTTGGCAATTTTGTAATGTAGTTCAAAAAAACTATCGTCTGCATTCAATACAATAAAACCATAAGGCCTTATATTATTAATAATTTCAGATTTTGCTAAAGCAATTTGTTTAATATTCTTAAAATTTTTTGCATGCGCATAATTTATATTTGTTATAACACCAACATCTGGTTCTATAATTTTTGACAAATAATCAATTTCACCCTTTTTATCCATCCCAACCTCTAGAATTCCAAATTCGTCTTTTTGATTTATATTGAAAAGACTTAATGGAACACCAAATTTATTATTGTATGATTTTGGAGAGATACTTACTTGTGAAATTTTACTTAATATATTGCCTAGTAACTCTTTAAGTGTAGTTTTGCCACAACTACCTGTGATTGCTATTATATTTGTATCAATACTTTTTCTAAAAATTTTTGAGACATTTGTTAAGAACTTTAAGGTATTTTTTACTTTGATTTGTCGATTATGATTTAATTTATTTTGAATATTATTTACTACCGCTAATGAAGCTTTTCTCTTGAAAGACTGGGTAACAAATTTATTTCCATCATTTTTTTTTCCTTTAATAGCAAAAAAAATATCATTTTTGGTTACTTCCTGAGAATTAATTCTAGCTTTTTTTATAGATATCAAAGGAGATAATTTTTTAATTTTAGCCGTCTCTTTAACTACATTTATTTTTAAATTATTTGATAAATTAATATTTTTGTTTTTAATTGCATTCAGGATTTCTTTTCTATCTGAAAAGAAAATTTTCTTACTTCCAATATCTTGAGTTTTCTCATGACCTTTTCCAGCAACTAACAAAATATCACCTGAATTCAAATCATTAATAGCTTTCAATATTGCTGTTGCTCTGTTGGATATTTCTATAATTTTCTTTTTTTTTATCCCTTTTTTTATATCTCTTCTTATTTTTTGAGGATTTTCAAATCTTGGGTTATCATTTGTAAGGATAATCTTATCTGAGTAAAAACTAGCAATTTTGCCCATTTTTGATCTTTTATTCTGATCTCTATTTCCTCCACAGCCAAATAAGACTGTAATTTTTTTTCCAGGAAATTGCTCTCTAAGATTTAAAAGACATGTTTTTAAAGCATCAGGAGTGTGAGCGTAATCAAGAATTACTTTACAATGATTTTTAATTTTACCAATTTTTTCAAATCTTCCTTCAACTTGTTTCAATTTTGAAATTTTATTTAAAATTTTATCTAAGCTAATATTGCTATTTTTTGCAGCAATTATTGCCATTAAAACATTCTTTAATTGTATCTTTCCAATTAAATTTAAATTTAGATCATATATTGAATTATTTATTTTAATTTTGATCAATTGTGTCTCTCCTTTAAAGCTATGAGAGATAACTTTTAAATCATTTTTCTTATCATTTAGTGCATATAATTTTAATTTCTCATCAATTGTAATTTTTTTTATTTTTTTAAATTCAGGTATTGATTGATCTGTTATTACATTACCTTTTTTTTTAATTAAATTTTTAAATAAATAGAGTTTTGCATTTAAATAATTTTTTAAATTTAAGTGATAATCTAAATGATCCTGAGATAAATTTGTAAATATACCAGAATTAAACTTTAAACCGTCTAATCTATTTTGCTTTAAACCATGGCTTGAAGCTTCCATAATTACATTTTCTATTTTATTACTTTTTAACTTACTCAATATTTGTGCTAATTTGATTGGATCTATTGTAGTATTAGATAAATTCAAATTAATATTTTTTGATTTAACTCCTAAAGTGCCAACTGAGGCAACTTTTTTATTATTTAATTTTAATATTTGATAATAAAAATCTGTAACTGAAGATTTTCCATTTGTGCCAGTAACTGCAATTAAATTTTTTGGTTTTTTATTATAAATTTTAAATGCAGTTTCGGCTAATAATTTTCTTATATTCTTTGTATGAATAAATAAAATTCCATTTTGTAAATGGTTTACTTGTTTTTCAGTTACAATAATTTTAGACCCTTTTTGTATTGCATTTGAAATAAATTTATTTCCATCAACTTTGTTGCCTTTGATTGCAAAAAAGATATTATTTTTTTTTATACTTTTCGTATCAAATGAAATTCCTGAAAAATAAAAATTTTTATAATTTCTATTTATGTTATGAAAATAATTTCCTAGAAGCATAATTAATTAAATTCTATATATTTTGTGGCTAAAATAGGCCCAATTTTGTCTATCACTTTCCCAGCCACCTCAACTGATGTCCATCCAGCGCTATTTTTTAAAGTGCCTTTCCATCCACCATCTCTATGTCTATATTTATAATAATAATCTTTAGATTTTTGTGGACCATCTAACATTACAACAAAGACAAATTTAGGTTTTGAAGTCGGAAAAATTGAAGCAAAAGTATTTACTTTTCCTTCTGAGTATACTCCATCTAGAACTTTATCTGCTGTTCCTGTTTTGCCTCCAATTTCATAATTAGGCACATTTGCAAATTTAGCTGTTCCTTCTTCATTGTTAACTATTTTTCTTAAAGCGGTAACTACTTGCTTAGAAACGCCTTTGTTTAACAACCTATTTTTCTTTGTATTTTTTTCTGAATTTTTACTAATAAGAGTTGGATTAATCTCAAAACCTCCGTTTGATAAAATTGCATATCCTTTAGCTAATTGAAGAATTGTAGTTGCTATTCCATGTCCATAAGAAGCTGTAGCTAATTTACATTTACCAAATTCATATTTTTTTTGTGGTGCCACTTCATCTATATCAAATGTTATTTGGCTCAGGATACCTACTTTTTCTAAAAATGACTCAAATTTTTTAGGTCCAATTTTTTGAGCTATTCTAACTGATCCAATATTACCTGATCTAATTAAAATTTGCTCTGCAGTCAGATCTTTTGGAATTTTATTGTCATATTCTCTTATTGGAAAACCATAACAACTTAATGATTTTGGTAAATCTAAAAATTCCGTTTCAGG
This sequence comes from uncultured Pelagibacteraceae bacterium, assembly GCA_902595535.1. GTDB lineage: Bacteria > Pseudomonadota > Alphaproteobacteria > Pelagibacterales > Pelagibacteraceae > Pelagibacter. The sequence goes on from CACJQI010000002.1 coordinate 122,514, forward strand.
TTTAATTAATTTTTCATTAAGAGCATTTGCAAAAGTGAAGACTTTAAAAACTGAACCAAGCTCGTAAGTCCCTTTAGTTACTCTGTTGATATAATTTACATCTGTAATATTTTGTCTTTCATTTGGATTAAAATCTGGCAAAGAAACTAATGACAAAATATTACCATTATTAACATCCATTAAAATAGCTGCACTACCTTTGCTTTTAAAAATTTCCTGATATTTAATTAATTCTTTTCGAATTAAAAATTGAATATCTTTATCTAAAGTTAGTCTTATTGAATCTTTTGAATTTCTAAGTTCTTCATTTAAAGATTTTTCTAATCCAGAAATACCGTTATTATCATTATCTATTTGACCTAAAACGTGACTAAAAAGATTTTTTTGAGGGTACATCCTTAAGACTTTTTCCTCAGGAATTAAAGACTTATCTCCAAGTTGCATTATTTTTTCATAATTTTCTTCAGAAATTTTTTTTTCCAAGTAAAAAAATTTCTTATTTTCTATTTTTTTTTCAATCTCATTAAATTTTTTATCTGGAAAAATTATATTTAAACTTAAAATTAATTTTTTTTTATCAATAACATCAGAAGTTTTTAATCCAATATCAATTGATTTAACAGTTTTGGCTAAGTAATTACCATTTATATCTACAATATCTGCTCGATAAAGTGGATTTGGAAATTTAGGAGGATTGTTTATATCTTCTAATTTATTATTTCGCGAGCCCAAATGAATTAAATGAATCGTGTAAATAAGATAGATAATAAAAAAAACAAAAAAAACAAAAGCTACACGATTAAATTGAATATTTAAGCCGTTTTCTTTCTTCTTAAATGTAAAATCACTTTGATAATCTTCTATTGTAAATTTTGATTTATTTTCAACCATTATTCTTTAATAATTTTGAAATCTTTGATTTTTTTTTCTTTGAAAATATTATAGATTTTAATATCTTTTATATCTTTTTGAATTAACTCATCCTCAAAATAGAGAGATTGATATTCAAGTAATTTTTCTGCAGAACTAAGATAATCATACTCCAATGATATATTTTCAAATTCTGATTTTAATACTCTTATATTTTCTTTTGCTGTAAATAATTCGTCCTCGATCTGCTTCGTAGTATTTTTAATTATAGCTGTTGATAAAATTAAAAATAAAATTACAGTTACTAAACCAAACTTTTTCACAATTTGTCTCCATAATTTTCAATTTCAATTAAATTTTTAAATTGGTTCTCTATGTCTGTGTCAAAGTTATAAAAATCAGCTTTTTTTATTGCATATCTAAATTTAGCAGATCTGGATGGTGGATTTTTATTTACCTCTTCATCAGAGGGTAGAATTGGTTTTTTTTGTATTAAATTTAAAAAAGTCTCAGTTTTTTCTATAACAGGGCTATATCTTGAAATACTTTTATTTTCTGACAGACTTTTCAAAAAATATTTTACTATTTTATCCTCTAAAGAATGAAATGTAACTACCCCTAAAACGCCACCTTTTTTTAAAACTTTGGTGGCATTAATAAGTCCATAAATTAACTCACTTATTTCTTTATTTACAAAAATTCTTAAAGCCTGAAACACCTTCGTCGCATTATGAACTTTAAAGTTTTTTCTTTTTTTTGATTTATCAATAATTTTAACTAAAGCCTTAGTATCAATTTTATTTTTAAATCTCTCTTTAATAATATTCCTTGCAATATATTTTCCTTCTTTTTCATCGCCGAAAAATTTAAAAATTTTTTCTAATTCTTTTTCATCAAGTTTATTGATTGCATCTTCAGCTGAGTAGTTATTTAAACCCAACTGCATATTTAATTTACCGTCTGTTTCGAATGAAAGTCCTTTTTGTGGATCTTTTATTTGAGTATAAGAATAACCAAGATCAAAAATTACTCCTTTTATATTTTCATTTTTAAGTTTTAGATTATTTAATTGACTAAATTTAATATTTTTAAAGATAAATCTATCTTCAAAATTTTTTTTTATTTTATTAGCAATTTTCTTGCTCTCTACATCTCTATCAAGAGCAATTACTCTTGTGTTCTTAAAATCTAGAATCTTTTTGGAATAACCACCTTGTCCAAAAGTGCAATCAATAAATGTGCCACCATGTTGAGGGGAAAAAACACTAATAATTTCTTTTAGCAGTACTGGATAATGCTTTTGCATTTCCGATACTATGGTGGCTTCCATTTATTACTTTGAAGACCATTAATTCTTTTGTCTTCTTAGGAATGCTGGTATTTCAAGATCATCATCTTCTTCATTTGATGATAGTAAATCTTCAGCGGTAGAATGTTCACTTTCTGAACTAAACAAATCTGGAGAATCTGAGTCTACACCGAATTCTTTTAAATCGTTTGATATATTGTCCTCAATATTCTCAGATTCTATGTTCTCTTGAGATATTTCAATAGCCTCTTGAGTAAATGATTTTTCCATTTCATTTATTGAACTGTCTTCTGCCACATTTTCAGACACATGATTTGAATTTGTCATGACCTCTTCATTGACTGTATTTGAATGATTGCTATCATTAACTCGTTCATTAACAATTTCATTTTCTAGTTTTAATGCATTTGCACCATGTGAAATTGGACTAGAGGCCGTATTTGAAAAATTAAAGGATTCAGATGTTCCTAAATGTGAGAAATCTGAATATCCTGGATTTCTATTTTGAATACGATGAACCATATTTATTACTGATTTTGACTCTGGTTGTTGTCCATCTAACGATGTTGCAACAATTGAAACTCTCATTTTGCCATCAAGTTCTGAGTCCGTGATTGCGCCAATAATTAATTCAGCCTCTGGATCTACCTCAGCTCTTACTTTATTAACTGCCTCATCTACTTCAAAAAGTTTAAGATCTTTGCCACCTGTAATATTAACTAACAATCCTTTAGCACCTTTTAATGTGTAATCATCTATCAATGGATTACTAATTGCCATCTCAGCTGCTTGGAGAGCTCTACCTTCGCCTTCAGCTTCTCCGGTTCCCATCATTGCTTTACCCATTGATGCCATTACAGTTTCAACATCAGCAAAATCAAGATTAATTAGACCAGGTCTTACCATCAAATCAGTAATACTTTGAACACCATGCATTAGAACATTATTAGAAAGATTAAATGAGTCTTCAAATGTCGTTTGCTCATTTGCAATTTTAAATAAATTTTGATTTGGAATAACTATAATCGTATCAACATGTTTTCTTAATTCTTCCAAACCTTGTTGTGCTCTTCGCATTCTTGAGGGGCCTTCATATAAAAATGGAAGAGTCACAACACCTACAGTTAAGATATTTAATTCTTTTGCTGCTCTAGCAATTACATGAGCAGCACCAGTTCCTGTACCACCACCCATGCCAGCTGCAATAAAAACCATATTTGCACCTTGCAAAGTATTTATAATTTCATTTAAAGACTCGTCTGCTGCGGCTTGCCCAATATCAAGCTTAGCACCAGCTCCTAAACCTTTAGTTAAATTTAAACCTATTTGAATTCTTGTTTTGCATTTGCTTAACTTTAAATCTTGTGCATCAGTATTAACTGCAATAAATTCTACACCTTGTAGATTATGTTCAATCATTTCATTAACGGCATTTCCCCCTGCTCCGCCAACTCCCATAACTAGTAACCGTGGTTGTAACTCTTTAATTTCTGGTGTTTTGAAGTTAATTGTCATCTTTTTATCCCTCTTATTTATTTGGTTGAAGCTCCCATTTAAGGTTAGCTCGATTTAAATTTGCTTTTTTTCTTGCTGTTACCTTAAATTTTTCAAACATTGTTGGTTCCCATATTTGAAAGGTTTGACCTTGACCAACAAACAACATGCTATTTTTTATTTTTGCATGTTTTAATAATTTTGATGAAAGTGAAATTCTACCTTCGCTATCAAATTGTAAATTTATACTTTCTGCTAATATTGATGTTGCAAAATAATCTCTTTTTTCCTCAAAAGGATTTAAAGAGTCAATTGCAGAAGAAATTTTTTCAATTCTGTCTTGAGAACATGCTTCTATTGAAAAATTATTAAAAGATGGATAACAAATTACACCATTGTAACCTAAATTTGACAAGTGTGACCTGAAACTAGCAGGCACTGAAACTCTTCCTTTTTTGTCTAATTTGTTCTCGTAGGTAGATAAAAACATATATTTTTAAATTCATAAATTCCATAATTGGGAATATATGGGAATATATGGGTATTTAAAATAATAGTCAAATGTTGATTCTAAGCCCAATTTAAGTCACTTTATAAGGCAAATTTAATATTATTTTTGAGATTGAGTGAGTTCTTTTTTATACAGCTTTAGAAGCAATAAGAGTACTTCAAGCACAACATTTAAATTTATGCTTATAAAGTAAGAACGATATATGGATTGTTAGTGTATTTTTTTAATGGTGATGTGCCAGATAAACTATAAGCCGGGTTCTGTCATTTAAACCTATCATTTGTCTAGGCTCAAGATCACTCTTAAGCTCAAGCAACTAACCCTGATGACTAGCCAAGGATGGCTTTTAGTTTTTCAACAATGTCATCTCTACTTAGTCTTGCTCCCAGTGGGGTTTTCCAGCGTTCATTGTTACCAATAGAACCGGTGTGCTCTTACCACACCTTTTCACCCTTGCCATGTTATGGCGGTTTATTTTCTGTGGCACTATCCCTAGGGTTACCCCCGCCAGGTATTACCTGGCACTGTATCCTTGCGGAGCCCGGACTTTCCTCTTTAATAAATTAAAGCGATAAATCATTTATCTGGCAAGAATAATTTAATATCAATTCACAAAACTTCAAGAAAAAATATTTTATTGTTTAACTAAATTCTGACTTATAATTAAGCATTCTCTATCAATTTTTCCATTTACTATCTCTGGCCTAAACCTTCTTTGAAAAGCTTTGGTAATTTTTGATAAATAATTATTTTTTTTATATTTAAAATTTTTTGGAATTTTTTTTGAATAACCAATTTTATATATATTCTTATAAAACAAAATTTTATGTATACTGTTAATTTTGAGCATTCTATTTTTAATTAGTATCTTTTGATTAATATTGTGCCAATAACCAATATTATTTTTTGATAAATACTGCCATGGAAATTTTTCACCAGGATCTTTTTTTCTCTCAGGTGCAATATCAGAATGTCCTAAAATATTTTTTTTATTAATTCTATATTTATTAATTAAAAATTTGGTCAATTTAATTAAAGATAATATTTGTAGTTTTGAAAATTTTCTATATCCAAAACTATGGCCAGGATTTGTAATTTCAATACCAATTGAATTTTTATTTAAAGACTCATGTTTCTTCCATTTAGATTTACCAGCATGCCATGCTATGTATAAATCAGGTACTAATTTAGTTATCTCGCCATTTTTATTAATTAAATAATGGCAGCTTACCTTTGACTTATAATCAGTAAGCTTTTTAAATGCTGCTATTTCACTTTTCATTCCAGTATAATGAAAAATGATGAATTTAATTTGTTTAAAGTTTCTTTTTTTAGTATCAAAATTAGGAGAATAATTTAAATTTGTTTTATAGGCCATTTTTTTGTCATTTTTTAAGCTAAATCCGGATTTACAATACCTCAATATGCATTATATAATTAACCTTTATATGAAAAAATTTTTAAAATCTTTGATAATAATCCTGGTAATAACAACTAATGCAATAGCTGGGTCAGACGGTGAAAATGAACTTTCAAAAGTAAAAGCTAGTCAAATAAAGGATTGTTTTGAACCTCTTAATAGAGCAACCTTTGCTTTAAACCAGGGTTTGGATAAAATTATTTTTAAACCAGTTGCAAAAGCATATAGAATTTTACCCTCCCCTGTAAGAGCTGGAACCAGTAACGCTCTCGATAATTTGACATCAGTAGTTACAATTCCAAATAATCTTCTTCAAGGTGAGTTTAGAAAAGCTGGAATTAATACAGGAAGATTTTTGATTAATACGACAATTGGAATAATTGGTATATTTGATATAGCAGATATGATTGGTTTTCCAGAATATGAAAAAGAGGATTATGGACAAACTCTAGGCTCATATGGAATAGGGCCTGGTTGTTATTTAGTGCTACCTGTCATAGGACCTTCAACTGTTAGAGATACTGTTGGATCATTAGCTAATTTAGCTGGAGGTGATGCTTGGTATAATGTTACTGTAGCAAATGATACTCAGCATTTTTCTGAGTTTGATTACTGGGGAACAAGAATTTCAACTGGAATTGATTTTAGAGCAAAAAATATAGACTCTTTTGAAAATTTAGAAAAAAATTCTATGGACTTTTATGCTTCCGTGAGAAGTTTATATTTACAAGATAGACAAATGAAAATTTCTAATACTAATGCTGTCATTGAAACAATGGATGATAGTGATTGGGAAGAAATAGAAAATAATTAAAGCGTCCAATTAAAGAATTAATGAAAAAAATCCTTACTTTTTTCTTATTTACATTTCTTTTTTTTACAAACAGTAATATTACTTTTTCAATAGAGCCTGATGTTTTTATTCAATCTACAGTAAATAGAGCAGCTGACACATTGGGAGGAAATTTCACTAAAAATGAAAGGATTGAACAATTAAAACAAATAGCAAAAGAGACCGTAGATATTGCTGGGATAGGCTATTATTCTTTGGGATCTCATAGAAAAAGTTTAAGTAAAGAACAATTATCAGCTTACAAAAAAGCTTTTGAAGAATACTTTTTAAAAAGTTTTTCTAGTAGATTGGCAGAATATTCAAATCCAGAAATTGAAGTAATATCAAAAAATAAATTAAACAAAAATTATACAATAGTTTTAAGTAAGTTAGTTGCAACAGATAGTAGGCCGGAAGTCAAAATTGAATGGAGAGTTTATACAAAAAATCCAGAAAATTTATTAATTAGAGACTTGATTATAGAAGGATTAAGTTTGGCTAGAACTCAAAAAGAGGAATTCTCATCAATTATTAATTCTAATGATGGTAATATTGAAGCTCTGTTAAAAAATTTAGCAGATTTTTCAGCTAAATAATTTTACTAAAAAATTTTGTTAATTATTATTATAAATTTGGTGGGCCCGCCAGGACTCGAACCTGGGACCAATACATTATGAGTGTACTGCTCTAACCAACTGAGCTACAGGCCCAAAATCATTCTGTTAACTATATCATTTTTATTAAGTTATCAATTAAAGATAATCAGCAAATGGTGGGCCGTGTTGGTTACGCTCCAACTACCCCTGCAATGTCAATGCAGTACTCTACTATTGAGCTAACGGCCCAGTAAAATTAACTTTCTAAGAAACTTTTTAATTGCTTGGATCTGCTAGGATGTTTTAATTTTCTAAGAGCTTTTGCTTCAATCTGTCTAATTCTCTCCCTTGTTACAGAGAATTGAAGACCTACTTCTTCTAAAGTATGATCAGTATTCATTCCAACACCAAATCTCATTCTTAAAACTCTTTCCTCTCTTGGTGTAAGAGTTGATAGAATTTTAGTTGTAGCTTCTCCAAGGTTAGATTTAATCGCTTGCTCTAACGGTGCTAACGCTTTTGTATCTTCTATAAAATCACCCAAACTACTATCTTCTTCATCACCAACTGGTTTCTCAAGTGATACTGGTTCTTTTGAAATTTTTAATACTTTTCTAACTTTATCAAGTGGCATTCTAAGTTTTTGAGCTAATTCTTCTGGTGTAGCTTCTCTTCCAAACTCACTTAAAATTAGTCTTTGCGTTCTTACAATTTTATTAATTGTTTCAATCATATGAACTGGAATTCTGATTGTTCTAGCTTGGTCTGCAATAGATCTTGTAATTGCTTGTCTAATCCACCAAGTTGCGTAAGTAGAGAATTTATATCCTCTTCGATATTCAAATTTATCAACTGCTTTCATCAAACCAATATTTCCTTCTTGAATTAAATCTAAAAACTGAAGGCCTCTATTTGTATATTTTTTAGCAATTGAAATTACTAATCTTAAATTAGCTTCAACCATTTCTTTTTTGGCAATTCTAGATTCTTTTTCTCCTTTTTGAATTCTACTTACTAATTTTTTAAAATCAGTTACAGAAATTCCTAATTTATGACTTATTTCAATTAATCTCTCTCTTATATTTTTAAATTCTTCTTTATTTTTTGAAAAGAACTGCTTCCAGATTGTGTTAGTATCTAAAAACTTTTTAAGATTAGGATTAATCTCATTGCCAATATAAAATTTAATGAATTCATTTCTTGGTATTTTATGATCCATAGCAAGTCTTAAAAGATTGCCTTCTAATGATATAATTTTTTTGTTTTCAACATAGTGTTTTTGTACCAATTCCTCTAAAACTGAAGGAGATAATTGAAGAGATTTAATGTTTTCTAAGATGTCATCTACAATTTTTTGATATCCTTTTTCTTTTGCGGGAGAAAAATTTTGTGAATTTAAAATACAATCTAGTTTTTCTTTTTGATATTTGATAAGCTTATTATATTCTTTAGTTAGAGTGCTAACAGTTTTTAAAACCTTTGGTTTAATTTCAGTTTCCATTGCGGCAAGCGTTGGATTAAAATCATCATCCTCACTATCACTAGATCCATCATCTTTTTCTGTTTCACCAGCATTCTTTTGCTTTGCACTAGGTCCTGTAGTTTCGTCTTCCATATAATTTGTATCAATATCTATAATTTCTCTTACAAGAATTTCATCTTTTTGTAATTGATCATTCCATTCAAAAAACTGTTGTGCAGTCATTGGACTTTGAGATAGAGCTATTAACATCACATCTTTTCCTGCTTCAATTCTTTTCGCAATTGCAATTTCACCTTCTCGAGAAAGTAATTCAACACCACCCATCTCACGTAAATACATTCTGATAGGATCATCACTTTTCTCTATCGTCTTACCTTCTTCTTTAGAAGATCCTTCTTTTTTCCGTAATACTTTAAAATCTGATTTCTTTTCAACTAATGTAATATTTTCATCTAATATATGAATGAAGGCTTGGGCTAAATTTTCATCTGATAGGTTTCTTTTACCTAGAGATTTGTTTAATTCTTCATAAGTTATAAAACCCCTATGAATTCCACGACCCATTAATCTTGCAAATGATTTTGTAATAATTCTTTCCACAGTAATATAAGTTTGAGAGACTTATATAATATCAAATTTGTAAAAATCCATTGCTAAATTGTTAGGATTAATTGATTTTTCTCTCATTTTTCAACACTTTTAGCTCATTAAAAGTCGTTTCGCTCATATCTTTAGAAAACTTCGATTCTAATTCTTGGATTCTAAATTCAAGATCATAATTAAAAAGATCTTTAGAAATATCATCAAGTAATTCTATAACTTGATTTTCATTTTTAGGCTTATTTTTCAAAATATGTTTTATAGGAGCAAATTTATTGATCTTATCCAATAATTGTTTATCTAAATTTAGATCATTAATAGTTATATGCTCTCCTGATTTTAATTTCTGAATAATTGTAATAAGTATTTGTCTATTTATTTCAGTAAAAAATTTAATATCTTCAATTAAATGAATATTAGCCTGTAAAAGTAAAAGATTATTAAGAACTAAATATAGCAATGAAAATTCTTTCAACTCAACACCTGTTATAGATTTGCTGTCATTAAAATGTTTTTTTGTTGTATCAAGAGATTTAGTTTTTTTAACATAATACTTATTTTTATTTTGATTAGAATGGGGAGTTAATTCAGCTATTTTTTCTAAAAAGTATTCAAGAACATACTTTTTAATAAAATCATCTTTAATAGTATTGGCTATAGCTCTAAGTTTTTTTTCAAATATTGCCATGGAAGATGGGTTATTATCTGTTTGCTTTTTATAATGGCTAAAAATGAACTGGTGTATAGATAGTTTACTGTGCCTGGTAAACTCTATGAAATAATTTCTACCATTTTTATTTACATAACTATCTGGATCTTCCTTGTCAGGTAAGAATAAGAAAGATATTTGTTTTTCAGGTTTTAATTCTTTTATAGAATTTTCTGCTGCTCTAAGAGCTGCTTTATAACCACTTTCATCTCCGTCAAAACAAATAATAATATCATCAAAAAACTGATTTAAAGTTAATATTTGTTTATCTGTCAAAGATGTTCCAAGATTTGCAACTACATTTTCAATTCCATTTTTACTTAAACCAACTACATCCATATAACCTTCAACTAAATAAATATGGTCTAATTTATTTGATAATTTTCTTGCAAGATCTAAGTTATATAAATTTGAACCTTTTTTAAAAAAGTTTGTTTCTGGTGAATTAATATATTTTGCTAGGTAATCTAAGTTATCAATTATTCTTCCACCTAATGCAATAGGTTGACCTGAAATATTATTAATTGGAAAAATTAATCGACCTCTAAATCTTTCAACATATGTTTTCTTTTTTTCATCAAAATAGAATAAACCACTTTCAACTAATGTTTGTTCAGTAAATTCATTTTTCAATTTTTCAAAAAAAGTTGGATTTTTTTCTATATATCCAATTTTAAATTTCTTAACTTCATTTTTGCTTAAAAATCTATTTTTTAAATAATCTCTTGCATTAGAATAAGCCTCATTTTTAAGTAATTCATTGTGATAAAAGTTTACATATTGATCATAAATTGAATGATATTCTTTCCATTTTTTTTCTCTTTCTTCATCTTGTTTTGAAAACATATAAGGTTGCATTCCAGCTAATTGAGCGAGATGTTTAACTGCTTCACCAAATTTTAAATTCTGAATTTTCATCACAAAATCAAAAATATTGCCATGTTCTGATGTAGCAAAACAATGATAAAATTCTTTTTCATCATTAACCGTAAAAGATGGGGTTTTTTCATTTTTAAATGGAGATAAACCTACATATTCTTTACCTCTTTTCTTTAATGTAACTGACTTTGATACAACAGTAGAAACTTTAAGTCTTGTTTTAATCTCATCTAAATACTCCTTTGGATATTTCATTAACTGCTCAATAATTCTTTAATAAGAAGTCCTGCTTTTGCAAAATCAATTTCATCAGCATGTTTTTTTTTAAGCTCACCCATGACTTTACCCATATCTTTTAAAGAACTGGCCCCAATCTCAGAAATTACTGTGGTACATATTTTCTTAGTTTCTTCTTCACTAAGTTGTTTAGGTAAAAATCCTGTTAAAATATCATATTCATTTTGTTCAACTTCTAAAAGGTCAGTTCTGTTATTTTTCTTATAAATTTCAATTGATTCGGCTCTTTGTTTAACCATTTTTTTTAATAGCTTTTTAATGTCTTCATCGTCAGTATCTTTTTTATTTGGTCCCGATCTATTTATAATATCTAAATCTTTAATTGAGGATAATATTAACCTGTAGGTTGATATTTTTATTTTATCTTTTGATTTTAAGGCGTTTTTATATTCAGTTTCGATAGTTTCTTTCAATGACATAATTTTTTTTAATCTACTTCAAAGAAAAAATTCTTCAAAAGAAAAATTGTTTTTTTACAATTTTATAATACATCTCTGTTGCGATAATAAAGCAATTATTGTATTAACCTTTAACTCATGAGTTGTAATTGATCAAAAAAGCAAAAAAAATTAACTCAAAAAATTCACAAATCAATACGGGCGTTCTAGTTCTTGAAAATAAGAAGGTTTTTAAAGGAATTGGGATTGGTTACCAAGGAGAAGCTACTGGAGAAGTTTGTTTTAATACCTCATTAACTGGTTATCAAGAAATTATATCAGATCCATCTTATGCTGGGCAAATAATAAACTTCACTTTTCCTCATATTGGAAATGTTGGAACTAATAAACAGGATTATGAAAGTGATAAAATTTGGACCAAGGGAGTAATTTTAAATTCTGAAATAACATCTCCCTCTAACTATAGATCTTTCCAACATTTGGATACTTGGCTTAAGAAAAATAAAATCGTTGGTATTACTGGATTAGACACTAGAAGTTTAACAAATTTTATAAGAGATAAAGGTGCTCCTAAAGGAACAATTGCTAATTCTAAAAGTGGAAATTTTAATATTAGCAAGCTAACCAATTCAACAATAAAATGGAATGGTTTAGAAAACCTTGATCTTGCAGAGAAAGTAACATCGCCAAAAAATTATATTTGGAAAGGTCTTAAAACTTGGAAAAAAGAAAAAGGTTATATTAAAAATAATAAAAATTCATTTCATGTAGTAGCTGTAGACTATGGAATTAAAAAAAATATTTTAAGAAATTTTTCTGACTTCAATTGCAAAGTAACAGTTGTTCCTTGTAAAACATCTGCAAATAAAATTTTATCTCTTAAACCAAATGGTATATTTTTATCAAATGGTCCTGGAGATCCTGCTGCCACAGGAAAGTATGCAATCGATATAATTAAAGATTTAATTAATATTAATTTACCAATTTTTGGAATTTGTTTAGGTCATCAAATACTTGCTTTAGCATTAGGTGGTAAAACAAAAAAAATGAAACTTGGTCATAGAGGTGCAAACCATCCAGTTAAAAATTTAATACATGATAATGTTGAAATCACTAGTCAAAATCATGGCTTTGTGGTAGTAGAAGAAAATTTACCAAAAAATATTGAGATTACTCATAAGTCCTTATTTGATGACACCATCGAAGGAATAAAACTTAAAAATAAACCAGTTTTTTCGGTCCAATATCATCCTGAGTCTAATCCAGGACCACAAGATAGTGTTTATTTGTTTCAAGAATTTATAAACAATATGAAAAAAAATGCCAAAAAGAAAAGATCTTAAAAAAATTTTAGTTGTTGGTGCTGGACCAATTATAATTGGTCAAGCGTGTGAGTTTGATTACTCTGGAACTCAAGCCTGCAAAGCATTAAGAGATGAAGGTTATAAAGTAGTCTTAATTAACTCAAATCCAGCAACAATTATGACTGATCCCGATGTTGCGGATAAAACTTATATTGAGCCAATTACTTTAGAAGTTTTAGAAAAAATAGTTAAGAAAGAAAAACCAAACGCAATACTTCCAACAATGGGTGGTCAAACAGCTCTTAATCTTGCTATGGAAGCTAAAAAAAAAGGAATATTAAAAAAATATAAAATAGAACTGATAGGTGCAAACTCTAAAGCAATTTCAAATGCAGAAGACAGAAAAAAATTTAGAAAAAATATGATAGATATTGGTTTAGATTTACCTAAATCAGAAATCGTCAATAACATTAATCAAGCATTAAAAGTTTTAAAAAAAATAGGTCTGCCTGTAATTATAAGACCAGCCTTTACTCTTGGAGGCCTTGGAGGAGGAATAGCTAAAAATAAAAAAGACTACTTAAAAATAATTAAAAGTGGATTACACGAGTCTCCTGTGAACCAAGTATTAGTTGAAGAGTGTCTAGAAGGATGGAAAGAATTTGAAATGGAGGTTATAAGAGATAAGAAAGATAATTGTATTATCATTTGTTCAATTGAAAATATTGACCCAATGGGAATTCACACTGGGGACTCTGTCACTGTTGCCCCAGCACTTACTCTTACCGACAAAGAATACCAGGTGATGCGGAATGCATCAATTGCATGTTTGAGAAAAATTGGAGTTGAAACAGGTGGTTCCAATGTTCAATTTGCTATCAACCCAAAGAATGGTCGAATGGTTGTAATTGAAATGAACCCAAGAGTATCAAGATCATCTGCACTTGCATCAAAAGCAACCGGCTTTCCAATTGCAAAAGTTGCAGCAAAACTTGCTGTTGGATACACACTAGATGAACTGAAAAATGAAATAACAAAAGTAACACCTGCATCATTCGAGCCAAGTATTGATTATGTAGTAACAAAAATACCTCGATTTACTTTTGAAAAATTTTCAACATCTCCTGCAATACTTGGAACATCAATGAAATCTGTTGGAGAAGCCATGGCAATTGGGAGAAATTTTAAAGAGTCTCTTCAAAAAGCCTTAGTATCGCTTGAAACAGGTTTTTCAGGGTTAGATAGAATTTTCAATTTAAATAAAAAACAAATAGAAAAAAAACTTAAAGAAAATATTCCAAATAAAATTTTACTTGTTGCTGAAGCAATTAGAAAAAAAATTAATTTAAAAAGAATATTTGCTTTATCAAAAATTGATCCATGGTTCTTAGAGCAAATAAAAGAAATTGTAGATAATGAAAATGAGATCAAAAATAGAGGATTACCAAGAGATTTTAACGAATTTAATAGAATAAAATCTATTGGGTTCTCAGATAAAAAATTATCTGAGTTAACTAATACTAATGAAAATATTGTCAGAAGAAAAAGAATGGCGCTTAAAATATTACCTGTATTTAAGAAAGTAGATACCTGTGCTGCAGAATTCAAATCTTTCACACCTTATATGTATTCAACTTATCAAAGAAATTTTTCAATTAATTCTGAGTGTGAGTCTGAACCTTCCTTTAAGAAAAAAATTATAATTTTAGGTGGTGGACCTAATCGAATTGGGCAAGGAATTGAATTTGATTATTGTTGTTGCCAGGCAAGCTTTTCATTAAAGGATGCTGGTTTTGAAACAATCATGATTAATTGTAACCCTGAAACAGTATCAACAGATTACGATACTAGTGATCGATTATATTTTGAACCTCTTAAAGAAGAGTATGTTTTTAATATAATAAATAAAGAAAAAGAAAAGGGTAACCTGGTTGGTATTATTGCTCAATTTGGTGGTCAAACTCCAATTAAACTTGCAAAATTTTTACACGATAACAAACTTCCAATTTTAGGAACACAATATACTTCAATTGATCTGGCAGAGGATAGGGATAGATTTAGAAATTTACTTAATAAATTAAATTTAAAGCAAGCAGAAAGTGGAATTGCAAAAACATTTACACAAGCAATTCGAATAGCAGAAAAAATAGGTTTACCATTGATGGTTAGACCTTCATATGTTTTGGGTGGAAGAGCAATGGAAATTGTTCATGAAAAAAGTCAACTTAAAAACTTTGTAGAAGAAGCTTTTAAAGCAGCAGAAAAAAATCCAATCCTTATTGATAAGTTTATTGATCACGCAATGGAAGTAGATGTAGATGCAATATCCGATGGAAAACAAGTTCATGTTGCAGGAATTATGCAACATATAGAAGAGGCAGGAATTCATTCAGGAGACTCTGCTTGTAGCATACCCCCAGTTTCTATTAAGCCATTCTTAATTAAACAAATTGAAAATCAGACCAAAAAATTAGCTTTAGCTTTAAAAGTTAAGGGTTTTATGAATATTCAATATGCAATTAAAAAGGATGAAATTTACGTAATTGAAGTTAATCCACGAGCAAGTCGAACCGTGCCTTTTGTGTCAAAAGCAAAAGGTCTTCCATTAGCTAAAATTGCATCACGAGTAATGGCAGGAGAAAAATTGTCTAAATTTAATTTAAAAGATAAATCCAAAGATATGTATGCGGTTAAGGAAGCCGTATTTCCTTTTAATAAATTTCCTAATAGTGATTTGCTTTTAGGTCCTGAAATGAAATCAACTGGTGAAGTAATGGGATTTGATAAAAACTTTGGAATGGCGTTTGCTAAAAGTCAAATCGCATCAGCAAACTCACTACCAAAACAAGGACTTGCGTTTATATCATTGAAAGACTCACACAAAGATGAGGGAGTTGATTTAGCAAAAAAGCTTATGAAACTTAATTTCACATTATGTGCGACAAAAGGAACTGCAATATATATTAGAAAACATGGAATGAAATGTAAGGTAATTAATAAGGTAAGTAGTGGCTCTCCTCATATAGTTGATGTCTTAGACTCAAAAAAAATTGCATTAGTAATTAATACCGGTGGTGGAAATACTGAACACAGATTAAATGATGCAATTGCACTTAGAAGAGGAACGCTTAAAAATAAAGTTCCTTATTGTACAAATATGTCTACTGCAAAAGCATGTTTGGAAGCAATCAAATCTCTTAAAACTAAAAAATTAGAAGTTACCTCTCTTCAAGATATTTAGAATGTCCAAAGTAATAAAAATGGGAGTTACTAAAAATCATAATCAACAGATAGTTGAAGTCAATGAACTTAATTTGATTGCTGGCAAAGGTATCGTTGGTGATAGATACTTCAAGGATTATAACGACCCTTTTAATCAGTTATCAATTATTGAGAGTGAAAATATTGATGAATACAATTTAAAAAATAAATTAAATATTTCTTACTTAAACTTTAGAAGAAACATAATTACTCAAGGAATAAAATTAAATGATCTTTTGGAAAAAAGAATAAAGATAGGATCTATTGAATTAGAAGTAATAGATTTATGTAGACCTTGTCGACACCTTTCAGAAAAATTAAATAAAAACGATATCATTAAGGAGTTTTTAAGAAAAGGGGGAATAAGATGTCAGATAATAAATAACGGAAAAATATATTTAGGTGATCAAATAAAAATTATTTGACCTTCCAATCAGTAGCAAACGTCACATAATTTACTTGTATACAACGTCTTTCTCTAACTATTTTTTTCTTTTCCATGCCATGCCAGGTATTTGGGCCGCTAGTAAACATGTATCCATAATTGTTTTTATAAGGAACTGTTTTAACCTTTTCTAATTTTTTATTATAAAAATCTGTACCAAGGTCCTCAGATTCGTTGGCATTATTAACAAATATTAAGCCTGACATTAATTTTTCTTTAATATCACAATGAGGCTTTAACCAAAAACCTTCTCGATCACAAATAACCTCAACTCTTACATATGAATTTGATAGATCTTTATTAATCATTTTTGAAATGGTTTGATGAACTTCTGATGATTGAAGTTCGTTAATAAATTTTACTAAATTTGGAAATTGTTTTTCATTTTCTTTTTTAACAAAACATCTAAATTTTATTGCTTCTCCACCTGAGGCTATACCCTCTCTAAATTCAGCAGCACCGCCATCAATTGCTCTAGTTCCATCATAATTAAGATTGTGTTTACTAACATCTGGAATATCAGCTTTAATTACCTCTTCTATAGATCCGTCTGAAAGTGCATTATAATATTCCCAATGATCAAAAGGAAATTCATATTTTTTTGATTGGTTTTTAATTGAGTCTAAAAATGACATTATGAGTTAATTTTTTTTTTTATAATATTTGCAACTCTATTCGTTTCATCAAGTTTTTCATAGTTCCAATCATCAATTTCTTCACCTAAATTTTTAATTATATTTAATTCTCTAAATAAATTTCTGAATTTTTGAAATCTCTTATCATTCTTTTTTGGTAATATACTTGCGACATAAATCGGTTTTCCAGTTAATGCGGCCTCAGATATCATTGAGCTAGAATCGCATGTGACAATGATATTTTGAGCTATTGCTAGAGCTGAAAGATAAGCTTTTTTATCAACATCTATTATAACTGTATGATCATCTCCAAAATATTCTTTTGCATATTGAATAATATTAGCTGGTGTTCTCATTGACGGTATTACTACTAATTGAAAATTATGTTTTTTTGATAATTCACTTAGAGTAATAAAAATTTCTTTAATATTTTTTGTTGAATAATCATAATATTTGGTTGGCCCACCCATAATTAAAGTCCAAATTATTCTCTCATCTTTTTTAATAAAAGAATTTAAATAATACTTATTTTCATTAATTTCTTTTTC
The DNA here is from genome assembly GCA_902595535.1 of uncultured Pelagibacteraceae bacterium. Classification (GTDB taxonomy): domain Bacteria; phylum Pseudomonadota; class Alphaproteobacteria; order Pelagibacterales; family Pelagibacteraceae; genus Pelagibacter. The sequence continues at coordinate 140,105 of CACJQI010000002.1, forward strand.
AGTAAGATAATGAATGGCTCCTTTGGTACTTATTACATTTTGACCTTTCATCGCATCATGTTCTGGAGCGACAATAAAATCAAAATGCTTTGGGTCTACTTTTGGATCTTGAATATGAATATTAAATACCTTTTTATTTGAATTATTTTTTAAATGTATTGATGGAATTACACTTTTACGACCACAAGATATGATGATATCAAAATTATTATGTTCAATTCTTTTATAAACACTTTGTGAGATAGGTGTCATTTTTGGAGGAATCAGTTTCCAAAAATTATTTAGTTCAACTGTGTGGTGTGTAAAATTTATGTTTAAAGCTTTTGCCAAACCCTCTACTTGGCTAATCATGCCATGCATTCCCTGAGTTAATAATATGCCTTTTAATTTTGTCATTTATACTTATATAACTTTTGTATGAGTGATAATCCAACTAAACACACAAAAGTGTTGATAATTGGATCTGGTCCTGCCGGATATACAGCAGCCGTTTATGCGGCACGAGCGATGTTAAGTCCAATTTTGGTTTATGGTTCTGCCCCTGGCGGACAATTAACTACAACAACAGATGTTGAAAATTATCCTGGTTTTGCTGATGTAATTCAAGGCCCTTGGTTAATGGATCAAATGAAAGATCAGGCTAAAGCGGTCGGAACAGAAATGATTGAAGATCATATTTCATCAGTAAATTTAAAATCTACACCCTTTGAGGCTTTAGGTGACAGTGGTCAAAAATATACTGCTGACAGCATTATCATTTCAACTGGTGCTCAAGCAAGATGGTTAAATTTAGAGTCAGAACAAAAATTTAGAGGTTTTGGAGTTTCTGCGTGTGCTACATGTGATGGTTTCTTCTTTAAAGATAAAGAAGTTGCAGTTGTTGGTGGTGGTAACGCAGCTGTTGAAGAGGCGATGTTTCTTACAAAATTTGCATCCAAGGTAAAACTAATACATAGAAGAAATGAATTGAGAGCTGAAAAGATGCTTCAAAAAAAATTAATGGAAAATAAAAAAATTGAAATCATCTGGGATAGCGCTGTTGATGAAGTAATTGGAGATGGTGAACCCAAAAACGTTACAGGTCTAAAAATAAAAAACTTAAAAACTAATAATATTGAAGAAATAAAAATTGATGGCTTATTTATTGCAATTGGTCACGACCCTGCAACTGCCTTATTTAAAGAGCAATTAGATATGGACAAAGAAGGTTATTTATTAACTAAACCAGACTCAACAGAAACTAATATCCCTGGAGTTTATGCTGCAGGAGATGTTAAAGATAAGACTTTCAGACAAGCTGTAACTGCTGCTGGAATGGGCTGTATGGCTGCGCTTGAAGCAGAAAAATTTTTATCTCACTAAAAAGATATAGTGAAAAATAATTTACACGTATTCCTTGGTGCAACTGTTGCTGATGCTGCAGCTAGACCTCTACATTGGGTTTATAATCAGAAAAAACTGCTAACTTATATCAAAGGAAAAAAGGATTTTACTTTTTTAAAAGATAATAAAAGTCCCTTTTACAATATTAAAACTGGAAAAGTTTCAGGTTATAATGAAGTTGGCCAAGTCATGTTTAGAACATTAGTTGAGGGACATGAAAATATAGAAGAAAGATTTAAAAAGAATATCACTAAAAACTTTGGTCCAGGAAGTGTATATTGGAAGAACCTTAATCTTAGGGCTAAATATAGAAAAGTTAAAGATTGGCGAGGTATTATTAAAGGACCTTGGATACATCAAAATATTATTGAAACAGTTAAAAACATTAAGGCTAAAAAGAAATTTTCAGGTGGTGTAAAAGTAAATGAGTCTGATGGTTACTGTGCTGCTCTACCCTATTTTTTATTTGGTTATGATTTTAATAGTTTAAAAAAAATTATTTCAACAATTACTGTTTCAAAAATAAGTCTTAAGTATGCTTTAGCAAAGTTTCATCTAATAGATTTGGCTCTAAAAGGTTCTAATGATCCTATAAATGATTTTTTAAAAAAGTTTAAGAAAAATTCTTATTTTAAAAGTGTTGTTGAGGATATTAAAAAAGTAAAAAAATTAAAATCAAAACCACATCCAATGGTAGTTAAAAAATTAGGAATGGCATGTAGTTATCCTGGAACTTTCAATAGTTCAATTCACTCAATTATTAACTCATTAAGCTATAAAGAAGCTATTTTAAGAACGATTAAAGCTGGTGGGTGTAATTGTTCTAGGGTTAATTTTATTGGAGCTTATTTTGCAGCCTTAAAAGGTATTGATAATATTCCGAAATCTTGGATCAAAAAAACTATTCCAGCAAAAAAAATACTAAATCAAAAATAATATTACTTAGATAGATCTTCGCAAAAATTTTTTATTCTATCCATTGCTTTTTTTAAATTTTGCATTGAAGTAGCATATGAGATTCTGAAATATCCATCTAAACCAAAGGCTGAACCTTGAACTACTGCAACATTTGATTTTTCTAACAATTTTTGGACAAATTCTGTATCAGTTTTTAATTTTGTTTTTTTATTTAATAGTCCTTTACAACTTGGAAATACGTAAAAAGCTCCATTGGGGGTTAAACAATTAATTCCTTTAATCTTATTAAGACTTTTAACTACAAAATCTCTTCTTTCTTTAAAGGCTTTTGATCTTTTTTTAATAAATCCTTGGTTTCCATTTAATGCTTCAACTGCTGCTGCTTGACTTATTGAGGATGGATTAGATGTAGATTGTGATTGAATTTTACCAATAGCTTTAATTATTTCTTTCGGACCCGCGGCATAACCTATTCTCCATCCAGTCATCGCATATGATTTACTTACACCATTCATGGTAAGAGTTCTATCTTTTAACTTTGAATTTTGAGCGATAGTATAAAAATTAAAATTATCATATTTAATATGCTCATAAATATCGTCACTTAAAATATGGACTTTTTTATTTCTGATCAAAACTTTTGCTAAATTTTCTATTTCTTTTTTTGTATATCCTGCACCTGTTGGATTTGATGGTGAATTTAGAATTATCCATTTTGTTTTTTTAGTAATCACTTTTTTTAATTTTGATGCGGTGAGTTTAAATCCTTCTTGTTCAGTGCATTTAACTATTTTTGGTTTACCTCCTGCTAGTAAAACCATGTCAGGATAAGATACCCAAAAAGGTGCTGGAATTATTACTTCATCACCTTTGTTCAATGTTGCCATGAATGCGTTATAGAGAACTTGCTTGCCTCCAGTTCCAACTGTTATTTGATCTGTTGAATAATTTAATTTATTTTCTCTTTTAAATTTATTTACAATTGCTTTTTTTAAAGCTGGTGTTCCATCAACAGCTGTATATTTTGTATCTCCACTTTTAATAGCTTTAATTGCAGCATTTTTAACATTATCAGGGGTATCAAAATCGGGTTCCCCAGCTCCTAAACCAATAACATCTTTTCCAGCTGCTCTTAGTTCTCTTGCTTTCTGAGTAACAGCTATTGTCGGTGATGGCTTAATTCTTTTTAAACTGTCTGATATTATGCTCATTGAAATATAAATAAATTCTACTACGTTGTTTAATATATGGAAAATACTTATCAAGATTTAATTACTGATATCCAGAGTAAAAATCCTAAAATAGGTGGAAAACTTGAGGGTGGAAAAAAATTCAAAATCAAATCTGATTTCAAGCCAGCAGGTGACCAACCTGAAGCGATAAAGAAATTAGTCAAAGGTGCGAAAAAAGAGGAATTTAATCAAGTATTGCTGGGAGTAACTGGTTCTGGAAAAACCTTTACCATGGCGAAGGTAATTGAGGCAACTAACAGGCCCGCACTCATCCTAGCACCAAATAAAACACTTGCAGCTCAACTTTATGGTGAAATGAAAGCCTTTTTTCCAGACAATGCGGTTGAATATTTTGTTTCCTACTATGATTATTACACTCCTGAAGCGTATGTACCAAGATCAGACACATACATTGAAAAAGAAGCGTCAATTAATGAACAAATCGATCGAATGAGACACTCAGCTACACGATCTCTTCTTGAAAGAGATGATGTTCTAATTGTTGCAAGTGTTTCATGCATCTACGGTCTTGGATCCGTCGAAGCCTACAGCAAGATGACTTTAACTCTTCAGAAAAATTATGATTACAATAGAGAACAAATAATAAAATCTTTAGTTGCTCTTCAATATAAAAGAAATGATCAAAATTTTGTAAGAGGTACATTTAGGGCAAGAGGTGAATATCTAGAAATTTTTCCATCACACTTAGAAGATAGGGCTTGGAGATTAAGTTTATTTGGTGACAAATTAGAACAAATAGAAGAATTTGATCCATTAACAGGAGATAGTGTCAGAGAACTAAGTTTAGTCAAGGTTTATGCAAATAGTCACTATATTACTCCAAAACCAACTATTGAACAGGCTATTATAAATATAAAAAGAGAATTAGAAATAACATTAAAAAAACATAAATCTGAAAATAAGTTGTTAGAAGCTCAAAGACTTGAAGAGAGAACAAAATTTGATTTAGAAATGATTGAAGCAACTGGATCATGTGCTGGAATTGAAAATTATTCTCGATTTCTATCAGGAAGAAAACCTGGAGAACCACCCCCTACTCTATTCGAATATTTTCCAGACAACACATTGATTTTCGTAGATGAATGTCATGTAACAGTCCCTCAGTTAAATGGAATGTATAAGGGCGATAGATCAAGAAAAAGTACTTTGGCAGAATATGGCTTTAGACTTCCCTCATGTATGGATAATAGACCACTTAAGTTCGAGGAATGGGACCTAATGCGAACGCAAACTGTTTTTGTATCAGCAACACCTGGTCCTTGGGAATTAGAACAAACAAAAGGTAAATTTATTGATCAGGTTATTAGACCAACAGGATTAATAGATCCCCCAGTAGAAATAAGAGCTGCAAAAAACCAAGTCGATGATCTTATGCATGAATGTAAAAGAGTAATTGAAAATGGACACAGAGTTTTAGTTACTACATTAACAAAAAAAATGGCTGAGGACTTAACAGAATATCTTCATGAAAACGGTATTAAAGTTAGATATCTCCACTCTGATATTGATACGCTTGAAAGAATTGAAATTATGAGAGATCTAAGAATGGGTGTATTCGATGTTTTGGTTGGAATAAATCTTTTAAGAGAAGGGCTTGATATACCTGAATGTGCTTTAGTTGGAATTTTAGATGCTGATAAAGAAGGTTTCTTAAGATCAGAAACATCTCTAATTCAAACAATTGGAAGAGCAGCAAGAAATGTTGATGGGAAAGTTATTCTTTATGCTGACAAAGAGACTAAAAGTATTAAAAAAGCTATAGCAGAAACAGATAGAAGAAGACAAATACAATTAAATTACAACAAAAAGCATAATATTGATGCAAAGTCGGTCAAAAAAGAAATTAGTGATATTTTAGAGAGTGTTTACGAAAAAGATTATGTAAAAATAAGTGAAGGATCTAATGTTGGTGGAAATCTTAAAAAACACTTAAAAGCATTGGACAAAAAAATGAAAACAGCTGCATCAAATTTAGAATTTGAAGAAGCAGCAAAAATAAGGGATGAGATTAGAAAATTAGAAAGTAGCGAGTTGGAAATTACATTAAATCCGAAGATAAGACAGTATGATATGAAAAATAAATTATATCCAAAAGGAAGATCAACATTGGGTATGCCAGGAACAAAAGTTACTAAAAAAAGAGATAAAAAATGGAAGCACGGAAAATAATTATTACAGGTGCAGCAACTAGAATAGGAGCCGCTATTGCAAAAAAATTATCTGGTCCAAACATCGAGATAGTAATTCACTTTAATAAATCGAAATCAAAAGCTGAGATTTTAAAAAAAGAATTAGAAAAGAATGGTTCTAAAATTTACTTAATTAAAGGTGATTTGAGCAAGGAAACAGATGTAAATAAAATATTAAAATTTTCGAAAACAAAATTAAAATATTTTGATTGTCTTGTAAATAATGCCTCTCTATTTGAAAATGATAAATTAGAAAATTTTACTACTGATAGTTGGGGCCAGCATTTAAGAACTAATTTAAGAACACCAGCATTACTATCTAAAGAATTTGCTAAAAATATTAAAGGAAAAAATAATAATATTATAAATATTATAGATCAAAGAGTATTTAAACTAACTCCTTTCTTCTTTTCTTACACAATAAGTAAAACAGGTCTTTATACTTTAACTAAAACAAGTGCCATGAGTTTAGCTCCAAATGTAAGAGTAAATGCAATTGCACCAGGTCCAACAATAAAAAATAAAAGACAAAGCGATAAACATTTCAGAAAACAGTATTTAGCAACACCCTTAAAAAAACAGGTAGATGTAAACGAAATTTGTAATGCAGTTGACTTTTTTATTAAAAACAGTTCTATTACTGGCCAAGTTTTAGCAATCGATAGTGGTCAAAATTTAAACTGGCAAACACCTGATGTAATAGGAAAAGAATGAAAAAAATTTTATTCATCTCAACTCTCATAGTTTTGTTATCTTCAGTTTCTTATGCACGAGAATGTAAAACTGTAGATATAAAGGGTGATGCTTTTATCTATAGTGATGGAAAGAAAGTAAAAATTATTAAAGGGACAAACATTCCTGATCCCTCTAATAAAATTATTATGATTTTCAACAAAGGAGGATGGAAAGTTGATAAAAAATGGGGCGAATGCAAAGATCATGTGCCAAAACAATTAGGTCAAATATCTGGAACAAAAATAAATGGTAAAGAATTAGTCTTAATGTTAAATGGCAGACTACATAAAGCAGGTGGAGATGATGGACATGGATGTGGATGGAAATTCAAAGGTGCATTTCACCAAGCTTGGTACGATTGTATTTTAGAAAACTGGGGAATAAGTAAAAGAGCTAGTGTAAATAAAGAATTAATTGATGAACTAGTTTCAAAGGGGACACCCAGAAATCAAATTTTTATGTCAGGTTTATCTTGTGGTGGAATTGATACATTGAGACACAAAGGTCTTTACCCAGAGGATTTCAATGCAACAATTGCTTTTATGCCTAACTGTTGGGATAGAAGACCCGATACACCTCTTCGAAAAATGCAGATCGATGAATTAAAAAGTTTTGAGAGAATTGATGCATTAGTTTTTCATAGTCCTGTTGATGGTGAAGGAGATTGGAGAAGCAATAGTGTTTGGATGAAAAAAGATTTGGGAAATATTCCTGGCATACTATGGGTCGATACCCCTGGACATACAGGAAAAGATATTGTTATTAATGGAAAAAAGTGTGGAATTAAAGATAAGATGAAAGGTGGGTGGGAAGAAGCTTGGCCTGAAGGAAAAGAAAAACTAACAAGTGAAAAAAAATTCATTAAAGTTGATAAAAAATTATACAAAGAAATGAAGAAAAAAGGTGCAGGACATTACCTAGTTTCATATTCTTGTTTTAATTATTATCATCCAAAAATTATAGAATTTATAGAATCTAGAATTTAAATTATGAAAAAGAATAATTTTAAAATTGTTAAAATAGATAAAAATAAAAGTTTATTTAATTACGAAAAAAAAATTCTTATCAAAGAATTAACCTTGGATTTAAAACTTGGTTATTATGAATTTGAAAAAGAAAAATCTCAAAAAGTCAAATTTAGCTTAGAGATTGATTATGAGGATAAAAAACCAACAAGTGATAAAGATATCAAATCAATTGTAAATTACGGCCAAGTAGTAAAATTAATTAAAAAACTTACAAAAAATAAGCATTATAATTTTTTAGAAACTCTTGCAGAAGATGTTTTTGATATTCTTTTTAAAGATAAACGTATAGGTAAAATAATGCTTCAAATTGAAAAACTTGAAATATTAAAAGAATGTTCATCAGTTGGCATTCAAATTACTAAAAAAAGAAGTCATGTTAAGCCCTAAAGCTGGACAAGAAGTAATTAAAAAAGAACTACCGCTAATTCCTAAATTACCAGGGGTTTATAGAATGTTAAATTCTGAAAATGAAATTCTTTACGTTGGTAAAGCAAAAAACCTTCCAAATAGACTAAAAAGCTATGTTTCAGAAAAAAACCACATAATACGAACTGAAAGAATGTTGTCCCAAACTAAAAAGTTAGAAATTACGACAACTACTAATGAAAGTGAAGCTTTGTTACTTGAGGCAAACTTAATAAAGAAACATAGGCCAAGATTTAACATTTTACTTAAAGATGATAAATCGTTTCCATATATCTTTATTTCAGATCATGAATTTCCACGAATTGAAAGACATAGAGGTGCAAAAAATAAATCAGGAAAATATTATGGTCCTTTTGCAAGTTCGCTAGCTGTAAATAGTGCCATAAAAACACTTCAAAGAATTTTTCTAATTAGATCTTGCACTGATAAACAAGTTGAAGCTGGGAATAAAACTTGCTTCAATTATTTTCTTAAAAGATGTGCAGGCCCATGTGGTGGCAAGATAAACAAAGAAGAATATTCTAAACTTGTCGAAGCAGCTGATGAATTTTTAAGTAAAGGTAAATCAAGAAAAATACAGAAAAATTTATCCTCACAAATGGAATTTGCAAGTGAGGAACTGGATTTTGAAAAAGCAGCAATTATGAGAGACAAAATTAAGTCCCTAAACATCATTCAATCATCTTTAACAGTAAGTGATGCAAATTTAATTGAAGCGGATGTTATTGCAGGTTACAAAGAATCAGGAAAGACCTGTGTTCAAGTATTTTTTTATAGATCAAAACAAAATTGGGGAAATCAAGCTTTTTTTCCAAAACATGATCCTGAAGAAAAACTATCTGAGATTATCAATTCATTCATTTCACAGTTTTATGAAAACAAAGCAGTCCCAAAACAAATAATTATTAGTGAAGAAATAAAAGAAAAAAAATTAATTGAAAAAACGCTTACAAAAAAAGAAAATAAACAAATACATATTACAACTGCAAAAAAAGGTTCTAGACTTAAAATAATAAATCTAGCAATTAAAAATGCAAAAAATAGTTTAAGTAGAAAGTTATATGAAAGCCAAAATAATAAAGAATTACTAGACTCAGTTAGTAAGAAATTTCAAATTGATAATAGTATAAACTTAATTGAAGTTTATGATAATAGTCATATTCAGGGAACTAATAGTGTTGGTGCTCTAATAACATATGGTGAAGAAGGATTTATTAAAAAAAGATATAGAAAATTTAATATTAAAAATGAAAAATTTAAGCAAGATGATTATGGAATGATAAAAGAAGTTTTGGAAAGAAGATTTAAAAGAGCCATTTCAGAAAAAGGTAACTATCTCACATTTCCAGATTTAGTTTTAATAGATGGAGGTAAAGGTCAATATTCAACTGCAAGAGAAACCTTAAATGATTTAGGTTTAAATGAAATTCCAGTAGTTGCTATAGCTAAAGGTAAATTTAGGAAAAGTGGAAATGAAACGTTCTTTCATAATGGGAAGGAATTCAAATTTGCAAAAAATGACCCTTCTTTATTTTTTTTGCAAAGAATAAGAGATGAAGCACATAGATTTGCAATAAGTGCCCATAGAGCAAAGAGATCAAAAGGTATTAAACAGTCCTTACTAGATCAAATTGAAGGAGTTGGTTTGATTAGAAAAAAGGCCTTATTAAACCATTTTGGATCAGCTAGAGCTGTGGAGTCTGCTAGCTTCGATGAGATAAAATCTGTAGAAGGTGTTGAGGAAAAAGTTGCAAAAAAGATATATAACTTTTTTCATGAATAATTATGCTTAGAAAAATTCCTAATATACTGACAATTGGTAGAATAATTATTGTACCCTTTTTTGTTTTAGCTTTCTATCTTCCTGGGTTTTATGGAGATTTAACAGCACTAATTTTGTTTATAGTAGCCTCATTTACTGATTTCTTAGATGGAATGCTGGCTAGAATGCTTGGAGAAGAGTCTAAGCTTGGAGAACTTTTAGACCCAATAGCAGACAAAATTATAGTTGCCACTGCATTAATTCTTTTAGTCATGGATAGTACAATTAAACATTATGAAGTTATAGCGGCAATTATCATTCTAACCAGAGAGATTTTAATTTCAGGACTTAGAGAATTTTTAGCTAAAGGTAAAATCAAACTACCTGTTTCAAATCTCGCTAAATTAAAAACTGTCTTACAGATGATTTCTATTGCTTTGTTATTATCGGGAGATACGGGAAATAAAATAATTAATTTTCAAGATTACAATGCACAAACGATTGGAATTATATTGTTATGGCTTTCAGCTTTTTTAACCCTTTTCACTGGTTACGATTATATGCGTAAAGGAATTGATCACGCAATGTCAGAAGATAATAAAGATTAAGCAGCTTTCTGTTTTCTAACCAAAGTTTGATAACTTTCATTTAAATCAATTATCGTGTTACAAACTTTAAATTGATTTTCAGCAATACACGAAACTGGAGTTACTTCTGCTGCAGTTCCGGTTAAAAAACATCCAGCAAAATTTGAAAGTTCTGATGGATTTATTTTTCTTTCATGTACTTTTATATTCTTTGATTTTGCAATTTCAATAACTGTTCTTCTAGTAATTCCATCTAAAAAAGAATCTGGAATTGGTGTGTGTAAATCACCATTTTTATCTTTGAAAAAAATATTTGCACCAGTTGCCTCAGCTACATTACCCTCATGATCTAACATTAATGAATCTGTGTAACCTTGTTTTTCTGCTTCATGTTTTGATAGTGTGCAAATCATATAAAGACCTGAAGCTTTTGTGTCCCAAGGAATGGTATTGGGGGCTGGTCTTCGCCAGTTAGAAATATTTAATTTTATTCCTTCTACTTTAAGTTTTGGATCAAAATATGATCCCCACTCCCAAGTTGCAATGGCTACATGGATTTTTGTTTGTTGTGCAGAGATTGCCATCATTTCGCTGCCTCTCCAAATTGTAGGTCTCACATATCCATTTTGTACATTTTGTACTGAAACAATTTTATTACAGGCGTCATTTATTTCTTTCTCTGAATATGGAATCGTCATTCCCATTCTTTTTGCTGAATAAAAAAGTCTTGATGTGTGTTCTTTTAATTTAAATATTGCGCCATCATAAACTCTTTCACCTTCAAAAACACAACTCGCATAATGAAGTCCATGATTTAACACATGTATTTTTGCGTCAGCCCAGTTTAATAGTTCACTATTATACCAAATTTTTCCAGTTCTCTTATCGTATGGCACCATGTGTGAAATTTATTAATTATAATTAAAAAATATCTTTGTATCTTCAATATGTCAATATAACTTACCTAAAATGAAAGAACTTTTATATTTAAAAGACGATCAGTTAAAAAGCTTAATTGAAAAATTATTTGTTAGTTATAGAGAAACATTTTCTGACGCAAAGAAAGTATTAGATAAATATTCAATTGGTTTAGCTCATCATAAAGTAATTCACTTATTATCAATGTATCAAGGAATTACTATTTCTGAACTTTTAAAACGACTAAAGGTGACCAAACAGAGTCTAAATAGAGTTCTCAAAGATTTAATTAAGCTGGAAATTATTACATTTAAAAAAGATGATCAGGATACAAGAGTTAAACATGTATTTTTAAATGAAAAAGGAAAAAAAATTTTTAATGAAATTTTTGACTATCAAAAAAAAAGGATTTCTAATGCATTGCTCAATTCAAGCTCTGAAGAGGTTATCAATTTTGATTTAGTATTAAGTAAAATTATAGATGGATAAATTTATCGCACATATTTTGGTAGTTGATGATGATGATGGAATTAGATCTTTAGTAAAAAAATACTTAAATGAAAATAATTTTCTAGTATCAACAGCAGACAATGCAGAGGATGCATCTAAAAAAGTTGAAATTATCAAATTTGATTTGATAATACTAGATATAATGATGCCAGGAAAAAGTGGTTTAGAATTTCTTAAAGAACACAAAACAAAATTAGACACACCTATTATTCTCTTAACAGCTAAAGGTGAGGCAAGTGAAAGAGTCGAGGGACTAGAAATTGGAGCTGACGACTATTTACCAAAACCCTTTGAGCCAAAAGAATTAATTTTAAGAATTAGAAATATTTTAAATAAAACAAAAAAAACTGAGCAAGTTAGAATTTTAAAATTTGCAAATGTTACAATTGATCTAAATAAACTTTTGGTAATTAAAAATAATAATGAATTTAAGATAAATAATACTGAAAAAATAATTTTAGAAAAAATGATTAATAATCCAGGTAAAACTTTTTCTAGAGAAAATATTGGTCAATTAATAGATTTAAATAAAGAAAGATCAATCGATGTGATCATAACTAGATTGAGAAAAAAAATTGAAATTGATCCAAAAAATCCAAAATTTTTGCAAACAATAAGAGGTGCTGGTTATGTTCTCTGGATTGAGTAATTTTTTTAAAAAAATTTTACCTAAAAAATTATTTTACAGAGCGCTTTTAATAGTAGCGGTCCCCGTAATAGTTTTACAACTAATTATAACAATTGTATTTTTTGATAGTCTTTGGATTAAAACCAATAAAGGTATGACCAGAGCATTAATTAATGAAATTAGCACATTTGTTGAGGTATATGATAATGAAAAAATAGATAGACAAGAATTAGAAAACCTATTCTCATTTTTTTTAGACTTAAATATAGAGTTTAATAATGAAAAATTTGACAGTGAATACAATGAGAGATGGTTTAGTCCAATTGACAGAACTCTTAGAAGAGAATTAAAATCTAAGTTTAATCCAGGAGAATATTGGTTTGATACCACAAGTTACAAAGAATTAATTGATTTAAGGATTAAATATGAAAATGGTTATTTTAAATTCTTAGTATCTAAAGATCGTGTAACAAGCTCCTCTGCTAGACTATTTGCGCTATGGATCACTGTACCTGCGGTTATAATGGTAATTATTTCTCTAATATTTTTAAAAAACCAAACAAGACCAATAACCAACCTTGCGCGTGCTGCAGAAAGATTTGGTAAAGGGGAAGTGATTGAAGAATTTAAACCATCTGGAGCACTTGAAATTAGACAAGCAGGTCATGAGTTTGATAAAATGAGAAAAAGAATTCTTAGACATCTAAATCAACGAACTGAAATGTTATCAGGAATAAGTCATGATTTAAGGACACCCCTAACTAGGATGAAATTACAAATAGCTTTTATTAAAGATGAAGATTTAGCAAAGAAATTAACTGAAGATATCAATGAAATGGAAAAAATGCTTAATGAATATCTTCAATTTACAAGCTCTTCATACTTGGAAAAAGATGAAATGTTTAATTTATCAGAATTAATAGAAGAAGTTGTGATTAAATATGATAACGAAAATATCCAGAAAGATTTATTATCAAGAGTTTACGTTAATGGAAGAAAGAATTTAATTAATAGGTGTCTAAATAATATAATTGATAATGCTTTAAAGTATGGAAATAAAATCGAAATTAAGCTCAACAAAAAAAATACAAACTTATTTATAACTATTGACGATGATGGCCCAGGTATATCGAGTAAAGAATATGATAATGTATTTAAACCTTTTTACAAAATTGATAAAGGCAGAGCAGACTCAAAATCTAGTGTTGGTCTTGGGTTATCCATTGCATCAGATATTGTAAGATCACATGGTGGGAATATTGGACTTGAAAAATCTAAAATGGGTGGACTACGAGTTAAGATTTTTTTACCCGTTTAGTATTTTTCTTTTTTGTTTCTAATTTTTTAATTTTTTTCTCTAAGTTTTCAACTCGTTTTGATAATACATCGAATTCATCTTTACTTGTGAGCTTCATCTTAAAAACTATTTCGTCTCTTTTTGATTTTAAAATATTTAAAAGCTCAAAAGTAAGATCTTTTGACGAGATAATACCTTGCTCAAAAAGTTTTCCAAGCTTGTCAATTATAAATTTAGAATTTTTCATATATAAGATATACTTATAATTATTATTTAAAATGTTCATCAATAATTTTGACCCAGTCGCTTTTCAAATAATGTCATTTGAAATTAGATGGTATTCATTAGCTTATATCTTGGGAATTATCATTGGCTGGATAATGTGTAAAAAAATTTTTATTAAAAATTCGGATATAAATCAAAAATTTGACGATTATATAACTTACCTAATTATTGGAATAATTATAGGTGGTAGACTCGGTTATGTTTTGTTTTATAACTTTAATTATTACATAAATAACATTGTTGATATTTTTAAAATTTGGCAAGGAGGTATGTCTTTTCATGGTGGTTTATTAGGCATAATAGTTGCAAGTATTTTTTTTGCTAAAAAAAATAATCAAGATACATTTGTATATACCGATTTAGTATCCTTGGTAGCTCCAATTGGAATTTTTTTTGGTAGATTGGCTAATTTTATAAATTCAGAACTTTATGGCAAAGTTACTGAAGTTCCATGGGCTGTAACTTTTGTTCAAGTTGATAATTTATCAAGACACCCATCACAATTATATGAAGCAATTTTTGAGGGTATAATTTTATTTATATTATTATTGCACTTTAGAAATAAAAACTTTTTAGCAAAACCAGGTTTAATTTCGGGGTTATTTTTAATTTTCTATTCAGTATTTAGATTCTGTATTGAATTTTTTAGGGTGCCAGATGAACAAATAGGTTATTTAATTTTTAACTTATCGATGGGTCAAATTATAAGTTTCATATTTATAATGATTGGAACAATTATATTTTATCTTAAAAATGAAACTAAATAAGAATACTAGCTTACCACTTGATGAATTTATTGAATTTGCTCTTTACGATAAAGATACCGGCTATTACATGAAAAAAAATCCTTTTGGAAAAGAGGGAGATTTTATTACTGCACCAAACATTACAAGACTTTTTTCAGAAATGATTGCTATCTGGATAGTAACATTTTGGAAAAGTATTGGCTCTCCAAAAAAATTCAATCTATTTGAATTAGGTGCAGGTAATGGTGAGATGATGAAAGTTATTGTTGAAACCCTTAAAAATTTTCCAGAATGCTTTGGAAATTGTAAATTTTATATTCACGAAAAAAGTAAATTATTAACAAAACAACAACAAATAAATTTAAGTTCAGAAAATATAGAATGGGTAAATAATGTTAAAAAAATAAATTCAAATCCGGCAATATTTTTGGCTAATGAATTCTTTGATGCGCTCCCAATAAAACAGTTTTTTAAAAAAAAAGAAGGATGGCTTGAAAGATATGTGAATTTTAAAGAAACAAAAAAGGCAGTATTTAAAGAACAAATAATTAATATTGAAGAAATTGAAAATAAATTGAAATTTAAAATATCTGAAAATCAAGATATTATAGAATACTCACCAAGCTCATTTGAATATTTACAAAATATTTGTAAAATAATTAATAAAAACAATGGTGGAATACTAATTATTGATTATGGCTACCTAGACTCAAAAATGCATGAAACTCTTCAGGCAGTAAATAATCATAAATACTCAAATATTTTAGATGATATTGGAAATTCTGATATTACTTACAATATAAATTTTAATTTATTTAAACGATTTATTAGTCAATTTGACGATTTAAATTCTATAATTAGTAATCAAAAAAAATTTTTAACAAGCATGGGAATTCTTCAGAGAGCAGAAATTATAAGTGAAAATATACCTTTTTCTAAAAAAACTGATCTATTTTATAGAGTTAGGCGTTTAATTGATGAAAACCAAATGGGTAATTTATTTAAAGTAATGCTAATTAAAAAAAAAGAAAATAAATTTAATACAGGTTTCCAAGTTGATTAAATCAAAAATACTTTCAAAAAAAAAAGGTTTGAAACATGGTTTTTTTAATAGTGTTGGCGGTAAATCAAAAAATATTTATAAAAGTTTAAACTGCGGTTTTGGTTCAAAAGATCAAAAATTAAATGTTAGAAAAAATTTAGAAATAGTAAGAAAAAAAATTAGCTATCAAGCAAAAAATATTTTTTTACTTCACCAATTTCATAGTAGTAAATTTATTTATATTGATAAAAATTATAAGCTAAAAAAAAGACCTAAAGCGGATGCAATTATCACTAAACAAAAATATTTACCAATTGCCGTTCTAACAGCGGATTGTGCTCCAGTTTTAATTTATGATAATAATTTAAAAATGATAGCCGCAATACATGCTGGATGGAAAGGTGCATTTAAAGATATTGTAACAAAAGTTATTAAATTTATGATAAAAAAAGGTTGTGCTGTTGAAAATATGACTGCTGTAATTGGTCCATCAATTTCTCAAAAAAATTATGAGGTAAAAGAAGATTTTAAAAAAAAGTTCATTAAAAAAGGTAGGAATAATCTCAAATATTTTAAGATTAGTAAGAAAAAATTATATTTTGATTTAACTAAATATATTTATTCATCTCTTAAAACTAATGGAGTTAAATATGTAGATGTTTTAAAAATTGATACTTATGATGCTAAAAATAAATTTTTTAGTGCGAGAAGAGCAATAAAATTAAAACATGGTGATTATGGTAGAAATATATCTATAATTATGCTTAATTAGGTTTTTTTAATGAAATTATTATCAGGCAATAGCAACAAACCGCTCAGCAAAAATATTGCAAAATATTTAAAGTCTAAATTAGTTAACTCTAGTATTAGAAATTTTTCTGATGGTGAAATTTATGTTGAGATTAATGAAAATATAAGAGGAAATAGTATTTTTATTATACAATCTGTTTCTTCTCCAGCTAATGATAATTTAATGGAATTATTACTTTGTATTGATGCATTAAAAAGATCTTCTGCAAAAAATATAACTGCAGTTATTCCTTATTTTGGTTATGCTAGACAAGATAGAAAAGTTGTTCCAAGAACATCCATCTCAGCTAAACTTGTTTCAAATCTTATTACTACAGCGGGCGCAGATAGAGTCGTAACAGTAGATTTGCATGCTGGACAGATACAGGGTTTTTTTGATATCCCAGTTGATAACTTATTTGCAACTCCTATTTTTGCCAGACATATAAAAAAAAATATAAAAAATAAAAATTTAATTTGTGTTGCACCTGATGTTGGTGGAACCGAAAGAGCAAGAGCGTTGGGTAAACTTCTAAATGTAGGCCTTGCGATTGTTGATAAGAGAAGACCTAAACCTGGTCAGTCACAAGTTATGAATGTTATTGGAGATGTTAAGAGTAAAACTTGTGTGATTGTTGATGATATTATCGATTCAGGTGGAACAATAATTAACGCTGCTAAAGCTCTTAAAAATAGAGGGGCAAAAGAAGTTTATGTTTATATTACCCATGGCGTATTAAGTGGTGAAGCTGTTAAAAAAATTAAAGGATCTGTTATAAAAAATTTAGTGATTACAGATACAATTGATAACAATAATAAAATTAAAAGTGTCAAAAACATTGAAGTTCTGTCTATTTCAAGCTTAATGGGTGAGGCAATTAAAAGAATATCAAACTCAACTTCTGTATCTGATTTATTTAAATAATTACCTTGAGTTATTGAAGAACTTGGGCTAAAAACCGATCACTTTATGAATTCTATAGTCGCAAACATAAGAAATACTAAAACAAAGGGCGAATTGAGTGCTCTAAGAAATAATGGCAATGTACCAGCAATTATTTATGGTGGTGAAGCTCAAAACGAAAAAATATCAATTTCAAAAAAGCTTTTAAAGTCTTTAATTGAAAAAGAGAACTTTTTATCGAATATAGTAACACTTAACGTAGATGGAAAATCTCAAAATGTTTTACCAAAAGAAATTAAATATCACATTATTTCTGATGAACCAATTCATGTTGACTTTTTAAGAGTTGTTCCAGGTTTAAAAATTAAAATTGAAGTGCCTGTTCAATTCATTAACCATGAAAAATCTCCAGGGTTAAAAAGAGGTGGGGTTTTGAATATTGTTAGAAGAAAAGTCGAATTAAGATGTCCAAGTGAAAAAATTCCAGAAAGTCTAATAATAGATTTAGATGGTGTTGAAATTGGTGAAAGTTTTAAAATATCTTCAATAAATCTAGAAACTGATGTTGTGCCAACTATTAGAGGACGAGATTTTGTAATAGCAACATTGGCTGCACCTACTGTAATGAAAGAACCTGAAAAACCTGCAGAAGCAGAGGCGGCTGAAGGCACAGACGGAGCAGAGGGTGAACAGCCCGCAGCAGAATCAGGAGAAGGTGATAAAAAAGATGGTGACGATAATAAAGTTGCTGAAGAAAAAAAATAATTAATCGAAATTGAATTTTACTACCTTTTAACAAAACATATGCTTTTATTCGTAGGTTTAGGTAACCCCACTCCAGATAGTGAAAATAATAGACATAATGTAGGATTTAAAATTATAGACTGTATAAATAAAAAGTTTGGTCTATCAAAACAAAAACCAAAATTTAAAGGTCTGCTTACGACTGGAAACGTGGGTGATCAAAAAGTTTATGCTATTAAGCCTCTAACATTTATGAATAACTCTGGAATTTGTATAAGAGAAC
The DNA here is from genome assembly GCA_902595535.1 of uncultured Pelagibacteraceae bacterium. Lineage (GTDB taxonomy): Bacteria > Pseudomonadota > Alphaproteobacteria > Pelagibacterales > Pelagibacteraceae > Pelagibacter. Next base: position 158,532 of record CACJQI010000002.1, read on the forward strand.
TCATTGAATACTTTAAAATAGATGCTGAAGACGTAATTGTATTTCATGATGATTTAGATGTTGAGTTTGGAAAAATTAAAGCAAAATATGGTGGATCTAGCGCAGGTCATAATGGAATTGCATCAATTGATAAATTTATTGGTAAAGAATATTCTAGAGTGAGAATTGGGATAGGAAAACCAAAAGAAAATATAGAAATTAGTGATTTTGTCCTTCAAAACTTTGATGAAGATGAAATGCTAGGAATAGAAAAAATTTCTAATAATATTACAGACTCTATTACATTACTCGTGGATAAAAAATTAGACTTATTTTCAAGCACAGTAAATAATAAATAATGAGTTTTAAATGTGGAATTGTTGGTTTGCCCAACGTTGGTAAATCTACACTGTTTAATGCTTTAACTAATTCAAGTAAGGCTCAAGCTGCAAATTTTCCATTTTGTACTATAGATCCCAATATAGGCATTGTTGCTGTTCCTGATAAAAGATTGGAAAATCTATCTAAAGTTTCAAAATCCAAAAAAATTATCAATACCACAATTTCATTTGTTGATATCGCTGGACTTGTAAAAGGAGCTTCTAAGGGTGAAGGGTTGGGAAATAAGTTTCTTTCACATATAAGAGAAGTAGATGCGATTATTCATATGATTAGATGTTTTGATTCTGATGATATTCAGAATGTTAATCCTACCGTAGATCCAATCAGAGATCTTGAAATTATTGAAACCGAAATGATGCTTGCAGATTTAGAGTCTATTCAAAAAAGATTAGAAAAAAGTAATAAAAAAAATGTTGATGAAGAACAACTTAAAATACTAGAAATAGCATTAGATTGTATTAATAATGATAAAGATATTTCCATCTTAAATTCTCAATTTGAAAGTAAATTAATAAATCAAAGTGGTTTATTATCAATTAAGCCAAAAATTTTTGTATGCAATGTTGATGAACAAAGTGTTCAAAATGGAAATAAATATACAAAAAATTTTATAGATAAATTTGGAGAAGAAAACACATTAATTGTGTCAGCAGATATAGAAAATCAAATAAATGAATTGGAGTCCGAAGAGAGAAAAAATTATATGGAAATGATTGGTTTAAAAGAGACAGGTTTAAACATGTTAATACAAAAAGGATATAAAATATTAGAGTTAGATACTTACTTTACATCTGGACCTGAAGAAACTAGAGCTTGGACTATTCAAAAAAATTGTACTGCGCCTAAAGCTGCTGGCGAAATACATACTGATTTTGAAAAAGGATTTATTAGAGCTGAGACAGTATCTTATGAAGATTTTGTGCAGAATGATGGTTGGGTAAATTCCAAAACAAACGGTAAAATGAGACTTGAGGGTAAAGATTATATAGTAAAAGATGGAGATGTTTTAAACTTCAGATTCAACACGTGACCAAATTTTCTTCATACTGAAATAAACCAACACAGTTAAAATTATCAAATATAAAATCGCTTTAAAACCCATTTGGTGTCTTGCCTCTAAATGAGGTTCTGCAGCCCACATTAAAAACGTAGTTACATCTTTAGACATTTGCTCTACGGTAGCTTCAGTTCCGTCACCATATTCTATTAAACCGTCTGAAAGTGGGGCTGACATTTTGATTTTATTACCATACATATATTTATTATAATGAACACCATCATCTAATGCCATTCCAGATGGCGCATCTTCATATCCTTGAAGCAAAGAATAAATGTAGTCAACTCCACCACCTCTAGCTTTAACCAAAACTGACATGTCAGGTGGGTATGCACCACCATTTGCTGCTTGAGCAGCTTTCACATTTTCGTAAGGCATTACAAATTTATCTGATAATTTTGCTGGTCTTGTAAACATTTCACCATCTGCATTTGGCCCATCAATTACCTCAAATGAAGCTGCTATTGCTTTTGTCTCCGCCTCAGAAAATTCAGGTCCACCTTTTTCTCCTAAATTCCTATAGCTCAGATATTTCATAGAATGGCATGAAGCACATACTTCAGTATATACTTGATATCCTCTTTGAAGTGATCCTCTATCAAATTTTCCAAATAAACCTTTAAAACTCCAATCAGTCTTTAAATAATCAACTTTTTCAGCTGAAAAAGAACTAGCCGTTGAAAGAAAAAAAAAGCTTAAAATATAAGATAATTTTATTAAATTTTTCACTTTGACTTTTCAAAACTTTCTTTGTTTCTAGCAGTTGCTAAATTGGGTGATCCACCCATCACTGACTCGGTTATACTTAAAGGAACAGGGATAGTTTTTTCTTTGAATCCAAGAACTGGTAGGATTACTAGAAAATGAAGGAAGTAGTAAGCAGTTGCAACTCTTGCAATTAACAAATAAAGACCTTCAGCAGGCATTGCACCCATGTAGCCCAAGATCAATACATCAGCCACAAGTATCCAATAAAATTGTTTGTATAAAGGTCTAAATACAGCAGATCTTATTTTTGATGTATCTAACCACGGAAGTACTGCTAAAATTAAAATAGCTGATAGCATTGCAACAACACCAAGAAGTTTGTCGGGGACAGATCTTAATATTGCGTAAAAAGGTAACAAGTACCACTCTGGAACTATATGGGCTGGTGTAACCATGGGATTAGCCTCAATATAATTGTCTGCATGTCCTAAAATATTAGGCGAATAAAAAACAAAAAAAGCAAATACAATCATAAACATTAGTAATGCAAAGCCATCCTTAATTACAATGTATGGATGGAATGGAACTGTGTCTTTTGAAGGTTTCTTAATATCAATCCCCACTGGATTATTATTGCCTGGAACGTGTAATGCCCAAATGTGAAGAACTACAAGTCCTAAAATTAAAAAAGGTATTAAATAATGAAGTGTAAAAAATCTTGTTAAAGTTGGGTTATCTACTGAATAACCGCCCCAAAGCCACGTCACAATTCCTTCACCTACTAATGGAATTGCACTAAACAAGTTAGTAATAACTGTTGCCCCCCAAAAACTCATTTGTCCCCACGGCAGTACATAGCCCATAAAAGCTGCAGCCATCATTAATAAATAAATAATTATTCCAATTATCCAAATTATTTCCCTAGGTGATTTATAAGATCCATAAAACAAAGATCTAAAAATATGAATATAAACTGCAAGAAAAAACATTGATGCACCATTTGCATGAATGTATCTGATTAACCAACCATAGTTTACATCTCTCATGATATGTTCAACACTTTCAAATGCCATATCAGCATGTGCGATATAGTGCATTGCTAGTGTTAAACCAGTTACAATTTGCGTAATTAAACAAAACGTTAAAATTCCGCCAAACGTCCACCAATAATTTAAATTTTTTGGAGTTGGATAATCTGTTAGATGGTTTGCAAGAGTAAGCAATGGTAATCTATCATTAAACCATTTTCCAACTTTTGATGTAGGTGTATAATCGTGATCACTCATAAATATTATCCAATTTTAATTGTATTAGCGTTAACAAATTCATATTTTGGAACTTCCATATTTAAAGGTGCAGGACCTTTTCTAATTCTTCCAGAAGTATCATAATGAGAACCATGACAAGGACAAAACCATCCATCATAATCACCTTTATCATTTAATGGGACACATCCTAAGTGAGTGCAAACACCAAGCATAACAAGCCATTCGGGATTTTTTGCTCTATCCTCATCTTTTTCAGGATGAATTAAATCTTCCATCTTCACAGATCGGGCTTCTGTAATTTCTTCCTGAGTTCTTCTTCTTATAAAAACTGGTTTACCTCTCCACAGAACTGTTATTGTATTTCCTGGCTTAACTGAACTCACATCTACCTCTGTACTTGCTAATGCTTTAACAGATGCATCGGGATTCATTTGATCAATTAAAGGCCAAACAACTGCTCCCACACCTACTGCTCCAACGGCATAAGATGCTGTAAATAAAAAATCTCTTCTTTCTGGCTTTTTCTCTGACATTTTCTTAAAATTTTAGTTAAAAATTTATTTAATATACGATTTCTTATAAGATAATAGTTTTTTTTCTACTGAAAGAATGACACATAAATATGAATTTGAGACCAAAAATAGCATTGTATGAACCTGATATTCCTCAAAATACAGCTGCAATAATTAGAACTTGTGCTTGTTTAGGGGCCAAACTAGAAATAATAGAACCTTGTGGTTTTCATTTGAGTGATAAACGCTTCAAAAGAGTAGTGATGGATTATATGGATTGGGACAAAATTAATATATATCATAGCTCTGATAAATTCTTTGAAGCGAAAAAGAATCAAAGAATTGTATTGATGACAACCAAAGCGTCTGTATCCTATACAGAATTTAAATTTGAAAAAAATGATACAATTTTATTTGGCAGAGAAAGTGCTGGAGTTCCTGAAAGTGTGCATCAATTAATAAATGATCGTCTCAAAATACCAATGAGTGAAGATACCAGGTCGCTTAATATTGCATCTTCGGTAGCAATTATTTTAGCAGAAAGTTTAAGACAAACTAAATTGATATAAAATGGATAACGAAATTAAAAAAAATCTAGCTAGTAATTGGTTTAAATTACTTCAAAATGCAATATGTGATGACATCATAAAATTAGAAAACAATAAAATCAATTTTAAATCTACAACATGGAAAAGAAATAAAAGTAAAGATGAAGGTGGTGGTGAATATAGAATTTTAAAAGACGGTAAAATTTTTGAAAAAGTTGGTGTTAACTTTTCAAAAGTTCATGGAAAATTTCCAAAAAAATTCCAAAAAAATATTCCAGGTGCCAGTAAAGATCCAAGATTCTGGGCTTCAGGAATTTCAATAGTAATGCATATGCAAAATCCACATATTCCAGCTATGCATTTCAATACTAGATATATCTGTACAACACAAAATTGGTTTGGTGGTGGAATGGATGTTACACCTACAATCAAAGATAGTCAGGAAAAAATTAAATTTCATAAAACATTAAAAACAATGTGCGATCGACATAATAGAAAATATTATAAAGAATACAAAAAATGGTGTGATGAATATTTTTATTTACCACACAGAAAAGAAGCGAGGGGGATTGGTGGTATCTTTTTTGATTATAAAAAAAATGATTTTGAAAATGATTTTAAATTTGTAAGAGATGTTGGTGTTACATTTCAAATGCTATTTAATTCGATTATTAAAAAAAAGATTAAAAAAAAATGGACTTTTAAAGATAAAGAGATGCAATATATAAAAAGAGGACGATACGCGGAGTTTAATTTGTTGTATGATAGAGGAACAAAATTTGGACTACAAACAGGTGGTAATGTTGAAGGAATTTTAATGTCTTTGCCACCAATTGCAAAATGGAAATAACAAAATGGATAAAGAGCCCATAACATCAAATGGTTTGAATAAATTAAAAGAAGAATTAATTTTTTTAAAAGAAAAAAAAAGACCTGAAATAGTTGCTGCTATTGCTGAAGCTAGATCGCATGGTGATCTAAAAGAAAATGCTGAATATCATGCAGCTAAAGAGGAACAGTCACATAATGAGGGAAGAATAACAGAAATTGACGATATAATTGCTAGAGCAAATGTTATTGATGTAACTAAATTGAATAATGATGGAAAAGTTATTTTTGGCTCAACAGTATTTTTAGAAAATTTAGATAATGGGGAAAAGATCAGTTATAAAATTGTTGGAAAAGACGAAGCTGATTTAAAACAAAAACTAATTTTTTTTCAATCTCCAATAGGAAGAGGATTAATTGGAAAAAACAAAAAAGATTTAGTTGAAATAACTACACCAGCAGGAATTAAAAACTTTGAGATCAAAGATGTTCAATATATCTAACTCTTAATAACTTTTTGAACTTGATTTTCTGAAATTTTAAAACCATTTTTAACCCAAATCTCTTCGATTAATTTAAATTTATTTCCTAAAGTTTTACCTTCAGGAATATTAAAATCATTCATTAGTGTCTTTGCTGATATTGGCATTATTGGAATTACTTTATCTTTGTAGTTTTCAAGTAAATTTATTAATTTTTTTTCAACTTTATTAGATGTAAAAATCTTAAAATTTATAATATCGATTACTGCTTCATTACCATTGTAATATAAATATTTATTAAGATTTTTTTCTGTAAATTTTTTTATATCTATTCCTTCATTATAAAAATCATTAATCATTTTTAGCCTTTTTTGATCTTTTTTAGAAATATTAAACTTATATAAAAAATATTCAGTATTATCAGTTCCATCAATTACCATGAGAGATAACAAAAAAAGAAAATCGATATTAAATATATTATTTTTTGCATATGAGTTTAGTTTTTTAAAATTTTCTAGATTTTTAAATTGAGGAAATATAAGATATAAAAGCTCTAAGCTTAGATCGTCTTCAAATAATTTTAAAAAATTCTTCGAATTAGTTAATTTTTTAAATTCATCTAATAATCTTTCACTAGATAATTTTGATATTCCTTCGATATTTCTTTTTATTATTTTAATTGTTTCTTGCCTATGCTTATGATTTGAATAGTTTGTAAAAAAACGTACGTATCTTAGAATTCTTAAGTAGTCCTCTTTAATTCTATTTTCTGTATCACCTATGAAGTTTATTAAACCTTCCTCTAAATCTTTCTTTCCATTATTTGGATCAAATAAGTTGCCATTTTTATCAGAATAAATTGAATTAATTGAGAAATCTCTTCTTTCTGCATCTTCTTTCCAATCTGATGAAAATTCTATCTTGGCATGTCTTCCATCTGTAACGACATCTTTTCTTAAAGATGTAATTTCATATTTTTGTTTATCAATTAATGCTGTAATTGTTCCATGTTCAATTCCAGTTTCATAGTAATCAATTTGATTTTTTTTTAACGCTTCACAAACTTCATTTGGTTTTAAATTTGTAGCAAGGTCTATATCGTCAATGGCTTCTTTTTTTATAACTTTTCTTACACACCCTCCCACATATCTCGCTTCACTATTTTTAGAGTAGCTATTAATTGCGTCAAAAATTTTATTTGCAGGTGTGTTAATAGTTATATCTTTGAGATTTTTACTTACATAATCAAGATTTTGAGATCTTAAAAAAATTTTATCTAAAAAATTATTCATATATGGCTGGGGCGCTAGGATTCGAACCTAGGATGCCGGTACCAAAAACCAGTGCCTTACCGCTTGGCTACGCCCCAATATTAATTTCGTATAACATAAAAATATAAAATTTATAGAGTTTTTGATGTATTACACCAATAATTTCTAAATTTTCTCTTAAATTGAACTTTTGCCATCTCACAATCTTTTTTTGAATGAAAATATGCAACCAATACTGAACCTGAACCAGTCATTCTCACAAATAATGGTTTTTTTAAATTTTCTAAAAATAATTTGATTTTTTTAAGCTTTGGATATTTTAAGAAAGCAACATTCTCTAAAGCATTATTTTGTTTGGACAAATATTGCAGACTAAACATTAACTTTTTTGGTCTATTATATTTTGATCTTGTAAAATTTTTAACCCCTGAATAAATCGTCTTTGTAGAACACCCAAAATTTGGCTTTACCAAAAGTACGTAAAATTTACTACAATTAGAAAATTTTTTAATATTATTATTAGATTTTAAAATTCCATTTTTAAGATCCGCTCCTAGAATTACATCTGATCCAATTGACTTAGAAATATCAGTAATTTTTTTTTGATTTATTTTAATATATTTCCTTTTTATTAAAAAATCTAAAATTCTAGCTGCATTCATTGATCCTCCACCAAGCCCTGCTTGCTGAGGTATATTCTTATTTATCTTTATTTGAAATTTTTTATTTCTAATTAGCTTTTCTTGATCAAGTATTTTAAATAAATTTGTAATTGTATTATTGCTGCTAATATTTTTAGAAAATTTTCCAAAATAAGAAATTCGATGATCTAGACTATTAATTTGTTTAATCGTGATTGTGTCATGTAAATTAATAAAATAAAAAATGCTCTCTATTTTATGCAATAAATCATGTTTACCAGTTACATTTAATGCTAAATTAATTTTAGCAAATGATTTAACTCGATATGTCTTCATTTAAGAATTTGTAACACCATCTATCAATTTTAATTGGATATTTTTTCTAATATCTTCATCTGTATCTTCAAAGCTTAAAACGTTTTTCCAAAAATATCTTGCTTGAATCTTTCGATTTAATTTCCACAATATATCTCCATAATGATCATTTACTATTGGATCCTCTGGCATTAATTCAACTGCTCTTTTAAGATACTTTTCTGCCTCGACATAATTATCTATCAAATAATATGCCCAACCAATTGAGTCGATAATATAAGGATCATTATTTTTAAGTGAGTAAGCCTTTTCCAACATTTGAAATGCTTCATCTATATTATAATCACGCTCCAACCATGAGTATGCCAAATAATTAAGTGCATAAGCATCATCAGGATTTATTTCTAAGGAATGTAACAAATCTTTATCTGCTTTTTTATAATTACCTAAACGCTCAAAACTTCCTCCCCTTCTATATAATATGTCTGACTTAATATCTGAGTTCTCATCTAAAGTGGAGATAATCTGCGTATAATAATCTATTGCTTTTTTATATTTTTTTGAATTCTTATAAAAGTTAGCTATATCAAAAACCATTTTTAAATTTTGATCACCAATATTATCAAATTTTGCACTTATGAAATTTATTCCATCTTCATAACCTTGTTCTTTAATGATAATTTGTGCCTCTTTTTTTACCTTAAACCAATAGTAAAACTCATCTTTTTTATCAAAATTTTTTAAAACTGTTTTAACTTTGTCATATTCTTTATTGAGATAAAAATTCTCAGCTACAAGAGTTAAATTAAATTTAAATTTTGGGTTCAAATAACTGGATAAATTTAAATAAAAATTAGATTTTTCAATATCATCTTGTGAAGAATAAAGATTTGAAATCAAAAATAAAAATTCGCTTATTACATCATTGTGATTTTTACATGAAAAAATTTTATTAAACTCTTTTATCTTATTTTTGTCTAACCAGCTTTTTGTTTGGGCTAATAATAAAGTTGAATTAATATATTCTAGTTGATCTCCAACAGCTTTGGCTTCATCTATTTCTTGATTATCAATTAAATAGTTAATATAAAAAAATATATATCTAGAATAATCTCCTTGCTGATTATTAATTAAATTAAGAAAAAAAGAGCCAGTATTTTCTTCATCTAAATAACATCTTTGAAATGATTGAGATATTAAAGATAAATTTCCAAAATTCTGTTTACTTTTCAAAATTTTTTTGTTTTTAAATGTGTAGATATATTGTCTTAAAGTTTCTGAAATTACTAAATTAAATCTTTTTTGATCTTTAAATTTTAAACTTTGAATTAAATATTCTTCAGCTTTTTTAAAATCATTTTTTTTTAAGCTATCAATAACTAATAAAATATATGCATTGAAAAAATCTACATTAATTTTGTTATTTTTATTTTTAATTATATTAATTGCTTGGGCAACTTTGTTTTCTAAGACTAATGAGTTTACATACCTTTTTAAATAAGAGTTATGTTTATTTATTAAAACTTTTGAAGCATTAAAAAATTTTAAGGCATCAGTATTTTCTTTATTTTCGTATGCAATTATTCCAGAGAAATAATTTGTTAAATCCCTGGAATTAAAGTCATTAAAACTAGCACTTTTAGAATATACTTGCGTCTGATAGAATAATAAATAAAGAGCTAATACTTTTATTAGTTTATTAAACATTTGATTATTCTATGACTAAAAAACTTATAAATCAAAAAGGCAAATTAGACGAGGTATTAATAAATACAATAGAGCCAAACTTTATATTCTCAGATAAACCAATCAATAGATTTAACATAATTAATAATAGTGAAGATGCTTTTCCTGGAAATAAACCTGATTTATTAAAAGATTTACAAAATCAAATAAATTCAATCGAAAATTGTAGTTTAAAAGACAATTCTCAAAATATTGTTCTTGGTGATGGAAATATTAATAGCTCAATCATGTTAATTGGCGAAGCGCCAGGAATAGAAGAAGATAAATCTGGTTCAACATTTAAAGGTGAAATTGGAGAACTATTAAACAAAATGCTGCTAGCAATTGGAATAAAAAGACAAAATATTTATTGCAGTTATGCAATAAATTTTAGACCACCAGAAGATCGTAAACCCACTTCACTAGAAATTAAAAGATATTCAGTTTTTCTTAAAGAACATATTTCAATAATTAATCCAAAAATTATTATTCTAATGGGAAGCTCAGCAATGGAGGCTGTAACTGGCATTAATACCAAAATATCATCTGAAAGGGGTAAATGGAAAGAAATAATACTAAAAAACAAAACCTATCCAGTAATGATATCTTTTAATCCATCTTATCTAATTAGATTTCCAGAAAATAAAAAGTATTCTTGGGAGGATTTAAAAAAAATTAAAAAGAAAATAAGTGAAATGAAGATTATCATTTAATTCTATATGATTGAACAACACAAACATTTAATTTCATGTTGTAAAAAGATATTTAATATTTCTAATTATGGTTTGTTGTGGATTTCTTTTATAAAAGGAGTTTTGGTCGGATTATTAATTTATCACTTTATTATATTGTAAATGAAAATCATAGCTGGTGTCGACGAAGTTGGTAGAGGAAGTTTAATAGGACCTGTTTACGCAGCAGCAGTAATTTTAAATAAAAATATTGATAAAAAATTATTAAGAGACTCTAAGACTATTTCTAAAGTTAAAAGAGAATTATTATCAAATTATATTAAAAAGAATTCGATTTGGGTAATTGGTAAAGCATCAGTTAAGGAAATAGATAAAATTAATATCTTGCAAGCAAGTTTACTTGCAATGAAGAGAGCTATTAAAAAACTTAAAAAAAAACCTACACAAATTTTAATTGATGGAAATAAAGTTCCCGATTTAAAAAATTATAATTTAAAAGCAATAATTAAAGGTGATCAAAAAATTCCCTCTATTTCTGCAGCATCAATTATTGCAAAGGTTGCTAGAGATAAATTTATTACAACGTTGGCAAAAACAAATAAAGGATACAATTGGGATCAAAATTTTGGGTATGGAACTAAGCAACATTTAAAAGCTATTAAAAAACTTGGTATCAGTAAGCATCATAGAAAAACCTTCTCACCTATAAATAATTACAAGACACACAATATCTAGTCACGCTAATTAAGATAAGCACAAATCGAATCCAAATAATTCAATCTCAGGTTGACCCAAGAATCCATTTGGAGTCTAATTATTTTATACAAATGAATACTGACTTTAAAAATAAAATTATTAATGGAGATAGTCTTGAAGAATTAAAAAAAATTCCAAGCGAGACTTTTGATATAGTTTTTGCAGACCCACCATACAATTTGCAACTAAAGAATAAACTAACTAGACCAGATAGATCTAAAGTAAGTGCAGTTGATGATAAATGGGATCAATTTGAAAATTTTAAAAAATATGATGAATTTACATATGCATGGTTGACTGAGTGTAAAAGAATTTTAAAAAAAAATGGAGCTATCTGGGTAATAGGTAGTTATCACAATATTTTTAGAGTAGGAACTACAATTCAAAATTTAGGGTTCTGGATTTTAAATGATGTCATTTGGAATAAGAATAATCCTATGCCTAATTTTAGAGGCACACGATTTACAAACGCTCACGAAACTTTAATTTGGGCTTCGAAAAGTGATAAATCAAAATATACTTTTAACTATCAGTCACTTAAATGCTTAAACGATGATTTGCAGATGAGATCTAATTGGAATTTACCAATTTGTAATGGAACTGAAAGATTAAAAAAAAATGGGAAAAAGGTTCATTCAACACAAAAACCAGAAGCATTATTGCACCGGATTTTATTAGCTTCATCAAATAAGAATGATATGATTTTAGATCCTTTTTTGGGATCAGGTACGACAGCTACTGTGGCTAAAAAATTAGGTAGAAATTATTATGGTATTGAAAAAGAAAAAACTTATTTTAAAGTTGCTGAGCAAAGAATAAAAAATACAAAACCTATTGAAGATAATTTTTTAGATACTCTTAAAAATAATAGATCTAAACCGAGAATTCCATTTGGTTCATTAGTCGAGTTAGGAATAATTAAACCAGGAACTAATATTTTTGATAATAAGAAAAAAATTACTGCAAGAATAATGGCTGATGGAAGCATTAAGCATAATCAAGCCGAAGGCTCTATTCATAAAGTTGCTGCAACTATTCTAGGAGCTGAAAGTTGTAATGGTTGGACTTATTGGCATTGTGATATTAATGGAAGAACTTATCCCATTGACTATTTAAGACAAAGATTAATTTCAAAGAATTAATTTTTATAAATTCTCCCCAGATAATTTTCTAAAAATTTTTTATTTTTAGTTAAAATCTTTAAACAAATATTTCTAAAAAAAATAATTATTGGATTTGACAAGTGAAAAGCAAATTGATTTATTTTTGATCTATTATTTACCATTTTTACTTTTGATACTCTGCTATCATAGAATTGATCTTTGTTATTTATAATATTATCAAACAACTCATATCCACCTTCAATAGATTGTGAGGCTCCTTGTGCAAAAGAAGGTGGAAAAGCAAAAAAAGCATCTCCAACTAAAAAAATATTATCAACTGGTTTGAGATAACTTTTGCTAACAAAAACAGGGAAGTATTTAATGTTAGTTAAATTATCTAAAATAGTAGCTGAAATTTTACCTTGTAACTTGTCTTTAATAGATTGAATGAAAGTTTCTTCTTTAAAAAGATTATAATTATCAAGTTTATTTGCTGTTAATTTATATTTTAGTATACCAATAAAATTAAATGCTTCATTATCATTACTTAATGGATAAATCACATGGTGAAAATCATGACCCATAAATAATGAGATATTTTTTTTATTTATATTGCTGATATTGCTGCTTGAAATATTTCCTCTTATTGCAATAGAATTATCGTAAACAGGTTTTATTTGCTCATCAGAGATTAGTGATTTACTTTTAGAAAAAACACCATCGGAAATAATTAAATGATCGCAGTTAATTTTATTATTTTGATTAAATGTTAAAGTAATTTGATTGCTAATTTTTTCAATTTTTTCAATATCATAACTATATTTGATAATATTATCGTCTAATCTATTTTTTAAAAATTCAACTAATTTAGATCTTTTAAGCGTTGTATACTTACAATTTTCAGAATTAAATTCTGATATATTTAGATCGCATATTTTTTTCTCTTTAATACTTTCGTAGAAATCAATTTTTTCAGGATTAAATATTTCATTTTTATCCAAAGCATCAAATCCAATTTTATTTAAAATTTTAATAGAATTTGTAGATAATTGTATTCCATACCCTTCCTCCATATCAATTGAGCTGTTTTTTTCATAAATTGATAATGAATAATCAGGATTTTCTTTGAATAAGTTAGCAATAAACAAACCTGAAATCCCGGCTCCTATAATTGCTATTTTTTTCATAGATTATGTTTAACAGACTGAAATATTTTTTTTGTAAATGTGGGAATTATATAATTTTCTAACTTTGATTTTTCAATCCATAAACCTTCTTTAGTTTTGTTTTTTGTATTCAAAAAATCTATAGAAATATTCATATTCATATTAGACATTTTAACACTTAATTTTTTGTTAGACTTTAGCAAAGAGTCAGAAAGAGTAATTTCTTTCATGGGAAAAATAAGTAAATTTTTCAAAAAATTAAATTTTTCATTTTTAATCAGTAGAATTTGATTGTTGTTCTTATATAGAGTTGCAAGATAAAATTTATCTATAATCTTTTTATTTTTTTTCTTAATTTCAAAGTCTTGCCTTTTGAATGAAAGACAATATTTAGTAATTGGGCATTTTTCACAATTAGGATTTTTTGGTTTACAGAGCAATGCTCCTATTTCCATCAAAGCCTGAACATAATCATTAGATCTTGATGTTTGTCCAAAAACTTTTTTTTTTTTATGAAGATTTTCCTTCTTAATCTCTTTCTCAGTTTTTAAATTTAAAATACGTTTTAATAATCTTTCTATATTTCCATCTAAAGGAATAATTTTTTGATTAAAAGCAATTGCAGAGATTGCACTAGCTGTGTAATCACCTATTCCAGGAAGTTTTATGAGCTCATCATAACTATTAGGAAGTCTTCCATTATATTTATCAATTATCAATCTCGCACTTTTTTTAAGATTTTTTGCTCTAGAATAATAGCCAAGTCCTTGCCAATATCTTAAAAGCTTTGTTTCGTTAACTTTTGCTAAAGCTTCAAAATTTGGAATATTTTTTATAAAATTATTAAAATATGGAATAACTGTTGTTACCTGTGTTTGTTGCAACATAAATTCACTTACGAGAGTAAAATACTCTTTTTGCTTGGATGAACATTTTCTTCTCCAGGAAAGAGATCTTTTATTATTATCGTACCAATAAAGAATTTTTTTTGCTATCATTGTGTCAATTCAAAATGTCCATTAAAAATAATATTAAGCAGAGAAATTCAAGCTTTCAAGGATTAAGATCTTTTAAAGATACTTTACCAACAAGTGTTAAAAAAATTATTAACAAAAAAGGTCACATATATTCTGAAACTCTCAATAACTGGAAATATATTGTTGGAGATGAACTTTTTAAAATTTGTTATCCAAAAACATTTAAAAATTCAAACAGATTTGGTGTTAGTACATTATTGATAATGGTAAAAAGAGGTCATGAAATTGACTTAGAATATTCAAAAAAAAATATTTTAGATAAAATGAATAGTTTTTTTGGTCATTCTGTAGTGGAAAAATTAAAATTTATAAGTTTTGATGATGAGCAGCAAATATTTGCAACACCCAACAACAACCAAGAAAATGTCGCAATTGATAAATACAAAAATAAAATTAATGATGTAAAAAATGAAAAAATTAAAAAATCGTTAATTGAATTAACAAAAGTATTTAAAGAAAAATGAAAAAAGCGCTATTTTTAGTAATAATATTTTTTTGTACGATTTCAAATATAAGTGCAGAGAGTATTAAGAGAATTGTCATAGGAAATGCCGATGCAAAAATATCTATAATTGCCTTTGAATCTTTAACTTGTAGTCATTGTGCAAATTTTCATAAAGATGTGTTTCCTGATTTAAAAAAAGATTATTTGGATACTGGTTTGGCTAAAATTGAATTTAGACATTTTCCTTTAGATATTGCAGCTTTCAATGCTTCTAAAGTTGCGCAATGTAATAATGATGGTGATTCTAAAATTTTAAACAGTTTATTTGCAAATCAACAGAAATGGGTCAAAGGAAGCTCTGCTGCTGAAGCAAATCAAAATCTTAAAAAATTTTTAGAAAGTGAAGGATTTAATATCGATTTTGAAACATGTATAAATAATGAGAAAATTGAAGATTTTGTATTAAACGATCGAATCGATGGTGTTAAAAAATTCAAAGTTAATTCTACTCCTACGATTATAATTAATGATAAAAAGTTCGAAAAAACTCTTAATTATAAAAATTTAAAAAAAGCTCTAGAAAAACTGATATAAACTAGTGCATGGAGTTTAAAAAAATCCAGCTTAATGGATTTAAATCATTTGCTGATAAAACAAATTTCTTAATCGAAGAAGGTCTAACTGGAATTGTGGGCCCTAATGGCTGCGGTAAATCAAACATTGTAGAATCTTTAAGATGGGTTATGGGAGAAACATCTGCAAAAAGCATGCGTGGTTCAGGGATGGAAGATGTAATATTTTCTGGAACTTCAAATAAAGCATCTAAAAACATTGCAGAAGTTTCAATCGATGTTGATAATAAAAATAATGAAGGACCTGTTCAGTACCGTGAGGTTGATCAAATTAATGTAAGAAGAAAAATAGAAAAAGATAAAGGATCTAAATTCTATATTAACGATAAAGAAGTTAGGGCAAGAGATGCCCAAATGTTTTTTGCTGATCTGTCAACTGGTGCTCATTCACCCTCAATGATCAGTCAAGGTCGTATCGGTGCCTTGGTAACTGCGAAACCAACTGACCGAAGAGCTATATTAGAGGAAGCGGCAGGTATATCAGGTTTACATGTTAGAAGGCATGAAGCAGAACTTAGATTAGGTGCAGCAGAAAATAATCTTAAAAGAGCAGATGAACTTAGAAGACAACAAGAAAAACAATTGGCTAATCTACAAAAACAAGCTGAAGAAGCGACTAAATATAAATCAATTACAGAAGAAATAAAAAAAATTGAAGCTGGGCTATATTACTTAAAATTATTAGAAATTGATAAAGAAATAAAAATTGAAAACGAAATTAATAACGAGGCTGAAGATGAAGTAGATGGCTTTAATAATAAAATATCAGAGCTAGAAAACTTAATAAAAGATGCAACTGACAAGGTGTCTCCTCTTAGAGAAAAAAATATCGAAAATCTCTCTAGAATACAAAGACTAAATCTTGAACTTCAAAGCTTAGATGAGGAAAACACACGGATACAAGATGAAATTGAAAGTATAAAGAAATCAATTCAAACTCTTGATGAAGATATTTCTAGAGAAAAAGGAATAATCATTGATGCTAATTCAAATGAAAAAAGGCTTAAGGAGGAGAAAGCAGATTTAATAGATATAGACTCTAAGTATTTTGAAACAGAAAAACTATCTAATGAAGAATTAGAAGAGGCAAAACGAAAGCTGAGCCAAGAACAAGAATCTGTAGATGAAGTTGTAAGCACTATCGCTGATGGAACCTTAAACATAAGCTTTGGCCCCATTAAAAATGTTAAAAACTCTATAAGTAGAGTGAAAGAATTAATTGATAGTAATGAAATAAATCAAGCTGTCACATTACTAGACAGATGTAATATTGAGTTAGATAATTTCTTAAGTGATTTAAAAGATGAAAAAGGTAGAAGAGAATTGTTAAGTGTAAATGAAAAATCAAAAACTATAAAAAAACTTCAAGAAAAGTATGCTGATGCATACAGTAAAAATCAATCAATCAAAAATGAGTCTATCAAACGTAATGAAAGAATTAAAACTATTGAAACTGAAATAGAAAGTTGGAAAAATTTATTATCTAACTCTGAAAAAATGGTTGCTGAATTGATAGACAGAAAAAATAAACTTACTAATCAATTAACTGAATTGGATAATCAGCCTAAAATACAAGCTGAAAGAAAAGGTCAAATTTCAGAAAACTTAAGAATTTCTGATAAAGAAAAAATTGATAATGATTCTATCATTGAAGAAACAGATCAAAGAATTGATTCTTTAAGAACTCAATTAAACGAAATTCAAGAGCAATCTATTCAAATTAGAGAACGAAAAGCAAGTTCTGGGGCAACTATTGAAGGATTAAATAAAAGAAAAAATGATCTATTAGATAGAATTAGTTCAGAATTAAATTTAACAGAAGAAAATATTTTAGAAAACTCTAATTTAAATGGCATAGAAGAACTTCCAAATGCAGTTGATCAAGAAGACGCCTTGGATATAAAAAAACAAGAAAGAGAGAGATTAGGATCTGTAAACTTAAAAGCTGATGAAGAGACAAGTAAATATGAAGAGGAAATCAAGAAAATGGAACAAGATAGATCTGATCTGGTTAGCGCAATAGTTAAGTTAAAAGATAGCATTAATGAACTTAATCAAAAAGGGAGAGAAAGACTTATTGAGGCTTTTGAAAAAGTTAATAGAAAATTTAATGAAGTCTATACAAAACTATTCAATGGCGGAAATGCTAAGCTAGAATTGGTAGACTCAGATGACCCTTTAGAAGCCGGCTTAGAAATGCTTGTAAGTCCCCCAGGTAAAAGACTTCAGTCAATAACTTTATTATCAGGTGGTGAGCAAGCTTTGACAGCTCTATCCTTAATCTTTGCAGTTTTTTTGACAAATCCATCCCCTCTTTGTGTATTAGATGAGGTTGATGCTCCTCTAGATGATGCAAATGTAACGAGATTTTGTAGCCTACTTGAAGAACTAATTAAAATTACTAACACTAGATTTATCATTGTAACCCATCACGCATTAACTATGTCTAAAATGAATAGGCTTTATGGGGTTACCATGCCAGAAAAAGGGATTAGTCAATTAGTTGCTGTTGATTTACAAAAAGCAGAGAGTATGGTTGCCTAATCTATACAAATGCCAAAAGATCCGTTTAAAACTCGCTTAGAGATTGCAAAAAACAAGCTCTCAAAGAAGAATTTATATAATAAAAAGGATAGCTCTTTTTCAATAGGTACAGCTTTCAAATTGAGCACCGAATTGGTCTCAGCAGTAGCAGTGGGGACAATTATTGGGTTTATTTTTGACAAGACCTTTGGTACTAAACCCTGGTTTATATTAATATTTTTTTTTGTGGGAGTAGTTGCTGGGATATCCAACGTAATTAAATCTGCAAAAAATATGCAAAAATAGATAGTTTTTATGGCAGCAAATCCGATGACCCAATTCAATGTTTATAGAATTGGACCAGAAATTAAAGTAGGAGCATTTGATATATCGTTCACTAACGCTAGTTTGTTTATGATTATAAGTACATTAGCAATTTTAATAATTTTTAATCTTGGATCAAAAAAAAATTCACTCTTGCCAAATAAAATTCAATTACTAGCTGAGCTTAGTTATACATTTGTTTCTAAAATGATTAGTGATACAGCAGGTCTAAAAGCAAAACCTTATTTTGCATTTATATTTTCGCTTTTTATGTTTGTGCTTTTTTGTAACATGTTTGGAATGATACCTTATACTTTCACAGTAACTAGTCATATTATCGTTACATTTGTATTGGCTACTTTTATCTTTATTGGGGTAACAGTTATTGGATTTATCAAACATGGTTTTGGATATTTAAAATTATTTGTTCCTAGTGGAGTTCCACCAGTATTACTTCCGCTAATAGTTGTAATAGAAATTATTTCTTATTTAAGTAGACCAGTAAGTTTATCAGTTAGATTATTTGCTAATATGATGGCTGGTCATACAATGATGAAAGTTTTCGGAGGCTTTGTAATAAGTCTTGGAATAGTTGGTGGATGGCTTCCACTGAGTTTTTCGGTTGCATTAACTGGTTTGGAGATATTAGTTGCTTTTCTTCAAGCATATGTTTTTGCAATCTTAACCTGCATCTATTTAAATGATGCATTAAATTTACACCATTAACTAACATAGGAGGATATAATGGAATTAGAAGCAGCAAAAATGATCGGAGCAGGTTTAGCAGCAATTGCTTTAGCTGGTGCCGGTGTTGGTATCGGAATTATTTTCGGGAACTATTTGTCAGGAGCGATGAGAAATCCATCTGCAGCACAGAAACAATTTCCTAATTTGCTTTTAGGTTTTGCACTAGCAGAAGCAACAGGGTTATTTGGATTAGTAGTTGCATTAATCATTCTTTTTGCGTTTTAAATTTAATGATTAAAAAAATATATTTTCAGTCGATATTTTTTAGCTTCCTTTTTTCTTTAGAAGCTTTTGCAGCTGAAAGCGGAGGTATGCCTCAATTAAATCCAGAATTTTGGGTTTCGCAAATCTTTTGGTTAACACTTACGTTTGGAATTTTATATATTGTTTTATCTAAACTTATACTCCCAAAAATTAGTAACAATCTGGAAACGCGAAAATCTCAAATATTAGAAAATATTGAGGCTGCAGAAAAACAAAGAGAAGATAGTGAAACAAAACTAAAAGAATACGAGGAAATTATCTCCAAAAGTAAACTGGAGGCTAAAAATATCTTCAATCAGGCAAGAGAAAAGGCATTAAAAGATATTAATGCAAAACGAGAAGTGCTTGATAAACAAATAGATGAAGAGATCAGTAAGGCAGAAGAAGAAATAAATACTTTGCGTAACAGTGCTCCTGAAAAAATTAACGCAATTGCAATTGAAACTTCATCTGACTTAATTCAAAAGCTTATTGGTGCTGAAGTAAATAATAGTAGTATTTCAGCAATAGTGGATGATTTGTCCAAAAGAAATGGAGATAAATATTATGCCAATTGATGCAACTTTTTGGGTAGCTGTTTCATTTATCATTTTTTTTGGTGCTTTAATTTATCTTAAGATTCCACAAAAAATTACTGAAATTTTGGATAAAATGATTTCAGACATCAAAAACGAAATTGATGAAAGCGAGAAATTAAGAACTGATGCAAAAACATTGCTAGATAATGCTCAAAATAAATTAGACACGGCACAGTCAGTTAGTAGTGAAATCTTGGAAGAAGCTAAAAAAGACTCCGATAAACTAATAATTGAATTAAATGACAAATTTCATAAATCTTCAGAAATCAAAAAAAATCTTGCTGAAAACAAAATTAGCCAAATGAAAGAAGCAGCTATTAAAGACATAAAAGATGCATCAATTAAAATTGCTGTAGACTCTGTTAAGAAGATTATTACAACATCAGTAGATAAATCAAAACTAGATGCTGTATTTCAAAAAAACTTAGACGAAACAAAAGAAGAGTTAAAAAAGATTAACTCATAAAATTCTTACATTTTTTCAAAAAAACTATAAATTATTAAAATGGATTCTATAGTTATTGGTGCAGGATTTGGTGGAATAGCAACCGCTCTGAGACTTAGGGCAAAAGGTCATAAAGTTACTATCATAGAAAAACATCCTGATCTTGGGGGAAGAGCTAGAGTTTTTAAAAAAGATGGTTTTGTATTTGATGGTGGACCAACGGTAATTACTGCCCCTTACTTAATTAATGAATTGTTTGAACTTTTTAAAAAAGATCCAAAAGATTATATCGAACTTTCTCCACTAAAAATTTGGTATCAATTTATTTTTGAGGATAAGACTAAATTTAATTATTCTGGTGATGAAGAAGAAATGAAAAATCAAATTGAAAATTTAAGTAAAGTAGATGTTAAGGGTTATGAAAAATTAGTATCATTTACAAAAAAAATTTTTGATAAGGGTTTTACGGAATTAGCAGATGTTCCATTTGATAAGCCATTTGTCATGCTTCAACAACTCCCAGCTTTATTAAAACTTAAAAGCTATAAATCAGTTTATTCACTAGTTTCCTCTTATGTCCAAAACGAAAAGCTAAGAAGAATGTTGAGTATGCACCCTCTTTTGGTTGGTGGTAATCCTTTTACTACTACATCAATTTATGGATTAATTCTTTACTTGGAAAAAAAGTGGGGGATACATTATTCGATGGGTGGAACTGGTAATATAATTAAAGGTTTAGAAAAATTAATGAATGAAGTTGGTGTAGAAATTATTAAAGATAGTGAAGTTAATAAGATCATTTTAGAAAAAAATAAAATTACTGGTGTTCAAATAAATAACCAAACTAATATTAACGCAGATAATGTAATATGTAATGCAGATCCTCCGGCAGTTTATGAAAAATTATTAAATCGAAACAATGATAGCTCGTTTTTATTTAAATGGAAAAAAAAGAGAATGGAATATTCTATGGGACTATTTGTTTATTATTTTGGAACAAAGAAAAAATATGAAAATGTTGAACACCATACAATTAAATTTGGCAATAAATATAAAGAGCATCTAATTGATATATTTGATAAAAAAGAATTAAATAACGACATAAGTTATTATCTTCATAGACCTACAGCTACTGATCAATCCATGGCTCCAGATGGAAATGATTGTTTCTATGTCCTTGTACCTGTTCCAAATAACCAATCAAAAATTAATTGGGATATGGAGGGTGAAAAAATGAAAAATTTAGTTATTGATAAAATGGAACAAGATTTAATGCCAAATCTAAGAGTTAACATCATTTCTGATTTTTATTTAACACCTGATTATTTTGAAAAGGAACTAAACACTAAATATGGTTCAGGTTTTTCAATTCAACCAAAATTTACTCAATCAGCTTATTTTAGATTTCATAACAAATCTGAAATATATGATGGTCTATATTTTGTGGGAGCAGGAACACACCCTGGGGCAGGAGTTCCGGGAGTACTATCATCTGCAAAAGTGTTAGACAAAATTCTATGATCCAAAATAAAAACTATTTATCAATTTATGCCAAATCATTTAATTGGGCAGGTTTTTTTTTACCAAAGCAAACTTATCAAAAATGTTCTGCATTATATGACTTTTGTAGAGTTGCAGACAATATAGCAGACGATAAAAATTCTATTGAATTAAAAGAAAGTGAATTCAATGAATTTAAAAATGACTTTATGCAAAAAAATTACAACAATCCTATTATTGAAAATATGTGGGAAATAATTGATGAGTTTAGTATTTCATTGAAAGTTGTGAATGATTTATTTGATGGAATTCAATCTGATATTAAACAAACAGTTAAATTAAATTCTAAAAAAGAATTATTAATTTATTCATATAGGGTTGCAGGAACAGTAGGTTTAATGATGGCAAAAATTTTAAAAGTAAATAAGAAAAGTTCTTTAAAATCAGCAATAGATTTAGGTATTGCAATGCAATTGACTAATATTTCAAGAGATGTGGTTGAAGATCTAAGTAATGGTAGATCATATATAAATGAAAACTTTGATGATATAAAATCAACATTGCAACTAGCTGAAAAATTTTATGAAAGTTCATTTTACTCAATAAATGAAATTCCAATAAGATTTCGTTTTTCAATTTTGGTTGCAAGAAGAGTTTATAGAAAAATAGGATATAAAATTCTTAATAAGAAAAGCATAGAGAATTATAAAGCATCTGGTAAAATTTTTGTTTCAAACCTTGAAAAGATAATTGAGACTTTTTTTGCAATATTTGATTTAATTAAATTATTGTTAGTCAATAAAAATGATGATCATGTCGAACACGATCATTTTTTAATAAGTGAGGAATTAAATCTTAATGAAAGAATTTGACTATATAATTAATGGAGGTGGATGCGCAGGTTTATCGCTGGCCTACGAATTAAATATTCATTCAGAATTATCCAATAAAACTCTAGCTATTATCGAAAATCGTGATGAATACAAAAGAGATAAAACATGGTCTTTTTGGAGAGTTTCATCTCATAACTTCGAAGACTGTGTGAAAAAAAATTGGAATAATTTTACAATAAATATCCCTCATCACACAAAACATATGGAATGCAGAAGTGCTCCTTATCAAACAATTGATAGTGGATTATTTTATAAAAAAATAATCGATAATTTGGAACAAAATAATAACATTCATTTTTTTAAAGATATTAAAGAAATAAAAACTGAAAATTCTTTTATTTTTAATAGTGTTTGTAATGTTTCAGAAAATAAAGATAGTTTATGGCAACATTTTTCGGGAATTGAAATAGAGGCTGAAAAAGAGATTTTTGATGATGAAATATTTAATTTAATGGATTTTGATTGTGATCAGAAGGATAGTGTGCATTTTTTTTATACTTTACCTTATTCAAAAACTAAAGCATTAGTAGAAACTACTTGGATTTCTGATCTTAATGATCCCTCATTAAAAGATTATGATAAACAATTAAAAGATTATATTGAAAATAATTTAAAAATTAAAAACTATAAAATAAATTATAAAGAAACAGGTCAAATTCCTTTGTTTCATCCAAAGTATATTAAAAAACTAAACCAGATTGAAATTGGTACAGCAGGAGGTATGACTAGATTAAGCACAGGATATACTTTTTTAAATATTCAAGAACAAAGCAAATATATCAGACAAAATATAAATAAAATAAAAGAAATAGAGTTATTTTCTATAAGTAAAAAATATCAATTTTTAGATAATATTTTTTTAAAAGTTTTAAAAAAAAATCCAAAAGAAATGCCAATAATATTCTATAAAATGTTTAATTGTTCCTCAAATACAATAATTAACTTTCTTTCAAATAAAAGTAAAATACACGAAGATTTTTCTATAATAGCTAAAATGCCTAAATGGATGTTTTTAAAACAACTATTTTAAATATGAATAACCAAATACAAAAAAAAAATTTAAATCATTCTTTTATTTTTTTTTTATTTTGTAATATTTTTTCATTTATAGTTTTTAAATTTAGTAATTTTAATATTTCATCATTAATATGCCTTTGTTTAATCTTGATAATTGGTGTATCTCATGGATCTTTAGATCATGAAAAAGGTAGAAAGCTTTTTAAAATATTTAATATTAATTCAATTTCTATCTTTTATATTTCTTATATTTCAATATCAATTTTAGTAGTTGCTATATGGATATTCATGCCATCCCTTTCTTTAATTATATTTTTGATTGTAGCATCTTACCATTTTGGAAAAGAGGACACTCAATTTTTAACAAGTAAAGTGTCTATTTTTAATCAAATACTTTTTTTCTTTAAAGGATTGTTAATTATACTTGCGCCAATGTTTTTTAACTTTGATGATACAGTATTGATATTTAAACTTATATTGGTTGATAATGAAAATTTTTATCTAACTTTAGATTTTATAGAGTCTAATAAAGTATTGCCCGTTTTAATACTTTTAAGCACACTTTCTAGTATTTATCTGTTTTTAAAAGAATTCAATTTAAAGAAATTTTCTATTTTCTTAGATTATTTTTCAATTTTAATATTAAATTATTATCTTTCTCCTTTGGTAGCTTTTACAATGTATTTTTGTTTCTTGCATTCAGTAAGACATAGTATGTCTCTAATTTATGAGATTGATAATCAAAATTTTTCTAATGGAATTAAAATATTCATTATAAAAGCTATACCGTTAACAATCCTGACAGGTATTTTTTGTTTAATTGGTCTATATTTATTAAATAATAACTATGGTTTAGATAGTTCAATTTTGAAAATAATATTTATAGGTTTGGCGTCTTTGACCTTTCCACATATATTGCTGGAATATTTTTTAGAAAAATATGAAAAATAAAGAAAAAAAAATTTTACTTTCTGCTCCACGAGGATTTTGTGCTGGAGTTGAAAGAGCTATTGAAATAGTTGAAAAATCTATAGAAAAATATGGAGTTCCAGTTTATGTACGCCACGAAATTGTCCACAATAAATATGTTGTGGATGATTTAAAAAATAAAGGGGCAATATTCGTGGAAGAATTAGAGGAGATAAAAGATAAATCAAGACCAGTGATTTTTTCTGCACATGGAGTACCAAAAAAAGTACCTGAAGATGCTAAAAATTATAACATGACTTATGTTGATGCAACATGTCCATTAGTTTCAAAAGTACACCGAGAAGCAGAAAATCTTTATAAAGCTGGATATCATATAATTTTAATTGGACATGAAAATCATCCAGAAGTAATTGGAACTATGGGTCAATTACCAAGAGGAACTATTGATCTAATTCAAAATGAAGAAGAGGCTTTAAACTATAAAAATAAACTTAATAAAAAAATTGCTTATGTAACACAGACAACTTTATCTGTTGATGACACGAAAGATATTATTAAAATTTTAAAAGATAAATTTAAAGATATACATGAAACACCCAAAGAAGATATTTGTTATGCAACAACAAATAGACAAATGGCTGTTAAAAATATAGCAAAAAAGTGTGATGTTTTTTTTGTAATTGGAAGTAGAAATTCCTCAAACTCAGTAAGACTTGTTGAGGTTGCGAAAAAATCAGGTTGCCCCAAATCTTATTTAATTCATTCTCAAAGTGAAATACCATATGAACAAATTGAAAATGCGAATACAATTGGAATATCTTCTGGTGCATCAGCGCCTGAAATTTTAGTAGAAAACTTTATAAGTGATCTAAAAAAAAGATTTACTATTAATATAGATGAAGTAGAAATAATCAAAGAAGACGTTGTATTTAAAATCCCAAAAAAATTAAATTAAATGGCCGTATACACAAAAATTAGAAGTAAAGATATTCATTTAATAAATTCTAGATTTAATATTGATAAAATTAAAAGCTTTCATGGTATTAAAAAAGGGATTGAAAATACAAATTACTTATTAAAAACAAAAAACGAAAAGTTTATTTTAACAATTTTTGAAAAGAGAGTTTCTAATAAAGAAATACCTTTTTTTATGAAACTAATGGATAATTTAAATCAATCAAAGATTAGTTGTCCAAAACCTCTTAAAGATAAAAATGGAAAATACCTCTTTAAATTAAAAAATAAAATAGCATGCGTAGTCACATTTTTAAAAGGAAAAGATAAGCAAATTCTGAATATAAATAATTGTTATCAAGTTGGAAGAGTAATTTCTAAAATGCATTCCATTACAAAAAAGTTAAAATTCTCAAGGAAAAATTCCATGGGAATTCAAAACTTAAATACTTTACTTAAAAGTATTAAATTTAAATCTAAAAAAAATTCTAATTTAGAGAAATTTTTGGCAAAAAATTTGAGTAATATAAAAAAAAATTGGCCTTCAAAATTACCTAACGGAATTATTCATGGTGACTTATTTATTGATAATATTTTTTTTAAAAAAGATAAGCTTTCAGGAGTAATTGACTTTTATTTTGCTGCTAATGACTTTTTTATGTATGAAATAGCTATTTGTATAAATGCATTATGTTTTGATAAAAAGAATAATAAATTTAAAATTAATAAACAAAAGGTAAAAAATTTAATAAAAGGTTATGAGTCTGTAAGAAAAATTACAATTAAAGAAAAAAAATCACTAAATATTTTATGTAGAGGTGCTGCAATTAGATATTTACTTACAAGACTTTATGATTACTCCAATACTCCTAAAACAGCTTTAATACAAATTAAAGACCCTAATGAATATTATCAAAAACTTATTACTCACAATAATTTAAGCTCATATAGAGATTATCTATTTTAATGATCACAATATATACAGATGGTTCTTGTTTAACTAACCCTGGAAATGGAGGATGGGCAGCAATAATTAATCAAGATGGTAAGATTAAAAAAATTACTGGAAGTGAGAAAAATACAACAAACAATAGAATGGAACTTTTAGCGCCAATTAACGCTTTGAAACAAATTGATACTAAATCAAAAATAGAAATTTTCACCGACTCTCAATATGTAAAACTAGGTATAACCGATTGGATAAATAAATGGGTGAATAATAACTGGCAAACTTCAAAAAAAGAAGATGTAAAAAATAAAGATTTGTGGTTAGAGTTGTATAATCTAAACCAATCTCTTGATGTTAATTGGAATTGGGTGAAAGCCCATGATGGCAATCCTCTTAATGAAGAAGTAGATTTATTAGCAAAACAAGCTGCTAATCTAAACTAACTCAAGAAAATTTTTAGCTGCTGATACTTCACATGAACCAGTATCTTTTTCTTCCTGTAACTTAATAAGCTTTAAATTATCGATTAACATAGTATATCTATTTGATCTTATTCCGAGACCTCTTCCACTTTTATCTACATCAGCACCTATTGCTTTTGTAAAATTTAAAAAGGGATCTCCTGCCATTAAGATTTTTTCACCTACATTGTTTTCCTTACCCCAAGCATTCATCACAAATGGATCATTAACTGAAATGCAAATTATTTTATCAATGCCTTTTTTTTTATATTCTTCATACATATTTATGTAACCAGGTAAATGTTTTGCTGAACAAACTGAGGTATAAGCTCCAGGCAAACCAAATAACACAACCTTCTTATTCTTTATTATCTCTTCAATATTCCTTTTAATCGGCTCACCGTCTTCAAGTATAAAAATTTCTGAATTTGGAATTTTATCATTTTCTTTTATATTCATTAAATTCTTTCTTTTATATGATGTTTTACTTTATCAACATTGTTTTCAATAATATCATAATTTTCTTTTTCATTCATTACAAACCTTAGCTCCTGAGGTAGATCAGATTTTAAATTAATTGATTTCATGATTGCTTCAGGAAACTTAGATGGATGTGCCGTAGCCAATACTATGTTGTTCCCATCAATATTTACTTTATCAAAAGCTCTATAACCGATAGCACTATGAGGATCTAGAATTAAATCAAATTTTTCATAAACTGATTTAATAGTCTCCAAAATTTCATTTTCACTCATTCTTGAAGAAGCAAAATCGATTTTTATTTGATCTAATTTTTCTTTATCTAGTATATATTTATTCTTATCTTGAATATCATTCATGGCATTTATAGTTTTTAAATCATCTTTGCCATTTAAGTCGTAAATAAGTCTTTCAAAATTACTAGCAATTTGTATATCCATACTTGGTGAAATAGTTTCATTTACGTTTTCAACCTCATAACTCCCCATTGAGATTGCTCTGTGTAAAATATCATTTTGATTTGTTGCAACAATTAACTTGTTTATTGGTAGGCCCATTTTCTTAGCTAAATATCCAGCATAAATATCTCCAAAATTTCCTGTTGGAACTGAAAAATTAATTGTCTGTTTATTGTCTTCTACCAAACAATAGCTATAAAAATAATATACACTCTGAGCAATAATTCTTGCCCAATTAATTGAATTAACTCCTGACATTTTAATATTATTAGAAAAATCTTTGTCAGCAAACATTGCTTTTACAAGATTTTGACAATCATCAAAGTTTCCTTCAATAGCAATATTAAATACATTATTATCTTTTCCGGTTGTCATTAATTTTCTTTGAACTGATGAAACACGATTATGAGGATGAAGAACAAAAATATTTACATTCTCTTTTCCCTTGATTGCATCTATTGCTGCTGCTCCTGTATCTCCTGAAGTTGCAACAACAATATTTATTTTTTCATTTTCATTTTTTAAATAATATTCATAAAAATTACCTAATAATTGCATCGCAACATCCTTAAATGCTAATGTTGGGCCATGGAATAATTCTAGTATAGATCGGTCGCCAACTTTAATAAGATTTACAACATTTTTTTCTCTAAACACTGAGTATGATTTTTCAACAGTTTTACTTAATTCATTTTCACTCATAAAATCGTCAATAAAAGGAAAAATAATTTTTTTTGCTAAGTCTATGTAGCTAAGATTTTTAAAACTATTGATTTCGTCTTTACTATATTTGTTTAAAGTTTGAGGAATAAATAAACCCCCATCATCTGCAAGGCCTTTAATAAAAACATCTTTAAATTTAAAGGTTTTTGAACTGTTTCGAGTGCTTATATATTCCATCTAATAATTTTTTTTTCTAAAATATAGATATATCAAAAGAATTGAAATCGCCATTGAAAACCAAGTAATTGCATACTTTTTATGATTGTTTGAAATATTTGCAGTAATCACTTTTGGTTTTGGTAATTTATAATCTCCATTTAAGTAAATGACATAATCAGAAAATTTTTTTCCAGTGTATTTGAAAATATCTTCTCTATTTAAAGTAAACCAATAATTTTTATTTATATCATTATCCGGTTTAAATGTACTTGCTTTATGTTGTAATTTTAAGGTTCCAATTATGTTGCTTTCATTTATCAAATTAACTTCGGGCTTATCTTTTTTATCAAATGGTATCCAGCCCCTATTAATTAGATAATTTTCATTATTAATTATAATAGGGTTAATTACTTCAAAACCTGGTTTTCCACTTTCATTTAAATTGTATAAATAAATTTGTTTATTAAAATCAATAATTCCTGAAGTTTTAATTCTTAAGTAATTTTTTTTATCAACCTTAGAAAATTCAACAGGATCATTTTTAAGAGAATTTTCAATTTCTGATAATAAATTTAATTTCCAATTTAATCTATAAAGTTGCCAAGATCCTAATGATAATAACACCAAAATAATAAAGTAAACGAAAACCGAAAATAGAAACTTATTCTTCAAGAGTTAAATGTTAACTTCCCCAAATATAAATAGCTGCAAATAAGAATAACCAAACAACATCGACAAAGTGCCAATACCATGCTGCTGCCTCAAATCCAAAATGATGATCTTTTGTAAAATGACCCAATTTACCTCTCCATAAACATACAGCTAAAAATATTGTTCCAATTATAACGTGAAAACCATGAAAGCCTGTTGCCATGTAAAATACAGCTCCATAAATATGACCGGAATAATCAAAAGTTGCATGATGATATTCATAAGCTTGAAGTAGAGTAAAAAAGAAACCTAAAATAACGGTTAAAGTTAAGCCTTGAATAAACCCTTTTCTATCACCTTCTATTAACGAGTGATGGGCCCAAGTTACTGTAGTTCCTGATAGCAACAATACAAGAGTATTGATTAATGGTATGTCCCAAGGATCAAAAGTTTCGATATCTTTTGGAGGCCAGACATTTCCAACAAATTCGTTTGGAAATAAACTAATATCAAAATATGCCCAGAACCATGCCACAAAAAACATGACTTCTGATGCAATAAACAACGTCATTCCGTAACGATGATGAATTTGAACTACAGGTGTATGGTGTCCTTGATGTTCTGCTTCAATCACAACATCTCTGAACCACATATAAGCACCATATAAAACTAATGCTAATCCAAGATACATCCCCCAAGAAACATCATTGTGCATATAAAAGATTGTACCAATTGCTAAAACTAGACAAGAAAATGAAACATAAATAGGCCAAGGACTTGGATCTACTAAATGGTAATCATGTTTTTTTTCAGCTGACATTTTTCGTGATTATGATTGTTTATAGTAATCTGTCGAGAAAAAAGTGTACGACATAGTTACATCCTGTAAATTTTTTGTTGTTGGATCATTTACAAGCTCTGGATCTAAATAAAAAGTCATCACATAAGTAGCCCTCTCTCCAGCTTTAAGAGCCTGTTTTTCAAAACAAAAACAACCTAATTTACTATAATATTTACCAAAACTAGCTGGCGAAACATTAAAACTTGCAACGCCATATGTCGTATCTTCCCCATAATTTTCTACTTCAAACTCTATTCTATTGACCTGTCCAACCTTAACATCAATAACATTTTTTTTGGCTTTAAAGTCCCATTCAAGGTTATTTACGTTAGTATCAAATCTAACGCTTACCACTTTATCCAATATAATATTTGGAGCTTCTTTAGATACTTGAGTTGTTCCACCAAATCCAGTTATTCTACAAAACATATCGTAAAGTGGAACTGCAGCAAAAGAAAGTCCCAACATAAGAAAAAAAATACCTCCTAGCAAAAATGGTGTTAAAGTTTTCTTCTTAATCATATCTGTCTATCAAATACTCCAACATTATATAAAGTAAATACAAATAAAAAAACCATGAATGCTAAAATTAATACTGCAGTTAAAATATTTTTCTTTTTAGTTTTTTTGTCAGGTATCATCATAAAATTTTATCTATTAAAAAAAGAACAAATATCAAAAATAAATATAAAATTGAATATCCAAATATAGATTTTGCTTTTTTTGCATTAAATTTATTTTTTTTATAGTTGTAAAGCTCAAAACATAAAAAATTGTAATATAGTGTCAAAACTAAAGATGGGATTAAAAATACTAAACTAACAAAGCCAATTGCATAAGGTAATATAATTGCTGGTAGCATAACAATAGAATATATAAATATATTTAACTTTGTGCTTTCAACACCATTGGTTAAGGGAAGCATAGGTATTTTTGCTTTTTTATAATCACTTGATTTATAAAGGCTCAAAGCCCAAAAATGTGATGGTGTCCAAAAAAAGATAATTAAAAAAAAGGTTATGGGTTCTAAAGAAAGAGAGTTTGTGGCAATAGTCCAGCCAATTACAGGTGGTAAGGCACCCGCAGCCCCACCTATTACAATGTTTTGAGGAGTTTTTCTTTTTAACCATATTGTATATACAAAAACATAAAATAAAATCGTAGATAACAATAAGCCTGCTGAAATTCTGTTAGCAAAGAAATCAAGAGCAATTACAGAAAATATTGAAAGAGTAATACCAAAAACCAAAGCTTGGTTTCTATTAACTTTGCCCGTTGGAATTGGTCTTAAACAAGTCCTTGTCATCAAAGCATCAAGATCAGACTCATAC
>CACJQI010000003.1 GCA_902595535.1 uncultured Pelagibacteraceae bacterium
TCTGATGTCAGTTTATTTAAAGTTGGTGATCGTGTAACACATGCATCAATGCCAATTGGCGCTTATGCAGAAAAGCAAATAATGCCTGAAGATAAATTAGTACCAGTACCTGATGGAGTTTCAAGTGAAATCGCATCTTGCATTACTTTAAAGGGAATTACTGCTGAATATTTATTACATAGAGCTTACCCTCTAAAAAAAGGTGATAAAGTTTTATATCATGCAGCAGCTGGAGGCCTTGGGCAAATTTTATGTCCATGGGCAAATGCACTTGGTGCTGAGGTAATTGGAACGGTAGGATCAAAAGAAAAAGAAGAAATAGCAAAAAAAAATGGTTGTCATCATGTAATTAATTACACTGATAAAAATTTCGTAGAAGAAGTTGAAAAAATTGTTGGAAAAAATGGAATTGATGTTGTTTATGATGGTGTTGGCGCTAAAACATTTGAAGGATCTATTGAAGTTTTAAAGATAAGAGGAATGATGGTCGCCTTTGGAAATGCGTCAGGGTATGTCGACACAATAGATGTTAAAAAACATATAAATGCAAAAGGTTTATTTTTTACAAGACCTTCAATAGCTCACTACACTGTAAAAAGAGAAGAGTTAGAAGAGTCTGCTAAGAAAGTTTTTGAAGCTCTATTAGCTGGAAAGTTTAAAATTGAAATTTCTAAAAAATATAATTTGGATGATGTTAGAAAAGCACATGAGGATTTAGAAGGAAGAAAATTAACTGGACCCGCAGTTATACTTCCTTAATCAACACTTACGTCCATATCAGACATATGAAGTTTTAATGCATTCGTTGAAATATGAATTTCTCTAATAAAAAAAAGTATAGAAATAATCATTGATAAACAGCAAGATCCAAAAATTAATCTAGCAATAAAAACTTCATTTAAATAAAGACCCAATACTGTCAGCATATTAAATAAAAATCCAAATGCTGCAAACATAATGGTCCATCTTAGCAGAGTAATTCTTCCACTTAAATTTATAAATTGTTTTCTCCACTCATTTGGAACATGATTTTCATAAACATGTTCATCATGTAGTTCTCTAATAAGCTTACTTAATGAATGAAACCTATTGCTATAGATATTCATTAATAATGGTATTGCTGGAAACATTAGGGCTGTGACTGTGTAATCTATATTCATACGAATCAGTTTGATTATGAATCTAGCCTTTGTTATTTACAAGTAAATTATGAACCAAATAAACCTATTTATAGAACTAACAAGATTGAAAAAGCCTATTGGTTTTATGCTTTTATTTTGGCCTTGTCTTTGGGGATTAACATTAGTTTATGATTTTCAATCAAACTTATTCAATTATTTTTTTTATTCTACTCTTTTTTTATCAGGATCTATTTTAATGCGCTCTGCAGGATGCATTGTAAATGATATTGCTGATAAAAATTTTGATAAAAAAGTTGAGAGAACTAAAAAAAGACCAATTGCTTCTGGAAAAGTTTCAGTGAAACTTGCTTCTATATATGCTTTAATTTTATGTGGAATTGCTTTTTTAGTACTAATAAATTTTAACAAACTTACAATATTGATGGCTTTAATTTCAATGCCGCTAGCCTTTACTTATCCATTGATGAAGAGAATTACATATTGGCCTCAATTATTTCTTGGAATTACTTTTAACTATGGATTGGTGCTTGCTTGGATCTCAATAACTAATGAAATTTCAATTATTCCAATCATTTTCTATTTAGGAGCCATATTTTGGACACTAGGCTACGACACAATTTATGGATTCCAAGATATTAAAGATGATGAAATAATAGGAGTAAAGTCAACTTCAATAAAATTTAAAGATGATCCAAAAAAATTTCTATTTATTTCATATTGTATATTTATCATATCGCTATTTTTGATTGGAGTGTTAATGAGTTTTAAATACTATTATTTTATATTTATGATTTTTCCAATTCTTCATTTGTTGGTATTTCAAATAAAAAAATTAAATACTAATTTGCCCTTTGATTGCCTTAATAGATTTAAAAGTAATAATTTTTTAGGACTGGTAGTATTTATAAATATTCTTATTGGAAAATTATTATAAAACTATGTCAAAAATTAAAATTTTAAAAAGACTTTTTAAAAACTACACTAGTAAATTTATTGGTAAAATTTTACTAGCTGGTTTTTTTTCAATAATAGTAGCAGCAAGTACTTCGGCCACAGCATGGCTTTTAGATCCTGCCATAGAGAAAATATTTCTTAATAAAGATCAAACCTTAATTATATTAATTCCGATAGCAATCATAATTGCGTTTAGTGCAAAAGGTACGTCCCTTTATTTTGCAAAATTATTAATGATCAATGTATCTGAAGAAGTTAAAAAGATGATGCAGACTGATATGTTAAGATCCTTTATTAAAGCTGATACGGAAATTATTGAAAACAAGCATTCAGGAAAATATATTTCAAATTTAAATTTTGACGTAAATCAGATAACAATATTATTAGCTGATGCGCTTTTAAGTCTTTTCAAAGATAGCCTAACTTTAATAGGTCTACTTATTGTAATGTTTTTTCAAAATTGGAAATTATCTTTAATAGCAATTTTTATGATACCTCTTGCATCAATTACTGCAAAAATTCTTGCTAAAAGAATGGGTAAAGTCACCACCCAAGCTCAAGAGAAATCAGGAAATTTAAATAGATATCTAATCGATTTGTTTAAAAATCATAAAATTATAAAAATTTTTCAAAGAGAAAATTTTGAGGAAAAAAGATCTGAAAAATTTGTTAACGACCTCAAGGAAAAATCTGCAAAAATACATGCTGTATACATTAGATCTGCTCCAGTTATGGAAATATTAACAGGTATAATGATTGCCTTATTAATATTTTATTCTGGTAAATTGATAATTAATGGTGAATTAGGAATAAATAATTTTTTTTCTTTTTTGGCAGCTATGATGTTGGCTTATCAACCTGTCAAAACACTTACAAAAGTAAATGTTGGTATTGGACAAGGTTTGGCAGCAGCTGAAAGAATTCTCCCAATAATAGATAAACAAAATGAAATTTCTTTAAATGAAGAGGGTGAAAAAATTAATATTACAGAAGGTAATATTGTTCTAGATAAAATTAATTTTGCCTATAAGTCAAATCCTGAGAACAAAGTTCTACAAGATATGTCTCTTAAATTCACTGGTGGAAAAATGACTGCTTTGGTTGGCTATAGTGGATCCGGAAAATCAACATTATTAAATCTGATTCCTAGAATTTATTTACCAACTAGTGGAAATATATATTTTGATAATCAAGATATATCTAAGGTGAATTTAGCGTCTCTTAGAAATCAAATTTCAATAGTAGATCAAAATACTACATTATTTGATGATACTGTTTTAAATAATATAAAATATGCAAGACCAGATGCTGATAAAGAAGATATTATAGCTGCCGCAAAATTATCTATGAGTGATGAGTTTATAAATAATTTAGAAAATGGCTATGAAACTATGATTGGTGAAAATGGAGTAAAACTATCTGGAGGAGAAAAACAAAGATTATCAATCGCGAGAGCTTTTTTAAAGAATAGTAGAATAATATTATTAGATGAGGCTACCTCATCATTAGATTCTGAAACAGAAGAAAAAATTCAAAAAGCATTAGATAAGCTAACCACAAATAAAACAACAATAGTTATTGCCCATAGACTTTCAACAATACTTAACTCAGATAATATTTATGTTGTTGATAATGGTAAAATTGTTGACTCTGGAAAGCACAATGATCTATTGAATAATTCTAAAATTTATAAAAATTTTTATCAAAGACAATTAAAACAAAATTGATGTATTTTTTTTACGCCATACTGACTAATTTGGCTGTTATAATCTCGCCTCTTATTTTTATCTATAGAATATTAAAAGGAAAAGAGGATCCCAAAAGGTTTAAAGAGAAAATTTGTATTTATTCTCAAAAAAGAACTAAAAATAAAGTTTGGATACATGCTGCAAGTATTGGTGAACTTATGAGTGTAATTCCAATAATTAAGAAACTAGAAACAAATAAAAAAATTAAAAGTATTATTGTTACAACGACAACAACTAGTTCTGCAAAAATATTTAAAAAATTAAGTTTAAAAAAAACTTTTCATGTTTATTTTCCCTTAGATAATAATTTTTTAACAAAAAGATTTATAAATTATTGGCAACCACAAACAGCAATTTTTGTTGAATCTGAAATATGGCCAAACATGTATAAAAACTTAAAAATAAAAAAAATTCCAATTATTATTTTAAATGCAAGAATAGTTAAAAAAACTCTTGATAGGTGGCATAATTTTCCTAGTTTTGCTAAGGAAGTATTCAATAAAATTACTTTAGCTCTACCCTCTGATATAGAAACTTTAAAATATCTAAAACAACTTCATGTTAAGAATATTAGGGTTGCGGGTAACCTTAAATATTATGGTGAAAAAAAAATAAAGGGGATAAATGATAAACTTTTAAAAAATAAATTTAAAAGCTCAAAGATTTGGTGTGCAGCAAGCACACATAAAAATGAAGAAATTTTTTTAGGAAAACTACATAAAAACTTAAAAAAAAATATTAAACAACTTATTACTATTATTATACCAAGACATATAAATAGAGCACCTCAGATAATTGATAGCATGAATAAGCTTGGGTTAAAAACTATAACTCACTCTTCAAATCTTAAGATTAAAAATGATACTGATATATATCTGGTAGATAGTTATGGAGTTTCATCTAAATTTTATAATCTCACCAATTTAACTTTTGTAGGCGGCTCCCTGATTGCTCATGGAGGACAGAACCCTTTAGAGCCAGCCAGATTTGGTAATTTTATAATTAATGGTCCAAATGTGAATAATTTTAAAGAAATATACTCATTTTTAATGAAGCATAAATTGTCGTTAACTACTTCAAGTAGTTTAAAGATGGAAAAAATTATTTTAAAAAAGTTGGACCATAAAAAAAATAAACGAAATATTCAAAAAATAACTAAAATTGGTGAGCAAGTTCTAGACAAAAATCTGCTTTATATTAACAAGTATATAATATGAAGTTTGTAAAACCTTTATTTTGGAATTCTAAAAACATAATTTCTATAATACTTTTCCCACTCTCGCTAATTACTTTAATAATTAATGAGTTGAAAGAATTGAATTCTAAGAAAAAATTTTTAATTAAAACAATATGTGTTGGTAACACATACTTAGGTGGTACAGGAAAGACATCTTTAGCAATCGAAATTCAAACTTTATTAAAAAAAAAATTTAAGACTGCATTCATAAAAAAAAATTATATTGATCAATTAGATGAAATAAATTTATTAAAAACAAAAGGTGAGCTTATAAGTAAAGACAGTAGAGAAGAAGCTTTATATTTAGCAGCAAAAAAAAAATATGAATTAGCAATTCTTGATGATGGATTACAACAAAAAAATATTAATTATGACTTAAAAATTATTTGTTTTAATGCAGAGGATGGATTTGGAAATAATTTTTTACTACCAGCTGGCCCATTAAGGGAAAGTATTCAAAAAATAAAAAACTATGATATTGCCTTTATTAATGGAGAGAAAAAAAATAATAATCTTTATTTAAAACTAAAGTCTATCAACAAAGAAATTCAAATTTTTGAAGGCAAATATAAACC
Source organism: uncultured Pelagibacteraceae bacterium (assembly GCA_902595535.1). Lineage (GTDB taxonomy): Bacteria > Pseudomonadota > Alphaproteobacteria > Pelagibacterales > Pelagibacteraceae > Pelagibacter. The sequence continues at coordinate 5,657 of CACJQI010000003.1, forward strand.
AGTAAATTTGAAAAAGTTTAATTTAAAAAAGAGATATCTAATGTTTTGTGGAATTGGCAACCCTCATGAATTTGAACAAACTCTTGTAAAGAATAAATTTATAATCAAAGAGAGAATAATTTATCCGGATCATTATAAAATACCTAATGAAATATTTAATAAATTGAGACTAAAAGCGAAAAATGAAAATCTTTCTATAGTCACTACTGAAAAAGATTTTTTTCGTTTAGGTAAATCACAAAGAAAAAATATTAAATATTTAAAAATTAATTTAGAAATTAAAGATATTAAAAAATTTAAAAAACTTTTAATATCTAAATTATGAGAAAAATAATTTACTTTATAGAATTTATTCTAATTAAAATTTTATTTATCATCTTTAAATTAATTGGGTATAAATTTTCATCAAATTTAGGATTTTTAATTGGTATAATTTTTGGTCCATTATTTAAATCTAAAAAACAAATTATTAAAAATTTAGAAAAAGCAAATATTCAAAAAAAACAAAATCCTAAAAAAATAGCATCTAATGTTTTGGGAAATTATGGAAGAATTTTTGCGGAATATGTTCACCTAAAAGATTTTAGGAATGACAAACTTAAAAAATATATTTCTATTGAAGGTCTCGAGCACTTAAATGATTTAAAAGAATCTAAAAAAAAAGCTATTTTTATTTCGGGTCATTTTAGTAATTTTGAACTTATGGCTATGCAAATTGAAAAGGTGGGAATTGAATTAGCTGCCATTTACAGACCACTTAATAATGTTTTTTTAAATAAAACAATGGAAAAAATTAGAACTGAAAATATTTGTAAAAATCAAATTAAAAAAGGTAGAGCTGGTAGTCGAGAAATAATTAAAAATGTAAAAAATGGGAAATCAATTGCTATAATGATTGATCAAAGAGTTAGAGAAGGAGAGAAAGTAAATTTTTTTAATCATCTAGCAGCCACTACGACTATTCCTGCTCAACTTATTAAAAAATATGATTGTGAGTTAGTGCCTGTATATATTGAAAGAATAAAGAATAATTATTTTAAAATGTTTGTTTCCAAACCAATAAAAATAAATAACAAAAAATCAATTATAGAAATAACTAAATTCCTTAATAGTTTATTAGAAAGAATGATTTTGAGAAATATAGATCAGTGGATTTGGACTCACAATAGATGGAAAGATTAAATATTTAATTTTTTTCACGTTCTATTGCTGCTTCCACATAAGAATAGTAAGCTTCCTGCTTTTCTACACTCCAATAATTCAAATTTTCTAAGGTGATTTTTTTTTTTGATATTGCGCAAATTACATGATCTCCATTTTCAATAATTTCAAAATTATTTGGTAGAAATTTTATTTTTGCTAATTTATTTATCATTTGTAAGATATATAAATATTATTATGAAAATTGCAATTTTAGGTAGTGGAGGCAGAGAGCATGCGATAGCAGTAACAATTTCTAAATCTTCAAAAATAGAAAATATTTACTGCATTCCAGGAAATGCAGGAACTTTAGAAATTGCCACAAATATAGATATAGATATCAATAACTTTCAAGCTCTTCACAAGTTTCTAGATGAAAATAAAATTGACTTAGTGGTGATAGGACCAGAACAACCATTGGTAAATGGTATAGTTAATTATTTAGAAAAATTTAATATTAAAGTATTTGGTCCTAATAAAATAGCTTCTCAACTTGAAGGGTCAAAAATTTTTACAAAAAAACTTTGTGAAAAATACAATATTCCTACAGCAAAATTTGCAGTACTTGAAAATAAATTAGATGCAAAAAAATTTTTAGAAAACTCGAAATATCCTAATGTAATCAAAGCAGATAATTTGGCATCAGGCAAAGGTGTATATATTTGCAATAATGAAAATGAGTCCAATGTTGCAATTGAAGAAATATTCAATGGAAAATTTGGAGTAGCTAAAAATATCTTAATAGAAGAATTCCTTGAAGGTGAAGAAATGAGTTATTTTATAGTTAGTGATGGAAAAACTATAAAAAATTTTGAAACCGCACAAGACCACAAAAGAGTGCTTGAAGGAGATAAAGGAAAAAATACTGGTGGGATGGGAGCATATTCTCCTTCAAGATTAATTACAAAAGAGTTAGAAGAAAAAATTTTAAATAAAATTATTTATCCAACTTTATCAGGCTTATCTAAAATGAATTCGAATTATAAGGGTTTTTTGTATGCGGGCCTCATGATTGTTAAAGATGAACCATATTTAATTGAGTATAATGTGCGTATGGGAGATCCAGAGTGTCAAACTATTCTTCCTAAACTTAAAACGGATTTATCAGATATCTTTTTAGCTTGTTGTGATGAAACACTTGATAAAATTGATCTAAATTGGTCAAACAAGAAAAGTTTATGTGTTGTGATGTGCTCTAAAGGTTATCCTGATGAATTTAAAAAAAATGTAAAGATAGAAAACTTAGACAATCTTAAATTGAGTGACAATGAATATATATTTCATGCTGGCACTCTGAAAAAAGATAAAAAATTATATGCAGTAGGAGGCAGAGTTTTAAATTTTGTAGTAACCTCTGATAATTTCAGTGAAGCAAAAAAAAAAATATTATTAAACTTAGATAAATTGAATTGGCAAGGTGGGTTTTATAGAAAAGATATTGGTTATAAAGTAATAGACTAATGAGAATTATTTCAGGGTCCTTTAAAGGTAAAAAAATTTTAGAACCAAAAGATATTAAAACAAGACCTTTAAAAGATTTAACAAAAGAGTCGATATTCAATATTATAATTCACTCAAAAAAATTCAAAATAGATTTAGAAAACTCAATTATTTTAGATCTATTCTCTGGTGTAGGCTCTTTTGGTATTGAATGTTTATCTAGAAATGTAAAAAAAGTAATTTTTATAGAAAATTATAATGGTGTTTTACCAATATTAAAAAAAAATTTACAAAATTTAAATTTAAATTTAAATGAAAAATTCTCTGTCCTAGAATTTGATATATATCAAAGTCATATATTTTCAAAACTCGAAAATAAGTTTGATATTATTTTTTTAGACCCTCCATATAAAGATAAAAATTTAGATAGATTATTAATAGAAATTAATAATCAAAAAATTTTGAATGAAGGTGGGATAGTAATAATTCATAGACACAAAAATGAACAAGACATAATACCAAAAGTATTCCAAATTGTTGATCAAAAGAATTATGGAATTTCTAAGATTACTTTTTTAACAAAATTAAATTAAAATTTTTTTTGTTTCTTGTTTTATTAATTCTACAGCAGGTTGATCATATGGATTTACATTAAGAGATTTTGCAATTAGAATTGTTTCTAAAATAAAAAAACAAAATAATTCTCCTAGAGTTTTTTCATCTCTTTTTTTTATCTCAAAGCTTCTAAAAGGAACATTTTTTCTATTAAAAACATTCTCTGTAGCTTTTTTTTGAGAAAAAATTATGTCTCCCAAACTTTTATTTTTAAGGTAATTTTTAACTGATAAAATTTGTTTGTTATTTAATTTTTTAGATCGATCTTCATGAACATAAAAAAAAGTGAAAAAATTATTTTTAAAACCATCTAAATAAAGTTGCATTACACTATGATTATCTTTGGGCATATTAGAAATTATAGGTAATATTCCACTTTTTTTTTTACCTAAACTTTCAGCAATTAATTGCTGATACCATTTAAATAGACTGTCTGATTTTTCATCATAATTAAGTATTATTGAGTTAAATTTTTTATTTCGAATGAAATATAATGTTGAGCTTACATTCGAAATTAAATTGTTAAAGAACGATTTATTTTTAATCAAAAAGTTAAGCTGTTTAAAATTATTTATGTTTAAACCCATTAGTTCAGCAGGTAACATACCAACTTCAGATAGAACCGAGTATCTGCCACCTATATAATCGTTATGGTGAATTATATCTGCTTTTAATTTATCTGCTAAAAGATTTAAATAATTTTTTTTATTTTCAGTAATAAAAATATTTTTATCTTGTTTTTCTATTAATAAATTTACATTAACAATAGTTTCAATTGTATTGCCAGATTTAGAAATAATTAAGTTATTATGGTTTTTCTTTTTTTTTTCTAATTTGTTTCTCTTTAAATTATTAATAAAAAAAAAATTTTTTTTTATTTTATGCCTCAGAAAATCATAAATTGCTTGTGCTCCAAGTGAAGATCCTCCCATTCCTATCACTCTATAATCTAAAGACTTTTTAAATTTTTTTAGGTTTTTATGATTAAAATTATTTTTATAATTTTTTGATAAAGATTTTAAAATTTCATTTTTTTCTTTGATTAAATTTATGAGTTTTTTTTTGATTAATGAAGATTTTACTTTTTTTGATCTAAAATTTTTAAAAGAAATTCTTGGTGATAGCATTAATTTTTCTTGATTTTATCTAATAACAGTTCTTCAAAATTTTTATTTATATCTTTTTCATTAGATTTTATTTCTTGATTATCTTGAGTTATCAATGTTTTAAATTCATTCTCATTAATATCTTTTTGAATTTCTATTTCTTTTGGAATTGGTAACTCATCAAAATCTGGTGGCATTACCAATGGTGATTTTTTTTCAACTAAAAACTCATCGGTATTATTTTTTTTCTGATTCTCAAAAGCACTTTGCATTGTGCCGCATGATGCTAGCAATAGTACAAAATTTAGCAAAATAAATTTTTTAAGTTTGTTCATTATTCTTTTGATTATTTAAAATTAGCTCAAATAATATCATAATAATTACACCTATAGTAATGAATATATCGGCTACATTAAACACAAACCAATGAAATTCTTCTACGTGAAAATCAATAAAATCTGGAACAGCTTTATAGAATAAACGATCAAATAAATTTCCCAATGCGCCACCAAAAATCATTAATAATCCATACTTTTTAATACCATGGCTATCAATGATCATTTTTAAAATAACTAAAATTATTATTGAAATAATTACAGTTAATAAATTATATAAGTTGTTCTGACTAAAAGAGAAAAGCCCAAAAGCAATTCCTTCATTCCATATCAAATTTATATTCAAAAATTTTGATGTATATAGATCTGTAGATGAATTTTTAATATCAAAGTTAATTACATAAATTTTTGAAATTCTATCAATTATAAAAATTGAAAGTATAATAAATAGATTTATATAAAAATTTTTTGTTAAATTCTTAATTATCATTCGGAATGTCTAGAACAAGCTTCCTCGGTAATTTTCCAACATACTGGACATTTGGTTCCTTTTGCTTTGGTTGTTTCAGCACTTGTTTCAATATTTTCATTATAAATTACCTCTGAACTTGATGTGATACATAGTTCTGAAAAATCAATATTTTCAGTAATTTCAGATAATTTTTTATCCAAGTTAATCTTTAGTTTAGCCTCTAAACTTGATCCAATTTCTTTAGTTGCTCTTTTTTCTTCAATACTAATATTGCATATATTTCTTATCTTAATCAGATCTAACCATTTTTGATTAAGCTGGTCATTTTTAAATTTTTCTGGATAATTTAAAAATGTTTCTAAATGTATACTATTATTATCCTTGAAAATTAATTTATAGATCTCTTCTGTTGTAAAAGAGAGAATTGGCGCAAACCATCTCAATAATGAATTTAAAATCACGTTTAACAAAATTATTGTTGATTGTCTCTTTTTTGAGTCTAATGGATCACAGTACAAAGTATCTTTTCTAATATCAAAATAAAATGCTGATAAATCTACAGTGCAAAAATTTAATAACTCTTTATATAAATTATGAAAATCATAATTTTTAAAGTAGTTTTTAAAATTTGAATTTATCACATAAATTTTATGAAGCATAAATTGCTCAAGTTCAGGTAATTCTGATAAATTTATTTTTTGTAGATCAATTTTTTCAAAATTATCATTTAGATTACCTAGTAAGTATCTGAATGTATTTCTGATTTTTCTATAAGATTCTGCGTGTTGATCTAAAATAGAGTGATCAATTCTTAAATCTTCAGCGTAGTTAGAAGATGCGACCCAAATTCTTAAAATATCAGCTCCATATTTTTTTAAAATTTCTTCTGGAGCAATCACATTACCCAGTGATTTTGACATTTTTAAACCTTTTCCATCAACAACAAAACCATGAGATAAAATTGAATCAAATGGAGCTCTTCCTCTCGTCCCACACGATTCGAGTAGTGATGAATGAAACCATCCTCTATGTTGATCTGAACCTTCTAAATACATTGATGCTGGCCATTTTAAATCTTCTCTTTTTTCTAGAACAAATGAGTGAGTAGAACCGCTATCAAACCACACTTCAACAATATCACTTAGCTTTTCATAATCTTCAGAATTATATTTTTTACCTAAAAATCTTTGTGGATCATCTGAAAACCAACAATCTGAACCTTCTTTTTCATAAATATTTGCTATTGTTTCATTTACATCATCGTCAACCAGAATTTCTTTTGTTTTTTTATTTACAAAAATTGGAAGAGGAACGCCCCAAACTCTTTGTCTAGAGACACACCAGTCTGGTCTAGTTTCAATCATTGATTTTAATCTTTCTTTTCCCTTGCTAGGATAAAAAGTTGTTTCATCAAGGGCTTTAAGTGCTGTTTCTCTCAGCTTATGACTTTCCATTGATATAAACCACTGAGGTGTTGCTCTGTGAACTAGTGGTGCTTTAGATCTCCAAGAATGAGGATAAGAGTGAATTAGTTCACCATTTGATAATAATTTTTTTTGTTCTTTAAGTTTTTCAATAACAATCGGGTTCGCTTTAAAAATGTGATTACCTTCAAATAAATGAACATTGCTAGTATATTTTCCATCGCCATCAACTGTTTCAATAGCTTTAATTCCATTATTTAAACATAAATTAAAATCATCTGGTCCATGACTTGGTGCACAATGAACAATACCTGTTCCTTGTTCTGTTGTTACAAATCTTGCTTCCAACATTGGTATATCATAATCATAACCTAGATTATAAAAAGGATGATTGCAGATTGTATCTTTCAAATCTTTACCTTTAAACTTTTTAATCTCTTGATAATCTTCTATTGAGCAGTCTTTAATAACTGAATCTAATAAAGCCTTCGCTATAACTATTTTTCGATTTTTAAAATCACCCTCATCATTCAATTTAATTAATACATAATCAAGAGACTGGTTATAAGCTAAAGCTTTATTGGCTGGTATTGTCCAAGGAGTTGTTGTCCAAATAACAACATCACTTCCCTCGAGCTCTTTTATATTAGAAGATTTAACTGGAAAAGATGAATATATGGTATCAGATTTATGATCTTGATACTCAACTTCCGCATCTGCAAGTGCAGTCTTTTCAACTGTTGACCATAAAACTGGTTTAAAACCTCTATATAAACTTCCTTCTTTGAGAAATTTTCCTAATTCTCTTACAATTTGTGCCTCAGCATCAAAACTCATTGTAGAGTAATAATTTTCCCAGTCACCAATAACACCTAATCGTTTAAATTGACCTTTATGAACTTCAATCCACTTTTCTGCAAATGATCTGCATTCTTTTCTAAATTCAACTATTGGTACTTCATTTTTGTTTTTTTTATTTTTTTTATATTGTTCCTCTATTTTCCATTCAATTGGTAAACCATGACAATCCCACCCTGGGACATATATAGAGTCTTTACCATCCATTTGATGAAATTTTACTATTATATCTTTCAAAATTTTATTTAGAGCGGTACCCATATGAATATTGCCATTTGCATAAGGAGGGCCATCGTGAAGAACAAATTTTTCTTTTCCTTTGCTAGAGCTTCTTAATTCATCATAAAGATTAATTTTATTCCAATAGTCTAAAATTTCAGGTTCCCTAACTGGTAGATTAGCCTTCATAGAAAAAGCTGTTTTGGGTAGGTTTATTTGTGATTTGCTCATTTTGTTTTTTTTGCAATACTTAAATCAGTTTTGATTTGATTTTTTAACTGATTGACATTTTTAAATTTCTTCTCTTTTCTAATAAATTTTAAAAATTCAACTGTTAAATACTTATTATATAGATTGCCAGAAAAATTAAATAAATGAACCTCTAATAATATTTTTTTTTGATTAAATGTAGGTCTATAACCTAAATTAGCTATTCCTTTTATATATTTAGTATCATTTTTTCTCAAAACTTTTACTGCATATACTCCAGGTTTAGCCAAAACATAATCCTCAATATTAATGTTGCATGTTGGAAAGCCAATCTTTTTTCCAATTTGTCTTCCTTTTTGAACAATTCCTTCAATAGACCAATTCCTGTTTAAATGCTTGTTCGCCTCTTTTAAAAAACCTTTTTCTAAATAACTTCTAATTAAAGATGATGAAACTATTTTTCTCTTTATTAAAAGAGGCTTTGGTTTAACAACTTTAAAATTAAATCTTTTCTCATTTTGAATTAAAAGATTTACATCCCCTTCTCTTTTATTTCCAAATCTAAAATTATTACTCACAAATATAAACCTTGCATTTAATTTTTGTGATAAAATATTTTTTATAAAATTGATTGATTTTGTTTTAGAAAAAATTTTGTTAAATTTTTTTGTAATTACAAAATCAACACCTTGATTATTTAATAAAACTAATTTTTGATCAATGCTCGATAATCTAAAATTTGTTAGAGACCTATTAAAAAACATTTTTGGCATTGGATCAAAATTGATAACACCAATTTTTAAATTATATTTTTTTTTATATGACTCAGCTAATTTGAATAATTTTTGATGTCCTAAATGTACACCATCAAAATTACCAATTAAAATTATTGATTGTTTATGATTTTTATTAATATTAAAATTTTTATATAGCTTTACCATTTCAAATCTGACTGAATATAATTAACAACCGTCTCATATTTTTTTGCTATTTGTTCTATACCTTGATTCATTATCTCATTTCTATGAACACCATTAGATATCAACAATGAATCATAATTTAAAAGATTTGCACCTTTTATGTCTGTGTTCAAATTATCTCCAATTGATAGAATTTTTTTATTTTTATTATCTATAGATTGATTATAAACCTCAGCATAGGGTTTGCCAAAGTACACAACTTCTCCACCCATTTTTTCAAATACCATTGCAACAGATCCTGCACATAATTCTCTTTCATTTCCTCTATCAACTATTAGATCTGGATTAGTGCAGACCATCTTTTTATTGATATGTTTTTCTAATAAATCTTTATAATATTTCAAATCCTCATCATATTCATCAAACAATCCTGAGCATAACAGATATTGACTATCATTTAGATCTATTGATTGATTGTTTTTAAAATCTTTAAACAAATCAAAATCTCTTGGTGGTCCAATATGAAAAAACTTATCATGATTGTGAAATTTTTTTAAATAATTAAGAGATGCTTCGCCTGATGTAAAAACATGATCTCTTAATTCGTTGTCCATCCCCATTTTTTCTAAAAAAATTTTTACAGCTTCGTTGGGTCTTGGTGCGTTTGTTAAAAGAATAAATTTTTTGTTCAATTTTGATAACTCTTTTAAAACAAAGATTGCTTTTTCATGAAGTTTAATTCCATTATGAACCACCCCCCAAAGATCAATATAGAATAGGTCGTATTTGTCAGCAATTGTCTTTAAGCCCTCATTATCTAAATTTTTTGTCATATTTTAAGGTATAAACCATAAAATCCTTAATTTCCTAGGATTTTTAACAACTTATTTTTCAAATTATCTTGAAATAGCTTGGTCAGTATCTATATGAAGCTCATATTTAATAAGGAGAATTTATGAAATTTAAACCGTTACATGACAGAGTATTAATCGAAGTTTTAGATAGCAGTGAAAAAACTGCTGGTGGAATAATTATCCCAGATACAGCACAAGAAAAACCTCAAGAAGGCAAAGTAGTTGCTGTCGGCGGTGGTGCTAAAGCAGAAGATGGTAAAATAATTCCAATGGATGTTAAAGTTGGTGACAAAGTTTTATTTGGCAAATGGTCAGGAACTGAAGTCAAAATTGATGGTAAAGAATACAGCATAATGAAAGAATCAGACATTATGGGTATTTCAGGTAAATAATTTAATTTAAAGGAGAAAATAAAATGGCAAAAATAATTAAATTTGATGCAGAAGCAAGAGCATCAATGATGAGAGGTGTCAATATTTTAGCTGATACCGTTAAAGTTACTTTAGGTCCAAAAGGAAGAAATGTCGTAATGGATAAATCTTATGGCGCACCTAGAATTACTAAAGATGGTGTATCTGTTGCTAAAGAAATAGACCTTGAAGATAAGTTTGAAAACATGGGTGCTCAAATGGTGAAAGAAGTTGCTAGCAAAACTAATGAAGAAGCTGGTGATGGTACAACTACAGCAACTATTTTAGCTCAAGCTATTGTAAAAGAAGGTGTAAAGTATGTAACGGCCGGCATGAATCCAATGGATGTAAAAAGAGGAATTGACGCTGCTGTTGAAAATGTTAAAGAAAATTTAATTTCTTCAGCAAAAAAAGTAAAAGATAGTGATGAGATTGCCCAAGTTGGAACAATTTCTGCAAACGGTGATAAAGAAATTGGTACAATGATTGCAAAAGCTATGCAAAAAGTTGGTAACGAAGGTGTTATTACTGTTGAAGAAGCAAAAGGAATTGATACTGAACTTGATGTTGTTGAAGGTATGCAGTTTGATAGAGGTTATTTATCTCCATACTTTATTACTAATAGTGATAAAATGACAACTGAGTTAGATAATCCTTACATCTTATTACATGAAAGTAAATTAACTAACTTACAACCAATGGTTCCATTATTAGAAGCTGTTGTACAATCAGGTAGGCCTTTAATGATTATCTCTGAAGATGTTGAAGGAGAAGCATTGGCTACTTTAGTTGTAAACAAACTAAGAGGTGGTTTAAAAGTTGTAGCTGTTAAAGCTCCTGGATTTGGTGATAGAAGAAAAGCTATGCTTGAAGATATCGCTATACTAACTGGTGGCCAAGTAATTTCTCAAGATCTTGGAATAAAACTTGAAAATGTTAAACTTGAAGACCTTGGATCTTGTAAAAAGATTAAAGTTGATAAAGATAACAGCACAATTGTTAGCGGTAGCGGTAAAAAATCTGATATCGCAGCAAGATGTGATTCAATTAAAAAACAAGTTGAAGAAACTACATCTGATTACGATAGAGAAAAACTTCAAGAAAGACTTGCTAAATTAGCAGGTGGTGTTGCCGTTATCAAAGTTGGTGGAGCGACTGAAGTAGAAGTTAAGGAGAGAAAAGATAGAGTTGAAGATGCTTTAAATGCAACTAGAGCCGCTGTTGAAGAGGGTATTGTAACAGGTGGTGGTTGTGCACTTCTTTATGCTGCCCAAGATCTTGATAAAGTGAAAGCCAAAGGTGAAGATCAAAAAGCTGGTGTTGAACTTGTAAGAAGAGCATTAGAAGCTCCTATCAGACAGATTACTAAAAATGCTGGTGTTGATGGTTCAGTAGTAGTTGGTAAATTGTTAGAGCAAAAGAAAACTTCATATGGTTATGACGCTCAAAGTGAAGAATATTGCGATATGTTTGCAAAAGGTATCATTGATCCAGTTAAGGTTGTGAGAACTGCACTCCAAGACGCTGCTTCAATCTCTGGATTATTAGTAACTACAGAAGCAATGATTGCTGACAAACCAGAAGAAAAAGATGCTGGTGGCGGAATGCCTGCTGGTATGCCTGGTGGTATGGGCGGTATGGGTGGTATGGGTGGAATGGGAATGTAATCCCCATTAATCTCAAACAAAAATTCAAAAAGGGCAGTTTTTACTGCCCTTTTTTTTATCTGTATGAAAATCATTAGTGATGAAGGAGTGATGAAGGAGTGATGAAGGATTTAGAAATGTTATAGTCTCATTTGCAACTATAACAATTACTTATTTTTATTCTCTCTATAATCTTTATAAATTTTATCAAATATAAGATTTTTTAATCCTGAATTTTCATCAAGTTTTTTATAGAAATCAAATCTATCTTTAAGAAGAGACAAAATTACATTATCAAATTGTTTTTTGAAATAATCTTGTTTATTTTGTTCTGAATTTGCTCCATTCATATATTTTTTAATTTCTTCATCTTCAAATATTTTTTGTCTAACAGTATCAATATTAACTTTATCGTCATCAGTAAGATTTATTCCGTATCTTGAGTTGATTGTTTCAATAATTTCTGAAAGTAAGTCTTTAGTGGGCGGATTATAAGTGCCAAGTGCTGTTTTAATTTCCTTATAGTCATGATCTGCCTTCTCTAATGGATCGATATGATCATGTAACTTTTGTATTCTTAATGATTCAAGATCAATTAAATGTTCAATATTAACTTTCTCTTTTGCTTTTGGTTTCAATTTTTTAGATAAGTATCTATAAAAAATATAATTTTTTTCTAATTCTACATCTGAAAAATTTATTATTTGAGATAAATAACTATATAATCTTATATAAGATGCAACTTTCAGTCTAAAATCTTCTCTGTGTTCGTCATCATCCAATCCATTCCAGTTATCAACAACTTCATCTAAAACTGGATGAAGATTGCCCTCTTCTCTATTTTTATCAAAAAATATTGAACAAAACTTTTCAACTTGTTCATTTGAAAATATTTTGAATTCATCAATTAAAGTTTGAATATCATAGAGTTTATTAGCATCGGTTTCTTCTTCAAGACCAACCTCCTGATAGAACTTTTGAAATGAAAATCTAACAGACTCTGGATCGTTAGCAAAATCTAATACAAAAGTAGATGCTTTGCCTGACATTGTTCGATTTAAACGAGATAATGTTTGAACACATTGAACATCTTTCAAAGATTTATCTATATACATAGATTGAAGCATAGGTTCATCAAATCCAGTTTGAAATTTATTTGCAACAACAAGTAATCTGTATTTTGGATTTTTTAGACCCAAAGGTACATCGCCATCATGACCAATTGTTAAATTTAAACCTTTTTCAGTATATTTCTCAGGATCACTTTTGAATTTAACTTCACCAGAAAAACCTACTAGACATTTAAATTTAGATTTTCTTTCATCAAGTTGTCTGTTTATTTCTTTAAAATATTGAACACAAAGTTTTCTTGTTTTTACAACAATCATTCCCCTGCTTTTACCTTGAATTTCTTTTGAAGATTTGTTGAAAAAATGATCAAGAATTATCTTAACTTTATTCTCAATTGTAATTTTATGTGAATCTACATAATTAAAAATTTCTTTAGTACCTTGCGCTGTATCAATCTCAATTACATCTTCTTTTACTTCTTTAACTTTGAAATATCTTTTATAAGTTGAGTAATTTTGTAAAACATCAAGAGTGTATCCTTCATGTATAGACTGTCTCATTGAGTAAACATGAAAAGGTTTGAATTTATTATCAGATTGTTTTGTTCCAAATATCTCTAAAGTTTTTTCTTTAGGTGTTCCTGTAAAACCAAAGAAAGAAATATGTTTTTGTCTTCCTCTTGTTTGAATTTGTTCTTCTAGAAAAGACTCTAATGTGAAATCCTCTTCTTCATCATCTTCATTTCTAGTTAATGTTCTTTTTAATTCTTTAGAAAGTTCACCATTTTGACTAGAGTGAACTTCATCAATAAGAACTGCAAATTTTTTGTCACCTAATGCAACTATATCTTCAGAAATATAAGGAAACTTTTGTATTGTTGTAATTATAATATCCTTACCTTTTTCAAGAAATTCTCTGAGTTCTTTTGAACCTTTTTCTGCACCAAAAACTACACCATCCACTTTTGATAAAGATTTAACAGTTCCTCTCAATTGATCATCTAAATTAGTTCTATCTGTTACAACAATTATACTGTCAAAAATTCTTCTCTTATCATCTTTTGATTTATACAGAGAAGTTAGAAGATGAGACAACCAACCAATAGAATATGATTTACCTGATCCAGTTGTGTGTTGAATAAGATAGTTATTCCCTGCACCATCATTTTTAATTTGTTCTTTAAGATTTCTAATTAACTCTAATTGATGGTATCGAGGAAAAATTTGTACATCAAATTTTTTTGTATCAACTGTTTGTTTTTCTTTATTGTAGTAATACTCTTTTTCATTTGAAACATGTGCAAAATTTTCAATAATGTCTAAAAGCGAATTGGGGTTTAAAACTTCTTTCCATAGATAAGAAGATCTGTAATCATTTTCAACAGGTGGATTTTCTATATCTTTATTGTAAGGAAAAAATCTTGTTTTTCCTCCTTTAAGATTTGTCGTCATTGAAACTTGATTGTTATCTACACAAAAATGAACAAGAACTCTTTTAAATTGTAGAAGTGGTTCTTTAGGATCACGATCAAAACGATATTGATTTTCTGAGTTTTTATAATTTTGACCTGTAAGTTGATTTTTCAATTCCATTGTAATTATTGGGATTCCATTTAAAAACAAACACATATCGATAGAATTTTCGTTTCTTTTTGAATAATGAAACTGTCGAACAAGACTAAATTGATTTAATAAAAACAAATTTTGATGATCAGGGTTTAAATTACTCTTAGGTTCAAAATAACAAAGATCTAAATGAACTGCTCGATCAGAAACTTGATTACGAAGAACATCAATGACACCTCTTCTTGAAATTTCTGATGAAATTCGATCAAGAACTTTGTTCTCTACTTCTTCACCATAAGCATCTTTCAATTTATCCCATTTTTCTTTTTGAGTTCTTTGAATAAAATCTAGTACTTCATCTTTAATTAAACATAAAGTACGATCATATTGTTCAAAATGAATTGATTTATATTCAATTGAATTAAGGTACTTTTCTATATGATTTTCAAACTTTTTTTCCGTAGGACTTAACTTATTCATATTAAATTTTTTTAATTTTTAATTTACCAGTAACACCTAATGAAATTAAATTGTCTTTATATTCTTTAATTAAGTTTAATTTTTTAATTTTTTTTTTTATTAAAAAATCAATCTTTTCTATTGCAGTATTTAAAAAAGTTACTATTTCTTTTTGTTCATCATTAGGTGGTAAGAAAACTATTAAATTATTTATTGTACCTAATGATATAAATGGTTGTCCTGTTTGATTTATTTCATTATTAATTATTCCTCTATATTTAAGCATTAACATCCAATAATGAATAAATTCATTGTTATGTCTTTCAGATATTTTTAATTTACAACAATTTCCAGAGATAACAGACGGGTTATCTAGTTTAGGAAGGATTGCTGAGATTCCACAATCTCCAATTTTTGCAATAATTATATCATTTTCATTACACTCACTTCTTTTTATTTTTTTAAAATGATTTTTTGATATTTTTTTAAATTCTCTCTTTCTATTATTAAAATTACCCTCATAAAGAAAACCACTTTCTATGACAATAATTTCACCATTTTCATCATAATGTTCACTTTTTAAATCAGATCCGAATGGTCCATCAACAAGAGAATATTTATCTTCAGATTTTATAAATTTAATTTTAGAAATTTTCCAATTTATGGGTATTTTTTTAATTAAATCTAAATTTGTATCTTTCAAATCTTTTTTATTTTCAAAACTTTTTGTGGTGTAATTAATTATAAGTGATTTTTTTTTCTCCTTTAGAAGGTCGATTTCTTTTTTTAGATTCAAAATTAATTTATTAATAATATTTACTTTTTTATCAAGGTAGTTTGATATGAGTTTTTGATCATTATGTGGAGGAAATGGAAAGTTCATTGAACTCCACATATTCCATCTAAAGTCAGTAGTTCTTTCTCTAATACCTTTTGCAAGTGAGGTTATTTTTCCAGACTTGGACATGTGCTTAAGGAGGTAAAAAATATATTTCAGTTCAACTCCATCACTTGGTTCTATAACAGTATATACTGGTGTGGACTTACCTTTTGAGTCAGAAATACCCATGGCACCTGCAAAACTATCCATTTCATGTATTACCAAATCACCAGGTCTTATTTGTTGATATCCATGTTCTTTTAAAGAATTTGTAAATCCGTCTTTTTTTTTGTTTTTTCTTAATGTTACAGTCCCATCTCTAAAGCAAGTTACAACTTCATCAACTTCATCAATTGCCCTTGTAACACGATTTAATTTAAATTTAGGTTTGGCAATTTCCCAATTATTTGGAACTACACCGATCCAATCGATGCCAGTTTCTTTATAATTTAAATTTTTTTTTACCATAATTCCTTAGACAACTTTTCCGACTCTTCGTCTATTTTTTTTAGTTCCGAAACAATTTCATCTAGATTTCTAATTTTTGATAATTTAAAAAAGTATTTTTTAAAATTAATTTCATATCCTATTTTATTTTTTGAATTATCCATAAAAGCATCTGGTACATGTTCAAGTACTTCTTTTTTAAAAAATTCACTGATATCTTCTTCTAAAGGAATTCTCTCAATATCTCTTTTGGATATATCAGGTTTTATTTGTCCCTTTTTATCTTTTTTTACTTTTTGACCTTCATACATTGGTCTATCAACAATAACTTTTGTGTAACCAAATGAAATATTAGGTAAAATTTTTGATATTTCACTCTCTTCAAAATTTTTATAAATCTCAGATAATTCACTGATTTGATCATCGGAAATATAATAACCTTTTTCACCAAGATTTTTTGTTAATGATTTAAAAAAACTCTCACCATTGATTAATTGGATTTTATTTTTTCTCAATTTCAATTTTTTATTACTTAAAATCCATATGTATGTAGAAATGCCTGTATTAAAAAACATTTTTTCAGGGAGGGATATAATACACTCAAGTAGGTCTTTTTGAATTATCCATTTTCTTATTTCGGACTCACCACTTCCCGCGTCACCAATGAATAGGGGAGATCCATTAAAAATAATTCCCACCCTAGAACCTTTAGGTTCCATTTTACTGATTAAATGTTGTAAAAATAACAAAGAACCATCTGATGTTCTTGGTGTTCCTGCAAAAAATCTTCCTTCTGAATTTTTTGACTCATTTTTTACAAAATCTTCTTCTGCTTTCCAACTTACCCCAAATGGTGGATTGGTAACCATATAATCAAACTTTCTATCTTGATGACCATCTTCAGATAATGATGAAAACGGACCTTTAATATTTTCAGGATTTTCATCTGCCATTAAAAAATCAGATTTACATATTGCATAAGTCACATCATTTAATTCTTGTCCAAATAATTCCACTTTTAATCTTTTATTAATATTTTCATGTATCCATTCTTTTCCAATAGTTAACATTCCACCTGTTCCACAGCATGGATCATAAATTGATCTAATTTTATCCTCACCTTTTAGATTTTCTTTATCTCCACCAAAGACGAGGGATACTAAAAGTTTAACAATATCTCTTGGTGTAAAATGATCTCCACTTTCTTCATTAGACATCTCTGAGAATTTTCGTAAAAGTTCTTCATACAAAGAACCCATCTTGTGATTATCAACTTTATTAGGATGAAGATCAAACTCTGTGAATTTGTCTATGAGAAGATAAAGTTTTTTATTTTTGTTTAATTTAGTTACCAAAGGATCTATTTGAAAATTCTCAATAATATCTAGTACATTTTTAGAGTAACCTTGAATATAATTGTTAAAATTTTTGTAAACATTGTTTGGGTCACTTTTAATTCTTAATAAATCAAATTTTGAGACATTAAAGAAAGGTAAGTTTAATTGACTTTGAATAACTTGATTAAAATCTTTTAATTTATTTTTATACTTTTCGTGTAATTCAAATGCCTTGTCTTTTTGAGGATCTAGTACACAGTCTAATCGTCTAAGAACAACAAATGGAAGAATAATTCGACCATACTCACTAGGTTTGAATAGACCTCTTAATATATCATCTGCCGTGTTCCAAATTAAGGATGAAAGGTTTTGTTTTTCCATTAGTTCATGATAGCAAATTACTGAATAAAATTGAATTTAATCTGTTATTCTTGCAAATACAGTTATAAATATCTAAATTTAATTAATCGCTATTCCAAGTAAATAAATCAGCATCAAAAGGTATGTTTCTAAATTTAAGTAAGATTTTATATTTTTCTAATCTTTCCTCTTTCTTAAATTTCCCTAAATAATTGAGTATTTGATCATAAGTCAAACTCTTTAAGTATTTCTTTTTAACGTCAACATACTCCTCATAATCCATGCCACATATAGAGAATTTTTTTTTGGGATCTATATGTTCTGCATAACTTATCGTATCTTTATTTTCACTTAGAACATCATAAAAATGAGCGATTTGATTATCTCTTTCAAAAAGGATATCTCTTCTGAAATCAAACAGTTCTAATTGTTGCATATTTTGGAGTTAATTAAAGTTTTGGAAATAAACTTTAACAATTT
The DNA here is from genome assembly GCA_902595535.1 of uncultured Pelagibacteraceae bacterium. Lineage (GTDB taxonomy): Bacteria > Pseudomonadota > Alphaproteobacteria > Pelagibacterales > Pelagibacteraceae > Pelagibacter. The sequence continues at coordinate 23,965 of CACJQI010000003.1, forward strand.
TAAATATAACTCTAAATAGAGGCAATTTTTAGACTTCAAATAGTAGATTTATCTTTTGAATTGCTTTTGAATTGCTTTAAATAGTGATGAAGAGTGATGAAGGAATTTTCAAAATGCTAAGTAAATCAAGTATAATTAGAAACCAGTATGAGAATGTAATCCCCATTGTTCTCAAACAAAAATTCAAAAAGGGCAGTTTTTACTGCCCTTTTTTTTTACCCGAAACAAAAATCTGCAATGAACTTTGCAATGAATGTTCAATGAACTTTTGAGGGTCGCAAACTAGGTTATAATTAAGTCACTACTTTAAGGGATCTGTTTGGTAATCTATAAATGCAATAAAGATACTTAAAACTAAGGTCGCATTTAAATCAATTCCTAGAGTATTTTTTCGCAGATACAACACTTACTACTAATTATATAGTTTTATATAAATAAGCATACTCTATGACAGACGAACACATAGAATATTTTAACTTTGAGATCGCATTTCTGCGTCTAGGTGGTCGCAAGAGTCTGACAACTAACTTATTTTTTTACAAACTTACAAGTAGATACAAATTTTTTTGCACGCTCATTAAATATACCATTTTTTTCATAAAGGTTTATATAAAGTTTCATTTCTTTAAAATCTACAAACATATCGTACGCTCTTGCATTATCCGCAACTAAAGAATATATGTGATATGTTTCTGAATTTACCAATTGAAAACCTGAAGGAAATTTTTCCCAGTCAGGGATTTGTACGCCATCTATTTCATAAAAATATGATTTTCCTAAATCATTAGTTCTATTGTAATCAATCTTAAAAACAAAATTTTTCGGTTTAAACCAGTCTGGATCATGATCTTTTACATCGCAATATAAATATTTAACTCCTTGAATATCTGCTAATCCAATATTAAACCAAGATAAAAATATAAAGATGTATAGAGATAGTTTCTTCATAGAACTATTTTAACCCAACTCCTCAATGAAGTCACCTTTCTACTTGCTTTCTATTTGAGGCGATTCTGCAATGAACTTCTTAAATAAGTGAGTATTGGCAAACTAGGAATGCGAATGTAATCGTTCCAACCCAAAACAAAATTCAAAAAGGCGAGTTTTTACTCGCCTTTTTTTATGCCTGTCATAAAAATTTGCAATGAAGTTTGCAATGAATGTTCAATGTCGGTTGCTTCGTTAATTAATTTAATTAATTTTTTTTAATATTTTGATGTAATTAAGAAAAATTTGATAACAAGAAATATAAATATCAAACTACCAGCAACAAATATGCGTATACTATCTCCATTAGTACCTTTTTTTTTATAATAATCATGAATTTTTCGATCTACTGAAACTCCAATAGCAATCATAACTATTAAAACTAACCAATTGTCCATTATAAGTAATTAAAAATAAAATTTTTATAGAGTATACAATATTATTATGTGTATGTGAATGTAATCTCCTTCCAACAGTCTAATTACCTAGAAAAATTTAAACCCTCGAAATGAAAATTTTGGAGTTTTTTATTTAATTAATAATTGCGCAACCAATCATCCACTTCTTTTGTTGAAATTGTAACAGAAAGGGCGTCTGTCCAATTATTTTTAATTTTTAAACTTTTTTCATATTCTGCACAAGAAACCGTAATTGTATATCCTAAATCAAAATTGAATTGGACATTATGAATATTACTTTTACCAGTAGAATCCCATGGAAATAAATGAGTTTCTTCACCTATTATATAGTTTTTATATAATTCAGAAAATTCTTTTACAATTTCTTTTTGTTGTGCATAACATTGTTTTATTTTATCGTCATATATAACTGACCCTCTAATCGAATAAATTATATAATTTTTGTCGTTTGGTTTTACAAAAAAAGACAAGTCATCGTAAATTTTAAATTTATCATATAAATATACTTCCCCAAAATCTTCGGTTAGATAATTGTACGCGGGTTTGTTTTTTTCTATTTGAGTTATTATTTTTTCTTCGGACATATGTCGCAATAAAGTGTCTCCAATACTTATCCCTTCAATTTCAAAATCTTGGACATCATCACCAAGAGATGGTGCTGAGAAACTAAAGAGAATTAAAAACAAGTAAGTAGATAGTTTTTTCATCAAACCCATTTTATCCCACTCTTCAATGAAGTCACCTTTCTGTTTGCTTTCTATTTGGGGTGATTCTGCAATGAACTTTGCAATGAACTTCTTAAATAAGTAAGTATTGGCGTACTATGAATACGAATGTAATCTCCTTCCAACAGTCTAATTACCTAGAAAAATTTAAACCCTCGAAATGAAAATTTTGGGGGTTTTTTTTAACTTATTTTTTTTTTTCAATTGCTGCGATGATTCCGTACCCAGCAAAACAAATAGCAAAAATTACCCACCAAAGCATCGCTGAAACTTCATGTATTGAAGTTTTTGCTTCATCAAGAGTAAAAACTCCTCCTATAAAAGATAAAAATGATATTGCAGCAAGTATATACTTGAACATATTTCCTTTTATTTTTTCTAAACTAACTCTAACCCAAATCAAAAACAAAGTCATCTTCTCATACCCTTCTCGTTTCGTCTGATTCTGCAGTGAACTTTGCAATGAACTTCTTAAATAAGTGAGTATTGGCGTACTATGAATGCGAATGTAATCCCGTTTATTTAGACCTAAAAATTATAAAACCCCCGTTGTTAAACACTTCGGGGTTTTTTTTTTAATTAATGTGATTTCTCAACCAATCCATTACTTCCTTTTTTGAAATTGAAACAGAGAGATTGTCTTGCCAATTATTTTGAATTTTTAGATTTTTTTCATATTCCGCACAAGAAACTGTAATTACATCACCTGAATTAAAAGTAAAAATGATATTTAGAACATGACTTTTACCAGTAGGATCCCATGGAAACACAAATTTGTCTTCTTCTTTTCTAGTATTCTTATACAATAAAGAAAATTCTTCTACGATTTCTTTTTGCTTTGCATAACATTTTTCAATGTTATCATCATAAAAAACTGCTCCTCTTACATCGTAGATCATATAATTTTTGTCATTTGATTTTACAAAAAATGATAAAACTTCATAAATTTTAAAATTACCCCTTAAATATACTTCTCCAAATTCATCAGTTAAATAATTGTATGCAGATTTGTTCACTGCTATTTCATTTGCTATTTCTTCCTTGGACAGATGGTCTAATAAACTATCGCCTATACTAATTCCCTCAATCTGATATTCGGATATTTCATCAGCAAAACCAAAATTGCACCACATCAAAACCAAAAAGATGTATAGAGGTAGTTTTTTCACGAAACTCAGTTTAACCCCGCTCTTCAATGATGTCACCTTTCTATTTGGGGTGATTCTGCAGTGAAGTTTTTAAAAAGATTAGTGTTTATGCGACCAGTATGCGAATGTAGTGAGAATATAATCGTTCGTACTCATTTAAAAATTCTAAAAGGGCAGTTTTTACTGCCCTTTTTTTTACCCGAAACAAAAATCTGCAATGAAGTTTTAAGATAGTTAGAACACATCGATAACAATAACAAGATCAACTTGTACTATTGTCCATTATTACATTTATATCCATATTGATTGCATAGAGTCACTCTATAAACTTCATTACTATACGCCTCTGCTTTGGAAAATAGTCCTTGACCTGTCATTGGAAGTGCGTGCAATAAGACACCCACTGCAAATACACCAAGAATTATTTTAACAGATCTTTCTAATTTAATCTCGTATTTAACGGTTTTCATATTTCTTCCTTTCAAACTTTGGTCAATTATATTGTAAAGTTTTTTCATCAAACCATTTTAACCCCACTCCTCAACGAAGTCATCTTTCTACTTGCTTTCTAATTGAACAGTTTTATCAATGAACTTTGCAATGAACTTCTTACTTAAATAAGTGAGTATTGGCGTACTAGGAATACGAATGTAACCGTTCTTACTCAAAACAAAATTCTATAAGGGCAGTTTTTACTGCCCATTTTTTATGTATAATCTTTTCAAAATATCTTAAAAAAAATTGTGAAAAAAAAATTAATTATTTTTTTAATATCATTATTAACTTTTCCACTACCTACACTTGCACATGATATTATGGGCAAAGTTGGATTTTATGATGGTCTTTTTCATCCAGTTTTAGGATTAGATCATCTCCTGGCCATGATAAGTGTTGGTATAATATCTGTTCAGATCGGTGGTAGAGCTATTTGGACTGTACCCTCCATTTTTGTGATCTTAATGACAATTGGTGGTTTGTTTGGATTTTTATTAATTGTTCAAGAATTTTATTTTGTAGAAATTGGAATTGTTTTTTCAGTAATACTTTTAGGAATTGGAATTAGTATTGAAAATAAAATACCTACCAAATTAATAATGATATTTGTAGCAATTTTCGGTTTGTTTCATGGCATTGCTCATGGATTAGAGGTGCCGGCAGCAGCAAATCCTATTTTATTTGTTTTTGGTTTCATCATTGGCACAACCACTTTACACTTATTAGGGGTCGTAATTGGACACGTATCAATAAAAAATAATATATCTTTAATTTTGTTACGATTAACAGGAGTATCTTTCGCTGTTTATGGAATATATTTGCTAAATCAAATTTTTTAAAAAAATACAGGATTATTTTTTAAAGAATGGTAAAATAATTAGATGTCAAAAAGATATAGTGGAAAATCATTTAAAGACTCAAGCGTTAGTAAAAAACCAAAATTGAGTCTTAAAGAAAAAAGAAAAATAAAAAAAGAAAAAGCTAAAAAATCTTAAAATTATCTTCTTTTTTTATTGTGTTTTTTAAATGTAAAGTTTTTTGGTCTACTGTTTCTGCTATTAAACTTTTTCTTACCTTTAAAATTAAATTTTTTTCTTTCTCCATCTGATGATAAATTTTCTGAGTTTTGTTTTTCAAGATACTTCGGGTTATTTGTAAAACCAGCTGGTTTTGTTAACTTTTTTTTAAAAAATTTTTTCTTACTCTTAAAATTATAATCTTTTTTTTCTGTCTCCCTTAATGGTTTTTCAGATTTTCCTTTTCCAAAAGATTTTCTTTTTTCTTTAAAATTCAATTTTCTTTTTTCTCTTAATTTTCTTTTTTTATTATTAGGTCCCTTGCCTCTTCTTTTAGTTTTCGAATTTCTTCTTAAATTACTAGGGACCGACTTAAAATTTGGATCAATAAATTTATTTATTGAATTCCACATTAATCTATCTTCAGGTGTCAAAAAAGTTAGAGCAGATCCATCAGATCCAGCTCTAGCTGTCCTTCCGATTCTATGAACATAATCTTCTGGAACTTGTGGAAGGTCGTAATTAATTACATGTTGAATTAAAGGAATATCAAGACCTCTAGCAGCTACATCAGTTGCAATTAAAATTCTTTTTAAACCTTTTCTAAAAGAATTTATAACACGATCTCTTTTACTTTGACGTAAATCACCATGTATTCCATCTGCAGAATGACCTTCATACTTTAGACGTTTTACCATTTTATCCGCACTTCTCTTTGTTTTTACAAAAACTAAAATTGATCCTTTTCTTGCTAAAAATTGATCTATTAATTTATCGTATTTATTCTCTTTAAAGACTTGAAGTGTTTCTTGTTTAATTTTAGCAATAGGAACTGAGGTTGCTCCAGTAGAAATTCTTTCAGGTTTATTTAAATATCTCTCAGAAATTCTTAAAATATTTTGAGGCAAAGTCGCAGAAAATAGTAAAGTTTGATGATCTTTAGGTACAAATTTTAAAACCATTTCAATTTGCGGAGTAAAGCCCATATCCAACATTCTATCTGTCTCATCTAAAACTAAATATTTTGTTGCTGATAAATTAAGGCTTTTTCTTTTTAAATGGTCATTAATTCTTCCAGGAGTACCAACTATTATTCTTGATCTATTTCCTAATTGTCTAAGCTGTTTTTGCATAGACTCACCACCGATAAGTAGAGCTGTTTTAATATTTATCTTATCACTAATAATACTTTTAATTGCCTCCATTACCTGAGTGGCCAACTCTCTCGTTGGACACATGACCAGTGCAAATGCATTTTTATCTAAAATTAATTTGTTAATTAATGGAATACTAAAGGCTAATGTTTTTCCTGTGCCTGTTTGTGCAGTTCCAAGTATATCTTTCCCCTCCAACGCAGTTGGTATCGCCATACATTGAATGGGGGTAGGCTTGATAAAATTCATTTTATTTAATGAATTTTTCAAAGAGTCTTCAATTTTTAATAATTTAAAATTTTCCATTTAATGATTAAAGGGTCAGGATATTGATTCTTTATTACGTCTAATTTTAATGGGATATCTATATGTTTTTAAAACAATCACAAGCAATGAATTTTTAGTTTGAGCTAATTTATCCAGTAAATACTGAATTTTTTTAAGTTTTCAAATCAAAGAATTAATGTATAAGAGCCAGGATTTATGAACAACAATATCAAAAACATCACCATCATTGCCCATGTTGATCATGGCAAAACCACTCTCATTGATAATTTAATGAAACAAAGTGGATCGTTTAGAGAAAACGAGGTTGTTGATGAAAGATTAATGGACTCAGGAGAACTTGAAAAAGAAAGAGGAATCACAATTTTAGCAAAACCTGCTTCAATAAATTGGAAAAACTCTAGGGTTAATATCATAGATACACCAGGACACAGGGACTTTGCTGCAGAAGTTGAAAGAGTTTTAAGTATGGCTGATGGCGCATTATTGCTTATAGACTCAGCTGAAGGTGTAATGCCTCAGACAAAATTTGTACTATCAAAAGCGTTAAAACAGGGTTTAAAACCAATTGTAGTAATTAACAAATTGGATAAAGCAGATCAAAGAGCTAATGAAGTTTTAGATGAAACTTTTGATTTATTTGTGAGTTTAGATGCAAATGAAGAACAATTAGATTTTCCTGTATTATATGCAAGTGGTAGATCAGGATGGGCTGATACCGAGGTCGATGGGCCAAGAGCAAATTTAAATCCCCTTTTAGATTTAATTGTAGAACATGTGAAGCCAGCTGAACTTGATAAGACAAAACCTTTTGCAATGCTTTCAACACTTCTTTATGCTGATAGTTTTTTGGGAAGAAGCTTAGTTGGTAAGATTACACAAGGAACTGCAAAAGCAAATCAATTAATTAAAGCAATTAATCTTAATGGTGAGAAAGTTGATGAAGGAAAATTAACTAAAATTTTTAGGTACGAGGGCACTAAAAAGGTTCCAATTGAAGTTGGTGAAGCTGGAGATATTGTAGTTGTAGCTGGATTAGAAAAAGCAAATGTAGCTGATACTATTTGTGATCCTGAGGTAATTGAACCAATAACTGCAACACCTATAGATCCACCAACAATTTCAATTACTATAACTGTAAATACTTCTCCTCTTGCAGGAACTGAAGGTAAGAAATTAACTAGCACTCAAATAAGAGATAGATTGCTACAGGAAGCTCAAAACAACGTTGGTATTACTTTCTCAGAAAATGATGGTAACGACTCTTTTGTTTTAAGTGGACGTGGCGAACTTATGTTGGAAATCTTACTTACTCAAATGAGAAGAGAAGGATTTGAAATGACCGTAAGTCCTCCTAAAGTATTGTATAAAACTGATGAAAATGGAAATAAACTTGAGCCAATTGAAGAAATAACAATGGATTTAGACGAGGAACATTCTTCAAAAGTTATAGATTCAATGAATAGAAGAAAAGGTAAACTTATTGATTTAAAAGATACTGGTAAAAATAAGAAAAGATTAATATTCCACGCACCAACTAGAGGATTAATGGGATACACAAGTAGATTTCTAACTCTTACAAAAGGAAATGGTGTAATTAATAGAATATTCCATAATTATGGCCCTTTTGAAGGAGATATGGAAGGAAGAAGGAACGGCGCTTTAATATCAATGGAAAAAGGTAAAGCAGTTGCTTTTGCTATTTTTAATTTACAGGCTAGAGGAGAGATGTTCGTAACTCATAATGATCCTGTTTATCCTGGTATGATAGTTGGTCTGTCTCCAAAACCCGGTGATATGATCATCAATGTTATGAAAGGTAAAAAACTAACAAACATGAGAACACAAGGAACAGATGACAATGTTGTGTTAACCCCAGTTAGAAAAATGTCTATAGCAGAACAATTGAGTATGCTAAATATTGATGAAGCATTAGAAATAACGCCAGATTCGTGTCGATTAAGAAAAGCGATTTTAGATCCTCATGAAAGAAAAAAAAGTGAAAAAACTGGCGCTGCAGCCTAATTATAAATTTTATTAACTAAATATAAACCTAAAGCAACACAGGGGCCTATTCCAAAAGCAAATAATAAAGTTCCAAATCCAACTGTGCCTCCTAAGTACCATCCAATTGACATAACCGTTATTTCAAGAGCTGCTCTTACTGATGCAATTGGAAAGTTAGTTTTTTTTTGAAGACCTATCATTAAACCATCTCTTGGTCCTGCTCCTAAATTAGCGACTAGATATATTCCACCTCCTATACCTACAGTTAGCACTGCAAAAGCTCCAAGTAATATTTGTGAAATGAAATTTTCTGGTGTTGGAACATATCTAATGCAAACATCAATCATTAATCCTATTATTAAAGCATTTAAAATAGTACCAATTCCAGGTTTTTGTTTTAAGGGAAACCAAAGCAACAAAACCATAATACTTATTAAAATAGTCATGAGGCCGATGGAGAAACCTATGTTTAAGTATAAACCTTGAGCAAATACACTCCAAGGTGATGCTCCAGATGCTGAGACAATTAATAAACCTTCACCTAAACCAAATAAGGTCAAACCAAAACAGAGAAAAAAGAATGTTGAAATTTTTGGTTTTAAATTTAGTGGTTTTTCAGAACTCCATGAAACCTTTGGTATATTTTTAATTTGTAAAAACATTTTAATAAAATACTTCTTTTATTATCAAAGTCTATTAAACTAATATTTTGATGAAAAAATTTTTATTATTAATATTTTTCTTTTTATACTCTTTCAATAGTACAGCTCATATGGCTCACTATAATAAGTATAATAAGATTGAAATGGAAATTTTAAAAGATGGAAAAGTTATTGGATATAATTATTATTTTTTTAAAAAAAATAATAATGAAACAATAGTCACAAATCAAATAAAGCTTACTGTAAAATTATTAGGTGCAACTTTATTTGAAATAGAAGGTTATGGAGAGGAAAAATATTTAAAAGATAAACTAATTTCATTTAACTCAAAAACCCGTCAAAATAAGAAAGAAAAATTTGTAAATCTCAAATTAAATAAAGATACTAATAAATTTGAAATAAAAGGATCATCATACTCAGGGAAAGCATCAACAGATAATATAGTGGGAAATTGGTGGAACCATAAAATACTTCAATCAAGTAGTCAAATAAGCCCAATATCTGGAAGTATTAAAGAACAAGTGGTCACATTTATAGGTAAAGAAAAACTAGATCTTTACGGAAAATCTTATGATGTTGAACATTTTAAATTAACATCCAAAGATATGTCTATTCCAAAAAATAAAAGATTAAATTTTGATATCTGGTTTGATAAAAAAAATGCTTTAATTATGAAAGTTACATATTCTAGAATGGGTGATTGGGAATATAGAGTTAAAAATTTTGAGTAGAATTATTTAATTATTTTTTTATAAAGATCATTAGCACTTAACCAACCTGCCTCTAGTCTAGGTCCTATAAACCAGTCTGCACAAACACCTAAATTTATTGACGGATCCCAAAAACTCTTCATTTTTAATGGATTTGAATTTGAAGAATATTTCCATCCATGATTAAGTGAATGTAATATTTTTGTTTTTTTTATACCAGTAAGTTTAAAGAAATGATTAATTAAAATTTGTGAATTTAAATCTTTGTTTTCCTTATTTTTATTAATTTTTTTGTTTGCCCAATTGTATGTACTTTGCAAAGTCCATAGATCAAAATTACTTTTAAATCTTTTTTTACTATTTTCTTTAGCAGCCCAACCTAAAATTTTATTATCAAAAAAATAACTACTAAAATTATTTTTTGTTTTTTTAATTACAATCATTACAGTGATATTTGCATCCATTTTAACTCTTGATTTGATAAATGGATTTTTTATAAATTTTTTAGATAATTTATATAATTGCTCAAATGGGCAAGTTAAAATTAGCTTATTATAAATTTTTTTCTCCCCATTAGAAAAAGTTAAAAACCATTTTTTTTGTTTATAATCAATTTTTTTAAGCTCATATAAATAATTACATTTTATATTTTTTAAAAGATATTTGCTGATATCATTATTACCTTTGCAACCAATTATTTTTTTATGATTTTTAATTTCTTTTTTAATTTTATTTAAAAATAAATGTTTGCCCCTCCAGTTTTTTAAAACCTTTTTTTTTATTAATTTTTCTAAGAATCTTTTAAATGCTAAAGTTTTAGGTGAGATATATTGAGTCCCATGATCAAATCCTTTTGTTTCATCAAGCCTTTTAAAAGATGCTCTACCACCAGGACCTCTAGCTTTATCAAAAAGATCGACCGAATTTTTTTTGCTTAAAAGATTTGCAATTGTTGCTCCTGAAATTCCTGAGCCAATTACACAAAAATTACTCATTTTCCAGCAACAGTCATGCCTTCAATCATTATAGTAGGTGAGTTAACTGAATATTTAAACTCTAAATCATTCGCTAATGTTATATTTTTAAACATGTCATTAAAATTTCCAGCTATTGTTATCTCATTTACAGGATGTTTAAATTCTCCATTTTCAATTAAGAAACCTGTAGCACCTACAGAATAGTCGCCAGTTACTAAATTTGTTCCATGACCGATTGTTTCTGTAATATATAAATTTTTAGAATTGATTTTTAATAATTCATCAAAACTCATTTTACCATTTTCTAAATAAAGATTAGTGCTACCACCACTTCTACCGTTTGATTTTAATTCTAGTTTTCTACCATTATAAGTATCCACAAGATATTCTTTAAGAAATCCCTTTTCTACTAACTTTAGAGTTTCTGATTTAACGCCCTCTGAGTCAAAATATTGTGAGCCCAATCCTTTAACCAAGTCTGGTTTATCAAATATATTAATTGTGTCAGAAAAAATCTGTTGGTCAATTTTATCTTTTAAAAAGGAAGTACCTCTTGCAATAGCTGATGAGGATATCGCACTTGCAAAAGAACTCAGCAACCCTTTTGCAATTCTCTTATCAAAAATTAAACTTATTTTATCACTTCCAATTTTTTTTGGACTAAGCTTTTTTATTGTTTGTTCAGCAGCAATATTTCCTAAATTTTTTGGCTTTATAATATCGTTTAAATGACATCTGCTTGTAAATTCATAATCTCTTTCCATGCTGTTTTCATCTTTAGCGACTGTCACACACGATGCGGTAAATGACGAAGATTTATAACCATTACAAAACCCATCAGTATTTGCTAAAATAAAATTTCCTCTATTTTCCGAAAAACTAGATTCTGTATTTATAATTTTTTCATCTTTTGATGCTGTGTCTTCTAATTCTCTTAAATAATCTATTTTCTTATCATTATCTAAATGTGTTTCATCGTATAAATCTAATTCTTTAATTTCTTTTGCTAACAAATCTTGATCGGGTAAGGAATTAAATTTATCCTCAGGTGTAATTTTTGTTGTTTCAATACATTTTTCAATCAAAGTTTTTAAATTTTCATCTAATAAATTTGATGAAGATATTGAAGATTTTTTTTTGCCTACAAATGTTTGGATACTTATAGCTAGACTGTCAGATCTATTAGACTCATCTAAAGCCTTATTTCTAAAATTCACAGTCTCTGATATAGAATTTCCAACAGTTACACTTACATCAGTTGCACCTAATTTTTTTGCTAAATCTAGGCAAAACGATGCTTTGGACTTCAAATATTCTTGACCTTTAATCATTTTCTAAAGTTTAGTTCCGCCGACAGTCATTTTATCAATTAAAATTGAGGGCTGCGCTACTCCTACCGGAACACCTTGACCAGCTTTTCCACAAGTTCCAATTCCAGGATCCATCATCATATCATTTCCAACCATTGATACTTCTTTTAAAATTGATGGGCCATCTCCTATTAAAGTTGCACCTTTGATCGGTGAACCAATTTTACCATTATTAATTTCGTATGCCTCAGTGCAGTTAAAAACAAATTTACCAGAAGTGATGTCAACCTGACCTCCCCCAAAACTTACTGCAAAAATTCCCCTATTAACTGATTTGATCATCTCATCTTGGGTATGTTGACCATTCATCATCATAGTATTTCTCATTCTTGGTAGAACTATATGTTTATAATTTTCTCTTCTTCCACTTCCTGTTGATTTGGTATTCATCAGTCTTGCATTTAATCTATCTTGCATGAAATTTTTTAAAATTCCGTTCTCAATTAACACTGTTTTTTCTGTAGGTGTTCCTTCATCATCAATTGTTAAACTTCCTCTTCTTTTTCCAATAGTTCCATCATCAACAATAGTAACACCCTCGCTAGCAACCTTTTGACCCATTAAATTATGAAAAGCAGAGGTTTTTTTTCGATTAAAGTCTCCCTCCAGGCCATGACCTATGGCTTCATGAATTAAAATTGCTGGCCATCCAGGGCCTAACACTACTTTCATTTCACCTGCTGGTGCTGGTTTGCTATCCAAGTTTACTGAAGCAATTCTTAATGCTTCTTCACAAACATTTTTCCAATTATCATTTTTTAAATATTCATCATAAGATTGTCTTCCGCCAATACCATAAACGCCAGTTTCTTTTCTTCCATTTTTTTCAAGCATCACAGAAACATTAAATCTTATTAATGGTCTAACATCTGTTAAGGCTTCACCACCTGAACGTATAATTTCAATTGATTTTTGTTCTCCACTAAAACTTGCTGTAACCTGTTTCACTGAAGAGTCTTTTTTACGTAAATAATCATTAACTTTATTTAAAACCTCAAGTTTTGAGTCCAGTGATTTTTGTTCTATTGGGTTAATATCTTCATAAAATTTATTGTTAGTTTTTGGGATCTCATGATTATAAGTTCCTTTGCTTGACTTAAGAGTTGATTTAAGGTTTTGTGAAGAATTTTTTAATGACTCTTTTGAAATTTCATTGGAATGAGAGTACGCAACCACTTCATTTGAAATGGCCCTAAATCCAAAACCTAAATCAGAACTATAATTTGAACTTTTAATTTTATTATCATCCAATAATATTGACTCTGATTTTGTGTCCTCTAAATACAATTCGCCATCATCACAATTTTTAAGTGTATCAGAGACAATCTCATCTACATCCTTTCTGTTTAAATCTGATTTATCTAGAAAATTATTCATGATAAAATACATAGTTATTTAAATATTATTTTCAATGGATGATTTTACGCATTTACAAAATAATCTTTATAGTTACTTAAATAAATGATGAAAGTTTACTTCAATAATTCTTGTAAAATTTGTAGGGCAGAAATTAATTTATACAAGAAAGAAAATATAAAAGAAATTGATTGGGTTGATATCACTAATAATTTAACTGCAGAAAAAGAAACACTTAAAAATGATAAAGATCTTTTAAGAAGATTGCATGTTAAAGAAGGTAAAAAAATAATTGAAGGAGCAGAAGCTTTTCTTTTTGTGTGGAAAAAAATTCCAAAATATAAATTTTTATATAAATTTTTTAAACTTCCAATAATTTTTACTTTATTTAAATACGGATATGAAATTATTGCTTTTTTTTTATATCTAAAAAATAAACATCAACTTAAAAGCTAATTAATAAAAAATAACATATATTTACTTAGCAAAGACATAGAAGCAATAAACATAATCATTACTATGGAATACATAAATGTAATTATTTAATTTTTTTTCTTCTTAGCCTAATAAAAGATTTATCATCTAAATCAGAAATATCTCTTTTGCCGACTACTTGATAATCATAACTCCATCTCCAAGTTGAGTCTCCAAGTCTAATATCTAAATTATTAAAATACCTTATCCATACAAGAGTGTATTGTAGTATTAAATACAAAATTACCATTAATAGAGTTCCAAAAAACATCTTGAAATAATACTTAATTAATTAAAAAATTCTAATTGGTATTTTTAGCTCTTTTTCTGGCAATTAATTGGGTTAAAGAATCAACCATTGTGTCTGAAGCCTTAAAAATTTCATTATTTTTAAATTCGTGAGAAATATTTTTTTCTGGATTTGTTTTATCCTCAATAACTATTCCTTCATCAGGTGAATTATTTTTTATATAAATTAATAATAACCATTCGTCATCGACTGACTCATCCCACTTTATAAAGATCTCTCCTGTCTCAAATCTTCTATCAATGCATCTAAAAATAGACATATGTCTTGTAATGTGTCTTTTGTTTAATTGGAAAACTAAACTACTGGCACTCCTAAAAAAACTTTCGAGAGCAAATTCAATTTTTTGTCTTGCTAAAGTATATTCTTTTTCTTTTTTTAATAATGTTTCTCTATCTTCATCGCCTTGAATTTTAACACCTAAAGCCTCAACTCTTTCTCTTATCTTTTGATCTCTTATTATTCGGTACTTTTCTTTTAATTGTTCTATTCTTTTTTGTAGACCGGCATAGTCGTCTCTTTTTTCTTTTAGAGATATTTTCTCAAGTTTTTCTAATTCCTTAACTTCTCTTACTCTAAATTTGTCAATCTGTTTTTCTAATCTTAATTGTTTTAAAAATTGTTTTTGTTTTTCTGCTTGTTCAATTCTTAATATAGCCTGCTCTTTTCTAAGAAAGAGCTTTATGTCCTTAGCTCTTTGCTTTTCTAGTTTAACCTCATCCTTTAAAGCTTGCTCTTTTAATTTAATTTTTAATTCTTGTTCTTTTTGCCTTTCTTTTGCAATTTCAATTTTTTCCTGTCTTTCTCTTTCTTGTTTTTCTAATTTTAATCTTCTCTCTTCATCTTTTTTGAGAATTTTGTACTGAGAAATCGTTGATGCTATTTTATCGAAAAATGCTTGAATATATTTTTCAAAACTAAAATTTATTTTAAAATTTATCTCAGGTTTTAGAAAATTTTGAAAATTAATTACTTTTAAAATGAAATTTTGTTTTTTTAGAACTTTAGGTTTTACTAATTTTTTTTTTTTTCTTTTATTATTTTTTTTTAATCCTGATTTAATTTTTTTTACTTTCCTACTTTTAGATTTTATCTTTTTATAAGTTTTGTTTTTTACTCGATTTTTTGATGTTTTTATTTTTTTTGATTTTTTTTTCTTTTTTTTCATTTTCAAGAAAGCTAGTTCTATCAATAAATTATTGATAAATATAGTCTCTTGTGACTGGTGTTGATGTATAATTTTTTGTTAGTTGAAATTGATATACAACCTGATCTCCCCATTTGAATGCCATTTCACATCCTGCTAAATAAAATTCCCACATTCTAAAAAATTTTTCATCAAACATTTGAATAATTTTTTCTTTGTTATTCATACAATTTTCTTTCCAATGTCTAAGTGTATGAGAATAATGAAGTCTTAATACTTCAATATCAGCTATTACTAACCCTGCTTTTTCAATAGGTGTAGTTACTTCACTCAAGCTTGGAGTATAACCACCAGGAAATATATATTTTGTTATCCATGGATGAGGATCTCTTGGGGGATTAACAGATCCAATAGTATGAATTAAAGAAATTCCATCTTCACTAAGCAATTTATCAATTTGTTTAAAAAATTTTTTATAAAACTTTCTGCCAACATGCTCAAACATTCCAACGCTAACTATTCTATCAAATTTTTCATTAAGTTCTCTATAGTCTATTAATTTAAAGTTTAACTGATTTTCTAAATTAAGTTCTTTTGCTTTTTTCTTACAATAGTTTAATTGATTTTCAGACAATGTGATTCCTGTAACCTCACAATTTGCACTTTTGGCAATATCAATTGCCAAGGACCCCCAACCACAACCAATATCTAAAACTTTTTGATTAGTTTTAATGTTAAGTTTTTTTATTATATGTTGAATCTTATTATTCTGAGCTTCCTCAAGTGTGTCAGTTTCTTTTCTAAAATATGCACAAGAATACTGTCTTTTAGGATCTAAAAATAAATCATAAAGATCATCTGAAATATCATAATGATGTGAAACATTCATTTTAGATTTCTTAATGAAATTAAAATTGGTTAAATATCTATATGAACCTCTTAATCTATTTATCAAATAACTAAAAAAGTTGAGTTCATTCCTTCCAAAATTCATTAACGCCAAATCTAAGAATTCACTTAAACTTCCATTTTCAATTATAATATCGCCATTTGTATAGGCTTCTCCAAAATATAAATCCGGATGTAATAATAGTTTGTAATGAAGTTTTTTATTTAAAATTTTAACTTTGATTGGTTTATCATTCTTTGGTGATCCTATAATATAATTTTTAGAATTTGCGTCGACTAAAATAAAACCATCGTTCTTAAAAACACTATTTAAGAATCTTGCCAGTTGCATTTTACGCTGCCATTAATGATTTAATTGAAAAGTTTAATTTATCTAAGTTCTTTATCAATTCATTTTCATCTTGGGAATTTAAAGTATTTAGAGGTGGCAACACATTTAAATAAGATTGGTTGTATTTTCCAAAGTAAGTATGAAGTCCTGAAATTAAATTATATTTTTCAAATGAACTTCTTACATCACATAATTTTTGATTATCAGTTTGCTCATTTTGAGCAATAAAATCATCATAAACTTTTCTTGCTAATTCAGCGGTAGCATTACAAGTTGCAGTTATAATTCCAGAACACCCTAAATCAAGACCTTTTAATAATTTTGACTCAGAGCCAGGTAAAATTGAAAAATTTTCTAATTTTAAATTTTCAAAAAGATTATATGAACTATCTTTTACTCCAACAATTTGATCAGGAAATCTTTTAACTAATTTTTCAACACATTCTAAACTAAATTTATAACCACATAATTTTTCAAAATTGTATAGAATTATTTCGCTTTCAGGAATTGACTCAACTATTTTTGAATAAAAATTTATGACATCATTATCATCATATTTATAATATGCTGGTGGCATAATTAAAAATCTTTTAAAATCTAAAGATTTAGCAATATTCATTAAATTAATTGTTTCACCTAACGAATTTAAGCCAGTACCAATTATATATTTTTCTCTAAACTTACTTATGGATAGCTCATTTAATAAATTAATTTTTTCTGCAACAGGTATTAATTGAGCTTGCCCCGTACTACCAAAAACTGCCACACCATGACATCCTTGATCAATAACCATTTCAGCATGGTTAATTGTTTCTTTAACGTTCAATGTCAGATTTTTATTAATTACTGACATCGAAGCAGCATATATACCCTTAATCTTACTCATAAATAAAATTAATCTAAAAAAAAAATTTAGTAAAGATTAAATAATTTAAGATAAATCTTTTAGAACTACTTCTTTTGCTTCATTTACTATTGCTGAAAGTCTTGCAGTTTCTGGAGAAATATCGGGATGAATTTTCTTTTGTATATTGACATAAGCTTTATTTACCATTTCTTTAGTTAAATTTTTTGAAGGTTCTAAATTAAGTATTTTATAAGCTTCTAAAGTTGTCATTGAGGAAGCGTTTGAACTACTTTTGTTGTTAAATGAAAATCTTCCAGAATTTCTTAAAGTTTGTATCAGTCTATATAATGAAATTAATTGAAATAAAGATAGACCCTTTAATTTCAGCAAGGCCAAACTTGCAATTGTTAATGGTAGTGTTAATAAAAATTTCCCTGCAATAGCAAATAAAACTGCAAAGATAATTAATCCTAAAAATAGTAATATTCTGAGACTTTTAGATATTTTTTTTGAGTTAATGCTGGCAAAAAATCTTAGGAAAAAATATAAAATAGTCAAAATTAACACTGTATAAATAATGATATTCATATAATTCCTTATTTCATGAAAATACCATATCTAAGAAAAAAACCAGAATTAAAATCTTGTCATAATGTTACATGGGAAGACAATTATAGCTGGATACATCAAGAAAATATCTTAGAGGTTTTAAGAGATAAAGATAAACTTTTACCAGAAGTAAGAGAATATTTAGAAAAAGAGAATGAATACACCGATCATCATTTAAACAATACAAAAAATTTACAAAAAGATCTGTTTAATGAAATTAAAGGTAGAATTAAACTAGATGATGAGTCTCTTCCATATAAAGATCACACTTATGAATATTGGACAAAAACTACTGAAACTGGAAATTATTCAATTAAACTGCGTAAAAAAATTGGAAGTGATTTGGTTGAAGAAATTTGGAATGGAGATAATGAAAAAGAAAAACTAGGTGTTGAATATTTTGGTGTTGGAGATTTAGAGGTTAGTAATAATGACAAATATCTGGGGTATTCTTTAGATACAAAAGGCTCAGAATATTACACAATTTTTATAAGAGAAATTAAAACTAATAATATTATTACAAAAGAAATTTGTGAAACATCAGGAGGTATTACTTTTAGTTTAGATGATAAATACATTTTTTATTCTAAGCTTGATGAAAATCATAGAGCAAGAAAAATCTTTAGACATGAAATTGGAAAATTTAATGATGAAGATGAATTAATTTTTGAGGAAAAAAGTGAGGCGTTTACCGTTGGTATTGGTTTAAGTTCTGATGAAAAATATTACTTTATAAATACTTCAGATCATAATACCTCAGAACAATATTATTTTGGGGTTGATGAAGAAAAACCTTCACCTAAATTGATAATGCAAAGAGAAAAAGGGGTAATTTATTCAGTAAGTTCTTGGGATAACAAGTTTTACAATCATACTAATAAAAATGCAGAAGATTTTAAAATCGATGTAACAGATAGTTTATTAGATCAAAAATGGGAAACATTCATTCCAGCTAGAAATGAAGTTTTAATAGGAGGATGTACTTTTTTAAAAAATTGGATTATTCGATCTGAAACTTCTAATGCATTAGATAAACTGTTTGTAAGAAACATCTCATCTGGCATCGAAGAGGAGCTAAAATTTTCAGATGAAAATATTTATGTCCCTGGTATTTCTTTAACTCAAAAAGATAGGGATACAGATGAAGTACATCTTGGATATTCATCTCCAAAAACTCCTTCTAGAGTTTATAAATATAATTTATCTAATAAATCAAAAAAACTTGTAAAAGAACAAGAAATTCCCTCAGGGCATAATCCTGAAGATTATATAGTTGAAAGAATAGAGTACGAATCTCACGATGGTAGATTGGTTCCGCTTACAATAACCCGGCATAAAGATACCAAAACTGATGGTTCGGCAAATTTATTACTTTATGGATACGGTTCATATGGAAATTCAATGAGTCCTGGTTTTTCTTCAACCAGATTAAGTTTAATCAATAGAAATATTATATGGGCCACAGCACATATTAGAGGTGGTATGGAAAAAGGAATGAAATGGTGGAAAGAAGGAAAACTTACAAATAAAAAAAATACTTTTGAAGATTACATCTACGCAGCAAAATATTTGATAAAAAATAATTACTCATCTAAAGGAAAGATAATCGGTATGGGTGGGTCAGCTGGTGGATTATTAATGGGTGCAGTTGTAAATAAAGTGCCAGAGTTATTTTTAGGAATTATTATGGCGGTACCATTTGTAGACTCATTAACAACAAATCTTGATCATTCTTTACCTTTAACAGTAGGCGAATTTGATGAATTTGGTAATGCAAAAGATAACAAAGAGCACTTTGACTACATATTTTCTTATGCTCCATACAACAATATAAAAAAAATGGATTATCCACATATGCTAATTACTACAAGCTTAAGTGATAATAGAGTTTTGTTTGATGAGCCTGCAAAATTTACAGCTAAATTGAGAGAATATAAAACTGACAATAATTTACTTTTATTAAAAACTGAAATGAATGCTGGTCATGGTGGAAAATCTGGAAGAGATGGCGCCATTGAAGAAATTGCTATTGATTATGCATTTGCATTAAAAATTGCTGAAAAAATTTAATTTTTTTCAATCTTGAAATTTTTAAAATAATTACCATATATCTTTTGTAAGTCGCCTAATGGGGCTTACGTAAAATAAACTTGCTTAACAAAGGAGAATATTATGACAAGTAAGGATCTATCTATCTTTAACTCACTAAGACCTTTTTCAATTGGTTTTGATGACATGTTTGATCAGTTTGAAAATATGTTAGGAAATGGGAATTTGACAATGCAGTCAAATTATCCTCCTTACAACATTAGAAAAACTGGTAAAGATAATTATGCCATTGAAGTAGCATTAGCTGGCTTTAACAAAAATGATGTTGAAGTAGAGTTTGAAGATAATTTATTAACCGTAAGAACTAAACAAGTTAATAAATCAGAAGAAAGTAATGTTGATGGAGAAATTATACATAAAGGTATCTCTCAAAGACAATTTGCAAGATCATTTACAATCGCTGATGATGTGAAAGTAAATGGTGCTGCATTAAAAGATGGTCTTTTAACAATATCTTGTGAAAGAATAATTCCAGAACATAAAAAGAAAAAACTTATTGAAATCAAATAAGTTAAACCTTGCTTGCGGGGATTTTTCCTCGCAAGTAATATTTTTAAAAACAACCGTTAGATACAAACCCAATAACAATATTATCTGGATTTATTTCAAATCTTCTCTCGCAAGGGATTCCATATTTTTTAGTATTATAAATTAATTCAAAATTTCCTTTTGCATTTTTAAAATCCTCATCAGGTTTTCCTAGTTCCATTTGTAAAACACTTGCGGGCTTACTTATATATTTGCTAAGTTTTTCATTTTCTTTTTCAACAATTGCATCTGTTTTATCTTTGATTGTTTGACAACCAGTAATCATCAAAAGCATTAAAAATGAAAATAAAATAAATTTTAAGTTTTGCATAAATAGATAATAACAACCTAATTATGGCATAATTATAAACTTCACAGTTGTAATTTGTGAATAAACAATAGTTTTAAAGGGTATTTATTAACAGAATCGCATACTTAACTCATATTAGGAGGAAAAATGCTTGATAATTATTTCAATTATAAAAAACACAATACAGATTTCAAAACAGAGGTAATAGCTGGAACAACTACGTTCTTAACCATGGCTTATATAATGTTTTTAAATCCATTTATCTTATCGGGAGAATTTGCCGGACCCGAAAAAGGTTTCTTTGATTTCGGCGCAGTGTATACCGCAACAATATTAGCAACGGCATTAGCATGTTTTATAATGGCTTTTTATGGAAAAACTTGGCCAATTGGACTTGCACCTGGTATGGGAATTAACGCATTTGTTGCTTTTGGAGTTTGTGCAGGAATGGGTTACACACCCCAGGAAGCTTTAGGCGCAGTGTTAGTTGCCGGTGTATTATTTTTAATTATATCTCTTACACCTATTAGAGCTTGGCTAATTAACTCAATTCCTAAAAGTCTTAAATTAGGTATTGGAGCTGGAATTGGATTGTTCTTAGCAATAATTGGTCTTCAAATAATGGAAGTTGTTGTAGATAATCCAGTAACATTAGTTCAACTAGGAGACTTAAGTAACCCTCTAGTCTTATTAGGTTGTGCAACTTTCATTGCAATTATCGTATTAGAAAAAATGAATGTAAAGGGAAATATTATTATAGGAATTTTAGTATTTAGTATCATTGCGTGGGCAACAGGTCTTGCTAAATTTAATGGTATAGCAAGTTCGCCACCACCAATGACATATTTATTTGAGTTTGACTTATCAGCTGCAATGACTGCTGGAATGTCTACTGTAATATTTACTTTATTGTTCATTGACTTTTTTGACACAGCTGGAACGTTAACTTCAGTTGCAAACGTTGCAGGTAAAGTTGACAAACAGGGAAAAGTTCAAGACATCAATAAAGCTATGTTGTCTGATAGTGTTGGAACAGTTGCGGGTGCAATGATGGGAACTACAACTGTTACAAGTTATGTTGAGTCTGGAGCTGGTGTTAAAGCTGGTGGAAAAACTGGGATGACATCTCTTGTAATTGGTTTGCTATTTTTAGCGTGTATATTTTTTGCTCCTTTAGCAACAAGTTTACCAAAACAAATTGATGGTGCTGCCTTACTTTTTGTTTCAGTTCTATTTATAAGAAATATTACTGACATTGAGTGGAATGACATATCTGAGTCTGCTCCTGCTATACTTGCAATGATTGCAATGCCTTTAACTTACAGTATTAGTAATGGTATTGCCTTAGCTTTTGTATCTTATGCTTTAATCAAATTATTTACTGGAAAGTTTTCAAGCACTTCGCCAGCAATTTGGGTTATAGCGATACTAAGTGTTGTAAGTTTTGCGGTTGCTTAAAAAATAATTTAATAGGGCTAGTTTCTTCTAGCCCTATTAATTAATTCTTTTTAATAATTTCCTCAATAGATAATTCCTCATAATGTTCAGTTGGCTGAACAATCCATGGGTCTCCATCTAATTTTACAGGACAAAAATCTGGCTCAAATGTAGATGATTTTTTTTTCCATAAACAAGCTGTTTTAACTTCTTTAATGTAATCTTTTGTTGGGGCATAATTTTTTAACCACTCTATACTTTTGTTAAGCGTTAAACCCGTGTCTGAAAGATCATCAATCAAAAGAACTTTATTGTAATCTTTATTCTCAGCCAAAGAGCTAATTTCCCTAGCAAACATTAATTGACCTTGTTTGTCCTCCATCCCTTCTCCTGAGTAACTTTGAATAACAATATATGCGATGGGTAATTTTAAAATTCTAGATAAGATATCAAGTATTGGTGCTGCACCTCTCATGATACCAACAAGAACTGTTGGCTTATAATCTTTGTGGATTTGTATTGCTAATTTCTCAACAATTTTAGTATATTCATCAAAGTTAATTATTAATTTCTCTGCCATGAAATTTATTAACATAATTAAATAATTTTAAAAGGAGATATCGTGAAAGGATATTGGATAGCACTTTACACAAAAATCGAAAATGTGAATAATTTAAAAAAGTATGCTGAAGCAGCAACTCCAGTGATTAAAAAATATGGTGGAATACCTTTGGTAAGAGGAGGTAAGTATAAAGTTCTATCTGGTGATGAATTTCCAAGAACTGTAATTTGGGAGTTTCCAAGCTTTGAAAAAGCTATCGAATGTTATAATTGTAAAGAGTACCTTGATGGTTGGGCATTAGCAAAAGATACTACTGTTAGAAATTTACAAATAGTAGAAGGGTTTAGTACTGAATAGGTTCAGGATCTATACTTCTCCATAAATACCAAGTTGCAACAGAACAATATGGAGAAAATCTTTTGTATAATAAATTCACATATTTTTCTGGTGGTAAATATTCTTTTTTATAATTTTTAGAAATTGCTCTCAATAAACCAATATCTTGTATAGGCCAAATATTTGATCGATTGTACGTAAATAATAAAATCATTTCAGCAGACCATCTTCCAATTTGTCTAAGTTTAGATAAATATATTATTGCCTCTTCATCTGACATTTTTGGAATAAGTTTTGAGTCAAATGTTTTATTCAATGTTTGTTTGGCTAAGCTTTTAATTCCTTTTACTTTTTGTCTACTTAATCCACAACTTTTTAATTGAGTAACTGTTAACTTATAAACTGTTTTAGCATTAATTTTATTTTTACATTTTTTTTTAAATTTAGAAAATACAGAGTTAGCAGCAGCCACACTAATCTGTTGACCAATAATGCTTTTGCATAATGAATAGAAAATATCTTTTCTTGAAGTAAGTGTAACTTCAGATGGTTCAGAATATTTTTGAATTAAATATTTCATAACTTTATCTTTTCTAGATAAATATTTTTTTGCCGAACTCCAGTATTTTGGTACTTTACTCATGTCTAGTTGTTGATGGAATTTTTTCTTTATAATGTATTTCTCTTCTCAAGATAATTAATGAAGAAAAAACTACTAACATGGCTCCTAACAAAGTTTTTATAGTTGGAACTTCATCCCAAATGAAGTAACCAAAAATTATTCCAAAAACTAATGCTAAGTATTTAAGTGGAGACACAAGCGAAACTTCAGATAACTTAAATGACTGTCCAAGCCATAAGTTTGCAAAACCTCCTAAAAAACCAATCATACAAAGTAGTATTAAATCTTTAATATTTGGCATTACCCAGCCAAATGGTATTGTGAAAAGGCTAGCCAAAGTAATAGCAGCAGAAAAATATAGAGAGATAAGCCAGACTGGCTCTGTTGTTGACAATTGCCTTATCGCAATGGCAACATAGGATAAACCTAAACAAAAAATTATTGGATATATGTAGTATATATTTAAAGAATCAAAACCTGGTTCTGTAATTATTATAATACCAATAAAACCAATTAACACTGCTAACCATCTGTAAAAACCTACTTTTTCACTTAAAAAAAAAATTGAAAAAATCGTTGTAAAAATTGGAGCTGCAAAAGAAATACTTACAACTGTAGCTAATGGTAAATTTCGTAAAGCAATAAATATGGCAATTAAAGCTATTAGTCCAAAAAAACATCTTAAAAAATGTAAACCAATTCTTTTAGTTTGATAAAAATTTTTTATTCTTTCTCTTGGCATTATGAAAAAATATATAATTACTCCAAAAAAACCTCGAAAAAATAAAACTTGCCCTAATGGATAATTTTCAGACCATTTTACAATTAAATCCATGACTGAAAATGCACATACAGACATAAACATGTACAAAAAGCCTAATTGATTTTTAGAGAGCATAGAATAACTTATAGATTAATTTATATAATAATAAATGGAAATAGCAGTTTTAGGATTGGGATGTTTTTGGGGTCCAGAAATAAAGTTTAGTAAACTTGATGGAGTTATTAAAACTGAAGTAGGATATTGTGGTGGTAACAGCGCTCAAACTAGTTACAAAGAAGTTTGTACGGGTGAAACAAATCATGCTGAAGTAGTAAAGTTAGATTTTGATCCTGAAATAATATCTTATGAAAAAATTATAAAATATTTTTTTGAATTTCACGATCCAACAACTTTAAACTCTCAAGGTCCAGATTTTGGGACACAATATAGAAGTGAAATTTTTTACTTAAACGATAAACAGAAAATAATGGCAGAAAAAATATTAAATGAAGAAAATAAAAAATTATCTGGAAAAGTTGTAACTAAAATTTCTGTGCTAAAAAACTATTGTCCTGCTGAAGAATATCACCAAAAATATTTAGAAAAAAGATAAGATGTCCTTAGTCAGTTCAGATTGGTTAGAGAAGAATATTCATAATGTAAAAATAATAGATTGCTCGTGGCACATGCCACAAGCTCAAAGAAATGGTTTTGAGGAATATAAGAAAGACCACATACCCAATGCAATTTTTTTTGATTTAGATAAAAATTCAAAGATAGATACAGATTTACCACATATGATGACCGACTCTAGATCATGGGAAAAAATAATGAGCAATATGGGGATTAGTAATACTGATCAAATAGTAATTTATGATAACTCTGATGTAATAAGTTCCTGCAGATGTTGGTATAATTTAATTTATTTTGGTCATGATCCCAAACTTGTTCATGTTCTTGACGGGGGACTTAAGAAATGGAAAAAAGAAAATAAAATCACAAATGATAAAGAGCCAATTATCAAAACCT
Organism: uncultured Pelagibacteraceae bacterium; assembly: GCA_902595535.1. Classification (GTDB taxonomy): domain Bacteria; phylum Pseudomonadota; class Alphaproteobacteria; order Pelagibacterales; family Pelagibacteraceae; genus Pelagibacter. Next base: position 49,596 of record CACJQI010000003.1, read on the forward strand.
CTGTATATACATGTGAAGAAAATAAAGAACTTGTTAAAAATAAAAAACAGATTGATGAAAACATTGATACAAAAGTTTTTAATGTTATTGATGCAAGAAGCAAAGAAAGATTTGAGGGTAAAGTTTTAGAGCCTAGAAAAGGTTTAAGAAGTGGATCAATAAAAAATTCTTTTTGTTTACCTTTTTCCGAATTAATAAATGATGATCATACTTTTTTAAGTAAAGACAAAATTAAAACCCAATTTGAGTTATTAAAATTAAATCAAGATAAAAATTTAGTATTTTCCTGTGGTTCAGGAGTGACCGCAAGTGTATTGGCACTAGCTTATTCCTTAATAAATGATAAATATATGCCGACAATTTACGACGGTTCATGGTCTGAGTATGGAAGAGATTAAAATATGAAAAGATCAACAAAAATTATTTCAATAGTATTATTATTCTTTTTTATCATTGCAGCAGTAATAATTGCCAGAACAATGATTGGTAATCATTTTAAAAAAAAATTTAGTAAAAGACCTCCTCCAGGAATAATTGTAAAAGTTGTTGAACAAAAAATGTTTCAAAATACAATTGAAACCTTTGGAACTGCAGTTCCAGCACAAATTAAATCGTTCAATATTGAAAAATATGAAATTTTAGAGCCTATAAAATACAACACAAAAGTTAAGGCTGGAGACATAATTGCTAAACTCAAGAATAGAAATATAACCACTCCTTTCGATGGCATTATTGGTAAGAGAGATTTTTCCAACGATATTGATGTATCAAAAAGTTCTATTATAGTAAATCTAGAGGATACATCTATTCTTTTTGTTGATGTAGATATACCTGAAACATTCGCACCGTATGTAAAAAAAGGTCAGAACGTAGATATAAAATTTTCTGGAAATGCTCTTAAAAATTATCCTGGAATTGTAGAGTCAACTGCAAGCAGAATTGATACAAACAAAAGATCGCTTCCAGTAAGAATTAAACTTGATAACCCTAATAACGAACTTTTATCAGGGTCACTATTAGAAGTATCTATTAATTATAATCAGAGAAATTCATTAAGTATTCTTGATACCAGTCTAATAATGGAAGGTGATAATGTTTATGTATACAAAGTAGATAAAGAAAATACTGTAAAAAAAGTACCAGTAGAAATTGGACTAAGAAAAAAAGGGATTGTAGAAATCAAAACTGGCCTAGAAGATGGTGATACAGTAGTTGCTGAAGGCCTTAAAAAAACAAGGCCTAATGGAAAAATTAAACCAATTAAGTATGGTACAAAACAAAAAACTTCAAGTTGGAAAAAAAAGGGTGAGCCAGCTAAAAATGAAACAAAAAAAAATAAGTTTGATTGGTTAAAAAAATTAAACCCATTTAAAAAATCTGAGACTGAGAAAAAATAAATAGATGTACATCACTGAAGTAAGCATAAAACGACCTGTTGTAGCATGGGTTATGTCTTTAATTCTGATTGTATTTGGTTTATTTGTTTACTCTGAACTGCCAGTTAGAGAGTTACCAGATGGTTTGCAACCACCTGTAGTCCAAGTCAAAGTTGATTATAAGTCTGCATCAGCTCCAATTATCGATCAAGAAATAACTCAAGTAATTGAGGATGTTATAGGAGGTGCTGAAGGGATTAAGAATATCGACTCTAAATCTGAAAATGGAAGAAGTAGTATTAAAATAGAGTTTGATACAGATATTGAACTTGATGATGCTGCAAATGATATAAGAGAGAGAATAGCAAGAATAGTAGATGCTCTTCCCTCAGAAGCAGATGCCCCACAAATATTAAAACAAGCCGCTGGTTTCACTACAACAATGTGGCTTTCAGTTTCTTCATTAACATGGTCTGATTTAGAACTTGGTGATTATGCAGATAGATATTTAGTGGATGCTTTTTCAAGTGTAAAAGGTGTTGGAAGAATTCTACTAGGAGGACTTAGAGAATTAAGTGTAAGAGTTTGGATTGATCCTATCAAATTAGCTGCAAATGATATGACTATTCAAGAAGTCGAAAATGCACTAAGAAATGAGAATATAAGCTTGCCTGCAGGCACTTTAGAAGCAGATAATGTAGATTTAACAATTAATTTAGATAAATCTTATACAAATATTGATGAATTAAAATTTTTACCAATTAAAAAAACAAAAGATAAAATTGTAAGATTATCAGATGTTGCAAATGTAGAATTGGGTCCTGTTTCTGAAAAAACATTATTTAAATCTCAAAGTAAAAATAATTTGAATCAAAAAACAATTGGCATAGGAATATACGCAAAAAGTGGTGCCTCAACAGTTGAACTATCAAATGAAATTCAAAAAAAAATTAAAGAAGTTAGAAAAACTTTACCTGATAGTTTAAAACTAGATGTTTCATTTAATAGAGCGACATATGTTAAAACAGCTATAGATGAAGTTTATAAAACTTTAGCGATTGCGTTTGTTTTAGTTGTAATAATAATTTATTTATTTTTGGGTAATATAAAAGCAGTGATTGTTCCTGCTGTGGCGCTACCGGTGAGCTTAATAGCATCATTTTTAGGTATTTATCTATTTGATTTATCAATAAATATTTTTGTACTTCTTAGTTTTATACTTGCAATTGGAATTATCACTGATGACTCTGTTATTATGACTGATGCAATATATAGAAGAATAGAAAATGGAGAAAGTCCATTGATTGCTGCATATAATGGATCTAAACAAATTACCTTTGCGATAATTGCAACAACTTTAATTTTACTTGCTGTTTTCATTCCATTAATTTTTATAAAAGGAATATCTGGAACTTTATTTAGAGAAACTGCTATAGCTTTATCTTTTTCTATAGTTGTCTCATCATTTGTTGCATTAACGCTTTCACCAATGCTAGGAAGCAAGTTTCTTAATAAAAAAACAAGCTCTGGTTTTTTTGTTAGAAAATTTAATGTTTTTTTTCAAGGTTTTTCTAATTTTTATAGAGAAACATTAGATTATTGGTTAAATAAAAAGAAAACGATAATAACCTTCATTATTTTAATTATTGCAGGATCTGTTGCTTTATTCATGTACACAACCAAAGAACTTCTTCCAAAAGAAGATAGGGGTGTTTATTTGGTTATTGGATTTACTGATGAAGGAAGTTCTTTTGATTACACACAAGAAAAAGCTCAGGTAGTAGAAAAGAGATTGCTACCATTGCTTCAAGCTGAGAATAGTCCTTATGAAAAATTTATAATGAGAGTTCCAGGATTTGGAAGCTCTGCAAATTCATTTAATAGTTTTATTATTATTGCTTTACTTGAAGACTGGAAAAAACGGGAAAAGGATGCAATGACAATAATGCGAGAGGCTATAGGTAAAATCGTAACTGTGCCTCAAACTTTAGCATTTCCAATTTCACCCCAATCCATAAGGGTATCTAATTATAATAAACCAGTTCAAATGGTAATTATGGGAAGTACATATGAAGAACTAGAAAGTATTCAAAATGAAGTAATTAGTAAACTTAGAAGAAATAGAGGACTATCTAGAATTGAGTCAGACTATAATAGAAACAAACCAGAAGTAAAATTAGTTATCAATAAAAATAAAGCTAAAGATTTAGGAATATCAACTAAATCTATTGGCCAAACATTAGAGACACTATATGGTGGTAAAAAAGTTACTACGTTCAATAAATTGGGTAAAGAATATCCGATTATTCTTCAACAATATTTATTTGATAGAAAAGATAAAGATAGTTTAAGTAAACTTTTTGTAAGATCTAACATAACTGGAAAATTAATCTCATTATCAAACTTAGTTGACCTAAGAGAAGAAGGCTCAGCAAAAGTATTAGCAAGATATGACCGACAAAGAGCTGTAACAATTTCTGCAAATATAAATGAAAATTATTCTTTATTTGAGGCGATTGAATATATGGAAAATATAATGGCAGAAGTAGCACCTACTAATCAAATTACATGGAAAGGTGAGTCTGAGGAAGTTAAAGAAACAACAAATGAACTTTATATAATTTTTGCCCTTGGTTTACTAACTGCTTATTTGGTAATGGCTGCTACGTTTAACTCATTTATTCATCCATTTATAATTATGCTAACTGTACCATTAGCTGTTTTTGGAGGACTGGTATTTATTTTATTCTTAAATAGTTCAATAAATATATTTTCTCAAATTGCTTTGGTAATTCTGATAGGTATCTCAACAAAAAACAGTATTTTGATAGTTGATTATGCAAATCAAATAAGAACCACTGGAAAAAAAATAGAAGACTCAATTAAAGAGGCTTGTGAATTAAGATTTAGACCCATTATGATGACATCTATAAGTACCATGATAGCAATGTTGCCTTTGGTAATAGGAAATATTGGACCAGGTGCTGGTGAAGCTTCTAGATTGGCTGTAGGAGCAACTATACTTGGGGGGATGATAATTTCTACTTTCTTTACACTCTATGTAACTCCAACAATGTATTTAACACTCGCTAAAAATACAAAAAGAATAGACTCGGTTGATTTAGAGTTAAAAAAAGAATTATCTAAAAAATAATATATTTATTTGTACTTAACGAGCTACTACATTCTTTTAGTTGATTTTTATAAATATTAGATTGTTTCTCAACTCTTTTTGCTAGATTAATAATCTTTTTATTTTTTTTGTAATGTTTAAAATTTCCCCATCCTTCATGATAAGCAACATACTGTTTAAAAGCATCAGTTTTAGAAATTTTTAAAATAGAGCTTGATTTATTAGTATACCATCCAATGAAATCAACACTGTCTTTAAACCTAGTTCTCACTGCAAGCTTATTTCCTGTTTCTTTTTTATATTGTTCCCAGGTGCCATTAACTGCTTGAGAATAACCAAATGAACTTGAGGGTCTTTTATAAGGAATTACTTTAAAAAGTTTTTGTCTAGGAGGTTTAGCAAGCCAATCAAAGTCTGACTCCATTTTAATGATAGCGAGCTGTAAATAAACAGGGGTTCCCCATTTTTTTTCTGATTTATTGGCATGTTTAAACCATAAATACCTTTCATTAAATATTGAACAACTGTTTGATGTGTTTGATGGTACCGAGGAACAAGCTGAAATGAAAAACAATATTATTAAAAATAAGTTAATTTTAAAAATTTTCATATAATCTTATTAGTAGTTATAATTTATAAATTAAATTAAAAGATTAACAAATGAGTTATTTAATTTTAGTAAGACACGGCCAAAGTATATGGAATCTTGAAAAAAAATTCACAGGCTGGGTTGATGTAGACTTGACCGAAAATGGAAAATCTGAAGCTATAAAAGCCGGTGAACTGATAAAAGCGAAAAATATAAATATTGATATTTATTATTCATCTTTTCAATTAAGAGCAAAAAACACCTTAAAATTAATAAAACAAACATTGCAAGATACAAAAGTTTCAAAAAAATCTTGGCAATTAAATGAACGACACTATGGATCCCTGACAGGTTTAAATAAAGATGAAATGAAATTAAAACTTGGTGAAAAAAAAGTTTATCAATTTAGACGGTCATGGGATTTACGACCAGACCCATTAGATAAAAAAAATCCTTACCATCCTATCAATATTGATACCTATAAAGAAATACCAATTGATAAAATTCCAGACACAGAGTCTCTTAAAGATACTTATGAAAGAGTATTAGAATTTTATAAACAAGAAATCGAAAATGAAATTTCAAAAAATAATATTTTAATTTCTGCACACGGAAATTCTATTAGAGCATTATGCAAATACTTATTTGAATTAGATGAAAATCAAATATCTAAATTAGAGATTCCAACTGGAAATCCACTTTTAATAAATTTAGATAAAGAAAATAAAATTACAGATTGCAAATACTTAGACAAAGAAAGAGCTAAAGACCTTGTAGTTTTCTAAAAGTTTCAAGATCAGTTAAATGATAAAAATTATTATTTGTCTCAAAGCCAAATAATTCTTTTTTTTCAATTAGATCATTCCATACATGTGTTATGGAAAATTTTTTTTCTTTATATTTAGAAAGTAGTTTTTTATTCATAATTTGGCATCCTGTATAAATAAATTTACTCTCATTATTTTTTATAATCAAATTTTCTTTAAGATCAAAATCACCATTCAAATTTTTATCAAAACTTAATTCCTTTTTTACTAATAAAAGTATATTTTGAAGTTTTTTTGAAAAATATATATCTTCCATTTCAATAATTTCATTGGAATAATTTTTTTCCCATATTGTGTCTGGATTAAATATTAAAATATTTTCTTCATTCGTATGTTTCATCATATTGCTAATGCCACCTCCAGTATCAAGAATATTCTCTCCATCATCAATAATCGTGATTTTAGAATTAAATTTTTTATGATTTAAAAAGTCATGAATTTGATCTTTTAAATAAAAAGTATTTAGAATAATTTGTTGTATACCTAAATTTTCAATTAGATTAATACAAGTTTCAAGTACTGTAATATTGTTTAATTTGATTAAAGGTTTAGGGGTTTCTAGTGTTAACGGATTTAATCTTTTCCCATATCCTGCACATAAAATAAAAGCTGTATTAATTCTCATTTTACCTGGTAATAAATTTAGGAAAATTTGATGCTAATAACAACTTCAAATTATTTAAGTTTTTATTTTTACTTAACCTGTTATCAATCATCTTCCAGGCATATGGAATAAGCTTTAAATATTTTCTTTTTTTATCTCTTTCTGCCAATCTCATGAATATTCCTATAATCTTTAGATTTCTAAGAACTGATAAAATATCAAAATCATTCTTGAATTTATCTGCATCAATTTGTTTATTAGTATTTAAATAATATTTGTACACTCTGTCTTTTAATGAATTAGGTGTTTTGTATCTAACATCATCAATTAAAGAGGCTAAATCATAGGCTTTGTTACCAAAAAGAGCATCTTGATTGTCAATTAATCCAATTTGATTTTTAAAGTTTATGATGAGGTTTGAAACATGAAAATCTCTATGAACAAAAGTATTATTTTTAAATTTTAAATTTGATAATAATAGCTTTATTTCTTTATTAAATTTGTTATTAAAAATCTTAATTTTTTTTTTATTTAATCTTTTTGGAACATACCAATAACTAAATAACTTTGCCTCATCTAATAAAATCTTACTTTTGTAATCTTTAATTAGGTAAAATTTATTTCTGAAATTTTTGATTTTTTTATCTTTAATTAATTGAATTTTATTTAAAGCATTTATTGCTTTTTTAAATATTATATATTGATTTTTTTTATTTTTTAAAAATATTTGATAAATAGTTTTTTTTCCTAAATCCTGTATTTCAATATAATTTTTTTTATAATTTTGACTTATTAGTTTTGGAGCTATTATGTTATTTTTGATTAAGATTTTATTAATGGAGTCATAAATTAATAAATTTTTAAATTTTTCTCTCTTTGCAAATACTATAATTGAATTTTTTTTGGTGTTTCTGTAAAATTTTCTAAAAGAAGCATCTCCTTCAATTTCCTTAAATTCTTTTAAAAGTTTCATATTAAAGAATCAGTCTAAACCATCAATTTTTACAGATCTATTATTTAATTCATTTTCATAATTAAATATTAAATTTATAGTCTTCTCAAAATTTCCTTTACTAATTAACTCAGGCCATTCAATAAGTGTTATTGTTTTTTGATTTTTATCAAATAGATCTAAATTTTTAACTTCAGATTCATCTTTTAATCTAAATAAATCATAATGTTTAATAATTAAATCATCTGCCTCATACTCATTAAGTAAGTTAAAAGTTGGACTTGTTACTTCTGTAGTTTGTAATCTTTTTTTCATTTGAAATTGATTAATTAAATATTTTACAAAAGTAGTTTTACCCACCCCCATTTCTCCATATAAAAAAATGACTTCTCCACCTTTAAGATAATTAGAAAAACTTTTCGCTAATTCTTTGGTCGTCTCTTCTGAGGATATATCTATTAAGCTATTTTTAATAGCGATAGGCATCTGGCTTGAAAGGACCTTCTGTCCCGACACTTATATAGTCGGCTTGTTCTTTAGATAATTTAGTAAGTTTAGCCCCAACTTTTTTTAAATGAAGCGTTGCAACTTTTTCATCCAAATGTTTAGGAAGAACATAAACTTTGTTTTCATAGTTTTTATGATTATTCCAAAGCTCTATTTGTGCAATTACTTGATTTGTAAATGAAGCACTCATTACAAAACTTGGGTGCCCGGTAGCGCAACCCAAATTTACCAATCTTCCCTCTGCTAATAAAATAATTCTTTTTTTGCTTGGCAATTCTATTTCATGAACTTGTGGTTTAACCTCTGTCCATTTATAATTTTTTAATGCCTCAACTTGTATTTCATTATCGAAATGACCTATGTTACATAAAATTGCTCTATCTTTCATATCTCTCATATGATCGGCTGTAACTATATCTTTATTACCAGTAGCAGTCACAACAATATCTGCTCGACTAATAGCTTCTTCCATTAAAACAACTTCATAACCTTCCATTGCAGCTTGAAGAGCACAAATTGGATCAGCCTCTGTTACTAAAACTCTTGCCCCACTTTGTCTTAATGATGCAGCACTACCCTTTCCTACGTCACCAAAGCCTGCGACAATAGCGATTTTTCCTGACATCATAACATCCGTAGCTCTTCTAATTCCATCAACTAAACTTTCTCTACAACCATATAAATTATCAAATTTTGATTTTGTTACAGAGTCATTTACATTGATTGCTGGCACTAAAAGTGAGTTATCTTTTTCCATTTTATTTAAAGCTTTGATTCCAGTCGTAGTTTCTTCGGAAACACCTTTAATATCTTTCATTAGATCTTGATATTCATTGTGCATAATTGCAGTTAAATCACCACCGTCATCTAAGAGCATATTTGGTTTCCAATCTGGCTTTCCAATTATAGTTTGTTTAATACACCATAAATATTCTTCTTCAGTTTCACCTTTCCAAGCAAAAACTGGTATACCAGCTTTAGCAATTGCTGCAGCTGCATGATCTTGTGTTGAAAATATATTGCAAGAAGACCATCTAACATCAGCTCCTAAAGCAACTAGTGTTTCAATTAGTACTGCAGTTTGGATAGTCATGTGTAAGCAACCAATAATTCTTGCTCCATTTAAAGGTTTAGACTTTGAATATTCCTCTCGTAATGCCATTAAACCTGGCATTTCACTTTCTGCAATTGAAATTTCTTTTCTACCAAATTCAGCAGACGATATATCTTTTACCTTAAAATCTTCCATGAGAAAACTTATATAATGAAGTATTAATTAATCAATAAGAGATTACGAGGTTGGAAAACTAATTTCCATAATTGCACCATCACCATCAAGACGGTTTGATGCTACAATTTTACCATCATGCAAATCAACTAAATTTTTAACAATATTTAAGCCCAGGCCTGAGTGCTCTCCAAATTTATCTGGTCTGTTACTGTAAAATCTATTAAATATTTTTGACGTATCTTTCTCTTTAAATCCTTGACCTTCATCAATAATTTTAACTGTGATTTTATTATCAGTCGATATAGAGACATCTACTAAAATCTCCCCTCCTTTTTTGGTAAAAGAGATGGAATTATCTAATAAATTTGCAATTATTTGTTCTATTCTATTTTCTATACCATTAATTAAATACTCTTTTTTACCATCATTTTTAAATTTTATATTTATACCTTTCTTGACATTATAAATACTATTGAAATCGTCTACGACAGATTGAATTATTGGTTCAATATTAATTTTCTTAATCTTTTCATTACTTAAAGCTACTTCATCTTTTAACATTTGAGAATAATCTGTAATTAATCTTTCAATTCTAAGAACATCATGACTAAGAATATTCAATAATTTTAATCTTTGATCTGAGCTATTAGTATCTTTTAAAATTTCAGAAGCACTTTTCAATGATGCTAGAGGATTTCTAATTTCGTGCACAAGATCTGTTGAAAAATTTTCTGCGTGAGCTACTCTTTTTTGAAGTTCAGTTGTCATATCTTCTAAAGAATTAGATAGAAGTCCCAATTCATCATTTCTATTTTTTAAGTTATCAATACTAAATTTTTCATGGCTTTTTTCTTTAATAATTTTTGTATAACTTACTAAATTTTGTATTGGTTTAATAAAATATCTACTTAAAACAAAAGAAAAAATTAAGATTACGAAACCCACTGAAATTACTGTTCTAATTACAAATGCTTTTCGTTCGTCTATTGCAACTTTAATATCATTTGCATTTTCAGTAATTAAAACGTAACCAATATTTAAATCTTCCTTTGTTACATTTTTTATAGTTGTTAATTTAAACTGATTAAAATTTTCTTGCACAAAAGTAAAAGGGGTACCATATTCATCTGAGCTTATATATTTTTTTAAAATTAATTCAAAAGATAAAAATTTTTTCTCATCATTATTTTTTTTTATATTTTTATTTTCTTTATTAATTTTTTTTTCGTTCAAGCTTTCAAATTCAATATCATTTAATCTTGTTGAAAAAGCTCTTGGGTCAAGATCTAATGTATCTGTGTCACCAATAAGATTAAGCTCATTATCAAAAAAAATTACTCTATCTAAATTTTGAAAAATAAATCTTGTTGAAAATAAAAATTTTCTAATATCTTCAGTGACGAACTTTACCTCTAATCTAAGTAAATTATCAATAGTGTTATTAATAATATTTATATGATTGATTGATTTTTTTTTTATTAAATTTGGCTGAATATTATGTAAATATATAATTGTAAATAATCCAATAATTGTAAAAATGATAAAATTTATGAATAAAAATTTTTTTAAAATTGATAAACTTTTTAAGTATTTACTAAACATTAGCTAACATTCCATCTATATCCACTACCATATCTAGTTTCAATAGCTGAAAAATCAGGGTCAACTTTTTTAAATTTTTTTCGTATTCTTTTAACATGACTATCTATAGTTCTATCCTCAATATCAGTGTCTTCTCTATAAGCAATATCCATTAACTGAGCTCTTTCTTTAATAATTCCAGGTCTTTTAGCTAGTTCTTTTACAATTAAAAATTCAGTAGTAGTTAATTTATCTGGTAATTGTTTATCATTCCATTCACATTCGAGCTGGGAAGGATCTAATTTCAATCGCCCATGTGCAATCAAACTTTTGTTTTCCTCTAGTGTATTGTTGCTATCTTTTTTTCTTAACTGAACTCTAATTCTTTCAATCAAAACTTTAATTGAAAAACCTCCGGATTTTTTTACAAAATCGTCAGCTCCTAATTTTAAACCTAACAACTCATCAATTTCATCATCTTTTGATGTTAAAAAAATTACTGGTAATGAGGTTTTTTTTCTAAGTTTTTTTAGAAGTTCCTCTCCATCCATTTTAGGCATCTTAATATCAATTACAGCTAAATCAGGAGGAGTTCTAGTAAGACCAATCAAAGCACTTTCACCATCTATATACGTTTGTACTTTAAAGCCTTCTTTTTCAAGAGCTATACTTAAACTTGTTAAAATATTTCTATCATCATCAATTAAAGCTATAGTTTGTTTATTCATTATTCTTTAATATAAAAATACTAAATTGTTCTAATTTGGGCAATCTTATAAAATTAATGAAGCATACCCCAATTATCACCAACATTTATATCAACTGTTAATGGTATTGAAAATGAATGATAATCACTTTTGGTAACACTAGCCATTTCATCTTTAATTAATTTAACTATTGATTTTTCATTATTTTTTGGAACTTCAAATATTAATTCATCATGTATCTGTAATAACATTTTAGATTGAATATTTTTTTTATCAGATAATTTTTTATTTAATCTGATCATTGCTAGACGCATAATTTCTGAAGCAGATCCTTGTATTGGAGCATTAATTGCTGCTCGTTCCTGAAAATTTCTTACATTAAAATTTTTATCATTAATTCCATTAAAGTGAGATCTACGGCCAAAAATGTTATTTACATATCCACTTTTTCTACAAAATTTAATTGTATCATCCATATAAATTTTAATCTCAGGAAATTTTGTAAAATATGCATCTAAAAATTCTTCAGCTTCATAATTAGAAACATTAATTTGCTTTGCTAAACCATATTGTGAAATCCCATAAATAATCCCAAAATTTATAGCTTTAGCTTTTCTCCTTTGGTCCTGATCTACTTTTTTAATATCAACATTAAAAATCTGACTAGCTGTCAAAGAATGAATATCTTCATCGTTCTTAAAAGCTTTTTTTAATTCTTTAACATCAGCTAAATCAGCTAATATTCTCATCTCTATTTGATTGTAATCTGCCGAAATTAACAAATGATTTTTTCGTGACGTGAAAGCTTTTCGAATATCTCTACCATCTTCTGATTTAATTGGAATATTTTGTAAATTAGGATCACTCGATGCAAGCCTACCCGTTGTTGTTGCTGCTAATAAAAAAGAAGTGTGAACTCTTTTAGTATTAGGATTTATATGTTCTGGAAGAGAATCAGAATATGTATTTTTCAGTTTTGAAACCTGTCTCCAATCTAATACTAATTTAGGAAATTTATGACCTTTAAATGCCAAATCTTCTAAAACACTTGCACTTGTTGCAAAACTTCCTTTTTTAGTTTTTTTTAAACCTGCAATTTTAAGATCATTATAAATTATTTCACCTAATTGTTTGGGTGATGCGATATTAAAATCCTTTTTTGATATTTTAAAAATTTCTTTTTCTAAATTTTTAATTTTTTTTTCAAATTTAAAAGAAAGTGTTTTTAAAAATTTATTATCTACTTCAACTCCTTCCATCTCCATGAAAGCAAGAATTTTTATTAGTGGCTTTTCAAAAATTTCGTAAATATTAATCATTTTTTCTAATTTCAAATTTTTTAAAAATTTTTTATATAATCTAAAAGTGATGTCAGCATCCTCTGCTGCATAATCTTTAGCCCTTTCAATTTCTACCTCACTGAAATTTATTTCCTTTTTTCCAGTACCTACTATTTCTTTAAAAGAAATTGTTTTATGGCCTAAATGAATTTCAGATAGTGTATCCATATTGTGTCGGTTTTTGCCAGCATCTAAGACATATGACATCAACATAGTATCTTCCATTGATGTCATCTCTATGCCTTGTTTAAATAAAACAATGAAATCAAATTTTATATTTTGACCAATCTTTTTTACACTTGGATCTTCTAATAAAGGTTTTAATTTTTTAATTACATCATTTTTATTAATACATTTTGAGGACTTATGGCCAATAGGAATATAGCAAGCCTTACCAACTTTTGATGACAAAGAAATTCCTACTAAATCTGCTTGATGAGGATCTAGCGAGTTTGTTTCTGTATCCACTGCTAACTCACCTGTTTCCTCTGCTTCTTTAATCCATTCATCTATTTGTTTTATATCAGCGATTAAAAAATAATTTTTGTTAGTAATTGGTTTTTGCTTTTCTATCAACCTGTCTTCAACTGTTTCTCTTGATAATTTTGGCTCACCATAAGCTGATATCGCAGAACTCAATAATCTATTAAACTCCATTTCCCTTAAAAATTTATATAGTTTATCCTTATCTATTTCTTTTAATTTAAATTCACTTAGGTCTCTATTGACAGGAGAGTCTTGTTTTAATGTTACAAGTTGTTTGCTAATTATAGCCTTGTCTTTATTTTCAATTAGAGTTTCTCTTCTTTTATTTTGCTTTATCTCGTTAGCAGACTTTAAAAGTTTTTCTAAAGTTCCATATTTATTAATTAGCTCGGCAGCAGTTTTTACTCCTATACCAGGAACACCTGGGACGTTATCACTACTATCGCCTGCAAGAGACTGAACATCTATTACTTTTGATGCGTCAACTCCAAATTTATTAATTATATCTTCCTCAGAAATAAATTTATTTTTCATCGGATCAAATATACGAACACCTTTTTTATACAATTGCATCAAATCTTTGTCAGATGAAACAATAGTAACTTTAGCTCCTTTTTTTAATATTTTTTCCACATAAGTGGCTATTAGATCATCTGCTTCATAATTAGGAAGATCAACTGAAGGTAAATTAAAAGCTAATACTGATCTTCTAATATATTCAAATTGAGGAGCAAGATCATCTGGTGCTTCAGATCTATTTGACTTGTAATCACTATAAATTTCATTTCTAAATGTCTTTCTAGCTGAGTCAAAAATTACTGCAAAATGTGTTGGTTTTTGCAAATTTTGGTCTGATTTAGAATCTTCTAGAAGTTTGAATAACATGCTACAAAAACCATTAACTGCACCAGTTGGAAGTCCATCGCTCTTTCTAGTTAAAGGTGGCAATGCATAGTATGCCCTAAAAATATATCCAGAACCGTCAATTAAATAAAAGTGATCTGTTTTTTGAATTTTACTCATTAAATTTTTGTAATTATTACAAGCCTAATAAAATCTGTATACAAAAAAATGTAAATTTAATTTATTACTAATTTATAACTAGATTATTAACAATTTTAAGAGTATTGTAGTTTATGGAAGTTAGTAAAAATATTTCTTTTAATTCAAAATCAATAAAGTCATCAATAGTTGTTATATGTGGTTCACTATTGCTTGCAATTTCCGCAAAAATTCAAACCCCTTTCACTTTAGTACCTGCAACAATGCAAACTTTTGTTGTCTTATTTCTTGGTATGGTATTAGGGTATAAATTGGCAGCTATCACAGTAATTCTATACTTATTTGAAGGATCTATAGGACTTCCATTCTTTGCCAAAGGAAGTGGTGTTGGGTATTTAATGGGTCCAACAGGAGGATATTTAATTGGGTTTATTTTTACAGCTTATTTTGCGGGTAGAATTAAAATAAAAAATGATCCAATAATTATATTTAGTTATCTAATATTTGCAGTCAGCATATCCTATGTTTTAGGTTTATTTGGACTTTGGAATTATATGGGATTTGATAAAAGTTTTAATGAGGTGTTCCATGCAGGTGCACAACCATTTTTAATCATTGAAATATATAAGATTCTAATTTTAACAGTTTTATCAAATCAAATATTAAAGATTAAAAAATTTATCTAGGGGATCTCTTAGAAAGAATTCTTTGAAGAGTTCTTCTGTGCATTTTTAGTCTTCTTGCTGTCTCAGAAACATTCCTGTTACATAGTTCAAAAACTCTATGAATGTGTTCCCACTTTACTCTATCTGCAGACATTGGATTTTCTGGTGGAGCAGCTTTCTTATCAGGATCTGCTAATAAGGCTCTCTCAACATCTTCAGCATCAGCTGGTTTAGCAAGATAGTCTATTGCGCCTTCTTTAATTGCAGCAACAGCAGTTGGAATATTCCCATACCCAGTTAACATAATTATTCTGCTGTCATTATTTGTCAGCTGGATTTGTTTTACTACTTCTAATCCATTACCATCACCTAATCTTAAGTCTACTACAGCAAAACCTGGTTTTTTTGCTTTTACTGAATCTACACCTTTTTGTACACTCTCAGCTTGAAAAACTTCAAATCCCTTTTTTTCCATGGCTCTAGCCAATCTTTCTCTAAACGGATTGTCGTCGTCAACTATTAGGAGAGATTTATTATCAAAATCACTAAGGTTTTTTAGGGCAATCTGTTCTTTCATGACATTTATATGGCTACTAACTTCTAAAATTCAATACCTATTATTTGCTTTACTTTGTTTACCTATGGGCTTATTAGGAGGAAATTTTAAAGTTTTTTATAAGTAAAAGACTTTTTTTTGTTAAATTTTTTTTGGAGGCATTAATAATGCAAAAATTTAAATCAGTTGAAGAGTTAGTAAATCAACTGAAACCTGAAAAACCTGTATACTGTATCAGAAAGAATTCTATTCAATCTGCAACTAAATTTTTCAAAGATAATTTCCCAGGTAAAATATTGTATGCGGTAAAAACTAATCCTCATCCAGTAGTTATCAAGCAGATAATTGAAAGTGGAGTAGATCAATTTGACGTTGCATCTATTCAAGAAATCAAAGCTATCAGAAAATTTAGTCAAACTGCCAAATGCTCCTACATGCATACTGTTAAAAGTAGAGAAAGTATTAAAGAAGCTTACTTTAAATATGGAATTAAAACTTTTTCACTAGACACTAAAGATGAATTAACAAAAATTATTGAAAGTACAAATAATGCTAAAGACTTAGAATTATTTGTAAGAGTAGCAGTTTCCAATGAACATGCTGAAATAGATTTATCTAAGAAATTTGGTGCTTTGAGTTCTGAGGCTACAGGATTGTTAAGACTTGTTAAACAATATTCTAAAAAGATTGGTTTAAGTTTTCATGTTGGGTCTCAATGCATGCATCCAATTTCTTACGCTAAAGGAATTAGTGATATAGGAAATATAATAAAAAAAACAAAAATTATTCCAGACTATATTAATGTTGGTGGTGGATTCCCAACTATTTATCCAGACTTAATTCCCCAATCTATGGAAAATTATTTTAATGAAATTAAAAAAAGTTTAGATGATTTAAAACTTGAAAATTTACCAGAAATTATTTGTGAACCAGGAAGGGCTTTGGTGGCTGAAAGTGGTTCTACTATTGTAAAGGTAAATTTACGAAAAAAACAAAAGCTTTATATAAACGATGGAACCTATGGAACATTGTTTGATGCTGGTACACCAAACATTGTATTTCCATCTAAGATGATTAAAGAAAATACAAATAAAATAATTTCTAAAAAGCTTACAGCTTTTGATTTCTTTGGACCAACATGTGATAGTATGGATTATATGAAGGGTCCTTTTTTGTTACCTAACAATATAAAAGAAAACGATTATATCGAACTTGGTCAACTTGGTGCTTATGGATTAACATTTAGAACTCAGTTCAATGGTTATTATTCTGATGAAATATATGAAGTGGAAGATCAACCTATTTTAACAATGTACGATAAAGACAGTAACAAAGCTACTTTGGTTGCTTAATGTCTGATAATAAAAATCTAGGTCATAATAGTAAAAAAGACTTTTTAAAAAATCCAATTGAACATATCGATATTACTTCTTTCGATGCTAGGAAGATAATTTCCTCAATGGAAAAAATGTCTTTTGTTTCAAGAGAAACGGCCAATGCTGCAAATATTTATAACGAAATGCTAAAAGATAAAGATTGCACTATATTTTTAACATTAGCAGGATCTACATCTGCTGCGGGTTGTATGAATATTTATAAAGATTTAGTTAAATACAACATGGTAGATGCAATAGTTGCAACTGGAGCTTCTATTGTTGATATGGATTTTTTTGAAGCACTTGGATTTAAACATTACCAAGGTTCTCAATTTCAGGATGATACCGAATTAAGAAATAATTATATTGATAGGATTTATGACACTTATATTGATGAAGAAGAGTTACAAATGTGTGATAAAATTATTTGTGAGATTGCAAATACATTAGAACCAAAAAGTTACACATCTAGAGAATTTATATTTGAAATGGGCAAATATTTAAAAAAAAATTCTAAGAAAAAAGACTCTTTAATTGAAACAGCTTACGATAATAATGTTCCAATTTTTTGTCCTGCTTTTACAGACTCTAGTGCTGGATTTGGTTTAGTAATACATCAAGAAAAAAACCCTAAAAAACATATGACAATCGATTCTATTAGAGAATTTAGAGAGCTTACAGAAATCAAAATTCAATCTAAAGGCTCAGGATTATTTATGATTGGAGGAGGTGTTCCAAAAAATTTTATTCAAGACACTGTAATATGCGCTGAACTTTTAGGTAAAGAAGTTGATATGCATAAATATGCTGTTCAAATTACAGTTGCTGATAGCAGAGATGGTGCGTGTAGCAGTTCAACTTTAAAAGAAGCAAGTTCTTGGGGTAAAGTAGATATTACTAAAGAACAAATGGTATTTGCTGAAGCAACAAGTGTTTTACCATTAATAGCTAGTGACGCTTACCACAAAGGTGAATGGAAAAGCAGAGATAGAAAAAACTTTACAAAAATATTTAGATAAAATTGAAATATCTTTCTAATAAAAATGGATTTCTAGGAATTGATAACAAGGTCAATTTTAAAGAGAAAGTAGTCGTTGTTCCATTTGGCCTTGAAAAAACTGTCAGTTATGGTGGTGGAACTAAAAATGGACCAAAAGAAATTATTAAAGCATCACATCAAGTTGAGCTTTATGATGAAGAGTTTAACTGTGAACCTTACAAAAAAATTGGAATTAAAACTTTAAAACCATTTAAAATTGATAAAAATATCAAAAAAGCTCTAAATAAAATGTCCAAAATTAATCAAGAAATATTGGATAAAAACCTTTTTCCAATTACTTTTGGTGGTGAACACTCAATTACCCCAGGATGTATTGATCCTTTTACTAAAAAATTTAAAGATATTTGTCTTTTACACTTTGATGCTCATGCAGATTTGCGTGAAAGTTATAATGGGGAAAAATTTTCGCACGCTTCCGCTATTAGAAGGTGTTTGGATTATTCAAATGTTTCAGTAATTTCATTTGGAATAAGAAATATTTCACAAAGTGAAATTCCTTTTTTAAAAAAAAATTCCTCTAGAATAGATATATTTTGGGCAAAGGATAAAAGTAAATGGAATTTAAATAAATTTAAAAAATTAATTAAAAATAAAACAGTTTATCTTACTTTTGATGTTGATGGATTAGACTCGAGTATTATGCCAGCAACTGGTACCCCTGAACCAGGTGGATTACTATGGGATGAAACTTTAAATGTTATTAAAATAGCCGCTAAAAATTCAAAAATTGTTGGAGCAGATATTAATGAACTAGCGCCAATAAAAGGCTTTAATTCATATAATTTTCTTGTAGCTAAGTTAGCTTATAAAATCTTATCGTATAAATTTTTATACTAGGCTTTAGCAGTTTTAAAAGTGCCTAATAGTAATCTGAAAGGTATCAGCATTACTAGAGCTACAAATATTTTAACCATTAAATCACCTAGAGATAATGTGATCCATGGAATTCCTGTTCCATAAAAAGATATAGAAAAAAATAAAAAAGTATCAACTGTTGATCCAATAAATGATGAAGTGAGTGGTGCAACAAACCAACTTTTTTTTCTTAATTTATCAAAGATTTGTACATCTATTAATTGTGCAACTAAAAAGGCTGTTCCAGATCCAATTGCAATTCTTACAGAAATTAAATCTGTAAAATTAGTTGAAAATAAAAGAGTAAAACTAACACCTATCGCAAAACCTATATAAACAATTTTTCTAGCTATAAATTTTCCATAAGATCTATTTGCTAGATCAGTAATTAAAAATGCAATTGGATAAGTGAAAGCACCATAGGTTAATATTTCTTCAAGACCATAATATTTAATTGGAAACTGAACTAAATAATTAGAAGATAAAACAACTACTCCCATAAAAAATGAGAGCAATAAAAACAGTTTGTTCATTATGCAGTTTTAGCTACTGGCTTTTTCTTATATGGTGATTTAATTAAAATCCCTTTTTTTAATTTTTTAAGTCTTGGGGATAAGTTTTTATTTTTAACTACTTTAAGATACTCATCAAAACTACCTTTTTTATCAACTGATCTTACACCTGCATTGCTGACTGTTAGCTTTAAGCTTCTTTTCATTAACTCACTTGTAAATTTAACTTTTTTTAGATTAGGTAGAAATCTTCTTTTAGTCTTATTGTTAGCATGACTAACATTATGACCCTTCATTGGGATTTTTCCCGTTAATTCACATTTTTTTGACATAATAACAATGCCTATATAAGGTGAGATATTGAATGCGTCAAGTTTAATAGATTTAAGATATGGTTTTATTTCCTATAATTTCTGTGAAATTCTTGACCCCATCTCTCAATAACAAATCTTTTAGATCTTTCTTTATAATACCAGCAATATTTGGACCTTTGAAAACCATTCCGGTGTATAGCTGAATAAGATCTGCACCAGCAATAAATTTATCATATGCTGCCTGTCCAGAGTCAACACCACCTACTCCTATAATTTTTATCTCACCTTTCAATAATCTGTAAAATTTATTAATTAAAATATTTGATTTAGTCTCAATAGGTTTTCCAGATAATCCTCCCTTTTGATGCCTTTGAATATTGCTAAGTATATCTCTAGAAGCTTCCGATGTATTAGAAATAATAATAGCATCTATTTTATTTTCCAAAAGAATTTCTGAAATTAAGTTAATTTGGCTTTCATCTATATCTGGTGAAATTTTTACTGCTACTGGAATGTCTGAATTTAAATCATTTTTTTCTTTTAGAATTAATTTTAGTAATTCCTGTAATTTATTTTCTTTGTGAAAATTTCTTAAATTTTCTGTATTTGGAGATGAAATATTAACTGTTACATAATCTGCAACTTCATGAAAAGTTTTTAAACCAATTAAATAGTCATTCAATCTATCATTTGAATCTTTGTTGGGTCCTATATTAACACCAAGTAATCCCGATTTATCTTTTGATTTTATACGATCATAAATAATTTTTGCTCCATGATTATTAAATCCTAATCTATTAATTAAAGCTTCATCTTCTACAAGTCTAAAAACTCTTGGTTTAGGATTTCCATACTGTTTTAAAGGAGTGATGGTGCCAACTTCTACAAAACCAAAACCTAATCTAAATAAGGCATTATAAACTTCAGCATTTTTATCAAAACCAGCTGCCATTCCTATCGGATTATCTAACTCTTTATTAAATATTTTAGTTTTAAAAAGTGGATCATTTTTATTCTCATCAAATATATTTGAAACTAAATTTAATTTTAATGATTTAATTGCTAAAGTGTGTGCTTTTTCAGGATCTATTTTAAATATTAAAGATCTAATCTTTGAGAACATTATTTAAGTTTATTTATTAACAGCTCTTTAGTTTCTTTAACACCAAAAAAACTAATAAAAAATCCCATACGAGGTCCGTTTTCATCTCCAAAAACTACCTCATAAATCAATTTAAACCAATCTCTTAAATTTTTAGCATAACCATTTTCTTTTCCTGTTGAATAAATCAGAGTTTGTATGTCTTCTGGAGACATTTCATCTGTACATTTTTCTAAAGTTTTTACTAAGGCCTGCAAAGCCAATTTTTCATTTTCACTTGGAGATTTATATTTTTTTTGAGCTTTAATTACGTCATTAAAATACTTAATTGCATATCCAACAAGTCCGTCAAAAATTGGAAATTTTTTTTCATCAATATCTGGTTTATATTTTTTAACAAATTTCCATAGTAATTCTTTGCTATCAGCATTACTGGTTTCAACTAAGTTTAGTAGCATTGAAAATGTCATGATTATATCTTCATTTGGAATATTTCCATTATGCACGTGCCATACGGGATTCATTAATAACTGTAGTTCATTTTGTTTTATTGATTTTTCAATGCAATCTAAATAATCATCAACTGCCTTAGGCACTATTTCATTGTAAAGTTTTTTAGCTCTTTTCGGATTTTGATACATATACAAAGATAAACTTTCTGGAGAAGCATAATTTAACCATTGATCAATAGTAATACCATTGCCTTTTGATTTAGAAATTTTCTCCCCTTTTTCATCCAAAAATAACTCATAAGCAAATCCAGATGGATTTTTCTTACCAATTAAATTTATAATTTTTGTTGATAAAATTGCACTTTCAATTAAATCTTTGCCATACATTTCAAAATCTATATCAAGCGCGTACCACCTCATTGCCCAATCGACTTTCCATTGAAGTTTACATTTTCCATCTAAGATACTAGCTTCTAATTTTTTTCCTTTATTATCAAAAATAATTCTAGATTTTTCTTTATCAATTTCTAATAAAGGTATTTCTAAAACATGCCCTGTATCAGGGCATATTGGTAGAAATGGGCAATAAGTTTGCTGACGTTCTTTGCCTAAAGTGGGAATTATAATATTCATAATTCCCTCATAATTATCTAAAATAATCTTTAACGTTGGATTAAAGAAACCACTTTTATAAAGAGCTGTAGAACTTTGAAAATTATATTTAAATTTAAAACTATCTAAAAAATTTTTTAACATTTGATTATTATGCTCTCCAAAACTATTAAATTTTTCAAAAGGATCTGGGACTTGGGTTAATGGTTTATGAAGATTATGATTTAGTAGTTTTTGATTAGGAACGTTTTCTGGAACTTTTCTTAATCCATCCATATCATCCGAAAATGTTATTATTTCAGTTGGTAAATCTGTTAATTGATTTAAGGCGTTAACCATCATTGATGTACGTGCAACTTCTCCAAATGTCCCTATGTGAGGAAGTCCACTTGGACCATAACCTGTTTGGAGTGTGATCTTACCTTTTTTTTCAATAAAAGACTTTCTTTCACGAAGCATTTTTTTTGCTTCCACAAAAGGCCATGCACTTGTTTTATCTAAATTTTCTTTTTTAATCATGAATAATTCTTATAAAAAATCTTAAATTAGCGATTTTATTAATTCTTATAGAGTTGAAATTTATTTACCATAAAATAATGTTCTTTCAAAATGTCTAATTACAAAACTGTTTTTTTTACACTTGGAATTTTGCAAATAATTCTTGGCGTTTCAATGTTCATACCTATAATAGCTCAGTTTGTTTATTCTGAAGTGGACTCCTCATTCTTTGGTGCCTCAATAATAACAATTGTATTTGGAACTTTATTTTTTTTATCAAATCTAGATCATGAAAGAAAATTAAATTTACAACAGGCTTTTTTATTAACAGCTCTATCGTGGTTAAATATAGCAATTTTCGGATCACTTCCTTTTATATTTTCAACTATTGAACTTACAATTACTGATGCTTTTTTTGAGAGTATGTCAGGTATTACTACCACTGGTTCTACAATTATTTCTAATTTAGAAAATACACCAAAAGGAATTTTATTATGGAGAGCTATCCTTCAATGGCTAGGCGGTATTGGTATAATTGTTATGGCAATTACACTTATGCCAATAATGAATGTTGGTGGCATGCAATTATTTAAAATATCAAGCAATGACTCTTCTGAAAAGATACTTCCAAAGTCTAAAGAAATAGCATTAAGATTAATTTATATCTATTCCGGTTTAACAGTACTTTGTGCCTTTACCTATTGGATATTTGGAATGGGAAAATTTGATAGTTTAACCCACTCTATGACTACAATAGCAACTGGCGGTTTTTCAAATTACAACCAATCTATAGGTTATTTTAATAGTATTCCCATAGAGCTATCATCAATGATATTTATCATTTTAGGAAGTTTACCTTTCATTGCCTATATTAAATTTCTAAGTGGTGATAAAAAAATTTTTTTAAGAGATATTCAAATAAAAACTTTTATTAAAATTATTATTATAACTATTTTTATACTTTCAATTTACCTATTAATAACTAACGGCAACGAATTTAGTTTAAGATCAATTTCTTTTAACACAATTTCAATTTTAACTGGAACGGGTTACGTGAGTGCTGAATTTGATGGATGGGGAAGCTTTCCTTTGACACTATTTTTTGCTTTAATGTTTATAGGTGGATGTGCAGGATCAACTACTTGTGGAGTTAAAATTTTTAGAGTTCAAATTTTATATTTATTTATAACTAATCAACTAAAAAAAATTATCTATCCCAGGGGAGTTTTTGTAATTAAATACGATCAAAATTCTGTTGATGATAAATTTATTGCATCAATAATTTCATTTATATATTTTTATTTTGTAATTTTTTTTATACTTGCCGCTATATTATCATTAACAGGACTTGATTTTATCACAGCAATCTCTGGGGCAGCTACTTCAATTTCAAATGTTGGTCCTGGTTTAGGGCCTATAATTGGTCCAAATGGAGATTTTTCATCATTACCAGATATGTCTAAATGGGTTTTAACGGTGGGAATGATTTTAGGTAGACTTGAATTATTTGCAATATTAGTATTGTTTCTACCATCATTTTGGAGAAATTAATTATGATAGAAATAGAAATAAAAAAACAATCTTTATTGAAAACACTATCTCTTTATTTTGAAAAAAGAATGTCTAGAATTTTGTTATTAGGAATTATTCAAGGTTTTCCTTTTGTACTAATTTATACCGCACTTAATCTTTGGTTAAGAGATAATGATTTCACTAGAACTCAAGTAGGCTTTATATCTTTAATTGGTATAACTTATGGGTTTAATTGGTTGTGGGCTCCACTTGTTGACCGAATTCGTATTCCTTGGTTAACTAATAAGATTGGCCATCGTCGAGGATGGGTTGTTACTATGCAGTCTATTATTTTAATTAGTTTAGTCTTATGGGGTCTTAATAATCCAAAAGAAAATATATGGATAATTGGATTAGTAGGTTTAATAATAGCTATTGCTTCAGCAACTCAAGATATTGCTTTAGATGCATTAAGAATTGAACAAGTTGGAAAAACTGAGCAAGCTTCAATGTCTGCAGGTGCAGGAGTAATGGTAATAGGTTGGTTTACTGGGTATAAGGTTGGAGGAATTATAACCTTGTTTATTGCTGATTATCTTGAAAAATTAGGAGTTCAAAATTTTTGGCAAGTAACTTTTCTGTTTCTCACAATTATAATAATTGCATGCAACATTGCTTTAATGTTTTTTCCAGAGGAACACTCTACAGAAAGACAAGATCAACAAAAAGAATCAGATCAATTGATAGCAAATAAATTAGGATCTTCTAAATCAATAAATAATATACTTGCTTGGATTATAGGAACTATTACAGGACCTTTTATTAGTTTCTTTAAAAGTAAAGGATTTAAAATAGGAATATATATTATTACTTTTTTATTTCTTTTTAAAATTGGTGAGGCATTCCTAGGGAAAATGTCCGTAATTTTTTATGATGATATGGGATTTTCAAAAAAAGATATTGCAATTTATTCAAAAGGATATGGATACCTCGTTACAATAATATTTACTATGGTCGGTAGTTTTTTTGCAATACGTTCAGGTTTAGTAAAAGCTATGATTATTGCTGGAATTCTTATGGCTTCTACAAATCTACTATTTTCAGCCCTAGCTTTATATGGAAAATCAGAATTACTTTTTGCAACAGCAGTAATTCTTGATGAAATTACTTCTGCTGTTTCGACAGTTATTTTTGTAGCTTTTATTTCAATTTTAGTTGATAGAACTTATACAGCTACTCATTATGCTTTAATGGCTTCACTAGCAACATTTGGAAAAAATGTTTTTTCAGCATTTTCTGGATTTGTAGTTGATAAACTTGAATTTTTAAATAGTGCTGAAAATTTACATAATGATTGGGCGGTATTTTTTGTAATTACTTCTTTAATGGTGGTTCCATCATTAATTTTTTTATGGGTGATAAAAGATAAGCTAGGAATTAGTGAAAGATAATTTTTTTTGTAAGAAACCATTTATAAATCTTTACGAGCGACCATCTGATAACTCAGAAATAGCTTCACAAATAATTTATGGAGAAAAATTTAAAGTTTTATCAAAAAATAAAAAATGGATTAAGATAAAAAATTTATTCGATAATTATGTTGGTTATATTAAAAATGATAATTTTAAAGAAAAACACAGACCAACACACAAAATTTGTAATTTAAAATCAAATATTTTCAAAAAGCCAAATACTAGAACTAAAAATTTTTTACCATTTGGATCAAAAATTTTAATAATTTGTCAAAATAAAAAATTTGTAGAATTTGAAAAGAATAAATGGATAAAAAAAACAGATATTAAAAAATTAAACTATAAAGAAAAAAATTATACCAAAATATTTAAAAAATTTTTACAAGTTAAATATATTTGGGGTGGAAAAACATTTCGAGGTATTGATTGTTCAGCCTTATTACAAATATTTTATCATTATAATAACTTATTTTATCCAAGAGATACAAAGGACCAAATCAAATATTCAAAAGGTAAATTAAAAAAGAGAAAATATAAAAAAGGTGATATCATATTTTGGAAAGGTCACGTTGCTATTTGTTTAAATTCAAAAAAACTAATTCATGCTTATGGACCTGAAAAAAAAGTTTTAATTATGCCAATAATCAAAACAATAAATAGAATTAAAAAAACAGCAAATTTAGAAGTAAAAAAAGTAGCTAGAATTAAATATTAATTTCTACCAAAATCTGGTTTATCAATATCTTGTTTTAATTTAATAATTTTTGATCTTACTTTTTTAGTTTGAACAAGTTTTTTTAAAATAGACTTATTATTTTTAGCATTAATATCTTTCTTGAATGCGCTTAAATTTTTTATAAATAAATCAATTGCTTTTGAAATATTTTTTTTATTGTTAAAAAATATATCTCTCCACATAATTTCATTTGAAGCAGCTATTCTGGAAAAATCTCTTAAACCACCAGCGCTATATTTGATTAGTCCAAAGTTTTGTTTTTTTTCAAAATCTTGTGCTGACTTAACTAAATTATATGCAATCAAATGAGGAAGATGGCTAGTTATTGAAAAAATTTTATCATGTTTTTCTGGTGTCATCACAACTACTTTAGAGCCGATTTTTTTCCAGAATTTGCTTAACAAATTCAAATGAATTTTTTTAGTATTTTGATCTTTTATTAATACACACCATTTATCAACGAAAATATTTTCTTTACCATATTCTGGGCCACTTACCTCAGAACCTGCTATTGGGTGACTTTGTATCCAATTCAAATCTTTCCTCAAAGATTTTTTAATAATTTTTGTTGTTTCAATTTTAGAAGAACCAACATCTGTGATTAATGTGTTCGGTTTTATAAATTTATTAATTTTGATTATAAGTCTCTTATATTCGCTCATTGGAGTACAAAAAATTATAAGATCAGAATTAATTATCCCTTCTCTAAGTTTTTTTACAATTACTCCAGGTAGCTTAAGTTTTTTTATTTTAGCAATATTTGTTATCGATTTTTCATAAACAAATATTTTTTTTGCTAACTTTTTTTTATGAATACGTCTCAATAATGAAGAGCCTAATAATCCACACCCAATAATCAAAATATTTTTCATTAGTTTAATACCTCTTTTGCAACACTTAAGAACTTTAAATTTTCTTTTTTAGACCCAATAGTTAATCTTAATTTATTATTAATATGATATCCGTCTCGGGTTGATCTTAAAATTATCCCTTTATTTTTTAATTTTTCATATAAATATTTTGCTGAATATTTGCACTTTTCAAAATCAAGAAACAAAAAATTTGCAGAAACAGGATTGGAATAAATTTTATAATCCTCTAAAAATTTTTTAATCTTTTTTGCATATAATAAATTGTGCTTAATTGATCTATTTATAAATTTTTTATCCTTTAGAGACTCAGCTGCAGCTAATTGAGCTATTCCATTAATATTGAAAGGTGGTTTAATTACATTTAAAGCATTAATTATTTTTTTTGAACCATATCCCCATCCTACTCGTAAAGAAGCTAAACCAAACATTTTTGAAAAAGTTCTTAGAATGAAAACATTTTCTTTATTTTTAAATAAATCTAAACCTGAAGCATAGTCTGAATTTCTCATATATTCAGCGTAAGCATCGTCAATTACTAATAATATATTTTTATTTAACTTTTTTCGTAATTCTATGACCTCCTTTTTTGTCAAATAAGTCCCTGTTGGATTATTGGGATTTGCAATAAAGACGATCTTTGTTTTTTTAGTAATTTTTTTTAAGATTTCTTTAGTTGAAATTTTAAAATTTTTTTCTTTAGCAAATACAACTTTTGCACCAACTATTTTTGCGTAAATCCTATACATTAAAAAACTAAATTCTGGAAGTACCACTTCATCTTTTGGATTTAAAAATAATTGACAAATCATCTGTATAACCTCATCTGATCCTGCTCCACAAATGATTTTGTCTTTATTGCACTTATAAGCTTTAGATATAGCTTTTTTTAAAATCTCAGATTTTCCATCTGGATATTTGTCTAAAGATAATTTCTTATTTGATATGAATTTTTTGACTCTAGGGCTCATGCCTAAGGCAGACTCATTTGCTGATAATTTTATTACTTTTTTTAGTTTTCTTATTTTTGACTTACCAGGCTTATAAACTTCAATATTAAATTTTTTAAACTTTGGAGTGTTCATTTTTTTATTTTTATGAGCTCTTTATAGATAAAATTACAAATTTTTATATAGAATAAGAGAATATTTTAAAAAATTGACATAATTATCAAGTTCTTGTAAAAAAATTATGCGCTGATTTAACTGAATT
Source organism: uncultured Pelagibacteraceae bacterium (assembly GCA_902595535.1). GTDB lineage: Bacteria > Pseudomonadota > Alphaproteobacteria > Pelagibacterales > Pelagibacteraceae > Pelagibacter. The sequence continues at coordinate 77,734 of CACJQI010000003.1, forward strand.
GCGAGCGCTTAAAAAAAACCGCTAAAATAGTTTTTTTTTCTCTCAATTCAAATAAATCTTTATTATGAATATTAAAACGAATTTAAAAACATTAATTGTTAAAAACCCACTTAAGTTAGACTGTGGAAAAACAATTAAAGATTTTCCAATTGCCTACGAAACTTATGGTTCTCTTAATTCACAAAAAGATAATGCAATATTAGTATTTCATGCATTAACAGGTGATCAATATGTATCTGGTACAAATCCTGTAACAAAAAAAGATGGTTGGTGGAGTTACGCCGTAGGTCCGGGTAAAGCTATAGATACAAATAAATATTTTGTTATTTGTTCAAATGTAATTGGAGGATGTATGGGCTCCTTCGGACCTAGTGATATAGATCCTAAAAGCGGTAACATTCAAGGAACAAATTTTCCTGTCATTACTATTAACGATATGGTCAACGCTCAGTATAATCTACTTGATCATTTTGGGATTGATAAATTATTTTCTGTAGCAGGTGGCTCTATGGGAGGAATGCAAGTTCTACAATTTATAAGTAACTTTCCAGATAAATCTAGAACCGTAATACCGATTGCAACAACTTCAAGTCACTCAGCTCAAAATATAGCTTTTAATGAATTAGGAAGACAAGCAATCATGGCTGACAGTAATTGGAAAGAAGGAGATTATAGTTCTAATAATTCAAATCCAGGTAAAGGGTTAGCTGTTGCGAGAATGGCAGCACATATTACATATTTATCAAAAAAAGGTTTGCAGGAAAAATTTGGCAGAAAATTACAAGAAAGAGAAGATTTAAAATTTGGTTTTGATGCAGATTTTCAGATTGAAAGCTATCTAAGATATCAAGGCTCAGTCTTTGTTGATAGATTTGATGCAAATAGTTATCTTTATATAACTAGAGCTATGGATTATTTTGACCTAGCTAAACAATTTAATGGGAATCTGTCTGATGCATTTAAATTAACAAAAGCTAAATTTTTTATAATTTCTTTTACCTCAGATTGGCTTTACCCAACTCAAGAAAATAAAGATATTGTTATAGCTCTAAATTCTATCGGGGCTGATGTGGGATTTGTTGAAATAGAGTCGGATAAAGGACATGATTCATTCTTGTTAGATGTCCCAGATTTTTTAAATGCACTTAAAAACTTTTTGGATAAGTCATATGAAGAAAATTAAATATGAAAAATGAATTTAAAGTAATAGCTGATTTAATTGAAAAAGACAAAAAAGTTTTAGATGTTGGTTGTGCTGATGGAATTCTGATGAAATTTCTAAAAGATAACAAAAATGCAAATATAAGAGGATTGGAGATCTCAAAAGAAAAGGTTCAAGAATGTATTGCTAAGGGTTTAACTGTAATAGAAGGAAATGCTGAAAAAGACTTAAAGCAATTTCCAGATAAGTCATTTGATTATGTTATTTTAAGCCAAACACTTCAAGCTTTTTTAAATCCTGAGTTAGTTTTAAATGAACTTTTAAGAGTTGGTAAAAAAGCAATTATTACAATTCCTAATTTTGGTTACTGGAAAGTGAGACTTCACTTACTGCTTAAAGGTACAATGCCAATTACCAAAACATTGCCTGATGAATGGTACAACACACCAAACTTACATATGTGCACCATTAAAGATTTTGTTTATTTTGTTAAATCTAGAAATATAAAAATTTTTAAGTCAATAGCACTAAATAAACTAAATGCGTCATTAATAAACGAAAGAAACTTGGGAATTAAAAATTTATCTGCAGATCTAGGAATATTTTTAATAGAAAAATAATATGCGAGTTGAAATCATACCGTGTCTAAAAGACAATTATAGTTATTTAATTATTGATGATAGTAACAAATCTGCCTGTGTAGTGGATCCAAGTGAAGCTATGCCAATTATAAATTATTTAAAAAACAAAGACATTGATTTAAAATATATTCTTAACACACATCATCATTTTGATCATATTGGTGGTAATGATGATTTAAAAAAAAAATTTAGTTCTATTGTAGTTGGTTTTAAAAAAGATTCAGAAAGAATTCCTGGTATAGATATTTTTTTAGAAGATGACCAAATATGGGAAGCTGAAAATTTTAAAGCTAAAATAATTCATGTTCCAGGACATACCACAGGTCATATATGTTTTAATTTTTTTCAAGAAAAGTTAGCTTTTACTGGAGACACTCTTTTTTCTCTTGGTTGTGGAAGGATATTTGAGGGAACTTATGAACAAATGTATGAGTCTCTTAATAAGATAAAATCTTTGCCTAAAGAAACTAAAATTTATTGTGGTCATGAATACACTCTCAGCAATTCAAAATTTTGTATAAAAAATGATCCTAATAACCAAAATTTACAAAAAAGAATTGAACTAATAAAAAAATTGATCTCTAATGGTCTACCCACAATCCCAACTACAATAAAAGAGGAATTAGATTGCAACATATTTTTAAGAGCAAAAAACCTGGAATCTTTCTCAAAATTGCGCGATTTAAAGGATAATTTTTAGTTAATTCAACTTGACTAAAAACTTGCTAGAACTATATTGCGATAACTTAAATATAAATTCATACTATGTCTTACGCAGTAATAAAAACAGGTGGTAAACAGTACAAAGTTAAAGCTGGTGAAATTTTAAAAATTGAGAAATTACCAGATTCAAAACCTGATTCTAAAATAGAATTTAATGAGATACTTGCATATGGTGATGATAAAACTATAGAAATAGGTTCTCCAAATGTTGAAGGTGCAAAAGTAGAAGCTGATTTAATAAAAAATGGTAAAGATAGAACCATATTAATCTTCAAAAAAAGAAGAAGACACAATTCAAGAAGAAAAAATGGTCATAGACAAGAACATACAATGATAAGAATTAATAAAATTTTTTCTAAAGATGGTAAAGTTTTATCTGAAGCAGAAAAAATAATTAAACCAACTAAAAAGGTTGAGGCTGAAGCAAAACCAAAAATTGAAGCTACGAGTAAATAAATTAGGTAAATTATGGCAACAAAAAAAGCAGGTGGATCATCGAGAAACGGACGAGATAGTGCTGGGCGAAGACTTGGTGTTAAAAAATACGGTGGTGAAGCAGTAATACCTGGAAATATAATTGTAAGACAAAGAGGAACTAAAATTTTTCCTGGTGAAAATGTAGGGATGGGTAAAGATCATTCAATTTTTTCAGTTGTAAAGGGCAAAGTTGTATTTAAAAAATCTAAAGCAGATAGAACTTTCGTATCAGTAAAACCCAATTAATAGTACAACTTAAATAGATGTTGTATTATGAAATTCCTAGATCAAGTTAAAATTTATGTTAAAGCCGGAGACGGTGGTGATGGTTCACCAAGTTTCAGAAGGGAAAAATATGTCGAATACGGTGGGCCTGATGGTGGAGACGGCGGTAAGGGTGGATCTATAATTTTAAAAGCTGAAGAAAATCTCAACACATTAATAGATTATAGATATCAACAACATCATAAAGCTCAACGAGGAGAAAATGGAGCTGGTCAAAATCGTACAGGTAAAGGAGGAAACAATTTAACATTAAAAGTACCTCTTGGTACTCAAGTATTTGAGGAGGATAATAAAACTCTAATTTATGATTTTAATAAAAAAGGAGAAGAATTTGTTGCTGCTATTGGAGGTAAAGGTGGACTTGGAAATACAAGATTTAAAAGTTCAACAAATAGAGCGCCTAGAAAATTTACAAAAGGAACTATTGGTGAAGAGTTTACAATTTGGCTACAATTAAAAACTATAGCTGATATTGGTATAATTGGATTACCAAATGCCGGAAAATCAAGTTTGTTATCCGTTATAACAAATGCAAATCCAAAAATTGCAAATTATCGATTCACAACTCTTAATCCTAATCTAGGTGTAGCATCCTATGATGGTAAAGAAATAACTATAGCTGATATTCCAGGCCTAGTAGAAGGGGCTCATGAGGGTGTCGGTCTTGGAATTCAGTTTTTAAAACATATTGAAAGATGTAAATCACTATTACATTTAATAGATATTACCAATTTAGATTTAAATGAGTCTTATGAGCAAGTAAAAAATGAATTGAAGAATTACAGCTCAAAATTACTGGAAAAAAAAGAGCTTGTAGTACTGAATAAAATAGATCTAATAGATGAAGATACAGTGAAAGATGTTATTGATCATTTTTCTAAAGACAAAAATTGTGAAGTAATGACAATGACAACTTTAGACAAAGAATCTGTATCAAAGATTAAAGCAAAATTATTGTCATATGTATCTTAAAAATTCAAAAATAATTGTTATTAAAATTGGTTCTTCACTTCTTGTTGATAGTAATAAGAGAATTAGAAAAAAATGGCTTTCTAGTTTTGCTAGTGATATTAAAAAATTAAAAAATAAAAATCAAAAAATTGTCATTGTAAGCTCTGGTGCTATAGCGCTTGGTTGTAAAAAAATGAACTTTAATAAAAAAACTATTAAACTTGATAAAAGTCAGGCTATAGCCTCTATTGGACAAATTGAATTAATGAATCTTTTTTCTGAAACATTTACTAAGTTTAAATTGAATATCTCACAAATTTTACTAACTCTTGAAGATACTGAAGAAAGAAGAAGATCTTTAAATGCAAAAAGAACTTTTGAAAATTTATTTGATTTGGATTTTATTCCAGTTGTTAACGAAAATGATACAATAGCTACAACTGAAATAAAATATGGTGATAATGATAGGCTAGCATCAAGAGTTGCTCAAATAACTGATGCTGATACTTTAATTCTTCTTTCTGATGTAGAGGGATTATACACAAAAAACCCAAAAATTTATAAAGATGCAAAATTAATAAGAAAAATAAATAATATAAAAAAAGACTTAAAAGAAATCTATATTAAGGGTGTAAATGAGTATGGAAGCGGCGGTATGCAAACAAAAATTGAGGCAGCAAAGATATGTCAATTATCTGGATGTAGTATGATTATAGCCAATGGATTATATCTAAATCCAATCTCAAGAATAATTGAAAAAAATAATTTTACTATGTTTAGACCTAAAATTTCTAAACTTGATGCCAGAAAAAAATGGATAATTAGTTCGGTCGCTCCAAAAGGAGCTATCATAATTGACGATGGTGCTAAACGAGCTTTAAAATCTGGAAAGAGTTTATTAGCAGCAGGTATTAAAAAAGTATCAGGAAAATTTAAAAAAGGTGACCACATTAAAGTTTTAGATAAAAAAAATTCTGAATGTGCCAGAGGTTTAAGTTCCTTCACATCTGATGAAATCATAAAAATTATGGGTCATCACTCTAATGAAATTGAAAAATTATTAGGGTATGTTTCAAAATCAGAGGTCATTCATAAGGATGATATGGTTGAGATTTAAAATGAATAAATTTATGAATTTAATTGGAGTGAAGGCTAGAAAAGCTTCTGAGATAAAAATAGATACTAAAACCAAGAATAAAGTTTTAAACGACTATGCTTTGTTACTTGATAAAGAAAAAAAAAATATTCTAATTCAAAACAAAAAAGATGTTAATCTTGCAAAGAAAAATAAGATTAAAGAAAATTTGATAAATAGATTAAGTATCGACCCAATTAAATTGAAAGGTATCAAAGACTCAATTAAAAAAATTTCAAAATTAAAAGATCCAGTTAATGCAACTTTAGAAAAATGGAGTAGGCCTAATGGATTAAATATAAAGAGAGTATCAGTTCCAATAGGTGTGATTGGAGTTATTTATGAAAGTAGACCAAATGTTACGTCAGATGTAGCTGGTCTATGTTTTAAATCTGGAAATCCAGTAATTCTTAAAGGTGGATCTGAGGCTATAAATACTAATAGAATTTTAGCAAATCTATTTCGTAAAGCTCTAAAGAAAAATAAAGTAAATGAAAATTATATTCAATTTATTGACTCCAAAGATAGAAAAATGGTCGACATAATGCTTTCTAAAATGGATAAATTTATTGATGTAATAATTCCTAGGGGAGGAAAAAATTTAGTTAAAAGAGTTCAAGATTTTTCTAAAGTTCCTATTATCGGTCATTTGGAAGGTTTATGTCATACATATATTGATAAAGATGCAGAATTAAAAATGGCTATTAATATTGTTTATAATGCGAAATTAAGAAATACAAGTATTTGTGGTGCAACAGAAACAATTCTAATGCATGAAAAGATTGTTAAAAAATTTTGTAATCCAATATTAAAAAAACTTGAGGATAACAATTGTAAAATTTATGGAGATAATTTTATAAAAAAATATTACTCAGGAACTTTATATCCAGCTAAAGAAAAAAACTGGTCTACTGAATATTTAACTGCAGCCGTATCTGTTAAGGTTGTTAAAAATTTAAAACAAGCAATTAACCATATAAATCGATATGGGACTATGCACACAGATTCTATTGTTACAAAAAATAAAAAAACTGCTGCACAATTTATGAAAAATATTAAAAGTTCTATCGCAATGCATAATACTTCTACTCAATTTGCTGATGGCGGTGAATTTGGTTTTGGAGGTGAGGTTGGTATATCAACAAATACTTTACCACCAAGAGGTCCTGTTGGCTTAGAACAATTAGTTTCTTATAAATATGAAATTTCAAGTCAGGGAAAGATAAGAGATTAGATTGAAAAAAAAAGTTAAAATTGGGATTTTGGGTGGATCTTTTGATCCAGCACATAAAGGGCATTTAGCAATCTCTAAAGAAGCAAAAAAAAGATTTAATTTAAAAAAAATTATATGGGCAATAACTAAAAAGAACCCTTTCAAAAACGAAAGTAAAACAACTCTTTCAAAACGAATAAAAGATTGTAAAAAAATTATTGGACTAAATCCATTTATAAAAGTTAAATTTTATGAAGATATAATTAAATCAAATAAAACTATTGATCTTATTAACTATCTTAAAAAAAATGATAATATTGAAATTTATTTTCTGATGGGAGCTGATAATTTAATAAATTTTCATAAATGGCATAAATCGAAATCAATTTCACAAAAATGTAATATTTTAGTTTTTGATCGTCATGGATATAAAAAAAATTCTTTAAAATCAAAGACATTTAAAAGTTTAAACAAAGACAAACTTACATTTGTTGAATTTAAAAAAGTCAACATTTCATCTTCTCAATTAAGAAAAATTTGATAGTCTAAACTCAATTAATGGATAAAATTTCAGATCTAAAAAAAATTGTAATCAATACACTGGACATAAATAAAGCTGAGGATATTGTAACAATTGATCTCAAAGATAAAAGCTCAATGGCTGATTATATGATTATTGCTAACGGAACTTCTTCGAGACATATTCAATCTTTGTCAGAACAAGTTTTGGAAAAGCTTAAAGATAATGGTGTTAGGGACTCTAAGATAGAAGGTAAGGAAAGTAATGAATGGAAATTAGTTGATGGAATTGACTTAATTGTTCATATTTTTCATCCTGAAAAAAGAAAGTTTTATGAACTTGAAAAAATTTGGTCTGAATTAATACCAAAAGAAAAGGTTAGTATATGAAAACTATTCAGTTTTATTTAATTATTTTTCTTACTCAATTTCTTTTTTTAAAACAAATAAATTCAGCTGAAATTGATATTTATAAAAAAATTGATCTATTCGGTGAGGTTTTAGAAAAAATAAATAAAGAGTATGTTGATGAAATAAACCCATCAGAAAGTATGGACTCCGCAATTAATGGTCTTCTTCAGTCACTTGATCCTTATTCAGCTTACATGTCGCCAGAAATTTTTCAGGAAATGCAAACAGAAACTAGTGGAGAGTTTGGTGGTCTTGGCATTGAAGTCAGCATGGAGGCAGGTGTTGTAAAAGTTATATCACCAATAGATGATACTCCTGCATCAAAAGCTGGTATAAAAGCTGGAGACTATATTGTTAAAATTAACAACATTCAGGTTCAAGGAAAATCTTTAAGTGAAGCTGTTGATTTAATGAGAGGTCCAGTGGGTTCTGCAATTGAGCTTACTGTTAGACGAAGAGGGGTTAAAAAAGCTCTAACATTTAATATAACAAGAGAAATTATCGAAGTGCAGTCTGTTAAGTCTGATCTATTAGATAATAATATTGGATATATTCGATTAACTTCTTTTAATGACAATAGTAGTCAGCAAATTAAGAAACAAATTAAAAAATTAAAAAAAAATGAAAACTTAAAAGCATTCATACTTGATTTAAGAAATAACCCTGGAGGGCTATTATCTCAAGCAATTAAGATTTCAGATTTTTTTCTTGAAAATGGAGAGATTGTATCAACAAAAAGTAGACAAAAATCAGAGAACAAAAGATGGTTTGCAAAAAAAGGTGACATTACTGATGGTAAAACTTTATTGGTATTGATTAACTATGGCTCCGCGTCTGCATCTGAAATTGTTGCTGGTGCTCTGAAAGACCATAAAAGAGCTATTATACTTGGAGAAAGTAGCTATGGAAAAGGATCTGTGCAATCAATAATTCCTCTTAAAAACAAGGGAGCTATTAGATTAACTGTTGCAAAATATTACCTCCCCTCTGGAGACTCTATTTCTGAAGTTGGAGTAAGACCTGATATTGAGGTTAATGAAGAAGGTGATAATTTTAGAATTAAAACTGAAACCGATAATCAACTTAATTACGCAATAAAGTTATTAAACGGATAATATGAAAAAAAAATTAAGCGAATTACCGCTTAGAAGTGGTGTAGGAATAGTAGTTCTAAATAAACAAAATAAAGTATTTGTTGCTAAGCGAATAGATAACCCAAAAAATTTTTGGCAAATGCCTCAAGGAGGTGTGGATGAAGGTGAGAATTTTTTAAAAGCTGCCTTCAGAGAGCTAGAGGAAGAGACTAGCATTAAGAAAGTAGAACTAATTAGGGAATTAGAGGGAACAATAACTTACGAACTTCCAGATCGTTTATTGGGTATTATTTGGAAAGGCAAATATAGAGGTCAAAAACAAAAATGGTTTCTGATGAGATTTAAAGGCGAAGATAATGAAATAAATATCAAAACTAAAAATCCAGAATTTTTGGATTGGAAATGGATTGAGATTGATCAACTAACCAAAGTTGTAGTTGATTTTAAATTACACGTTTACAAGGAAGTAAAAGAACAAGTTAAAAAAATTATTGATTAAGAGATTTTAATATTTCAATTTTTTGATCAACTAAATATTTAGACTGGTCATTAATTTCAGGCTTGCTAGCCTCTTCTTCTGCTTTTTTAAGAAGATCTTGTTGCTTGGATTTATCTAAATCATTAAGGTTAAATATTGAGCTTGTTAAAATAGATAAATTATTATTTTTAAATTCAACAATCCCATCTTCTACATAATAATTTTCATCACCTGATTTAGATAAAATTTTAATTATACCTGGTTTTAAAAATGAGATTATTGAAATATGATCCTTAAGTATTCCCATTTCACCTTCGAAAGCAGGTACAACTACTTCCAATACATCTTCTTTAACTAAAAAAGATTTTTCTGGATTTACTATTTCAACTTTAAACTCTTCGCTCATTAAGCAGCTGCTTCTTTATCCATTTTTTCAGCTTTTTCTATCGCTTCTTCAATAGTTCCCACCATATAAAAAGCGGCCTCTGGTAAATGATCATAATCTCCTTTACAGATTGCAGCAAAACCTTTTATGGTTGAGTCTAAATCTACTAATTTTCCTGGTGATCCTGTAAATACCTCTGCTACAAAAAATGGTTGAGATAAAAATCTTTGGATTTTTCTAGCTCTTGCTACTACAAGCTTATCTTCCTCTGAAAGTTCATCCATACCAAGAATTGCAATAATATCTTGTAAAGATTTATAAGTTTGTAAAACTTTTTGTACCTCTCTAGCAACTCTATAATGTTCATCACCCACTATTCTTGGGTCCAAAATTCTTGAAGTAGAGTCAAGTGGGTCAACTGCTGGGTAAATACCAATCTCTGCAATCTGTCTTGAAAGAACGGTAGTCGCATCCAAGTGAGCAAATGAAGTAGCTGGCGCAGGATCAGTTAAGTCATCGGCTGGTACATAAATTGCTTGTACTGATGTAATAGATCCTTTGTTTGTTGTAGTAATTCTTTCTTGAAGATTACCCATATCAGTTGCTAATGTAGGCTGATAACCAACCGCTGAAGGTATTCTTCCTAGTAGTGCTGATACCTCAGAACCTGCTTGAGTAAATCTAAAAATATTGTCAACGAAAAAAAGTACGTCTTGACCTTCTTGATCTCTAAAGTATTCAGCTACAGTTAATCCAGTTAAAGCAACTCTGGCTCTTGCTCCTGGAGGCTCATTCATTTGTCCATAAACTAATGCTGCTTTTGATCCTTCTCCATCAGTTTTTATAACTCCAGAGTCTATCATCTCATGGTAAAGATCATTTCCTTCTCTTGTTCTTTCACCAACACCAGCAAAAACTGAAAATCCACCATGTGCTTTTGCAACGTTGTTAATTAACTCCATAATTAAAACTGTTTTTCCAACACCGGCTCCACCAAATAAGCCAATTTTTCCACCTTTTGCGTAAGGTGCAAGAAGATCAATTACTTTAATACCTGTAACTAGTATTTCAGTTTCGGTAGATTGATCATTAAATTCTGGTGCAGATCTATGAATAGGCCAAGTTTCTTTTGTTTTAACTTCTCCTTTTTCGTCAATCGGCTCTCCAATTACATTTATAATTCTTCCCAAAGTTTCAGGACCAACTGGTACTTGGATTGGTGCGCTTGTATTAGTAACTTCATCTCCTCTTTTTAATCCTTCAGTTGCATCCATTGCAATAGTTCTAACTGTAGACTCTCCTAAATGTTGAGCAACTTCTAAAACAAGTCTGTTGTCACCATTTTTACATTCTAATGCTGTTAAAATTTCTGGAAGATCTCCATCGAATTTTACGTCTACTACTGCTCCAATAACCTGTGTAATTATTCCTTTGCTCATAATTATAAACTCTCTGCTCCTGATATGATTTCTATTAGTTCTTTAGTAATTGCTGCTTGACGGCTTCTATTATACTCAATAGTTAACTTGTCAACCATTTCACCTGCGTTACGGGTTGCATTATCCATTGCACTCATTCTAGAGCCCTGTTCGCTAGCTGAATTCTCTAACATTGCCTTAAATATTTGTGTTGAAATATTTTTAGGTAATAAATTGCTTAAAATCTCGTCCTCGTCTGGTTCAAATTCGTAACTATCCTCAGATTTGTCTTCTTCTGAAGTTTCTGTATTTAGTGGTATTATCTGTTGTGCTTGTGGGATTTGGGTTATCACATTTTTAAATTGGTTATAAAAAATAGTACATACATCAAATTCCTCATCTTCAAATTTTTCAATAACAATTTTTCCAACTTTCTCTGCATCAAAATAATTGGCATTTTTAGACTCTTTAAAAGATATATGAGAAATTATTTTATCACCATAAGCTCTTTTTAACTGATCATTACCTTTAGATCCTACTGTGATAATTTTTAATTCTTTTCCCTCTTCAGATAATTTAGCAAAATAACTTTTAGCTTTTTTAATTATATTTGAGTTAAAACCACCACATAAACCTCTATCAGATGTCATAACAACACAAAGATGTATTTGGTCTTTACCAGACCCTGATAGTAATTTTGGAGCATTTTCTTTATCTGAAATTCCACTAGACAAATTTAAAATCACATTGTTCATTTTTTCAGAATATGGTCTTCCTTTTTCAGCACTTTCTTGAGCTCTTCTAAGTTTCGCTGCTGCTACCATTTTCATAGCTTTTGTAATTTTTTGTGTAGATTTTACGCTAGCTATTCTTTTTTTAAGGTCGTCTAAACTTGCCATAGTTAATTAAGATTTAAAATTTTCCTTTAATTGAGTGATTACTTCTACAAGTAATTTCTCCATATCGTCCTCAAGTTTTCCTGAAGATAAAATAGATTCTATAATTTCAGGTTTATCAGATTTACATTTCTCAATTATTTTGTTTTCAAACTCAGCAATATCTTTTAGTTCAATATCGTCTAAGTAACCTTTTACTCCACAAAAAACTGAAATAACTTGTTCAGCAACTGTCATTGGAGAATATTGTTTTTGTTTAAGAAGCTCTGTTAATTTAGAGCCTCTATTTAATAGTTGTTGAGTTGATGCATCTAAATCAGAACCAAATTGAGCAAATGCTGCCATTTCTCTATATTGAGCTAGCTCTAACTTCATAGATCCTGATACTTTTTTCATTGCTTTAGTTTGTGCTGAAGAACCTACTCTTGATACAGATAATCCAACGTTAATTGCAGGTCTAATACCTTGGTTAAAAAGTTCTGTTTCTAAGAAAATTTGACCATCAGTAATTGAAATTACGTTGGTGGGAATAAATGCAGATACATCTCCACCTTGTGTTTCAATAATCGGAAGTGCGGTTAAAGAACCTCCACCATGTTCATCACTTAATTTAGCTGCTCTTTCAAGTAGTCGGCTATGCAGATAAAATACATCACCAGGATATGCTTCACGTCCTGGAGGTCTTCTTAAAAGAAGAGACATTTGTCTGTAAGCAACTGCCTGCTTAGATAAATCATCATAAATTATTAAAGCATGCATACCATTGTCTCTAAAATATTCACCCATTGCACAACCTGTGTAAGGAGCTAAAAATTGTAATGGTGCAGAGTCTGAGGCTGTAGCAGCAACAATTGTTGTATATTCCATTGCTCCAGCTTCTTCTAAAGTTTTTTGAATTTGTCTTACAGTTGATCTTTTCTGACCAATAGCAACATAAACACAATAAAGTTTTTGTTTCTCATCTCCAGACTCATTTATTTTTTTTTGATTAATGATAGCATCAATTGCAACTGCAGTTTTACCTGTTTGTCTATCACCAATAATTAGTTCACGTTGTCCTCTTCCAACTGGAACCAAGCTATCTATTGATTTTAAACCTGTTTGCATTGGTTCACTAACTGATTGTCTTGGAATAATTCCTGGAGCTTTAACTTCCACCCTACTTTTTTGAACACTTTTATCAAGTGCACCTTTGCCATCAATAGGATTGCCTAGGCCATCTACAACTCTTCCTAATAATTCTTTTCCAACTGGAGTATCTACAATATTTCCAGTTCTCTTAACAACATCCCCTTCTTTAATATTTCTATCGTCACCAAAAATTACAACACCAACATTTTCGCTTTCCAAGTTTAGTGCCATACCCTTAGAGCCATCTGCAAACTCTACCATCTCACCAGCTTGAACATTGTCAAGACCATAAATTCTTGCAATACCATCTCCAACAGAAAGCACTTGGCCAACTTCAGTTACTTCTGCTTTATCACCAAAATTTTTGATTTGTTCTTTTAATATTTTTGTAACTTCTGAAGGATTTATTTCCATTTATGCCTCTATCATTCTATTTTCGATTTGTTGTAATTTATTTTTAATTGAGGTGTCCACCATAGTACTACCTACCTGTACTATTAAACCTCCTATTAAACTTTCGTCATGTTTGTAGTTTAATTTTATTTTAGAGCTAAAATTTTCTGTAAGCTCATCTGTAATTTTTGTAATTTCTTCACTAGTTAATTCTTTTGCAGATTTTAATTCTGCTTTAAGTTCACCTCTTTTTTTAGAACATGTTTCTAAAAAACTCTTTAATATTTGTTCCACATAAAAAAAACGTCTTTTAATAACTAGAAAACTTAAAAAATTTTTTAGTAAGTTTTCAAATTTATTATTGTCAGAAAAATTATTTATAAATTTTAAAAGATCTTCTTGGTTATTTGTTGGATCTTTAATTAAATCTGAAAAATCTTTACTTGCTGAAATTAAATCCAAAATAGATAATGATTGTTCTTCTACTTTTTCAAGCACATTATTTTCACTTGAAAGCTCGTATAAAGCTAAAGAATATCTTTCGCTTGAAGTTATCGAAAATCCTTTATTTTTGCTCAACTTATTACCTTTGTTATGTAGAAGATTATTTTAAAATCACGCTCTAATTAGCATATGAGTATAATGTCTTCAAGTAACACATTTGTTTAAAACACTATTTTTTATTAGGTTAATTGAAGTTTATTGGGTCGACATCAACTGAAAGTTTTATTCCTGATGAAAATTTGTAATTTGGGATAATTTCAGCGATTGAGTTCTGTAAATTAAGGGATTTTGAACCCCTAATTAGCATTCTTATTCTAAATTTTTTTTTAAGTCTAAAAATTGGTGCACTAACTGGTCCTAAAACTCTTCCCTTAATTTTTTTTTCAATAAAGTTTTTAAAATAAAAAGCTTCTTTTTCTAATCTTGCTTCATTGTCTCCTGTTAAGATTAATGAAATAAATCTTTGAAATGGAGGAAGATTATTTTGTCTTCTAATATCTAATTCTCTATCAAGAAAAATATCAGGGTTACTATTGGTCAAATCAGAGATCATTTTAGTATTTGTATTATAAGTTTGAAAATACACAGTTGCAGGTTTCCCCGTCCTTCCTGCTCGACCAGAAAGTTGATGGTATAACTGCAAATTTTTTTCAGCTCCTCTTAGATCATGTCCTTGTGAAGAAAGATCAATATCAACTACAACAATACAATTAAGGCTAGGAAAATGAAAACCTTTTGAAATTAACTGGGTTCCAACTAAAATTTGAACTTCATTATTAATTATTTTTTCTAATTTGTCACTAGAACTTTTTTTATTCATTGTATCACTAGAAAAAATTTCAATTTTTTTTGATGGAAAATTTTTTTTAACTTCTTCAGATATTCTTTCAACACCAGGACCGCTAAAAATAAATTCACAATCACCCTCTTTTACGCAAGTTCTTTTTAAGGATGATTTAAAACCACAATAATGGCACAACAAATTATTCTTTTTTTTATGATAAACTAAATTAATTGAACAATTGGGACATGAGTAGCTATTGAAACATTTATTACAAAGTACGTGTGGAGAAAATCCTCGTCTATTCAAAAAAAATAATACTTGATCGTTTTTATCAAGATGAAAATTTACTTTTTCAATAATTTTTTTTGATAACCATGATTGTTTTTCCAATTTTGTTTCATTGAGATTTATAATTTCATAATTAGGTAGTGATGCATTTTTATAACGCTTTTCTAATTTTGAGATAGTAAATTTACCCTTTTTAATATTTTCATAAGTTTCAATTGACGGAACTGCTGTTATTAAATTAATAGGGATATTTTCAAATGATGCTCTTGAGATTGCCATATCTCTTGCATTATAGGTAACACCTTCATCTTGTTTGTAAGATTGATCATGTTCCTCATCAACAATGATTAATCCTAATTTTTCAAATGGTAAAAATAATGATGATCTAGCACCTATGACAACTTTAATTTCTCCATTTGTAATTCCACTCCAAATAATTTCTTTCTTTTTCTTAGTAATACCTGAGTGCCAAACTGCTGGGGTAAAACCAAAGAATTCTTTGAATTTTTTTTCAAATTGACCTGTTAAGCCAATCTCAGGTAATAAAATTAATCCCTGAAATCCTTTATTTATAATGGCTTTTAGGGCCTCAAAATAAACCATTGTTTTCCCTGAACCAGTTGTTCCTTGAAGAACATGAACTCTAAATTTTTGATTGGAAACATTCATTTTTCTAAGAGATTTTTTTTGTTCCTCAGAAAGCTCAATTGCATTTGTTTTAATATTAGACTCAAAAATTTTGTATGCATCTTTTTGAATTTTCTCTATAGCATTACTACTTAACAAAACTAACTTTAGCGCCATTCCTTTTGGAATTATATTGTATTCAGAAAACCAGTTAAGAAATTTAATAGTTGTTTTTTTTAATGGAACTACATCTAATTTTTTTAAAACACTTTTGATTTTGAAATGTCTATTATTTTTTTTTTCAAATTCATCCCAAACAACACCTGTAATTTTAGATTTACCAAAAGGAACTATTACATAATCGCCTACTTTAAGATTAATATCACTCTCATAAGTAAATGGATGATTAAAGATATTTGGTAAAAGAATCGGTACTTTCATATTTTAATAATATGAAAAAAAATTAAGAGTGTATTGCTCTTTTATCTACTGATAATGCTGCTTCTTTAACAGCTTCTGAAAATGTTGGGTGAGCATGACAAGTTCTTGCAATATCTTCAGAGCTAGCACCAAACTCCATTGCAACACCTATTTCAGCAATTAGTTCTCCTGCATGAGGGCCAATAATGTGTGCACCTAAAACTTTATCTGTAGTTTCGTCTGCTAAAATTTTAACAAACCCTTCTGCATCATCTATAGCTTTTGCTCTAGAGTTTGCCATGAATGAAAACTTACCAATTTTATACTTTATATTTAATTCTTTTAATTGTTCTTCTGTCTTACCAATTGATGCAACTTCAGGTGTTGTATAAACAACTCCAGGAATTGTATCATAATTAACATGGCCTGATTGGCCTGCAATATTTTCTGCAACGGCAATTCCTTCATCTTCTGCTTTATGAGCAAGCATTGGACCGCTTATGACATCGCCAATTGCATAAATATTATTAATATTAGTTTTAAATGTATTATCTGTTTTAATTCTTTTTCTTTCATCCAGTTTAACTCCAGCAGCTTCTAGATTTAAACCATTCGTATTTGCTTTTCGACCAACTGAAATAAGAACGACATCACAATCAAAATTATTTTTATTTCCATCTTTATCAACTGTTGAAACAACAGCACCTGATTTATTATTTTTAATAGCTTCAACTTTATTTTGCATATTAAATTTGATACCTTGTTTCTTTAAAATCTTCATAAATTCCAATGAAATTTCTTTATCCATGCCAGGAGTAATATGATCTAAAAATTCTACCACCTGCACTTCAGATCCCAATCTTGACCAAACTGATCCCATTTCTAATCCAATGTAGCCACCCCCTACTACAACCATCTTTTTTGGAACTTTGTCCAATTTCAATGCACCTGTTGAAGATACAATTACTTTCTCATCAATTTCTATTCCAGGCAAAGATACTGGTACAGAACCTGTTGCTATCACAGTTTTTTCAGCTTCAATAATAGTCTCTTTATTTTGATCATCTTTAATTATGATCTCATTTTGAGATTTGAAGCTTCCAGTTCCTTTGTAATAAGTTACCTTGTTTTTCTTAAGTAAAAACTCGACTCCCTTAGTAAGTATAGTTACCGCTTTATTTTTACTTTTCATCATTTTTTCAAGATTTAGCTTAACTTCTCCAACTTCAATTCCTTTATTAGATAAATTTTGAACTTTATGAAATTCTTCAGACAAGTTTAGTAAGCTTTTTGAAGGTATGCATCCTACATTTAAACATGTTCCTCCAAGAGATCCTCTGGACTCAATGCATGCTGTTTTTAATCCAAGCTGAGCAAGCCTAATTGCACAAACATATCCACCTGGACCTCCTCCAATTACAACTGCTTGAAATTTTTCCGACATTTAAATATCCAAAAATAACCTTCTAGGGTCCTCTAAATTTTCTTTTACCATTTTTAAAAATGAAACTGATTCTTTACCATCAATTATTCTATGATCATATGACAAAGCCAAATACATAATTGGTCTAATTTTAATTTCACCATCAACAACTACAGGTCTATCAACAATATTATGCATTCCAAGTACACCTGATTGAGGAAGGTTTAATATTGGAGTTGATAACATCGATCCATAAACTCCACCATTACTAATAGTAAATGTTCCACCTTGAAGATCTTCGATTGTTAATTTACCGTCTCTTGTTTTTTCTGAAATATTTTTAATATTTTTTTCAATATCAGCAAACGATAGCTCATCTGCATTTCTTAATACTGGTACAACTAAACCCTTTTCTGTTCCAACCGCAAAACTAATGTTGTAATAATTTTTATAAATTATTTCATCACCGTCTATTTCAGCATTAACTGCTGGGAAGTTTTTTAATGCTACAACACATGCTTTTACAAAAAATGACATGAATCCTAACTTTATTCCATATCGACTTTGAAAATCTTGTTGGTTTTCTTTTCTCATTTCCATGATGTTAATCATATCAACTTCATTGAAAGTAGTTAGTAAAGCTGCATTTTCTTGAGCTTGTTTTAATTTTTTAGCTATTGTTTGTCTTAGTCTGGTCATTTTAATTCTTTCCTCTTGACCATACTTAACTTTTCTTTCTGCAGGCTGAGGATTAGCTCCCATTAAACTTATTAGGTCACCTTTTAAAACTCTTCCATCTTTTCCTGAGCCTTCAACTGAATTGATATCTATTTTGTTTTCTGCAACAATTTTTCTAACTGCTGGCGAAAGTATTTGGACTTCTGTATTAGTTTTAGGTTCTGATTTTTCTATTTTAGCTTTTGGTGCCTCTTCCTCTATAATTTCTTCAGTTAAGATTAAAGGTTCATCTTGTATATTTTCTGTCTTTTTTTCCTCAAAAATTTTTGGCTCTTTTTTAGATGGATCTAATTTAGATGGATCTAATTTAATTACATTGTCTTCTATTTGATTAGGTTCTATTTTTTTAATTTCCTCTTTTTTGACCAATCCCGCTGATCCATTTTCCGATACCAAGCCAAGCAATGCTCCGACTTCTACCACTGAACCATCTTTTGAATTTATTTCTGTTAATACTCCTTTAACTGGAGATGGTACTTCAAGATTAACTTTGTCTGTTTCAAGCTCTACTATCGGCTCATCTGCTTCAACAGTATCACCAGTATTTTTAAGCCATTTTGCTACTGTTGCCTCAGTAATACTTTCTCCAAGAGCAGGAACTACAATTTTTTCACTCATTTATAATTATTCAAATACCTTATCAATTATTTCTTGTTGTTGAGAATTATGCCTCTTTGCATATCCAGTCGCTGGAGTTGCATCAGGGCTTCTTCCTATATAAGAAATTTCGTTATTTTTAGCCTTAATAGTGTCTAATGTCCATTGGATATAATCCCTTACTGAGAACCATGCACCCATATTTTTAGGCTCTTCTTGGCACCAAAAAAATTTAGCATTTTCTGCGTATGGTTTTAACTCTTTAACAAGTGTTTTTGCAGGAAATGGATAAAGTTGCTCTATTCTAAACAAAATTACATCATCTTTTTTTAATTTTTCTCTAGCTTCTAATAAATCAAAATAAACTTTTCCTGAACATAAAATTACTTTTTTGATTTCAGAACTTTCTTTTAATTTTATAAAACCTTGAGTTTGTGGATCTATTGCATGGTCCCAAAGTATTCTGTGAAAAGTATTTGATTTGCTTAAGTCTTCTAAATTTGAAACACAATATTTGTTTCTAAGTAAAGATTTTGGAGTCATCATAATTAAAGGTTTTCTAAAATCTCTATGCATTTGTCTTCTAAGAGCATGAAAGTAATTTGCGGGAGTTGTGCAATTCATCACTTGCATATTATCGTTTGAGCACAATTGTAAAAATCTCTCTAGTCGAGCTGATGAATGCTCTGGTCCTTGACCTTCATATCCATGTGGCAATAACATTACTAATCCAGAAGCTCTTCTCCATTTTCTTTCTCCTGAGGCAATAAATTGATCTATGACAACCTGAGCACCATTTGCAAAATCTCCAAACTGTGCTTCCCATAAAGTAAGTGTGTTAGGCTCAACTAAACTATAACCATACTCAAACCCTAGAACAGCCAATTCAGATAAAAAGCTATCTACAACTTCAAATTGTTTTTGATTATTAGAAATATTATTTAAAGGGACATATCGAGTGTTATCCTTTTGATTTCTTAAAACTGAATGTCTTTGACTGAAAGTTCCTCTACCAGAATCTTGTCCAACTAATCTTACTGGATAGCCTTCTTCTAATAGAGATCCAAACGCTAAAGCTTCAGCTGTTGACCAATCAATATTAGATCCACTTTTAACAGCTTCTTTTCTATTATTTAATATTTTAACTATAGTCTTGTGTAAATTTAATTCATCAGAAGATGTATTTATTTTTTCTGAAATCTCTAATAGCTTTTTGGTATCCGCACCTGTTACACCTCTTTTATCTTTCCCTTTTTCTGGTTTATAAGCTGACCAAGTGCCTTCAAACCATGCAATTTTTGGTTTGTAATCTTTTGCATTTTTAAACTGATCATCAAGTAAGTTTTTAAAAATCTTAATAGAATTTTCTAAGCTTTCATTTGAAATGACCTTTTCATCTACAAGTTTTTTTCCATAAACTTTTGTTGTTGAAGGATGTGATCTAATTTTTTCATACATCAAAGGTTGAGTAAAAGATGGTTCGTCCCCTTCGTTATGACCAAACCTTCTATAACAAATTAGATCCACTACTACATCTCTATTGAATTTTAATCTAAACTCTGTTGCTATTCTAGCCGCATAAACAACTGCTTCTGGATCGTCACCATTTGCATGAATTATTGGAGCATCAACCATCTTTGCTATGTCAGAGGGATATGGAGAAGATCTAGCAAACCTCGGGCTAGTTGTAAATCCTATCTGATTATTAACTATTATGTGAACTGTACCACCAGTATTATGTCCAGGTAGTCCAGACATTGCAAAACATTCAGCCACAACACCTTGACCAGCAAACGCTGCATCACCGTGAATTAAAATTGGTATTACCTTGTTTCTCTCTTTATCTTTATGGAAATATTGTTTTGCTCTAGTTTGACCAAGCACAACAGGATTAACTGCTTCTAAATGTGATGGGTTGTCAGTTAAACTTACATGAACTGAATTTCCATCAAACTCTCTATTAGACGAAGCACCTAAATGATACTTAACGTCTCCCGCCCCCTCGTCTGAAGAAGTTCCAAACTCACCAGCAAACTCATTAAATATTCTTTTATAAGACTTCTGCAATACGTTAGCTAAAACATTTAATCTTCCTCGGTGAGACATACCAATCTTAACTTCTTTAACTTGAGACTGACCGCTAATTTTTATTATTTGTTCTAAAGCAGGTATTAGACTTTCTCCTCCATCCAATCCAAACCTTTTAGTTCCAACATATTTTGTATGAAGAAATTTTTCAAAACCTTCTGCTTGAATTAATTTATTTAAAATAGCTTCTTTACCATTTTTAGTAAAATTTAAATTATCATCTGATTTTTCAATTCTATCTCTAAACCATTTTCTCTCTGTTGGATTAGAAATATGCATATATTCATAACCAACTGGTCCACAATAAGTTTTTTTTAAAAAGGCTAATAATTCTTTAATGTTTGAGTTTTGTCTATTAGTTACTCCGCCTAAATAAATATTTTTTTGATAATCTTTTTTTTTAAAACCAAAAGACTCTGGATGAAGCTCATCTAAATAGTCTGATTTCATCAATTCAAGTGGATCTAGTTTAGCTATAAGATGTCCACGTTGTCTGTATGATCTGATCATTGAAACTGCTTTAATGGAGTCTTCATTAGATTTTGAAGAACTTGAACTTATGCCATTATTATTTGCAGCAATACCATCAGAATTTTGTTCTTCTTGGTCAATTTTTTTTTGAAGTTCATCAATATCTACTGTATTTTTTTTGGGGCCCCATGAAGGACCATTAATTTCTTTTGCAATAATATTTAATTCATCTCCAATACCTTCAAAATAATCTTTCCAACTATCTGGTAAATCAGCCTCCTTGTTTACAAACTTAAGATACATTCGCTCAATAAATGCACTATTAGATTTGTTTAAAAATGAAGTTTTTTCGTATTCAAGGTTTTTTGATGCTGACATCTATTTATTTAATATAGTCCCCCTAATATTATTTTTCAATTTGACAATTTATTAAATAAAGTTTTTCCAATTATTGAAGGCGATTTTGCAACAGTTATGCCAGATTCCTCCATTTTTTTAATCTTGTCTTCAGCACCACCCTTTCCTCCTGAAATAATAGCTCCTGCATGACCCATTCTACGTCCAGGAGGGGCAGTAATTCCAGCAATAAACCCAACTATTGGTTTTTTGATTTTATGATTTTTTACAAATTCTGAAGCTTCTTCTTCTGCAGTGCCACCAATTTCTCCTATCATTAAAATAGATTTGGTCTCTTCATCGTTTAAAAATAAATCTAAGCAATCAATAAAATTTGTTCCATTAATTGGGTCACCCCCAATACCAATGCAAGTTGATTGTCCTAAGCCATTCTCAGTTGTTTGCGCTACCGCCTCGTAAGTAAGAGTTCCTGATCTTGATACAATTCCAACCGATCCTCTTTTATGAATATTTCCTGGCATAATTCCAATTTTACATTCATCTGGTGTAATTATTCCTGGGCAATTTGGTCCAATCAATCTACTTTTAGAACTATTTAATTTTTGTCTTACTTTAAGCATATCCTGAACTGGGATACCTTCAGTAATACAAACAATTAATTCTATTGATGCATCAATCGCTTCTATAATTGCAGCTGCAGCAAATTTAGCAGGCACATAAATCATTGATGCATCTGCACCAACACTATCTTTTGCTTCGATAACGCTATTAAAAACAGGTCTATCTAAGTGTTTTTGACCACCTTTTTTTGGAGTTACACCACCAACTAAATTAGTTCCATATTTAATTGCTTGTTCAGAGTGAAAGGTGCCATGTGCACCTGTAAAGCCTTGACAGATTACTTTTGTGTTCTTGTTTACTAAAACAGACATTTTATTTAATTGCCTCTACAATTTTTTTCGCTGCATCATCTAAGTTTTCAGCTGAAATTAACTTTAATCCTGAGTTATCTAATATTTCTTTTCCTTCTTTGAAATTTGTCCCAGCAAGTCTAACAACTAATGGAACACTAATATTTATTTCTTTAGCAGCATCTACCACTCCTTGAGCAAGAACGTCACATCTCATTATCCCTCCAAAAATATTAATTAAAATTCCTTTAACATTTTTATCTGATAGAATTATCTTCAAGGCTGCTGAAACTTTTTCTTTTGAAGCACCACCACCAACATCTAAGAAATTAGCTGGCTCTTTTCCATATAGTTTTATTATGTCCATAGTTGCCATAGCTAAACCTGCTCCATTAACCATACAACCAATACTTCCATCTAATTTTATATAAGCTAGATCGTGTTTGCTGGCTTCTATTTCTGTTGGATCTTCTTCATTTAAATCTCTTAACTCAACAATCTCAGGATGTCTAAATAAAGCATTTGAGTCAAAGTTTACTTTTGCATCTAAACAAATTACTTTTTCTTCCTTAGTTAAGATTAATGGATTAACCTCAACCATATTTGCATCTGTGCTTATAAACATTTGATAAATTGATTTTATTAGCGAAATTGCTTGTTTTTTTGCACTATCATTTAAGTTAAAAATATTAGTTATCTTCTCACAATCTTTGTCTGAAATTTCATTACCAATATCAACTTTAGTTGTTATGATTTTCTCAGGCAAGTTACTTGCTACTTCTTCAATATCCATTCCACCCTGGTCACTAGATATGAAAGCTATTTTAGAACTAGCTCTATCAACTAAACAAGACAAATAAAACTCTTTATCAATATTTGATGATTCTTCGACATATAGTCTTTTTACTTCTCTTCCTTCAGGACCTGTTTGATGAGTAACTAAGATTTTTCCCATCATCTCTTTTGCTGCATCACTTAAATCTTCAATAGTATCTAATATTTTTACTCCCCCTGCTTTTCCTCTTCCTCCTGCATGGATTTGAGCTTTTAAAACATATTTTTTTGTATTTAATGATTTTGCTTTTTCAACAAGATCTTCAACTGTAAGACCAAATACTCCTTCTGGTACAACTGCCCCATATTTTTTTAAGATTTGTTTTGCTTGATGTTCGTGAATATTCATTATTTCTTAGAAAGATCAGGATCAATTTTAGATGCTGCTTCCCAAAGAGCTTTAACTGCATCGATAGAATGCATAAATTCTTTTTTTTCTTTTTCGTCTAAGTCAATTTCTTCTATCTTTTCTACACCATCTTTTCCAATTATGACTGGAACACCCGCATAGACATTGTTTACACCATATTCTCCATTTAATTGAATAGCGCATGGTAGTAATTTTTTTTCATCTTTTAAGTATGCTTCTGCCATCTGAACCCCAGATGCTGCTGGTGCATAAAATGCAGACCCTTTTTCAAGATATTTAACTATTTCAGCTCCGCCATCTCTAGTTCTCTGATTTATTTCTTCCAATCTCTCTTGAGAAATTTTTCCCTCTTTTACTAAATCAAGCAAAGGTTTTCCCGAAACTTTCGTAAATCTGGGCATTGGTACCATTGTATCTCCGTGTCCACCCATCACCATTGCGTCTATTTCTTTTACTGGAACATTTAATTCTAAAGATAGAAATAATTTAAATCTTGAACTGTCTAAAATTCCAGCCATTCCAACAACTTTATTAGCTGGTAAACCTGAAAATTTTTGAAATGCCATTACCATTACATCTAATGGATTGGTAATACATATAACAAAAGCATTAGGGGCATTTTGCTTAATTCCTTCTGCTACCTGTTTTATTATTTTTAAATTTATACCTAATAAATCATCTCTGCTCATACCTGGTTTTCTAGGAACACCAGCGGTTATAATGATCACATCAGAATCTTTGATATCTTTATAGTCATCAGTGCCTAAAAATTTTACGTTAAAACCATCAACAGAGGAAGATTGGGCTATATCAAGCCCTTTTCCTTTTGCAATTCCGCTTGCTACATCAAACAAAACTACTTCATTTACCAGTTCTTTTGTTCCAATTAAATGTGCTAAAGTTCCACCTATTTGGCCCGCACCAATTAAAGATATTTTGCTCATTTTTTTCCTTATTTCATTGTTGGCATTACAAATTCCGCATTTGAACGGATACCTGATGGCCATCTTGAGGTTACTGTTTTTAATTTTGTATAAAATTTAATTCCTTCCATACCATGCATTGCACTATCTCCAAATAAAGACCTTTTCCATCCTCCAAAACTATGAAACGCCATTGGAACCGGGATTGGAACATTAATACCAACCATACCTACTTGAATCTTGCTTGCAAAAGTTCTGCCTGCATCTCCATCTCTAGTATAAATACTTACACCATTTCCATACTCATGATCATTAATCAATTTAGCTGCTTCCTCAAAAGTTTTTACTCTAACTACTGATAAAACAGGACCAAATATTTCTTCTTTGTAAACTCTCATATCTTTTGAAACATGATCAAATAAACATCCACCGATATAGAATCCATTTTCATAACCTTGAAGTTTTAAATTTCTTCCATCTACAACTAGTTTTGCTCCTTCTTCAACACCAAGGTCCACATAACTTTTCACTTTTTCTAAATGTTCTTTAGTTATCAAAGGTCCCATTTCAGATGTTTTGTCCATTCCTGGGCCAACTTTTAAAGCTTCAGCTTTTTTTGATAGTCTTGATACTAATTCATCACCTATATCTCCAACCGCGACAGCAACTGATTGAGCCATACATCTTTCACCAGCAGAACCATATGCTGCACCCATCAAACCATTTACAGCACCATCTAAATCGCAGTCAGGCATAACTACTAAATGATTTTTAGCTCCACCTAATGCTTGGACTCTTTTTTCATTTTTAGCTGAATTTTCGTAAATATATTTAGCAATAGGTGTTGATCCCACAAAACTTACTGCTTTTATATCTTTGTTTTCTAAAATCGCATCAACAGACTCTTTGTCGCCATTAACAACATTAAACACACCATCTGGAAGTCCTGCTTCTTTTAAGAGTTCTGCTAACATAATAGCACACGAAGGATCTTTTTCTGATGGTTTAAGTATGAATGTATTTCCGCATGCTATAGCAAGTGGGAACATCCACATTGGAACCATTGCCGGAAAATTAAAAGGCGTTATCCCAGCCACAACACCTAATGGTTGTCTCATGGACCAGCTATCCACATTTGTTCCTACATTCTCCGAAAATTCGCCTTTTAGTAAATGAGGAATTCCACACGCAAATTCAACTACTTCTAGTCCTCTTGTTAATGAACCTTGCGCGTCTTCATAAACTTTGCCATGTTCAGAAACAATTAATCTTGTAAGCTCATCAGAATTTTTTTCAATCAACTCTTTAAATTTAAACATTACTCTTGCTCTTTGAAGAGATGGTTTTAATGACCAAGTTTCAAAAGCTTTTTTTGCAACTTCAACTGCTTGATCTAGATCAGATTTTGAAGCAAGTCTTACTTCCGACTCTTGTTCTCCAGTTGCTGGGTTATAGACTTTACCTTTTTTATCTGATGAACCAGGAATAATTTTTCCACCTACAAAGTGTTCTATTAATCTCATGAATACGGTCTTTTAAATCAAAAATTCTTGTTAGTCTATTTAAACATTGGCTACAGCAATCATTTTTTTAATTTCTGCAATTGCTTTTGCTGGATTCAAGCCTTTTGGACAAGCACTTGTGCAGTTGAGAATAGTATGACATCTATAAAGTTTTAATTCATCAGCAACCTTCTTTAATCTTGCTTTTCTTTCCTCATCTCTACTATCAATAATCCACCTATAAGCTTGAAGCAAAACTGCGGGACCTAAATATTTATCTCCATTCCACCAATAACTTGGACAAGATGTTGAACAGCATGCACACATTATACATTCATATGCACCATCAAGTTTTGCTCTTTCTTCCTTTGATTGGAAAATTTCATTTGTATCTTTTGTTGAATTATTTTTTAACCAAGGTTCGATTGACTGATATTGTTTATAAAGACCATCAAGATCCCCAATTAAATCTCTTTTAACCTTTAAGTGTGGTAATGGATAAATATCTATATCACCATCTATTTCAGCATGTGGTGTTGTGCAAGCAAGACCATTTTTGCCACCCATATTCATCGCACAAGATCCACAAACTCCATGTGCACAAGATCTTCTATAAGCTAATGTTGGATCAATTTCATTTTTAATTTTATTTAAAATATCTAAAACTTTTGAAGGACAATTATCCATATCAACTTCATATGTATCAATTCTAGGATTTTCTTCTGTAGAAGGATCCCATCTATAAACATTTACTTTTCTTATGTTTTTTGATCCAGTTTTATCTTGATAATATTTACCTTTAATTACTTCAGAATTTTTAGGTAAATTTATTTGAACCATTAATACACTCTTTCTTGTGGTGGAAAATATTGTACCTCATTAGTTAAAGTAGATTTGTGCACTTCTCTATAACTTATTTTTGTATTCTTACCATCACACCAAGCTAGTGTATGTTGCATAAATTTTTCATCATCTCTTTTTGGATAATCATCTCTTGCATGGGCTCCTCTACTTTCTTTTCTGTGGTAGGCAGAATCAACTGTAGCTACAGCTTGTCTAATCAAATTATCAAACTCTAAAGTTTCTACTAAATCTGTATTAAATACTAACGATCTATCTTTGACTGAAATAGAGTCCATTTCATCATAAGTTTTTCTGATTTCATCAACACCTTCTTTAAGATTTTTTTCAGTTCTAAAAACTGCACATTTTGATTGCATTGTTTTTTGCATAGCAAGTCTTAGATCTGCAGTACTATTTTCACCTTTTGCATTTCTAAGTTTATCAAACCTATCCAAACATTTTTGAGTTTCAGATCCTCCAATTTCTTCATGGGGAGTTCCTGGTTTAATTAATTCTGCGGCCCTTTTAGCTGCCGCTCTTCCAAATACAACTAAGTCAATTAAAGAATTAGATCCTAATCTATTGGCTCCGTGAACGGAAACACACGCAGCTTCTCCAATTGCCATCAATCCAGGAACAGTTCTTTCAGAACCATTCACTGTCATTACTTCTCCTTTATAATTTGTTGGAATACCACCCATATTGTAGTGAACAGTAGGTACTACTGGAATTGGCTCTTTAGTGACATCTACATTTGCAAATAATCTTGCAGCATCAGTAATTCCTGGCAATCTACTTTCAATAATTTCTTTATCTAAATGACTTAAGTTCAAATGAACATGATCTTGATCTTTACCAACTCCTCTTCCTTCATTGATTTCAATTGACATTGATCTGCTTACTACATCTCTTGATGCTAGATCTTTTGCACTTGGGGCATACCTTTCCATAAACCTCTCACCTTTTGAATTTGTAAGGTAACCTCCTTCACCTCTAGCCCCTTCAGTAATTAAAGTACCGTGACCATATATTCCTGTTGGATGAAATTGTACAAACTCCATATCTTGTAATGGAAGTCCAGCTCTTAAAACCATAGCATTACCATCGCCAGTACACGTATGTGCAGAAGTTGCTGAGTAATAAACTTTTCCATACCCACCAGTAGCAATAATTACTGTATGCGCCCTAAATCTATGAATTGTTCCATCATTTAAATTCCAGGCAATTAATCCTTTGCACTCACCATCTTTCATTAATAAATCCAATGCAAAATATTCAATAAAAAATTCTGTATTATGTTTTAAAGCTTGTCCATAAAGAGTATGTAGAATTGCATGACCTGTTCTATCAGCTGCGGCACAAGTTCTTTGAACTATCCCATTGCCATAATTTTTTGTCATTCCTCCAAATGGTCTTTGATAAATCTTTCCTTCTTCTGTTCGACTAAAAGGCACACCATATTTTTCTAACTCAATTACTGCTTTGGGTGCTTCTTTACATAAGTACTCAATGCTATCTTGATCACCTAACCAATCTGCACCTTTGACAGTATCATACATATGCCATCGCCAATCATCTTCTCCCATGTTTCCAAGGGCAGCTGAAATACCTCCTTGAGCTGCAGATGTATGGCTTCTTGTTGGAAAAACTTTTGAGATACATGCAGTTTTTAAACCAGCCTCACTCAAGCCAACAGCAGCCCTTAAGCCTGATCCTCCAGCACCTAATACTACAACGTCATATTCATGATCTATAATTTTATAAGCACTCATTAATTTAGATTAAATAAAAATATAATTGTTAATAATGGGATAACTATAGCAGATAAAAATAATAGTCTGTTTGCGACATTTTTGATTTTATGATCACTAATATAGTCTTCAAATACCTCACTTATACTAAGTGCTGAAAAAAAATAAGCAAAAATTATAAATAAGCTAAATAAAAATTTACTAGTTGAATTTGTAAAAAATTTTAAAACTTCTAAATAATTTTGATTATAAATTGCAATAAAATTTAAAATAAACCAAATCATTAAAGGTAACAAAATGATTGATGAGATTTTTAAGAAAATCCATTTTTTAGTAGCTAAATTCATTTAAATAAAATTTTTCCCTATTAAATAAATTAAAATAGTCAAGGCAACAGAGCCAAAAATAACAGCTATTCCTGTTATTCGAGTTGTTTTTAATTCAAATCCATAACCCATATCCATTATCAAATGTCTAATTTCACTAAGAATTTGAAAACTAAATGACCAAGCTAAACCAATAGCAAAAAACTTTCCTACTAAAGAATTAAAAAATAAATTTATAATACTATAGCTTGAGTCCCCTAAAATTAACATTGATACCCAAATACAAATTAATGTTATTACTATAATATTAATTATGCCAGTTATTCTGTGAGAGATAGAAACTAAAGATGAAATATGCCATCTATAGATTTGTATATGTGGAGATAATGGGCTTTTATTTTCCATAAAAATTATTTTTAATTAATTTTTCTGCTATCTCAACTGCATTTAAAGCTGCGCCTCTTAAAAGATTGTCTGAAACAATCCACATATTTAATCCATTATTTAAAGTTTTATCTTCTCTTATTCTTGAAATGAAAGTTTCATCTCTTCCTTCAGCTTCTAATGGAGTTATATAGCCTCCATCTGATCTTTCATCTACTACTTTGCAACCTTCAAAATTATCAAGGGCCTCTCTGACTTTTTCTAATGTAAAAGGTTTTTTTAATTCAATATTAACTGACTCTGAATGAGAAACTAAAACAGGAAGTCTAACACAGGTAGCTGTTAATTCTATTTTGCTGTCTAAAATTTTTTTTGTCTCATTGTTCATTTTAAGCTCTTCTTTTGTGTAACCATCGTCTGCAAAAACATCAATATGAGGAATTGCATTAAATGCAATTTGCTTTGTAAAATTTTTAGACTCAACTTTTTTTTTATCTAAAATTAATTTTGTCTGATCAATAAGCTCATCCATAGGTGCTTTGCCACCACCTGAAACTGATTGATAAGTCGATACAACTATTCTTTTAATTGTAAATAAGTCATGTAACGGTTTGAGCGCAATTATTAATTGTGCGGTAGAACAGTTAGGGTTTGCAATAATATTTTTCTTTATATTATTTAAATGATCTGGATTAACTTGAGGCACTATTAGAGGAACATCTGGATCCATTCTATAAAAGCTGGAATTATCTATTACTAAAGAATGTTTGGCAGCTTTTTCAGCAAATTTTTCTGAAATTTTTCCTCCCGCTGCAAAAAAAGTTATTTTTGCTTTAGAAAAATCAAAAGTTTCAAGATTTAAAACTTCATGTTCGTTACCAAGAAAATTTATCTTAGAACCTGCGCTTCTTGAAGAGGCTAACAAATATAAATTATCAATTGAAAGCTCTTTCTTTTCAAGAACTTCAAGTATTTTTCTGCCCACATTACCAGTGGCACCAACGATCGCTATATTCATGATTATGTTAAAACTTATACTAAATGAAGGGTAAATCGCAAATATTTCCTAAATGAATTTTTTCATTTATCTCAATTTTAAATGAATTCTTTGAGTTCCAATAAGGTTTATTAATCATTGCTATGCCAATAACTTTTTTAAATGTTGGAGAGTAAGTAGCTGATCTTACAAAGCCAATAATATTGTTATCATCGTCAAAAAGAGTTTTTTCATAATACATATCAATTTGATCATGATCAATTTTAACTCCCATTAATTTTCTTGTCACACCTTTATCTCTAATTTTTTTTAATCTCTCTTTTCCTAAAAATTCTACTTCACTATCTAAATTAGTATATTTATCAAAATTTGCTTCAAAAGGATTGTCTCTATTATCAAAATCATTTCCATATGAAAGAAGTGCACCTTCAATCCTTTCTATCAGATTTGGACATCCTGGTTTTACATTAAATTCTAAACCAGCTTCAAATAAATAATCATAAAGATCTTTTCCTGCTTCAGCATTTTCAACATAAATTTCGAAACCACCTTGCTTTGACCATCCTGATCGAGCAATAAAATGTTTCACACCTTTAAAATCAAAATAATCAAAATTAAAAAATTTTAACTGAGATATTTCTTCTCCAAAAACTTTTGACATTAATTTATCTGAAAGAGGACCTTGAACAGCTAAAATATTTACATCTGGTTCTTTTATATCAACATCGAACTTATTACCTGAAGCAAGTCCTTTTGCAAAAAAAATAACATCAGAGTCAGCAATAGATAACCACCATCTATCTTCAGCTAATTTGTTAATAATAGGATCATTAACTAAATTCCCTTGTCCATCAATTATAGGAGCATAGTAACATTTGCCAACCTTTGATTTTGAAAGATCTCTACATGTCATCAATTGAACTAACTGAGCAGAATCTTTTCCTGATATCTCAACTTGTCTTTCTGCAGCAACATCCCAAACTTGAACAAATTCTTTTAAATGATGATAATCTGCCTCTACCGATACAAATGAAGCAGGCAGCAACATATGGTTATATACAGTGTAAGAACTTACCCCTTGTCTTTCGATTCTATCTGTATAAGGAGTGCTTCTTAATCTTCGAGATTTAGCTATTGGAAATTTTTTCATTTTTTTAAAAATTCTAGGACCTTCTCTCTCATTTCAAAGGCTTTTTCAATCATAATCATATGACCACAATCATCTATCACATGGGTAATTGAATTATTAATCAAATTCGCAAATTTTTTTCCAAATTCTAAATTACACATCTTATCATCGGATCCAAAAACTAACATTGTGGGACAATCTATTTCTTTTGCTGCATTTGAACCATTGGCATAATTATTACACGCAACAAGATCAATCGCTAATATTTCACTTATATCTCTAGGCGACTGAATTATTTTTTCGACTGGATTGCCTCCTATGAATTTTTTAGAGTCTTTAAACCCCCATTTCATCATTAGTTTAACAGCGTCAGAATCGCCATTTTTTGCAAGATCTATAAGATCTTGATTAACTGGCATTCGATATGACCCTCCAATAAAAACTAACTTTTTAAGCCTATTTTTGTATTTATGAGCATATTCTAATATTTCTAAACATCCTTGGGAGTGGCCAATAAGTATTACTGTTTTTAAATCTAGTTTTACTAGTACACTTTCTATCCAATCAGCAATTTTTTCAATTGTATCTAAACAAGGACCATCTGAATTACCATGACCAGGTAAATCAAGTGATAAAACATTAAAATTTTTATTTGAAAAAAATTGTTCAGCTAAAGACCACACAATATGTGAAAGACCACTTCCATGAAGAAATATTATAGTATCCTTTTTACTATCAATACCTTGTCCAGCATCTGATGCATGAACATTTTTATTTTCTATCTGAAATATCAAGTAATTACCTAGAATTGTTTTCTTAACTCAAATTTTTGAATTTTTCCTGTTGATGTCTTTGGTAACTCACAAAAAATTACTTGTTTTGGAACCTTAAATCCAGCCAAAGTTTCTTTACAAAAATCAATTAATTCTTTTTCAGTAGTAGGCTTATCAGTGACCATTTCAATAAAAGCACAAGGTACTTCTCCCCATTTTTCGTCAGGTTTAGCAACTACTGCTGCAATAGAAACGGATGGGTGTTTTGAAAGTGTATTTTCTATCTCAATCGAAGATATATTTTCACCTCCTGAAATAATTATATCTTTAGACCTATCTTGTATTTTCACGTACCCATCTGGATGCATAACTGCTAGGTCTCCTGAATGAAACCAGCCACCAGCCATCGCTTTGTCAGTAGCTTCTTTATCCTTGAAATATCCTTTCATAACAACGTTTCCTCTTATCATGATTTCACCAATGGTTTTGCCATCACTTGGAACTTCTTTCATAGTTTCAGGATCCATAACTGTTACACCTTCTGTATTTGGATATCTCACGCCTTGTCTTGCCTTAATTTCATTTTGTTTATCCTCATCATATGCATTCCACTCATCATTCCATGCGCATTGAGTAACATGACCATAAGTTTCTGTTAAACCATAAACATGCATTACCTCAAATCCAAGATCTTTCATTTTTTTAAAAATTATACTTGGTGGAGGAGCCCCAGCGGTCAAAACATGAACTTTTTGTTTTAATTTTTTTCTATCACTCTCAGGTGCGCCGGTAATCATATTTAGTACGATTGGTGCTCCACCAAAATGCGTAACGTTATATTTGTCAATTAACTCAAAAATTTTTTTAACATCTATATTTCTTAAGCAAATAGTTCTTCCATTTAGCATTGCAATTGTCCAAGGATAACACCAACCATTACAATGAAACATTGGAACTATAGTTAAAAAATTTAATCTGTTAGGCATATTCCAAGCAACTGCACTACCTGTTGACATTAAATATGAGCCCCTATGATGATAGACAACTCCTTTTGGATTTCCTGTAGTTCCTGAAGTATAACTTAACGATATTGCCTGCCATTCATCATCTGGCATTTTATAAAGATAATTTTCATCACCTGTGTTCAAAAAACTTTCATACTCTAAATCACCAATTTTTTCTAATTTAGACTGATCCGCATGTTTATCATTTATATCTATTACAATAATTTTTTTGTCTAAAATCTTTAATGCTTTTTTTACCTCCACATGCAACTGTCTATCTACGACCAAAACTTTTGCCTCACTATGTTCTAAAATATAAGAAATTGTATTAGCATCTAGTCTAATATTTATTGTATTTAATACACCACCCGTCATTGGAACTGAATAATGTGCTTCAAAAATTTCTGGCGTATTAAAAGCTAAAAAAGAAACAGTGTCTCCTTTTTTAATACCAATTTTTTCCAAGGCACTGGCAAACTTAATGGCTCTTTTATAAACTTCACTCCAAGTATAACTTCTGTCTTCATAAACTATAGCCTCATATTTAGGATAAACATCTTTAGCTCTCTCTAAAAATGTTAAAGGAGTAAGAGGTACATAATTTGCAGAATTTTTATCTAAGTTTGTATCGTAACTACTCATAACTAATTAAATTTAAAATTCATTATATTTGAACTTCCAGATATTGCAGTTTTATAGTGATGTTCAGCTCTGGGCAGAACCTTATCAAAAAAGAATTTTGCGGTGTTTATTTTATCTTCATAGAAATTTTTATTTGTATCATAATCATTAAAACTAACTTCTAAGATCTTAATCCAAGAATAAGCTAATGAGACAAAACCAAGCGTTTTTAGATAATCATTTGCTGCTGCACTAACATCATCTTTATCTTTTTTACTCTTATCATTAATCCAATCAGTAAATTTTGATAAAATATCTAAATAATAGTTTAATTCTTTTGTAAAAATTTTGACCTTTTCATTTTTACTTTCACACTCGGTCTTAATCATATTTAAAAAATTACCAATTATGTTTCCGTTTTTATTTGATAGTTTTCTAAATACTAAATCCGCTGCTTGAACTGAATTTGTTCCCTCATAAATTGGTGTAATTCTATTATCACGATATAGTTGTTCAATACCTTGATCTTTTGTAAAACCGTATCCACCATGAATTTGCATCGCATCACTTGTAATTTCAGTCGCTAGGTCGGTAAATAAAGATTTTACCACTGGTGTCATTAACGAAACATAATCAGAAGCTTCTTGTTTAATTTTTTCATCTGGATGATTAAGGCTGACTTCTGTTTGCTGAGAGAGCCAAAAACATAAAGCTCTTTCACCTTCAATAATAGATTTCATATTTAATAGAGTTCTTCTTATATCTGCATGCTCAATGATAAAGTCTGCACCATTAGTTGATTTTGAATTATTTGTTTTTCCCTGTTTTCTTTCTTTGGCATAACTAAGTGAATTTTGATATGCTATTTCTGAAATTCCTAATC
This sequence comes from uncultured Pelagibacteraceae bacterium, assembly GCA_902595535.1. GTDB lineage: Bacteria > Pseudomonadota > Alphaproteobacteria > Pelagibacterales > Pelagibacteraceae > Pelagibacter. The sequence continues at coordinate 112,594 of CACJQI010000003.1, forward strand.
CTTGAACTCCAACTATTATTCTTTCTAAGTTCATCATAGTAAACATTTGGCTTAGACCCTTATTTTTAGGTCCGATCATATAACCCACTGCTTCATCAAAATTTAAAACGCAAGTTGCAGAACCTTTAATTCCCATTTTGTGCTCCACAGATCCTGTGCTTACCCCATTTCTAGGTCCAATAGTGCCATCTTCATTTACTATAAATTTAGGAACAAGAAACAAACTAATCCCCTTAGTTCCAGGTGGTGAGTCCGAAGCTCTAGCAATAACTAAATGAATAATATTCTCGGTGAGATCTTGATCACCTGAAGTAATAAATATTTTTTGTCCACTTATCTTATAAGTACCATCAGATTGTTCTACAGCTTTTGTTTTTAACATTCCTAAATCTGTCCCACAGACTGGTTCCGTTAAACACATTGTTCCGCTCCATTTACCCTCAACCATTTTTGGAAGATATTTATCTTTCATGTCTTCAGCTGCATGTCTTAAAATACAATTGTAAGCACCTATAGTTAGTTCACTATAAAGTTTAAAAGAAAGAGAAGTTGCAGACAACATTTCATCAAAAAATGCACTAACTGTTTTAGGCATACCTTGTCCACCATATTTAGGATCACATGATAAGGATACCCATCCATCTTCAATATATTTGTTATATGCCTCTTTGTATCCTGGAGGAGTTCTAACAACTCCATTTTCTAATTTAGCTGGATTTTCATCTCCAGCTATTGCTAATGGTAATATAAGATTTTGATTTATTTTGGCTGCTTCCTCTAAAATATCTTTAACTAAATCTAGACTAACTTCGTTGTATTTTTCTAGTTCATTATAGTTCTTGTTATCTCTTAATTTTTCATAGAGAAATAACATGTCTTCTACTGGAGCAGTATAATTTGGCATTTTGGGACCTTAGAATAATTCTAGAATTATTGCAATTTTGAAATTATCGCATCACCCATTGCTGATGTTGAGGTCTCTTGCATTCCCTCAGACAAAATATCTTTGGTTCTTAGACCATCATTAAGTACAGATTGAACAGCTTTTTCTAAACTATCAGCTTCGTTATCAAGATCTAAAGAATATCTTAATGCCATTGCAAAACTTAAAATTGTTGCAATTGGGTTAGCTATTCCTTTACCAGCTATATCTGGCGCAGAACCATGAATAGGCTCATACATTGCTCTCATTTCCCCATCCTTATTTTTTGCGCCCAGTGATGCGGATGGCAGTAGCCCTAAAGATCCAGTCAACATAGAAGCCTGATCTGAAAGCATGTCACCAAACAAATTATCAGTTACAATAACATCAAATTGTTTTGGATTTCTTAAAAGTTGCATTGCACAATTATCTGCAAGCATATGACTTAATTCAACATCTTTATATTCTTTATCATGAAGTTCTTGAACTTCTTCTTTCCAAAGTTGACCTGCTTCCATTACATTTGATTTTTCACATGAAGTTACTTTATTAGATCTTTTTTTTGCTAAATCAAAAGCAATTCTAGCTACTCTAGTAATCTCACTAGTCGTATACGTATGTGTATTTATTCCTTTTCTTTCACCATTGTCTATTGGTTTAATTCCCCTTGGTTCACCAAAATAAATTCCACCTGTCAACTCTCTGACTATCATTATATCTAAGCCCGATACAATTTCAGGCTTTAGAGTTGATGCATCAACTAATTGTTCAAAACATATTGCTGGTCTTAAATTTGCAAATAATTTTAATTCTTTTCTAAGCTTTAATAGTGCTCTTTCAGGTTTTTTTGAAAATTCAATATCATCCCATTTAGGGCCTCCAACAGCTCCTAGCATTACCACTTCACTTTCAAGAGCTTTATAAAAAACCTCATCAGTTATCGGTGTTCCATGTTTGTCATACGAACAGCCGCCGACAAGAGCCTCATCTATTTCAAAATCTAAAGATTTTTTATTATTAAACCAATTAATAATTTTTTTAACTTCATTAATAACTTCAGGACCAATTCCGTCACCTGGCAATAAAAGTATTTTTCTTTTTTTTACTTTAATCATTAAAAATCCATGGTTTCTTATTTTTTAAGTTTGACTCAAAATTTTCAATTTTATCTGATTTCTTTAAAGAAAGAGCAATATCATCTAGACCTTCAAGTAGGCATTTTTTTTTAAATGGATCTACTTGGAATTTAATTTCATTATTTCCATAAACTATTTTTTCTTCATTTAAATCAACGGAAATTTCTTCTTTTCTATTTGCGTACTCTGACAATTCTTTAATTTTTTCTTCCTCTAAAATAATAGGTAAAATTCCATTTTTAAAACAATTGCTAAAAAAAATGTCTGCGTAGCTAGAACTAATAACACAAGTTATTCCAAAATCTAATAGTGCCCATGGCGCGTGTTCTCTTGAGGAGCCACATCCAAAATTTTTACCAGTAATTAAGATTTTTGAGTCATTGTAAGGACTTTGGTTTAATACAAAATCGCTTATTTCTTTACCTTCGTTATCATATCTCATTTCAAAAAATAAATTTTTTCCTAGACCAGTTCTTTTGATAGTTTTTAAAAATTGTTTTGGAATAATCATATCTGTATCGATATTTACTATTGGTAAATAAGCAGGTATGCCTTTTAATGAATTAAATTTTTTCATTTAATTTTGATACTTTCTAACATCGTCTAAGCTTCCAGAAATTGCTGCAGCAGCTGCCATACCAGGACTTACTAGATGAGTTCTTCCACCTCTACCTTGTCTACCTTCAAAATTTCTATTTGAAGTAGAAGCACATCTTTCCTCAGGTTTCAATTTATCGGCGTTCATTGCTAAACACATTGAGCATCCTGGCTCTCTCCACTCAAATCCAGAGGCTAAAAATATTTTATCCAAACCTTCTTGTTCTGCTTGTTCTTTAACTAAACCAGAACCTGGAACAACCATTGCATTTACATGTGATGATATTTTTTTATCTTTTAAAATTTTAGCAGCTTCTCTTAGGTCTTCTATTCTTCCATTTGTACAACTTCCTATAAATACTTTATCAATTTTAATATCTTTAGCTGCCATATTAGGTTTTAAACCCATGTATTTTAAAGCTCTCTCGATTGAATTTTTTTTATCTTCGTCGTTTTCGCTTTGTGGATTAGGAACTTTACCATCGATTGTAATTACATCTTGAGGAGAAGTTCCCCAAGTAATCATTGGTAAAATTTCATTGGCGTTTAAGTTTATTTCTTGATCAAAGCTTGCATCAGTGTCGGTTTTAAGAGTATTCCAATATTCAAGAGCCTTTTCCCAATTATCTCCTTTTGGTGACATTGGTTTTCCTTTTAAATAATCAAATATCTTTTCATCAGGTGCTATTAACCCTGCCCTTGCACCACCTTCAATTGTCATATTGCAAATTGTCATTCTTTGTTCAACACTCAAAGACCTTATTAAATCACCTGAGTATTCGATTACAGAACCTGTTCCTCCAGCTGTACCTATTTTGCCAATAATTTGAAGAATTACGTCTTTCGATGTAACTCCAAGAGGTAATTGACCATTAACATTTATTCTAAAATTTTTTGCTTTTTTTTGAACTAACGTTTGTGTTGCTAAAACATGTTCAACTTCAGAAGTGCCAATACCAAATGCTAGAGAACCAAAAGCACCATGTGTTGCTGTATGACTGTCTCCACAAACAATCACTGTTCCTGGTTGTGTGAAACCTTGCTCAGGTCCTATGATATGTACTATCCCTTGCCTTTTATCATCCATTCCAAAAAGTTGAATACCAAATTCTTTACAATTAGCCTCTAAAGTATCTACTTGTATCTTTGACTCTTCATCAGCTATTCCTTTTGTTCTATCTGTTGTGGGTACATTGTGATCAGCTACAGCTAAAGTTAAATTAGGTCTTCTAACTTTTCTGTTTGTGTTTCTTAAACCTTCAAAAGCTTGTGGACTAGTTACTTCATGCACTAAATGCCTATCAACAAAAAGTAATGTTGTTCCATCTTCTTGTTGATCTACTAAGTGATCATTCCAAATTTTATCGTAAAGAGTAGTGGACATTGAAAAAAAATTATTTTTTTTCTGAAGTACTTTCTGATTGTTGTTCTTCTTTAGGGGCTTCTGCTACCGGCGCTGCTTCTACTGCTGGAGCTTCTTCTTTAGGAGCTTCTACTGCTGGAGCTACATTTTCCTCAGTTACAGTTTCTGGTTTTACATCAACATCAATTCCAATTTTTTTTCTAATCTTTTCTGCAATCCTTGCTGATTTACCAGTTCTATCTCTTAAATAGTATAATTTAGCTCTTCTGACCTTACCTGATCTAATAACTTTAATTGAGTCTATTAACGTTCCATATAATGGAAAAGTTCTTTCAACACCTTCCCCAAAAGAAATTTTTCTTACTGTAAAAGAAGAGTTTAAATCTCTACTTTTCTTAGCAATACAAACACCTTCAAAATATTGAATTCTTTCTTTTTTACCCTCTGTTATTCTAACTCCAACTTTTACAACATCACCTGGATAAAAATCTGGAATTTTTTTCTCAGAAAGTATTTTCTTAACATTGTGCTGATTTATTTCTTCAATTGTTTTCATAGCTATATTTATCAAATTAATTCTTCTTATATTTTTCCCATAAATCTGGTCTTCGGACGCGTGTTATAGCCTCAGATTGAGATAAACGCCAGTCTTTAATTTTGCTGTGATCGCCTGATAATAGGACCTCTGGAACAGCTTTTTCCTCCCAAATTTGAGGTTTTGTGTACTGCGGATACTCTAATAACCCATTTTCAAAACTTTCATCAACTCTAGAATTTTCATTACCCAGAATACCAGGCAAAAGTCTAAGCACACTATCTATCACAACAAATGCAGCTGTTTCACCGCCTGATAAAACATAATCTCCAATACTTATTTCCTCAATATTTCTAGTAGATAGCACTCTCTCATCAACTCCCTCAAAATGCCCACAAATTAAAGATATTGATTTTTCATCGGACAATTCTTGAGCATAATTTTGATCAAATTTTTTACCTTTTGGTGATAAATAAATTATCCTTCCACCTTTAATTTCATTTTGATCTAGTGATTTTGCTAGGACATCAGGTTTTAAAAGCATACCAGAACCACCACCGTAAGGAGTATCATCAACCGTTTTATGTTTATCCTCAGCTGCGTCTCTAATGTTTACAATATTCAAGTTCCACAATTTTTTAGATAAAGCTTTTCCATAAAGTCCTTTTAATAAAGGTCCAGGAAAAACTTCTGGGTAAAGTGTAAATACTTGAGCTTGCCACATAAATAATTTTTGAATTATTTTTGTTCTTCTTTAGGAGCTTCTGCTGCTGGAGCTGCTGGTGCTTCTGCTGCTGGTGCTGCTTCTACTTTTGGAGCTTCTTCTTTAGGAGCTTCTGCCGTTGGTGCTGCTTCTGCTTTTGGAGCAGCGGCTGGTGCTTCTTCACCTTCTTTTTTTCTTTCTTTTTTTGGAACTGCTTTTTTTGGATTATTACCATTAGCAGGCATAGGCATTAATTCATTCTCACCTAAAATTCTTGCAACTCTCGTAGTTGGTTGAGCACCTTGACCTAACCAATACTTAATTCTTTCAGCCTCAAGACCTACTCTTTCTTTTTTATCTTTAGGCAAAAGTGGGTTAAAGAAGCCTACTTTTTCTATGAATCTTCCGTCTCTTGCAAATCGACTGTCTGCTACAACCACTTTATAGACTGGACGTTTTTTTGTTCCACCTCTTGATAATCTTAATTTTAACATTTGTTCTCCTTTATATTATTTTAGTTGGTTAAATAGCTCTGGCGGTATTCCCTTATCAGACATACCTTTCAGATTTCCTTTTGACATCTTTTTCATCATTTCAGACATCATTTTAAATTGCTTAAGCAATTTATTGATAGTGGCTGGATCTGTGCCAGAGCCATTAGCAATTCTTTTTTTTCTAGAACCTCCAATAATTTTTGGATTTTCTCTCTCTTTTTTTGTCATTGATAAAATTATTGCTTCATTTTTTGTAATAATACTTTCATCAATGCCTGCTGAATCCATTTGAGATTTCATCTTAGAAACTCCCGGCATAAAAGACATTATACCTTCAATACCGCCCATTTTTTTCATTTGTCTAAGCTGTGTTAGATAATCTTGCATAGAAAATTGACCCTTTTTTAAATTCTCTTCTGCTTTTTTAATATTTTCTTCACCTAGATCTTGAGCAGCTTTTTCAACAAGAGATACGATATCTCCCATTCCAAGAATTCTATTTGCTATTCTATCTGGATGAAACACTTCAAGATTATCTATTTTCTCTCCAATACCTAAAAATTTTATTGGAACACTTGAAACATATTTCATACTTACGGCTGCTCCACCCCTTGCATCACCATCTGCTCTAGTCAAAATTATTCCTGAAAGACTAACTGTGTTTTTAAATTCTTTTGCAACTGATGCCGCTACTTGTCCTGTTAGCGAGTCAGCAACTAAAAACGTTTCCGTAGGTTTTATAACGCTTTCGATTTGTTTTATTTCACTCATCATTTGTAAATCAATTTGAGTTCTACCAGCTGTATCAAATAAAATTATTTCAGCTCCGTTTAGATTTGCTGCACTCAATGCTCTTTGACAAATGTCTGTTGGTTGTTGACCTTCTATTATGGGAAGAGTTAAAATATTATTTTGTTCTCCAAGTGATCTAAGTTGTTCTTGTGCAGCTGGTCTGTAAATATCAAGACTAACCATCATTACTTTTTTCTTTTTATTTGTTTCTAAATATTTTGCTAATTTAGCAGTAGTTGTTGTTTTTCCTGATCCTTGAAGCCCAACAAGCATCATAGGTACAGGAGGTACCGCATTAAGGTTTATTTCATTATTAGTTTCACCTAATAAATTTACCAACTCATCATAGACAATTTTAACAACCATATCTCCAGGAGAAGTTGATCTAATGATTTCTTGTCCTAGAACCTTTGGTTTAACATTTTCAATAAATTCTTTGGCTACTTCAAGAGTAACATCAGCCTCTAGCAAAGCCTGCCTAATACCTCTTAAACCCTCGTCTACTTGTGCCTCATCAAGTGAAGGAGCTTTTTTTAAAGAAGAAAAAATTTCTTCGAATTTATTTGTTAAATTTTCAAACATATTTATTACGCACAGCAGTAATCTCACTAGTGGGCGAAGCCTCGCTGACTAGTGTCGATCTCTTTGTTTCCAAAGACACCGCAAATTTAATGTTTTTGCGGAAACGACGACAACCTATAATAGAGGTTCAAAAAGTCAATAAATAAGTTAAATATCTATATATGGATATTAAAGCTTTTAAAATGGACGGTTTAGGTAATGATTTTGTGATCATAGACCAAAGAAGTCAAAATTATAATCTAAGTAAAGATCAAATAATTAAAATATGTGATCGAGATTTCATTGGATGTGATCAGTTAATTTTCATTAAAAAAAGTGACAAAAAAGATGCTGAATTAGAATTTTACAATTCAGATGGTAGTATTTCTGGTGCTTGTGGAAATGGCACAAGATGTGTTGCTGAATTGTTATCAAAAGAAAGTGATGATAAAGAAATAATTCTTTTGACATCGTCCGGAAAACTTAAATCAAAAATTTTAGGCAATAATTTAGTAGAAACTGAAATTGGCGTTCCAAAAACTAACTGGGATGAAATTCCACTTAAAAAAAATTTAGACACAAAAAATTTGAATATCAAAATTATAAGTAAAAATAATAATGAGCATATAGGTGGAACTTCCATTAATGTTGGAAACCCTCATGTTGTTTTTTTTATAGATAATATCGAAGATTATAATTTAAAAAAAATTGGTCCTGAAATAGAAAATCACAATTATTTTCCAGAAAAATGTAATGTAACTCTTGCAAAAGTTATTAATAGAAATTTTATTAAAGTAAAAGTTTGGGAGAGAGGAGCAGGACTTACAAAATCTTGCGGTACTGCAGCGTGTGCTACGGTTGCAGCTGCAAATATAAATGGATTAGCAGACAAACAAGCTGATGTTGAATTTGCATTGGGCAAATTAACAATTTCTATTGATAAAGATAATAGTATCCATATGAAAGGTCCAGTCTCAGATATTAAAAATATTGAGATTAAAATTTAATGGGAATTTTTGATAAATTCAAATCTGGTTTTAAAAAAAGTGCATCAGCTTTTACATCCGGTTTAAGAGATATAGTTGTAAAAAAAGAGATAGATGACAAAACTTTAGACAGAATAGAGGAATATTTAATTCAATCTGATGTTGGTGTTGTTGCGGCATCTGAAATTAAAGAAATAATTACAGATAGTAAAATTGATCCAAACAAAGATATTGCTGAGGAAATTAGGACTATATTAAAAGATTATATAATCTCATTGATGAAACCTCTTGAAAATAATAATTTTTTTAACAAGAAAGAAAAGCTTTCTGCCACATTAATTTCGGGTGTAAATGGCGTTGGAAAAACTACAACTATTGGAAAAATCAGCAAAATATTTAAAGCAAATGGGAATAAGGTTATGCTTGCTGCATCGGATACTTTTAGGGCTGCAGCTATCGAACAATTAGAAAATTGGGCAAATAAAGTAGAAGTTGAAATAACAAAATCTTCACAAGGTGCGGACCCTGCTTCAGTTGCTTTTAAAGCTATAGAGGAAGCAATTGCTAAAAATTTTGATCAAGTTTTAATTGATACAGCAGGAAGATTGCAAAATAAAAAAAATTTAATGGAGGAATATAAAAAAATTGCGAATGTTACAAAAAAAATTGATCCCGATGCACCTCATGATGTAATTTTAGTTTTAGATGCAACTTCCGGTCAAAATGTGATTAATCAAGTTGAAGAGTTTAATAAAATTATTCCAATTACTGGTCTCATAATGACAAAATTAGATGGCACGGCAAAAGGAGGAATTCTTTTGGCTGTTGCTAAAAAATTTAAACTTCCAATTATAGCTTTAGGTTTGGGAGAAAAAGAAGATGATCTTCAAATTTTCGAGGCTGAAAAATTTGCTGATGCATTTACACAAATTACTTAATCAAGGTACTTGATATTAAAGGTTTATAGAAGCTACACTTGTAATTATCATTAAAATTGTTGTGACCACAGTTTTTAGCAATCGATGAAATTATAAAGTTAAATTTTCCATTTTTTGGATAAAGTTCTAATTTTTTTTTACTAATATCAAATTTAAAGTTCTTGTTTAAACTTTTTACTGCACTAATCATTACCAGTGTCCTATTATCCTCTAAAAGATAATAAGCAAAATCATCAGGAAAAACTGGAAAACTATATTCTTTTAAAAAATATTTTGCTCTAGCTGGAAACCATTCGTAAGAAATTAAAGGAGAAGAGCTTTTTGTTTTATAATCATATATAAATAAATCTTTAGGAAAATCATTTATATAATTACTATTCTCACCTCTTGCTAAAATTGCTTTTTCTCTTGGTTTAAAATACAAAGCGAAATTTTCATCATGTGAATTCATTTGATCGATATGAAATAAATTATCAACCATAAGTTTATTATCTTGAGCAAATAGAGAATTTTTAAACAAAAATAAAATAAATGAAATTAAAAGTAATTTTTTCACACTTAAACATTAAAAAAGATTTTGTGTTATATTTGTTTAGAATGTGGCTTAATTTAAACTCTTAAAAAACACCTTTAAAGCAAATACAAGCTTTTCATCATATTCCATCATATGATCATCTAATTTTGTGAAATAAGAATATTTAGGCTCATTAGCTATTTCAAAAATTCTTTTACCCATCCAAAAAGGTACTATCTGATCAACTTCGCCATGCATTACTAGTACTGGAATATTTATGTTTTTAATTTTATTTTGATTGTCATATTTATCTTTCAGCAAAAGAGACACTGGGATATATGGATAAAAATTTTTTGCTGCATCAATCATTGAGGTAAAGGGTGTCTCAAGAACCAAACCCGCAAAGTTACTATTTTGAGCTATCTCTATTGCAACTCCAGTGCCGAGTGACTCTCCATAAATCACAATATCTTTTTCGGTTAAGCCTAATTTCTTAAGCCATATGATTGTGCTTTTTGCATCATTATAAAGACCTTTTTCAGAAGGTTTTCCTGAATTACCACTAAAACCTCTCCAGGCTATTATTAAAAAATTAACATCCATATCTTTAAAATGATTTAATTTATAAATTCTATTTTCAAGATTCCCTGCATTTCCATGAAAATAAACAATTGTTTTAAAGTTCTTCAGATCTTTTTTATGAAACCAACCTAGCAAATCTATATCATCTAAAGTTTTGATCTTAACTTTTTCTATTTTTACTTCCAGCTTATCACCAAAATAATTATTTTCTTGAGGGTGATACATTAAACTTCGCTGAAAAATAAAAAGTAAAATTAATACAGAAGCGTAAATAACAATAATTCCAATAATTAATTCCAAAAAAAAGTTCCTACGTTTTAGTTTCATAATTTTTTTTAGCTAGATAAACACCAATGAACACTAATACTGTACCTATATAATGAAAGGTTTCTAGTTTTTCATCAAAAAATATAAAACCATAAATTGCAGCATAAATTGTAAAAACGTAAAGGGTGAAGCCGGTTAATGATGCTCCGAGACTTTTTTGTGCTTGGGTATAAAGAGTAAATGCAATTATTCCTGGAGATATTGCTGCAAAAACAACCCATGAAAAAAATTGTAAATTAAACGAAGTTCTCTGAACAACTGCTTCTTCAATTATATAAAAAGGAAGCAAACTAATTGCTCCAAAAAAAGCTACTAATGTAAATCTTTGAAATATCGGTAGTTCAGATTTCCAGTAAAATAGATAGATTGAATAAAGAGCCCAACCAATAGCAGCAGCCAACATCCATAAATCACCAATAGTAAAATTCAGATTTAATAATAAATTTAAGTCACCTTTTATAATGATTGTAAAAACGCCTATCAAACATGATATCAATCCAATAATTTTCATAAAATTAATTTTTTCATTAAAAAATATTGCTGAAATTAAAATGATGAATATAGGTGAAGAAGTATAAATAATTCCCATGTTTGTAACTGTAGTTGTTTCTCCTGCTAAAAATGGAAATGCACCACACACCCCACAACCCATAGCACCTAAAAAGAATAATCTTTTAAATTCTTTTTTGATTATCTTAAAATTGTTTATCAGAAGTGAATAAGTAAAAGGCAGAAGTATTAAAACAACGACAGCCCATCTCCAGAAAGCTAATGAGATAGGAGGCACATATTCAACTCCTCCTCTAGCAACTATTAAATTAGATGCCATAAATATAGGTTGAATAAATAAAAGTGAAAAAGCTAAAAAATTATTTTTTTTATTAAGCAACTTTTTATCAATTAAGAGCTATTTTCTGTCAAAGAAAGCTTCATAGACCATCATAAAGATTGCAATAGCCATTAATATATAAACAGGCAATACATCAAAGAAACCTATCATTGAAGATCTAGTTAAAGTTGTTGCTAAACCAATTAGAAAAGATGCTGCAAGTATAGTGCCTAAAAATGTTGTAAATTTTTGCATTTTATTTATTACATTCCTTTTCTAGCCAATTGGCAACACCTAAAAATCTATGATCATCATAACGGGCTCCAACAAGTTGTACTCCTAAAGGCATATTATTTTCGCCTTGAAGCAGTGGTAAAGAAATACAAGGAGTGCCAAGATACGACCAAACCTTGTTAAATTCTGCCGTACCAGTGCTTTTTAAACCTTTTGGGGCAACACCTGGACTAGAAGGTGTTAAAACACCGTGATAATCTTCGAATACTTCTTCATAAGAATCGTAGCTTCTTTTCATAAAATCTATTGCTTCAGCATAATCTTTAGCGGAATGTTTATTTCCTTTTACAATTGCATCCTGCATATACTTAGATAATTTTTTTTTATATTTTTTATAATAGAGACCAAAATTATTTGCTAAATCCGTTTCATGAATTATTTGATGATATTTATGAATATCTTTAAAATAAGATGGTGTATCAAAAACTTCTATATTCTTTTTAAATGATTTTATGAAATATTCAAAAGCGTCTCTAGATTTTTTTTCTATCAACTTCCAATTATCAGTTTTATAAAAAATAAATTTTGGTTCAAACAAAGGTCCTTTTTTAGTTTCATTCAACATATCTTCACTTGAATAATGAACTGTAGCTTTATCCTGATTATCTTTTTTGATTAGAACTTTTGCAAGCAAGGCAACATCTTCTACTGATCTTCCAAAAACTCCTATGTGATCTAATTTTTCAGATGTTTTTAAAACACCATTTCTAGAAATTAATCCATATGTTGGTTTATATCCAACAACACCACAGTAAGATGCGGGTCTAATAACTGAGCCTCCAGTTTGAGAACCAATTGATAATGGTGCCATAAAAGATGCAACCGAAGCTGCAGATCCACTCGAGGAACCTCCAGGAGTTCTAGAGTGATCATGAGGATTGGTGGTTTTTGAAGGGCCTAAAAAAGCAAGCTCTGAAGTTGCTGTTTTACCCATAACAATTGCCCCCGCAGATAAAAGTAAATCTATTATTTCAGCATTTTGAGAATAAGATTTCCCTTTTCTAATTGGTGTACCACACTCTGTTGGCATATCTATTGTGCCTATTATATCTTTTAGAGCTATAGGTATTCCATGCAATGGACCTGTTGGTTTTCCAGCTCTTCTATGATCGTCTGCCTCTTGTGCTTTTTCTAATAAAAGCTTTTTATCAAAGTAAACCCAAGCTTTTACATCTTTTTCAAATTTATTTATTCTTTCAATATACTTTTCACAAATTTCTACAGAAGTAAGTTGAGCATCTTTAATCTTAGATACAATTTCTTCAACTTTTAACGAAAATATGTCTGTCATTTTTAATCAGCAAATAATGTTTCTGGTAGCCATAAAGCTATACCTGGAAACATATACATTAAAAACATTGCAAAAATTACAATTCCTAAAAATGGCATAATTCCCCTAAATATTTCCATCAACTCAACATTAGTTTTTTGCACACCTTTTAAGTAATAGGCTGACATAGCCATCGGTGGAGTTAAAAAAGATGTCTGTAAATTCAGAGCAATTAACATTGCAAAAAAATATGGATTTACATTAAATACTTCTAATAGAGGTAAAAATATTGGAACAAAGATAATTAAAATCTCAGTCCATTCTAGTGGCCAACCTAGAAGAAAAATTATTATTTGAGTGATAACCAAAAATTGCCAAGTTGTAATATTAATTGAAGTAAAAAAATGTTCAAATACTTCGTGACCACCTAAATAAGAAAACACAGATGAGAATGTCCAAGATCCAATAAATAACCACATAATCATTGCGGTAGTTTTAGCAGTTAAAAAAACTGACTCTTTAAAATTTTGCCATTTAAGTGTTTTATAAAACCAAGACAAAAGTATTGCACCAAAAGCACCTGCTGCTGCTGCTTCTGCAGGTGTAGCAATTCCGGCTAAAATAGTACCTAAAACCAACATTATTAACCCAAATAATGGAACAAATGAAACTAATACTTCCTTCAAAATTTCTGATCTTGGTGGAATATCTTCTGCAGGCGGCCTAGGAGCTAGTGATGGATTTAACCATGCCCTTGTAACAGCATAAGCTATATAAAGACCTGCCAACATAAGGCCTGGAAAAATTGCTGCAGCAAATAATCTTAATGGAGATAATTGTGCGATTACTGAATAAACAATTAACATAATGCTTGGTGGAATTAAGATGCCTAAACATCCACCAGCACAAATTATTCCTGAAGCAAACTTTTTATCATAACCAGCTTTAACCATTGCTGGCCATGCAAGTAATCCCATTAAAGTAACTACTGCACCGATAATTCCTGTTGCTGTTGAAAATAATGTGCATGTAATTAAAGCAGCTACTGCCATTGATGCTGGAAGTCTGTGAGCTGCCAATCTTATTGCAAAGAATAATTTTGCAACTATTCCAGCTCTTTCAACAAGATAACCCATAAATAAAAATAGAGGTACCGCTGTGAGCACATTGTTATCCATTACCGTGTAAGTGTTTTGAACAAATAATTGGAAAATTCTATTATCAAATATATGCTCCATCATGGTAGCATCGTAATAAGCGTAATAACCAAAACCAATTCCCATTGCCATTAAAGTAAAAGCAATCGGGAATCCTAAAAGCACAGCAAACAGGAATATTCCCATCATTAAAATTGCTACTTCTGGATTGGTTAAACTAAATAACATTGTTTTTATCCTCATCTTGAGCTGCTCTCATCAGTACTTGCTCCGTTTCTTCTGCAACAACCATCCTTGCTGGCCATTGACCTTCTTGGATACATATTATTGATCTGCACACTTCACTAATGCCTTGAATAATTAATAAAATACCTGCAGCTGGTATCATGGATTTAACCATGTAAATTTGAATTTGTGCTGGACTACTCCAGCTAGTTTCTTTGATTTTCCATGCAAGCGCCGCGTACTCGTATCCATAAAATGCTAAAGCAACAACACCTGGGAAAAAAAATATGAAATAAAGAACTAGATCTATCCATGCTTGAGTTCTTTGACTAAACAACCTATAAATAACATCCCCCCTTACATGAGCCTCTGTAGCTAAACAATATGCACCAGACATCATAAGAATTGCACCATACATTTGCATGCTAAAATCAAAATTCCACAAAGTTGGCTTATTAAAAGCATAAGCCATAACTACTTCATAAACTGTTCCTCCCATCAAAATTACAATACACCACGAAAAAGCTTTTCCCATCGAGGTGCTTAATGTATCTGAAAATTTAATGAAAGATTTCATCATAGGAAAGTATATTAAATTAAGCTAAAAAAAAAGGGAGTTTTTCAACCCCCTTTTCTAAATATTTAAAAGTTAATTAAATTTTAACTTTTGCAATTGGACCAAACTCATTTTCATAAGCTAATTTGTAGTTCGGTTGATTCATCAACAGATACTTCATAGTTCTCTTAGCGTATGCTTTTTGCGAGTCTACTACCTTCTTAAAGAAAGCATCTTTACCTGAGAACTCAGCAATGATTTTATCCCAACCTTTTAATTGTTCTGCTAGGATAGCATCAGATGTTTGGTAAACATTTACCTTATGCTCATTCATCAATTTACCTAAGTCAGTAGAATATCTAACTAGTGCCTTAAAGTAGTTATCTGAGTTTGCGGCATAAGCAGCATTTTTCAAGATAGCTTGATGTTTAGGATCAAGGCTGTTTAGTCTCTTAGTATTCATAGGAATTTCAAACATTTCCTGAGATTGGTGGAAACTTCCTAAGTGATAATGTTTAGAGACGTCTTGCATTCCAAACTGTGAGTCTGATGTTGGGTTGTTAAACTCTGCAGCATCAATCAAACCAGTTTTCATAGCAGGCTGGATTTCACCACCAGGTAATTGTCTTACGACCATTCCCATAGCAGTTAAAACGTTAGTCGCTAGACCAACAGTTCTATACTTCATACCTTTAACATCAGATACTTTTGTTACATTCTTTTTAAACCAACCAAATGGTTGTGCTGGCATAGGCATATGGAAGAAACCAGTATAGTTAAATCCTACACTTTTAACTGCTTCTTCGTATAATGCTCTTCCTCCACCATACTCCATCCAACCCATAACTTCTTGAGATGACATTCCGTATGAAGGACCAGTTCCGAAAAGTGAAGCTGCAGCATTTTTACCATACCAGTATGCGGTCACCCAGTGACCCATATCTACTACACCTGAACTTACTGCTTGCCCAATTTCAGAAGTCTTTACAATTGCTCCAACAGGTTGAAGATCAATTTTTAGTTCTCCACCTGACATGTCGCTAACCATTTTTGCGTAGTCTCCTGCCATTTCAAAAAAGATGTTTGCGCCTGAAGGCCAAGCTGCTTGCATCTTTAAAGTTAATGGAGCACCAAAAGCTACATTTGGCATTGCCACAGCTGTCGCTGCTGCTGCACCAGTTGCTGCCGCTGCTTTGAAGAACTTACGTCTTGAAGGTGTTTTTGCACCTTTTAATGATTTTTTGTTTTTAATCATTAGTATCTCCTCGTTTAGTTAATTAACTTTGAGCAGTAAAATACATATGATCCATAGAGTCTAGAGTGAAAATGACCCACACAGGGATTCATACAATCCTAGGTAGTAAATTTATCTTTTTTTTTAATTTTTTTGGAAAATTTTTTCAGTTTTGAATTTTTAATTCACTTTATTTTTGCAATTTCCAGTTTTAAAAAACTCATCAATATTATCTATTGCTAGATTGGCCATTGCTGTTCGAGTTTCTTTAGTAGCACTACCTAAATGTGGAAGAATAAATGCACTTTTATGTTTTAAATATCCGGGATTTAAATTTGGTTCATTTTTATAAACATCCAATCCAACTGCATAAACTTTTCTTCTATTGAGGGCGTCAATTAATGCTTCATCTTCAATTATATCTCCTCTTGCTACGTTCGTTACTACTGCACCTTTGGGTAAATATTCAATAGTATCTTTGTTAATCATATCCACTGTTTCTTTAGAAGCTGGACAACAAACTGATAGAACATCCGATACGGAAAGAAGATCTTTCAAGTTATCATGATAAGTTGCACCATCCTCTTTATCCGCACTAAGCTTAGATCGATTGTGATAATGAATTACCATTCCTAAAGATTTTGCAACTTTTGCAATTTTTTGACCAATTCTACCCATTCCTAGTATTCCAAGTCTTGCGCCTGTTAATTGTTTTCCTATTAAGTAATCTGCTGACCATTTCCATCCACCTTCTCTTGCGCTATCAATTCCTTCTGCTGCTCTACGGCAAGCACCTAGTATTAGCAATACACCAATCTCTGCTGTTGCATCGGTAAGAACGTCTGGAGTATTTGTTACTGCAATACCTCTATTTCTTGCTGCCTCTAAATCTATATTTCCAAATCCAACAGCAAAATTCGAAATAATCTTAATAGTGTCTGGTAGTTTATTAATTGTATCACTATCTAATTTATCAGTTAAAGATGATAATATTCCATCCTGACCTGCGCTTAATTCAATTAATTTTTTTTGAGAATATAATTCATCATTTAAATTAAAATTAGCTTCAAATGTTTCTTTGGCTTTATCCTCACAAGATCGTAAAAGTTTTCTGGTTATTAAAATTTTTTTCATAAAGTTTATTTTTATTAGTTAAGATCGAATATCTTACCTGGATTCATAATATTGTTTTGATCAATACTTCTTTTTATTAATTTCATTAATGGAATACTGTCAGCATGTTCCTCTAATAAGTATTCTTTTTTATGAAGACCTACACCATGTTCACCAGTGATTGTTCCATTTAATTCTAGTCCTTTTTTAATTAGTAAATCATTAAATTCTCTAATTTTATTGTACATATCTTTTTTTTCTGGATCATATGGTAAAATTACGTGAAAATTTCCATCGCCTAAATGGCCTACCATTGGTGCTCTAAGTCCAAATTTTTTTGCTTGTTCTTCTGCATAATTTACACATTCAGTTATATTTGAAATAGGAACACATATATCTGTTGAATAAACTCTTCCATTATTAATCAGAGCTTTAACAGAATAATATACGTCCCATCTTGCTCTCCAAAGTTTATTTCTTTCTTCTAAGTCTTTTGCCCACTTAAAAGAGCTTCCATGATTACTGTTTGAAATTTCTTCTACAATTTTAATGTTTTCATTATTTGATAGCTCTGATCCATGAAATTCAAAAAATAGTGTTGGAACTTCCTCAACATCTTTAAGTTTAGAATAATTAATACTAATCCCCATTTGTTCTTTGTTAAGCATTTCAATCCTTGCCATTGGAACTCCGTATTGAATAACTTGTTGAGCTGTTTGAACTGCATTTTCTAAAGATGGGAAATGACATACTGCAGCCATTATACTTTCAGGCACAGGTGACAGTCTTAATTGAACTTCAGTTATTATACCCAATGTACCTTCAGAACCTATAAATAAATTGGTTAAATTATAGCCTGCTGAAGTTTTTTTAGTTCTGCTACCAGTGTTTATAATATCACCATTAGGTAAAACTACAGTCAGACCTGAAATTACAGTTTTCATAGTTCCATATTTAACTGCCATGGTCCCTGAGGCTGAAGTTGCTGCCATACCTCCTAGTGCAGCATTAGCACCTGGATCAATTGGAAAAAAAACTCCATCTTCTCTAAGATAATCGTTCAATTGTTCTCTAGTTACACAAGCTTGTACTCTACAGTCAAAGTCTTCGATATTTACACTTAAAATTTTGTTCATTTTTTCTAAACAAATTGTTATTCCTTTTTCATTACCAACAACATTTCCCTCTAAAGATGTTCCAGTACCAAAAGGAACAACTGGAATTTTATTTTCATTACATAATTTTAATATTTTTGAAACTTCTTCATTTGTTTCAGGAAAAACTACACCTTGGGATAATACTGGATCATAAGTATCCTCACCCCTAGCATAATTTGCTCTTGTAGACTCAGAAGTAGAGAATCTTCCGTTAAAAATTTTTTTTATTTTAGCTTGAATTTGCTCATTCATTAAAAGAATATTAATAAAATTTTATTCAAAAATACAGCTTATTTAGTAAGCATTTTCTTTATATTTTCTAAAGCTTGTGAAATGTTATCTCTTGAAGCAGCGAAACTAAATCTTACATAATCATTACAAGTTTTGCCAAATGCAGTTCCTGGAACTATTGCAACACCAGCTTCGTGCATAGCTTTTTTACAAAATTCAGCTCCATTCATACCTGTTCCAATTACTTTAGGAAATGCATAAAATGCTCCGCCTGGTAAACTACACTCAACTCCTGGTAAATCATTTAATCCTTCGTGAATAAGTTTTCTTCTTTCAGTAAATTTTACCATCATTTCATGAATTGAGTCATCTGGTCCATCAAGAGCTGCTATACCAGCAAATTGTGCCGCTGCATTAACACATGAAACACTATTAATAAGAAGTTTATTTACATGCTCAACTAAATTCTCTGGCCAAAAACTCCAACCTAACCTCCAACCTGTCATTGAGTAAGCTTTACTCCAGCCCTCTAAAACAATTAATCTGTCTCTTAATTCTGGATAATTAAAAAAAGTTGGCATTTCTTTATCATCAAAAATTTGTCTGCTATAAATTTCATCACTTAAAATTGTTACATGTGGGTGTTTCTTTAACCCTTCAGCTAACTTATCAATCTCTGGTTTTTCAACAAAACTTCCTGTCGGATTGTTAGGGTTAATTAAAATTAACAATCTAGTTTTATCTGTAATTAAAGATAGAATTTTATCTGCATTAAATTTTAAATCTTTATCTTCTGTTAAGTCATATGGTACAGCTGTTGATCCAGTATAATTAATCATAGACTCATAAATTGGAAATGCGGGAGTTGGATGAATAATTTCAGCACCTGGCTCTCCAAAACATTGAATTGCATAACTCATTGTTGGTTTTCCGCCTGGCATGATTAGAATTCTCTCAAAATCTACATCCGCATCATAACGTTTTTTAATCCATCTTGTGACTGCTTGCCTACATTCAGGAATACCATTAGACATTACATACCCGTGATGTCCGTCGTCTAAAGCTTTTTTTGCTGCTTCAACAACATGTTTAGGAGTTTTAAAATCTGGTTGACCAAGACCCAAATGTATCATTGGATTTCCTTTGGCCTCTAATGCTTTTGCTTCAGCTAACACACTAAATGCGGTCTCTGTTCCTAATCTTTCTAATGACTTTGCAAGTTCCATAATTTAAAAAGCGAAACTAACTGAAAACATGATGGTTGTCTATTGTTGATTAACGAAAAGTATTTATATTTTTTATAACTAATTACGATAAATTATTTTTGATCTATCAAGATCATTTATATTTTTACAACCCATTAAAATCATATTTCGTCTGATTTCTTGTTGCATATTATATAATAATCTCTCTACTCCAGCTTGACCACCAGCACCTAAACTAAATAAAAAAGCTTTACCAAAACTACAAGCTGTCGCACCTGCTGCTAAAGCTTTTAAAACATGAGTTCCTCTTCTTATTCCTCCATCAAGAATAATTTCTAATTTATCTCCAACAGCATCAGATATTGCTTTAATTTGATCAAATGGAGATCTAGAGCCATCCAATTGTCTTCCCCCATGATTTGAAATCATTATAGCTGTACATCCAATATCTATCGCTTTTTTTGCATCCTCAACACTCATAACACCTTTAAGAGCAAAAGGACCATTCCATCTTTTAACGCAATATTCAGCATCCTTCCAATTCATGGCTGGATCATACTGCTCATTAATATAATCAACAACCGATTTTGCTATGTTTGTGCCTTTATCAGTTTTATGTTTAATATTTGCTAGTTCAAATTTTTTATTTGTTAAGTATTTAAATACCCACTCTGGTCTCATTGCAAAACTTAATAAACTCTCAAGAGTTAGCTTTGGTGGTGTCGTAAATCCTGTTCTGTGATCTCTTTCTCTATTTCCAGCAACCAAAGTGTCAACTGTTAAACAAAGACCATCAAAATTAGCTCTTCTACATCTATCTATTAAATCATCTGTGATGGACTTATCTTTATGAATATATAGTTGAAAAAGTTTTGGTCCACTTGAAATATTTGCAATTTCCTCAATTGAAAAAGATGCCATTGTGGACATACTGTACATTGTCCCAAATTTTTCGGCAGCTCTAGCAGATGCCTTATCTCCTTCTGGTGTATACAAACTTTGCATTGCAGTTGGTGATAAAAAAAGAGGCATGTCAATTTTTTTACCAAAAACTGATGTAGATAAATCAGGTTCTCCAACGCTTGCTAAAATGTTTGGAACTAAATCACAATCATTGAAAGCATTAGTGTTTCTATTAAGGGTAACTTCATCATCTGATCCACCATCAATATAATGAAAAATAGGTGCTGGTAATTTTTTTTTTGCTAATTTTCTGAAATCGTCAAAATTATAGCAATCATTAAGATTCATTATTTTCTAAATCTTAAATTATTCCTATTTAAATCACTGATTTTAGTACAGCCCATTAGTTTCATATCCCTTACTAATTCAGCTTTATACTTTTCAATTGCTCTTTCAACACCCGATTGTCCTCCAGCAGCTAATGCATAAAGATATAATCTACCACCAGAGCAAGCCTTGGCTCCTAGCGATAAAGCTTTAAGCATGTGTGTTCCTCTATGTATTCCACCTTCGCAAATTACATCGAGTTTATCACCTACAGCATCAACAATTTCTGCAAGTTGATCAAACGGAGATCTTGATCCATCAAGTTGTCTTCCACCATGATTTGAAACCATTATACCTGTGCAACCTATATCAACTGCTCTTTTTGCATCCTCAACACTCATTACACCTTTCAAAGCAAAATGACCTCCCCACTGAGAACAAAGTTTTTCTGCATCTTTCCAATTCATAGATTGGTCCAACATTGTAGAAAAATAATTTCCAATAGAAGTGTTAGTATCAGTACCTTCTTTTACATAATCTTGAAGATGAGGTAATTCAAATTTTCCTTTTGTTAAATAATTTATTCCCCACATCGGCTTTATAGCAAAACTAAATAAGCTAGATAATGTAAGCTTAGGTGGGGATGTAAAGCCTGTTCTCAAATCTCTTTCTCGATTTCCTCCAGTTATAGTATCCACCGTTAATGCCATAACATCAAATTTAGCTGCTTTAGCTCTTTCTAAACAAGAGTCGTTTAAACCTCTATCTTTATGAAAATAAAACTGAAACATCTTTGGCGTATCAATCATGGAAGATATTTCTTCAACACTAACTGTGGCTAAAGCTGATACACCAAACATAGTATTAAATTTTTTTGCAGCTTTACCAACTGCTCTCTCACCATCATAATGAAATAATCTTTGCAAAGCAGTTGGTGCTAAATAAAATGGCAAATCTAATTTTTTTCCAAATATTGTTGTTGATAAATCAACATTTTCCACACCTCTTAAAACATTGGGAACTAAGTCAACATCATCAAATGCACTTGTATTTCGTGCATAAGTTATCTCATCATCTGCAGCACCATCAATATAATGAAATATGGGTGATGGTAATTTTTTTTTAGCTAATTTTCGAAAATCACTAAAATTATGACAATCATTAAGATTCATAGATTTCTATTAGAAGTTTTTTAAAAAATTAAACATATAACTATTTGCCCCAGGGTTTTTATCTCCCAAACTTGCATTAGACAAATGATTATAAGAAAAACCAATTTTAGAGCTATCTGATAAGTTAAGCGATAGTTGGACTTCACTTTTAAATTCAAGCATATGTCCAAGATCTTTCCCATCTCCTTCATGGTATAAACCCGGCGTAAAACTTGGTGTGATATTTAATGCCCCAATTTTATATTGAGCTTGAACACCTGTATAAACGTAACCTGCACTATCTGCTGTAATTAATATGCCCGTTATAGGCGAAAGATTTCCTAAAAATGTATCTCTATTTAGATTTTCGTTTTGATGCTGGAAACCAACTAATGTTGATTTCTTACCATCGTCACTAAAATCAAACATACCCGTATAAACATTATACTGATTATTTTGAATATTATTTTTCATTTCTTCAGCACTTATCGAAGATACAACAAATAAAATACAAACACTTAAACAAATTCTTTTAAAGATCATAACATTTAAATTATTTTCTAATTTTAAAATTTTTAATAACTATTGCACCCCCAATTAAAAATATCAATATTGGTAATAACCACAAAATATAAGTATTTTTATTAAGTTCAGGATCATACAAAATCCATTCTCCATATTTTTCTTTAAAAAAATTATAAATTTGTTTTTCAGAGAAACCTTCATTTAATTTTTTATCTACTAAAACTTTCATGCTATTAGCAAATTCAGAATCTGAGTCATAAACAGACTGTCCCTGACAAATTAAACAACGTAAATTTTTTGTAATTTTAATTTTCATATCATCTGTATTTGCTCCAAGATGATTAAAATAAAAAATAAAAAAAATGATAAAAAATAATTTTAATATCTTCATTTTATTAATAATCTAATTTCTTCAACTAGTTCTTTGTTAAGAGGTCCAATATATTTTTTAATTACTTTTCCATCATTGATTAAGAATGATTCGGGTACTCCAAAAGCGCCCCACTCTATTGCGTTAATACCCTCTTTATCAAAAATTATTTCTTGGTAAGGATTTCCAAGTTCATTCAAAAAATTCTCAGCACTATTCTTTTTGTCTTTATAATTTAATCCAATTATTTCTATCTTTTTATTTTTAGTTAAATCCATTAACAAAGGATGCTCAGTTCTACATGGAACACACCATGATGACCAAATATTCAATAAATAAAATTTATCTAATTTAAAAAGTTCAGATGAATTTATTTTTTTATTTGAATAAAATAAATTTGTAGAAAATGATGGAATTTCATTGTTAGATTTTTTTTTTGGAGTGTAAATATTTGTATCCTGTAAAGCTTTATAAAAAACTATAAAAATAATTATGAATATTGCAATTGTAGTAATTTTTAATGCTTTATTATTCATAATTTTTTTTAAATAAACTTACCAATCCACCAAAACTAATTAACAAAACTGAAAGCCATATCCATAGCATAAAAGGTTTAACTTGATACCTAACATTGAAATAATCTTGATTTTGAACTACATTAATCACTATAAATTTATCTGAAATCATTGTTGTTTTAATATCTGCTTCACTGGTTACAATATTTGGCTGATTATAAATTCTTAGTTCAGGAGATAAATTTTCTGTGATGCCCATAGAATTTTCTATATTAAAATTTGCAATAATAGACTTAAAATTTTTTTCCTCTTTTTGTTTAATACTTTTAAAAAATATTTTTGTTTTTGAGTCATCAAAAGTTTCACCGACTTTTAGGTTTGTAGTAATTTCGCTCGAAAATAAGCTGTTAAATAAAATACTTAAAATCAATAAACTAAATCCAAAATGAGCAATATTTTGTGAAATATTATTAAATTTCTTTATAAAAAAATCTCTAAAAGTTATGAAAAATAGATAAGTGGCACTAGAAATTAAAATTGTATTGATAAGAAAGTTAGCCTCAAAGATTTTTAAAATAAAAAAGGATATTAAAACTGAAATTATAAGTAACAAAATCATAGACAATTTATCTTCTAAATTTGACTTAACCCATTTCAATTTAGGCCCGATGGCCATTGCCAATAAGAATGGTATTAGAAACGGAACTATTAACTTATGGTAAAATGGCGGTCCAACA
Organism: uncultured Pelagibacteraceae bacterium; assembly: GCA_902595535.1. Taxonomy (GTDB): domain Bacteria; phylum Pseudomonadota; class Alphaproteobacteria; order Pelagibacterales; family Pelagibacteraceae; genus Pelagibacter. Next base: position 136,843 of record CACJQI010000003.1, read on the forward strand.
GATACTTTTTGAGATGATAAAACATCAAGAAAAATTGGATAAACAGTGCCAATTAAAACTACGGATAAAAAATACATCATAAACCAATTATTAATTATTATTGATGTTTCCTTGCTAAGCCATGAAAAATTATTCAATTCATTTTGAGTAGATTTATGAAAAAAGAAAAAAACAAAAAGTGAAATTAAGATTAAAGAAAATAGAAAAACTAAGATAAATAATCCTCTTCCGGGATCATTTGCAAACGTATGAACAGAATTTAAAATTCCAGATCTCACTAAGAATGTACCACACATACTTAATGTAAAAGTTGAGATTGATAAAATTATTACCCAAGATGTTAAAACTTGTTTTTTTTCTAATACTAATATGCAGTGTAGAAGTGTTGTTAATGCTAACCAAGGCATTAACGATACGTTCTCAACAGGATCCCAAAACCAAAAACCACCCCAACCTAATTCGTAATAAGCCCAAATAGATCCTAACATAATTCCTAATGTCAGAAACACCCATGAAATTAAAACCCATTTTTTAATATGGGTAGCCCATTTTTTAGATATCATATTAAGACAAGTAGCAGCTAAAGCTGAAGAAAAAATAATAGAGGATCCAACATAACCTAAATATAAAATTGGCGGGTGAATTGCTAGAGCTGGATCTTGTAATATAGGATTTAAACCTAAACCCTCATCTGGGGTTGGATATAAATAATTAAATGGGTTTGAAGTTTGAATTAAAAAAACAAAAAAACCAATAATTATAATTTGCTGAAATAATAAAGTTAAAATTTTATATTTAACTGGTTGTTTTTTTGTTTTAATTAAAAATAAAGATATAAATAAAGTTAAAACAAGCAACCAAAGTAATAGGCTACCCTCATGATTTCCCCATGTACCTGAAATTTTATAAAAAAGAGGTTTCGTTGAATGCGAATTATTAAATACTGTTTCGTTACTAAAATCAGAAAATACAAATGAAAAAACTAGACATAAAAAACTTAAAGAAACTAAAATTAGTTGAAAAAAAGAAGAAAATAAAATTTTAGTATTTAAGTATTCAGAATTTTTAAAATTTTTAATTGATAAAAAAATGATAATTAGGCTAAAACAAAGTCCTAGGATAAGAGAATAATGGCCAATAACACTTAATAACATTTATTTATTTCCAAGCGCTTCCTTAACTTCTGGAGGCATATAATTTTCATCATGTTTTGCTAAAATTTTAGTAGCTGAAAAAAAATTTCTATCTTTTAAAAAACCCTCAGCAACCACACCTTTTCCTTCTTCAAAAAGATTTGGTATTGCCCCAGAATAAGTCACATTGATTTCATTTTTAAAATCAGTGATTATAAATTTAACCTCATTAGAAGTAATAAAAATAGAGCTTTTTTTTACCATGCCACCTACCCTGATTTTTTTTTTATCTAATTCAGAAATTTCTTTAATCTCTGAAGGCGATTGAAAATATACCACGTTTTCTTTTAAAGATTTTAAAACAAGGAATACTGTTAATATTAAAGTGGTTAAAATGAGAAGTATAAATAAAAATCTTAATTTAACCTTGCGACCATACATGGTTATAAGTTAATTATTTGTTGCGTCAGCTAAAATTTCTTTATTAATTCTTTGTGATTTTGCAGATTTAGCCTTCTCAGAGTTTAGAGATCCAAATTTAGCTACAAACTTGTCTTGTTCTTTTATAAATTGAGATTTTGTAATTAAATATAGGGCAGAAAAACTTAAAAGAGTAAAACTAAAAGCAGATAACACGTAAGATCCGTATCCGTTCATTGAAATTATTTCATTTATCATAGTCTGTCTAAGCCTTTATTTTTAATTTTTATCAGTTCTGTATTATATTTCATTAAGAAAATTAGCAATGAAAAAAGAGCAAATGCCGCAGTCATTATTAATAAAGGATAAAGCATTGATGAATGAATTGTACTTTTTGACAATATATTGATTGATGCTGGTTGATGAAGTGTATTCCACCAGTCCACAGAATATTTAATGATTGGAACATTAATTATACCTAGTATCGTGATGAAAGTTGTGATCTTAAAAACCTTTTCTTCAGTTTCATAAATTCTCCAAGAAATTAGATACATAGCATAAAATAATAATAAAATTAGCATAGATGTAATTCTTGCATCCCAGGCCCACCAAGTACCCCAAGTTGGCTTACCCCAAATAGCTCCAGTAACCAATGCAATAATATTAAAAACAAAACCTGAGGGGGCTAAACTTTTTGCTATCAAAAAAAAATTTTTGTTTTTAAAAACAAAGCCAAAAATTGATAAAAAAGTTATAGATGAAAAAATTCCAAGAGAAATCCAAGCTGCAGGTACATGCACGTACATGATTCTGACTGCATCACTTTGTTTATAATCTTCGGGAGATAAAAATAATGCTTCAGTTAATCCAATAGAAAGAACAATGATAAACAAAAGCAAAACATATTTGGGGGCTTTAGATGTTATCTGAAAAATCTTATTAGGTTCAAAAAATTTAAACATAGTTTTTTTATCGTTATTTCAGAGATATCTATTATGAAAAGGATTTCCGATCAAGAATGCAGAGGGATATAATGAATTGAAATTAACTTTTAACATTCTTGATCAGAATATGTTTTTATTTTAGCTAATTTGTGTGGCCTAGATTTGAACTAAATGTGGTTGAATAGTGATTTGCTTAATTTGAAAGCTTAAAATAAGTAGAGCCTTTTTTACCAGAAAAAATCTCTTCAATTAAGGGGTGTTTTATTGGCTCATCAGAGTCGTCCATTAATAGATTTTGTTCTGAAACATACGCTTCATAAGTAATTTCATCGTTTTCAGCTAGTAAATGGTAAAAAGGTTGGTCTTTTCTGGGTCTAACATTTTTTGGTATAGACTGGTACCATTCTTCTGAATTATTAAATTCAAAATCTACATCGTATATAACACCTCTAAACTCGAAATGTTTATGCTTAACGATGTCTCCTATCGAGAATTTTGCTTTTTGGATTGGCATTATTCTTAGTATGGGTATTTAAATATAAAAATCAATGCTAAAAATATTAATGTTTTGTGATGTGGCAATATGTTAGTATTTTTAAAGTGAATAAATCTTTTTTAAAATTTGTTACTGATTTTGGGCCTTTAGCTATATTTTTTTTCTTCTATTACAATAATGATAAAAATTTATCAGTTGCAATTCCTCCACTTATAGTTGCAACTTTAATCGCTTTAGCAGTTGTTTGGTTTTTTGAAAAAAAAATTCCAACCATGCCATTAGTGAGTGGAATATTAATAACTTTTTTTGGTGGGCTTACTATTTACTTCAATGATCCAGTTTTTATTTATGTAAAACCTACAATTATTAATATTTTATTTGCTTTAGCGTTATTTTTTGGGAGATATTTTACCAAAGAACCAGTTCTGAAAAAAATAATGGGTAAATCAATTCCTATATCAGACTTAGGTTGGGAACTTTTAAATAGAAGATGGATGTTTTTTTTCTTTGGTCTAGCAATATTAAATGAGTGTATTTGGCGTACTCAAACTGAAGAGTTTTGGGTTAACTTTAAAGTATGGGGAATGCTGCCAATAACTATTGTATTTACAGGATTTCAAATTCCTTTGATTAATAAATATAAAATTGATGCGTAGTAATTTAAAATTAGTTGTTAATAACCCACACAATCAAACTGAAGAAAAACAATTTTTTGAAAAAAAAGAACTTAAAATTATTTTGGATTTATATGCCAAAATGGTTTCTGAAGGATCTTGGAAAGATTATGGCTTAAGCATCTCTAATAAACAAGTTAGTTTTAGCGTTTTCAGAAATTCAGCCGAAAATGCTTTATATAAAATTTGTAAAAACTTTAACCCTAAAAGCAAAAATTTAAAATATCTAATAACAGATACTACTGGTAAGATTTTAAAGAATTCTTTTGATCTTAAAGTTCTTTTAAAAAATATTAATTGGAAAAAACTTCAAAAGTAAAATTATCGTCTTTGACCAAATAATCTTAACAGCATTATAAAAAGATTAATAAAGTCTAGGTAAAGAGTTAAGGCACCCATTACAGCTTTTTTTCCAATCAACTCACCTGTATCACTTGCCGAATACATATTTTTAATTTTTTGAGTGTCATAAGCAGTAAGTCCTACAAATATCAATACTCCTAAAATTGAGATAACAAAATACATCATTGGAGATTTTAAGAATATATTAACTAACGATGCAATGATAATTCCAATTAACCCCATAATTAAAAATGATCCAAATTTAGTTAAGTCTCTTTTAGTTGTGTAACCATAAATGCTCATTGCTCCAAATGTAGCTGAACAAATAAAGAAAACTCTCGTTACACTCATTCCTGTGTAAAATAATAAAAGTGAAGATAAAGATAAGCCCATCAATCCCGCAAAAACCCAAAAGGTTATTTGCGCTTTTGCTGCGCTCATTTTATTAATTCCAAAACTCATATAAAAAACAACCGCTAAAGGTGCTAACATTACAACCCATTTCAAACCAGAATTATAAATTGCTTGCCCCAAAGGTTCTAAAATTATTCCTGTACTCGTAATTTCTTGAACTGAAAGTTTAAAAGTTATAAGAGCAACTATTCCTGTTAATAAAATTCCAGTTGCCATGTAGTTATATACCTTAAGCATGTAGGCTCTTAAGCCCTCATCCATTACAACTGCTGTTTGCTGAGCTACTTTAGCTCTGTTTAATATTCCTTTTTTATCAAATTCCATAATGACCTGAATATAATAGTCTTTTACTAATTATTCAAGATGCCTTAAAAGATTAAAAAGCATCAAAATTAAATAAAAAGCATTATGAATTATAAAAAACTGGGAAATACTGATCTTGATGTAAGTACAATTTGTCTCGGTACTATGACTTGGGGGGAACAAAATACACAAGAAGAGGGTTTTGAACAGATGGACTATGCTTTAGATCAAGGAGTAAATTTTTGGGATACTGCAGAACTTTATGCTGTTCCACCTAAAGCAGAAACATATGGTCACACAGAAATTATAATTGGTAACTGGTTTAAAAAAACAAAAAAAAGAGATCAAGTAATTTTAGCATCAAAAGTTGCAGGACCAATGAGAGCTTATTTGAGAGGTGGTGGAAATAATTATGGTATAGATATGATGACTGAAGCGGTAAATGATAGCTTAAAAAGACTACAAACAGATTATATTGATCTCTATCAACTTCACTGGCCAGAGAGAAACACTAATATGTTTGGAAGATTAGGTTACGAACATAAAGAAAATGGAAATTGGAATAAATTTGAGGATGTTCTAGGAAACCTAAAAAGGTTTGTAGATGATGGCAAAATCAGAGAAGTTGGATTATCAAATGAGACTCCATGGGGTGTTTCAAAATATTTGGAGCTCTCAAAAGATAAAAATTTGCCAAGAATGATGTCTGTACAAAATCCCTATAGTTTACTTAATAGAACTTATGAAGTTGGATTGGCTGAAATATCAATTAGAGAAGAAATTGGCCTGTTAGCCTACTCTCCTCTAGCAAGTGGATACTTATCAGGAAAATACAGAAATAATCAAATACCAAAGAATTCAAGAATAGAGCGAGATCCAAATTTTTGGACAAGATATGCAAAGCCTAATACTGAAAAAGCTGTAGATGCTTACTATGAAATAGCTAATAAGTACGACGTTAATTTAGCACAAATGTCGATCAAATTTTTAGAAATCCAACCATTTGTAACTTCAGTTATTATTGGTGCAACTACAATGGAGCAGTTGAAAACTAACATAGAAAGTGTAAATGTTAATTTGTCTGATGATATCATTAAAGAAATTAATAAAGTACAAACAATATATCCAAACCCATGTCCATAATTAAAAAAATTATAATTATATTGCCAATATTTTTTATAAGCTTAATCGCACAATCATTTGCAGAAGAAATAAAAAAAATTGGAAAATTTAAAGATTGGGAAGCAATGGTTGTTACTGAGGCAAATGGAAAAGTTTGTTTTGCACAATCATCACCCATTTTACAAGCTCCAAAATCAAATAAAAGAGATGCTAAATTATTTATTGCTTTTAGACCTGCAGAAAAAATAATTAATGAAGTTAGTGTTACTGCAGGATACGAATTTAATAAAAATAACTCCATAACTGCCGCTTCAGGTAAAAATAAATTTAAGTTTGATATTAAAGAGCAAGGTTTTGCTTGGATTGCAGATACCAAGATTGAATATAGAATGATTAAAAGAATGAAAAAAGGATCTAGAATTATGATTACTGGTTATAATCAAAAAGGCTCTCAAACAATAGATCATTATTCTTTATTAGGTTTTACAAAAGCTTATAACGCCACGAAAAAAGCTTGTAGTTAATCAATGAAATCAAAAAAGAAAATTGTACTAGCGTACTCTGGAGGGTTAGATACCTCTATAATTTTAAAATGGCTTCAAGAAAATTATAATGCTGAAGTTATTTGTTACACTGCAGATGTTGGTCAAGAAATTGATAGAGAAAAAATAATTTCTAATGCAAAAAAATTTGGTGTTAAAAATATTATAATTAAAGATTTAAAAGATATATTTGTTAAAGATTATGTGTACCCAATGATAAGAGGTCACGCAATCTATGAAGGTGTTTATTTGCTTGGAACATCAATAGCGAGACCACTTATTGCAAAAGATCAAATTAGAGTTGCAAAAAAATATAAAGCTTATGCTGTTTCACATGGCGCGACTGGAAAAGGAAATGACCAAGTTAGATTTGAGTTAGGCTATCATTATTTTGGACCTAAAATAAAAATTATTGCACCTTGGAGAATCTGGAAATTAAAATCAAGAACAGATCTAATTAGTTATGCAAAAAAACATGATATAACTATTCCTAAAGATAAAAAAGGAGCTCCTCCTTTTTCAGTTGATGACAATCTGTTTCACACATCAACTGAGGGAAAAGTTTTAGAGAACCCAAAAAACTCTGCGCCTGAATTTATATTTCAACGAACTACTTCACCAGAAAAAGCACCTAATAAACCAAGCTTTGTAACTATCAATTTTAAAAATGGTGACCCATTTGGAATAAATGGAAAAAAATTATCACCTTCAAAACTATTAGAAAAACTTAATCAGCTTGCAGGTAAAAATGGAATTGGAAGAGTTGATTTAGTTGAGAATAGATTTATTGGAATTAAATCTAGAGGAGTATACGAAACTCCTGGTGGAACATTATTAATTAATGCTCATAGAGCAATTGAGTCTGTAACACTTGATAAAGAAACAATGCATAAAAAAGACCAAATAATGCCAAGATATGCGGAACTTATTTACAACGGTTATTGGTATTCAAGAGAAAGATTTAAACTTCAAAAAATTGTAGATCTTAATAAAAATAAAGTTAATGGGTCAGTTAAACTGAAACTTTATAAAGGAAATATTATCATTGAATCGAGACAAACTAAAAGCAATGCATACTCAATGAAAAAAGTTTCTTTTGAAGAAAATAAAACATTTAACAAATCAAATGTTGAAAAATTCATCAATTTTCACAAGAAAAAACTGTAATTATTAAATTTAGGACAATTTGACATTTGTCCAGAATATCAAATATTATAGTTATAAATGATGGAATCACTAAAAAACTGGATGGTAGATGCTGCAAATATTTTATTTGATGACAGCAAAAATGACCTTAGATCTCTTCCTAAAACTGTAAGACTTCAAATTCTATTAGTTTTAAGTTTTATTTGGACAACAGTCTTTAGTTTATATGTTTTTTCATACACAACTTTTGCATTTGGCTGGGCAGGTCTTTATGTTGCTCATATTGGTTTAATATTTGCAGTTTATATGACGTTTAAAAATTTTCACAAAGCTGAATCACAATCAAATAGTGTTTTTAAAACAAAAAATTTTGACCCTTTTAAAATAATGGTAATTGTTTTTGTCGTAGTTTTTATTTTTGTGTTTTCTAAAGGTATTGAAGTTTTAACTAGTCCAAACCCAAGTTCATACTCAATTCCTTATGATGGACCATCAAAATCTGTATTTGAAAAATGGCTACCTTTTAGTAAAGAAAAATAATGGAAAAAATAGCAAAAAATTTACAGTTAGCTTTAATGTGTATTATTTTAATTAGTACTGTAATTGCTGTTGGTATGGAAATTAATAATATGTTTTTGAACAAATCAGTGACACTAGCTGATTTGCTTTTAATGTTTCTATATTTAGAAGTTCTTGCAATGGTAAGAGTTTTTTGGGACCAACAATCAATCAGTATTACTCTTCCTCTTTTAATTGCAATCACTGCTCTTGCTCGATTTATAATACTTCAGGGAAAAGAGATGGATCCAACTGCACTAGTATATGAGGCTGTTGCTATAGTTCTTATTGCTGGCGCAATTGTTATATTAAGACTAAGACATAGTGATAAATTAGGTCTAAAGAAAAAAAAATCAAAATAAAATAACATGATGTTTGAAGCTTCGAGGGCTAAGGCCGTTGAAAAATTAGATAATTTTATTGAAAATAATCTCTCGGAATATTCAAAATTAAGAAATTTTGATTTCGGACCAGATAAAAGGTCTAATATTTCGTGTTTATCTCCATATATAACACATGGAATTATAAACGAATTAGAAGTTATCGATAAATCTCTTAAAAAATTTTCATTTTCAAAAAATGAAAAATTTATTCAAGAAGTTTTGTGGCGTGTTTATTGGAAAGGTTGGTTAGAGTTGAGACCAAATGTTTGGTCAGATTATTTAATAGAATTAAATAATCTTAGAGATCAGTTCAAAAGTAACCGAAATTATCTGAACGCAATTGAGGGTAAAACTGACTTAGAATGCTTTAATCAATGGGTAAATGAGCTTAAAGAAAATAACTATTTGCATAATCATACTAGAATGTGGTTTGCGAGTATTTGGATATTTACTTTAGAATTGCCTTGGCAATTAGGTGCTGAATTTTTTATGCAAAATCTTTACGATGGAGATGCTGCATCAAATACTCTTGGATGGAGATGGGTGGCAGGAATTCAAACACAAGGCAAACATTACCTTGCAAGTGAGTGGAATATTAAAAAATTTACCAATAATAGATTTCAAAATATTAAATTAAATGAAAATGCACCTCCTAAAATTTCTGAAAAAACTTATTTTTTAGCTAAAAAAAAATTTAATAACCCACAGAATTTAGAAGAAAAAAATCTTTTAATTTTTGAAAACAACCTTTCTTTTGAAATTACCGACTTTAAAGAAAATAAATTTGAAAAAATTTATATAAATGAAAATAGATCTATTAAACTCAGTGAAAAATTATTGAAATTTAAGTCCCTTTTAATTGAAGATCAAAAACAAAGATTAAAAGATAAATCTATTGATTGTGAAGTAATCGACATAAGTGAAATTCAAAATATTAAAAACTATTATGCACTGTATCCTGCTGTTAGTGAAAATTTAGATTATCTAAATTCAAATAGTTTAAAAGTAGATTTTTTATATAGAAATCTTGATCAATTAGCTTGGCAATTTTGCAACAAAGGTTTTTTTAATTTCAAAAATTATATTCCAAAAATAATTTCAACTTTTAATTAAAACCATCGTACCATTCCAATAATTCCAGCAGTTGCATAAAAAAATTGTAATAATAATATTCCTTTGTGTCCTCCCCTATAGGCCCAAATTCCAATTAAAATTGCTGATAAAAGTAATAAACAGAATCCTAAAAATTCTATTCCAATATTTAGTGCCACAAACAAAGAATACAAAATAGCAGTGATAACCCCTGCCCATTCAAAAAATTTATTCTTCATAATATTTTTTTAAAATTTTGATACAGAATTTTGGAATAATTATTCATATCAGACATATTATCGTTTGCTGCAGTGTCAAATTCTTCTAGAGCCCCGTCTCCCAACTGATCCTCAAGAGCTTTTTTATATTCTGGAACACATCCCCATTCATTAACAGTAGTATCTTTAATTTCAATATGAAATTGAATGCCATATGCATGATCTTGATATTTAAAAATTTGGTATTTGGTTATAGGTGATGAGGCTAATAAAGTTATATCTTTATTATTTTCAATACCCTGGACCTCATAAGAATGCCATTGCAAACTTTTAATTTGATTTGGAAATTGTGAAAATAATTTATCTTCAGCTTTTTGTTTTGAAAAATGAATGTCCATAATACCAATCTCTGCTGGACTTGACTTAACTACATTCCCCCCTACAACTTCACCTAATAACTGGCAACCTAAACAAAAACCAAGATAAGGTTTTTTTAAATTTACTACAAAATCTTTAATTGATTTTTTTTCTTCAATTAACCAAGGGTATTCTTTCTCCATAAAAGTATCCATAGGACCACCCATACAAAACATCCCATCAAATTTACTAAGATCGTTTGGAATTTTTTCACCTTCATCTAATTCTATAGTGGTTAAGTTAACTCCATCAGCCAACATCAAATCTTTAATGTAACCAGGATCTTCAATTTTAATATGTTGTAATACAATTATGTTCACTACAGTTTAGCTTAGCTTAGAACATCTCTTAGAACAATATTTTACTCTATCCCAATTAAGCTTCCATTTCTTGCGCCAAACGAAAGGCCTTTTACATACTGGACAAATTTTTGATGGCAAATTTTCTTTTTTCACTAAATAGTATTTTGTTTTATAAATTTATCAGCTTCAGATAAAATCATTTTTTTTCTATCAGTTTTCATTTTATCAAAAATACGAACCATCATAGATAATCTTGGATTTGTTAAAAAGAACTTTCTATTTCGATCAATAAATCTCCAGTAAAGACCATCCATAGTATCGCACCATTCCCCTTTTTTAAAATCCATCATCTTCATAAAATAACTTGAGCCACAAATATAAGGCTTAGTTGCAAAAATTCCTCCATCACTAAATAATCCCATTCCATATACGTTTGGAACCATTACCCAATCAGATGAGTCTACAAACATCTCCATAAACCATTTATAAACAATCGTAGGCTTAATTTCACAAAGGTTCATTATGTTAGATAAAATCATTAACCTTTCAATATGATGAGACCATCCATGATTAATTGCATTTTTAATCGCATAATCTAAAGGTGGTAATCCTGTAGATCCCTCGTACCAAGAATTTTTCATTTTTCTATTTTGTTTAAAAAAATTTCCAGCTTCCATTTTTTCCGAATATTCTTGATAAATACCTCTCATAAATTCTCTCCATCCAATTACCTGACGAATATAACCCTCAAGTGAATTCATTCTTATTTTATTTTTTTTATGAAAATCCAAAATTTTTTGAATAATAAATTCAGGAGTTATTAATCCTAAATTAATGTAAGGACTTAAAGCACTATGAAATAATATATTATCTTTTTGATTAACAGCATCTTCATAATCACCAAATAGATTTGA
>CACJQI010000004.1 GCA_902595535.1 uncultured Pelagibacteraceae bacterium
ACAATCATAATTTTATTTTTTTCAACTGTAACATTAAATGCAAATGAAAGAGATATTGAACTTGATAATCTATTTTCAGAATTAAAAAAAAATGATCCAACTTTGTCAAAGAATATTGAACTAAAAATTTGGGACCTTTGGAGCAAACATCCTACTGATGATAAACTAACTTCAATTTTAAATGAAGGATCTAGACTGATGCACGATAAAGAATTATTTAGAGCTATTTCAGTTTTCACAAAGGTAATTGAAATAGATCCTAACTGGGCTGAAGCTTGGAACAAAAGAGCTACCGCATATTATATGATTGGTGAATTTGAAAAATCGCAGAATGATATTGACAAAGTTCTTAATTTAGAAAAAAGACATTTTGGTGCTTTAGCTGGTCAAGGTTTAGTAAATATTCAACTTAAAAATTATGAAAAAGCAATTCTTAGTTATCAAAAGGCTGAAAAAATCTATCCTACAATGAGATCTCCAAAAATTATGATTAAACAAATACAAGATTTAATAAAAAGAGATTCAATTTGAATGTGTGGGCGCTATGTTGTAAAAAATCCAGTAACTAAAACAAGTAAATTAGTTAAATCAGCTATACAGGTTGAAGATACCGAAAACTATAACGCACATCCTTATCAAAAACTTCCAGTTATAAAAAAATATAAAAACGGGAATACATTAGAGTCACTTAAATGGGGTTTAATTCCAAGCTGGGCCAAAGATAAAGATTTTAAAGCATTAATTAATGCAAGATTAGAGACTATCGATGAGAAAGTTTCATTTAAAAAACTAATTAAAAATAACAGATGTGTTGCTGTGGCAGATGGTTTTTATGAATGGAAAAGAGAGGAAAAAGAAAAAACTCCACATTATTTTACAAGAAAGGATGGAAATTCAATATTTTTTGCTGGTATTTTTGAAGACGATCAATTTTGTTTAATTACTGAAGAAGCTAAAGAAAATATAAGTGAAATTCATCATAGACAACCAGTTATAATAAATCAAACAGATGTTAATAGATATTTAAATTTGGAATTACAGGGCTCAACCTTCTTAAATGAATGCAATAAACCAGATCTTGTATTTCATGAAGTGTCAAAGGATGTAAATAAACCAACAAATAATACAGCATCTTTAATTCAAGAAGTAAGCAATGATAAAGATTAGTTGGCTTAAATTTTATTTATTAACTTTTATATTTAGTATTTCAGTATTTTCAGTAGGGAATACAAAAAATGAATTTCCATTAGACCCAACTATTACTTATGGTAAATTAGAAAATGGCTTTACTTATTATATAAGGGAAAATCAAACACCTAAAGATAAAGTAACTCTTAAGCTAATTATTAAAGCAGGTTCTATTATGGAAGAAGATAACCAGTTAGGTCTTGCTCATTTATTAGAGCACATGGCTTTTAATGGATCAAAGAATTTTCCTAAAAAAAAAATTGACGAGTACATGTCATCAATTGGATTAAATTTAGGATCTCATTATAACGCTACGACTGGTTTTTTAAAAACTAGCTATGTTTATGAAATACCTACAAAAAATGATGAGGATATTGAGGTCGTACTTAAAATATTAACTGATATTAGTAAAAACTTGTCTCTTGAACCTGAGGCATTTGAAAGAGAGCGTAAAATTGTAGAAGAGGAATGGCGTGAAGATATTGGTGGCAGTAAAAATTACATTAAAGAATTTCATAAAGTTATGTTTAAGAACTCAAGGTTTCTTGAGAGAAAGCCAATTGGAACTTTAGAAGTTATTCAAAACTTTAAATATCAAGATGTAATTGATTATTACCAAAAGTGGTATCGACCACAATTAATGGGCATTTTTGTTATAGGAGATATTAAAGTTGATAAAATTGAACCAATTATAAAGGAAAATTTTGGAAAACTTAAAAATTTAGAGCAATTACAGATACCAGATTACAAAATTCCAGATTATCCAGAAAATCAATTTTTTGTATATCAAGATGACACAATCAAGAATTTGACTTTTTCACTTTTTGAAAAAAAAGATTTTAAAAAAATTAATAACTTAACCAATTATAGAGAAGCTCTTATTAGTTATTTAACTGAGGCTATTTTCAGTCGTAGAATAGATGAGGTAATTGAAAAAAATAATCAAAAATTTATTAATGCTTACATAACTGATTTTGAAGTATCTGATTTTGATGAGTTTAGAGTTGCAGCTGTTATATTAAAAGAAGATGAAATAATAACAGGAATAGAAGATTTTTTAGTAATAATTGAGCAAATTAAAAAATATGGTTTTTTAAACTCAGAGCTAGAATTAGCAAAAAAAAAACACCTAGAATATCTTGAAAGAAATCTCGCAGAAAATGACACTAGAAGTTCACATAGTTATGTAAATGAGTATCAAAGACATTTTTTATTTGAGGAGATGATCTCAGGACCAAAATATGAGGTTAAATATTCAAGTAAATTATTACCTTCGATAACTTTAGATGATGTTAAAAATTATTTTATTAATTATATCAAGGCAGAAAATCAAATTATTAGCATTAATGCACCTGATTATATTAAAAGATTACCTAACAAAAATGAAATAACTCAATTAATAGAAAAAGTAAGTCAAAAAAATATTGAACCATATCAATTCACTTTAAGAGAAACAGACCTTATTAAGAAAGAATTAAAAGGATCAAATATTATTAAAAGAAAAAAATTTCGAAATTCAAATGTTCAACAAATTATATTAGCTAATGGAACTAAAATTTTATTAAAACAGACTGATTTTAAAAAAGATAAAATCAATTTTTCAGCTTTTAGTTCTGGTGGTTTTTCAAATGCAAGTTTAGAAAATTTAGACTCAGCAAAATATACAGAGGACATTCTAAGCAGTGCAGATATTGGAGATTTATCAGTTTCTGAAAAAAATAATCTATATTCAGAAGATACAATTGATGTAATTCCTTATATTTCAGAAGAAAGTGAAGGATTAACTGGATATTCAAATAATGAAAACTTAGAGACAATGTTTAAATTATTATATTTAAACTTTACTGATTTAAGAATTAATCAATCTCACGTAGATCGTTTTAAAAAAATTAAAATTAATAAATATAAAATAGATAAAGAGAACCCAAAACATAAGTATTATTTAGAGTTTAGAAAAAAAACCTATCAAAACCATCCAAGAACTCAATATTCTACAGATAAAAATTTTGAACAAATTAATCTAATAGAAGTTCAAAACTTCTATAAAGATCGATTTATTGATGGAGGTGATTTTGATTTTATATTTGTTGGTGATTTTAAGTTTGAAGTTATTGAACCATTAATTGAAAAATATATAGGAAGTTTAAAAAGTTTAGATCGTAAAGATGTTTTTATTGATCACAATATTAGAAGAAGTCAAAATAAAGAATATATTGAGTATGTTGAGGATGATCCTAAAAAAGCAACAGTTATGAGAATTTATAACAAGGAATTTAATTACAGTTTTAAAGAACAAATAAAATCTAGATTATTGTTTTCTATATTAGATAAGCTATTATTTGACGAAGTAAGAGAAAAAGATAATTTAGTATATTCTATTAGTGCGGGTAAAAATTTTGATCAAAAAATACCAATAGAGTTAATGAGTTTTTATACTTATTTCGAGTCAGATCCAAAAAATGTTGAAAAAATTAAATCTAAAATAGATTTAGTTATCAATAAAATTAAAACAAAAAATTTTGACTTACAAGTGTTTAAAGACCAAAAATTAGCATTAAAGAACAATTATCAATCAATGCTTCAATCTAATGATTTTTGGTTAAATGTATTGAAAGATGCTAAACAACATAATTTAAGTATTGAAAGAATAACTAATACAGATCAAATGCTTAAATCAATATCTTTGAATGATATTACAAAATTAGCAAACTATTATTTTGATGAAAAATATACTCGTTCTATAATGTTGTTAGCTGAATAGAATATGATGACAACTGGCAATTTATAAAAATTGAAGCTTGGGATAGAATTTTGCATTAGTGAAAAATCTTCATAAAAAAATAAGTTATAAAATCTTAATACGAACAACATTAGAACTAAATAATAACAAAAACCTTTGATCTAAATTGAATAATGCATTGGATTTCCAATCTTTTTTCATCCTGTTTACGTCTTTTTTCATTATCTTCCTTGTTATCACGTAGGCAACTCCCTCGAAAAAGGGTTGGAACCACTATCAGTAACTACAAGTTACTTACTTTCAAAAACACAACCCATAAGGAGCGCTAATTAATGGAAATAAATGATATTCACAAATATTGTCATGTATCAACTTTCATCTCATACGGTAATTCTACCCCAGTTTATAAACAAACTTTTAAATTCAAAGTAAGCCCTAATACTCATCACAGTTTATTATTAGATAAAATAACATCACTTTTAAAAAGTGATGGTTTCAAGGTGGAGCTTAAATCTTGAAGCGGTTTGCAATTTTTATCTCATTACATTTATTCTTATTTTTATTAGTTATTGCCTACCAAGCCCAAGCCTCTGAGTGGACTATAGATAGATATAAAACATTATCTTATGCACGTGTCAGTGGAGAAGTTACCCATGGGGATAATCTTAACTTTTTTATTAGGGCAGAAGATAATTGTGAAAAAGTTTATAATACATTTACTGTTTATACTTACGAGAAACCTGGAGATATAAAGCAATTATTGTATAAAAATATTCCAATTAAGATAAATGGTGAGGATTTAACTGCATCTGTTCAAGATATATCACCTTTTTTAATGGGTTTTCGAGTCCATCTAAGCTTAGGTTCTTATCCCATTAAGGAATACATATATTTTTTAAATGAATTTTATGAAGAATTTCAAAAATATGAAATTGAGATTGTAGATGGTTTAAATTTTACTGCATCTAAATATTTTGATATTCGAAATAATAGTTGGAAGCTAGATGAACTTGTTCCTTCAGTATTAAAAGCTAATAAGCTTTGTAGAGAATTTTCACATAAAAAATTATGATTAATGATTTTTTTAATTGGTGTGTACTAGTTCTTGAAATTATGGCTGAATATACTGGGATGAGTTATGAGTTAATTAACATCCTCATTTTTGTAATTTTACAACCTTTATTGATTCTAATATTTTTTTATTTATGGCGAAAAGAAAGACATAAATTTAAAGAAATCAGTGATTTTCATGATTTTCACAAATGAGAAAAATACTTATTTTAATTTTACTTATATGGCCTTCATCAGACTTTTAAAACTTACCTGCTTTTAATATAATCATTAAATATAATTAATCAATTAGATATATGAGTATTATTGATTAAATCGATGTTGTGATTATATACTTTTCAGATAAAATATAACTTATGCTAACTTATATAATACCATTTTTAATATTGTTAACGATCGTAGTTTTTATTCATGAATATGGACACTATTATTTTGCTCGTAGATATGGGGTAGGTGTTACAGCATTTTCTGTAGGATTTGGTAGAGAATTATTTGGATGGACAGATAAACATGGCACTAGATGGAAATTTTCGTTAATTCCATTCGGTGGGTATGTAAAATTTTTTGGAGATCATAACATATTTAGTGATTTTAACAGAGAAGAATTACGCAAACAGTATAGCGAAGAAGATCAAGAAAAACTACTAGCGTTTAAACCATTATATCAAAGAAATTTGATAGCATTTGGTGGACCTCTAGCAAATTTTATCTTGGCATTTTTTATATTTTTATCTGTCTTTATGTTTGTTGGAAAAGATTTTACTCCAGCAATGATTGCAGAAGTTAAAAAAGAAAGCCCTGCTGAAATTTATGGATTAAAAAAGAATGATGTTTTTTTAAGTATTGATGGAAATAAAGTTGAAAGTCTATTGGATGTTTCAAAATTCATTACTTTATCTAATGGTGATTTTATTGAATTTATTGTTTTAAGAAATAATGATGAATATACTTTAAAAGTAAAACCTAATTTAGTTGAAACTAAAGATGATTTTGGAAATCCTTTTAAAAAAAGAATGGTTGGGATTCAAATTGGGCCAAATAATAATTCAATTAATCATGTTAAGTTAGGTCCTACAAAAGCAGCTTATTACTCTGCAAAAGAAATTATTTTTGTTAGTCAAAAAACTATAAGTATGGTTTGGGGATATATTCAAAAACTTTGGGGCAAAGGTTATGGTGACTTAAGACAATTAGGTGGGCCAATTAAGATTGCACAGATCTCAGGAGACGTTGCAAAAATGGGCTTATTACCTTTTGTGATAATTATTGCATACATCTCAATCAGTCTTGGTTTATTTAACTTGTTTCCCATTCCGTTGTTGGATGGTGGGCATATTGCTTTAAACACAATTGAAGGAATAAGAGGTAAGGAATTTAATAAGAAAACTTTAGAAAATACTTTTCGAATCGGTATTGCAGTTATTGGGACTTTAATGGTTTTTACTATTATTAACGATATTAGTGGCTATTTTAACCGTTTTTTTAATTAGCAAAAACCCTTATAAATCAACATTAATTTGACTACTATATCTTGTTGTTGTCAAAAGTTACAACACTAAAAAAAAGCTTGATTTATCAACGTTTATGATAAGTATGATATTTAACCAACTAAACCGGAGCTAAAATGAACAAAAAACAACTTATTGCCCAGCTTTCAGGCTCATTAAACATGAGTAAAGCTGATGCTGAACGAACATTTGATACAATAACAAACACCATTTTGGATGCATTAAAAGGTGATGATTCAGTAAAAATTGCTGGATTTGGTACTTACAAAGTAGCTAAGAGAAAAGCAAGAGTTGGAAGAAACCCGAGAACAGGTGAGCAAATTCAAATCGCTGCTTCTCAAAAAGTAAAATTCTTACCAGCAAAAGCTTTAAAAGAAGTATTCAATAAATAATTTTGTTTTAACAGCCCTTACGTTTTTAAAATACGTTTAGGGCTGTTACTATATGCAAATACTGCATATCCAATTTTCCTAATCAGCGTTAGTTTTTAAAATTAATAAATTTATAACACTTCTCTTTAACAGGAGGTCTTATGACTAAATTAATAAAGAGAATAACTGCACCATTACTAAGTTTAATATTTTTGTTAAATATGAGTAGTGCAGGTATGGCAGAGACAACTGTGTCTGCTGAAGTGGGGTTTATTTTTAATACTCTATTATTTTTAATTTGTGGTTTCCTTGTCATGTTTATGGCAGCAGGTTTTGCAATGTTAGAATCTGGTATGGTAACTTCAAAAAGTGTTTCAGTAATTTGTGCAAAGAATATTGGTCTT
The DNA here is from genome assembly GCA_902595535.1 of uncultured Pelagibacteraceae bacterium. Classification (GTDB taxonomy): domain Bacteria; phylum Pseudomonadota; class Alphaproteobacteria; order Pelagibacterales; family Pelagibacteraceae; genus Pelagibacter. The sequence continues at coordinate 7,283 of CACJQI010000004.1, forward strand.
TATGCTATTGCTGGAATTATGTTTTGGCTAGTTGGTTACAATCTAGCCTATGGTATTCCAGAAGGTGGATACATAGGAACATTCATGCCATGGTCAGATGCAAGTGCAATTGATACTGGTTACGCGGATGGTTCTGATTGGTTTTTCCAAATGGTATTCTGTGCAACAACAGTTTCAATTTGTTCTGGGGCTATGGCTGAAAGAATCAAATTATGGCCATTCTTCTTATTTGCAGCTATTTTAGCTGGAGTAATTTATCCAATCGTTATGGGTTGGCAGTGGGGTGAAGGCTGGTTATATACAATTGGTTTCTCTGATTTTGCTGGTTCAACTTTAGTACACTCAACAGGTGGTGCAGCTGCATTAGCTGGTATTATATTGCTAGGTGCCAGAACTGGAAGATTTGACAGCAAAGGTAATCCTAAAGCATTACAACCTTTTGCTGCATCTTCAATTCCACTAGTTACAATAGGTGTATTTATCTTATGGTTAGGTTGGTTTGGATTTAATGGTGGATCTCAATTAGCATTAGGTACATTTGATGATGCTGTTGCAATCTCTACAATATTTATCAATACAAATCTAGCAGCTTGTGGTGGAGTATTAGCAGCAGGTGTTATTACAAGATTAATGTATGGTAAAACAGATGTTATACAAATGTTAAATGGAGCAATTGGTGGCCTTGTTGCTATCACTGCTGAACCTTTAGCACCATCACCATTTGCAGCTATTTTAATAGGTGCTGTCGGTGGAATGATTGTTGTGTTTGGTACTAAATTATTATTCAGTTTCAAACTAGATGATGTTGTAGGTGCAATTCCGGCTCACTTATTTGCAGGAATTTGGGGAACATTAGCAGTTCCATTAACTAATACTGATGTAACATTCAGTGCTCAGTTGATTGGAGTGCTTTCAGTTAACATTTTTGTGTTTGCCGTGTCTTACATTGTGTGGTCAGTAATGAAAGGTATTTTTGGTATCAGATTGAGTAAAGAAGCTGAAACTAAAGGAACAGACGTTACTGAAACAGGTGTAATTGCATATGCAATCAGAGACTAATTGCATGCATGCAATAGAGAGGCTCTTCGATCTCCATATCGTTATCTCATTGGAGAGCCTCTTAAAAACAGAATAACTATTTCTCTCTTATAGTTAATAAAAGGCCCCTTTTTTGGGGCCTTTTTTTATACACATGCAGCTAGATCATAACTCTTTTGACTAATGAACAATTCTTAAACAAAAAAACTTAAATAAAAAACATTCATAACAAGGAGAGATAATGATTAATTTAATAAAAAAAATAACAATTAGTTTTGTAATCATTTTTAGTATTACAAGCTTAGCCTCTGCTGAAACAACCATGTCAGTTGAAGGACAATATATATTTAATTCACTGGGATTTTATTTAGGTGGAGTATTAGTAGCATTTATGGCTGCAGGATTTTGTATGCTTGAAAGTGGTTTGGTAACTACAAAAAGTGTATCTACAATTGCAGCAAAAAATATTGGAAAATTTGCAATATGCTCACTGATATTTTTTTTCTGTGGATACAATGTAGCTTATGGAATACCTGAAGGAGGATTTATAGGCTCTTTTTCAATGTGGAGCGATTCTTCCGAATTAGCTACAGGATATTCAGATTATTCAGATTGGTTTTTTCAAACCATGTTTGTTTGTGCAACTGCATCTATTGTATCAGGAGCAGTAGCTGAAAGAATTAAAATTTGGCCATTTTTTATTTTTGCAGCAATTATGGCTGGAATTATATATCCTATATCAATGGGTTGGCAGTGGGGTGGGGGTTGGTTAAAAACTTCTGGCTTTTCAGATTTTGCAGGATCGACTTTAGTTCATGCTTGTGGAGGAGCCGCTGCGTTAGCTGGTGTAATTGTTTTAGGTGCAAGAGAAGGAAGATTTGGAAAAAAAGGAGAAACCAAATCTTTAGTTCCCTTTGCAGCTTCTAGTATACCGCTTGTAACTTTAGGAACTTTTTTACTTTGGTTTGGATGGTTTGGTTTTAACGGATTTAGTCAACTTGCAATGGGTACATTTGATGATGTTAATGCAATAAGTAAAATTGCAGTAAATACTCATTTAGCTGGTGCGGCTGGAACAGTTACTGCTGCAGTTGTCACAAGATTACTTGGAGGAAAAACAGATATTGTCATGATGCTTAACGGTGCACTAGCAGGATTAGTTGCAATAACTGCAGAACCATTAACACCAAGTCCTTTATTGGCAATTTTGATTGGTTCAATTGGATCCTTAATTATGTACTTTGGAACAAAATTTTTAGAAAGTAAAAAGATTGATGATGTTGTTGGAGCTATACCAGTTCATATGTTTGCAGGTATATTTGGCACTTTAATTGTTCCAATGTCAAACCCCAACACTTCATTTGGAACTCAGTTAACGGGTGTAATTGCAGTTTGTTTGTTCAGTTTTATTTTATCATACATTGTATTTAAGGTTTTAAATGCAACGATTGGTTTAAGAATTAGTGCTCAAGCTGAAAAACTTGGAACTGATGTCGCTGAGGTAGGCGTTAAAGCTTACGCAATCAGAGACTAAAAAAATTATCTCTCTATAATGTTTAAAGGTCCCTTAGAAATAAGGGGCCTTTTTTATTTTTGTGAAAATTTTTTAAGTGTTTCAAGGACTTCTTTAGCGTGGTCTTTAACTTTAACGTTCTCCCAAATTTTTATTATTTTGCCCTTTTTATCTATTAAGAATGTAGTTCGATTAATACCCATAAATTCACGACCCATAAATTTCTTTTTACCCCAAACCTTATATTTCTTAAGGACTTTAATCTCTTCATCAGCTAATAAATTAAATTTTATCTTATATTTGTCTCTAAATTTGTCATGACTTTTAATATTATCTTTAGATATTCCATAAATTTCGCATTCTAATTTCTCAAATTTTGATAGCAATTTATTAAAATCATTAGTTTCAATTGTACACCCTGGCGTATCATCTTTAGGATAAAAATAGATCACAACATATTTTCCAAGAGAATCTTTTAATGAATAGATTTCTTTTGATGTTGATAAAAGTTTAAAATTTGGTGCTTGAGAATTAATTTTTAACATAATTTTCTAGCAATATAATACTATTAAGGTATTTTAAAACACAATTATGACAGTTAAATCTATTCAAACTTTGGTATCAGAGGCAATGCAAGAAATTAAAACAATTAATGCAGACGATGCTTATAAAATGATTGAAGATAACGAATGTAATTTGATTGACATAAGAGAAGCTAGAGAATTAGAAAAAACAGGTAGTGTTGAAAATTCAGTCCATATTTCAAGAGGAATGCTAGAAATCTTTTTAGATCCAAATAGTATTTATTTCCAAAAAGGAAAATTAGATCAAAATAAAGAAATGGTTCTATTTTGCGCTGGAGGAGTTAGATCAGCTTTAGCAGTGAAAGCTTTAAAGAATATGGGTTATGAGAAAGTTTCACATATAGATGGTGGATTTGGAGCTATTAGTCAGAGTAAGTTTAAAATTGTTTAATTAGAACATACTTCATCAACAGCATAGTCTAGACGATCTTGACCCCAGAAAATTTTATTTTTGGCAACAAAAGTTGGAGCTCCAAATAATTCTTTTTTAAATGCTTCAGCTGTTAATTCTTTTAATTGATCTTTGATTAATTGATTACTTATACCCTCAAAAAATTTTTTATTATCAATATTTAATATTTCTAATATCTTGGTTATTTCAATTTCATTAGATAAATCAATGTTATCTCTCCAATACGCATTAAAAAATGCATCTAGATATAATTTTTTTAAATTTTCTTCTACATATAAATATCCTCTCATTATATAAAGAGAGTTTATTGGAAATTTAGAGTTCCAATTAAAAGAAATATTATTTTTTTCTGATACTAATTCACAATCACTTTGTAATATTTTTATTTTGTATTTATTAAATGCTGGAGCATCAATTTCAGCTAATTTGTGCAAACCGCCCAATAGAATAGGCTTATAATTAAAAAAGACTTTTTTATTTTGAACGATTTTTTGTATTTTTTTGTGAGCAATAAATGAGAAGGGACTAATTATATCAAAATAAAAATCTATCTGATTACTCATATAGACTCATACGTTTTGCGTAGAAAATTCGAATTATCCAATAAATAAACAATCCAATTGGACCTATTAAATAAGTTATAATCAGAGGTACCGCTAAAAGAATTTTATTAATAAAAAATTTTTGAGCATCTTTTACAATCCATCCACCTAGAAATAAATTGATAGCAATAAAATGGGTCCAGAAAATCATCAAATATAAGTTATCTTCAAATAATCTGGATAATTCATATATGCCTAAATAAAGGGTGAAGTTTCCAACGAAATCGTACCCGATTAAATATGATTTATATAAAACAAATGAATAAGCCCCACCCAACAAAAAAAATGGAAATATCGATGTTACAAAATACCTACATAAGTGAGATTGTGGAAAGAAAATTAAAATAAACCAAAAAGGTAATACACCTAAATTAACCCACATGTAAAGTGTCTCAATTGTAAAGTAAGTATAAATTTGTTCGATCATTTAAATATATTATATAAAATCTAACCATGATTCCTATAAGAAATAGAAAAAAAGCCTTAAATGTAACAGTTGAAGAGATGAGAAATTTTGCATTAGCTTATGTCGACAAATATGCGCCCTCAAAACAACAATTAAAAACCTATTTGTTAAAGAAATATATGAAACTTTCAGCATCAGATATAAGAAAAAAAGATGTAAATAAACTTATTGATATTGTTCTTATAGATTTAGAAAAAAGTAAATTTATCAATGATAAATTTTATTCTGAGAGTAAGGCGAAAAGTATGATCCAAAGAGGAAATTCAATTAATAAAATCAGAAATTATTTAATTGGCAAAGGTATCAATGATGAGTTCATTAAAGATACAGTTCAAAAAATAAATGAAGATAATTCTGATCAAGATTTTTTTTCAGCTATAAAAATTTGTAAAAAAAAAAGAATTGGTCCAGCAAGAGTAGAAGACAATAGAATTTTATTTTACAAAAAGGATATATCTTTACTCGCTCGTAATGGTTTTGATTTTGAAACTTCAAAAAAAGTAATGGATATAGAAAAAGATGAATATCTAAAAATAATAAATTTACTTTAGTTTTTTTTTATCTTCTTCTTCAACTAAATTATTTATTTTATTTCTTATATAGTTTTTAACAAATACAAAAACTAATAAACCAAAAATTGCAACAGAAACTATTATAATAAGAATAATTCTAAGTTGCTCATCCATTATAATATATTTTTGCTTTTTAAAATTATGCTTGGGTTTTTTAAATCTTTTTTTCCATATAAAATCTCATTACCATCAAAATCTGTTATAGTACCACCTGAGGCAACTAAAATTGCATGTCCTGCAGCAATATCCCATTCATAGGCTCTAGGTTCTGCCACATAACCATCGTATTCTCCAGTTGCAACAACACAAAATTTTAAAGAACTTTTCATTTTTACATTTTCTACCACACCTAAGCTTTGATATATTTTTTGAATTTCAGGTTTAATTTTATTTGAGTAAGAAATAAATTTTATTGGTTTATTATTTTTAGCAGATTTTTCTTTTAGATTAACAATAATTCCATTGCTTAACTCATATGCATTTCCCTTACCGTAAGCATAAAACATTCTTTTTTTAGCAGGAGCATTAATTAATCCTGCAACTGGTTTATTGTTAATAATTAAACCAGCATTGATTGTGAATTCCTCAAGACCATTTATATAATCGTATGTTCCATCAATAGGATCAATTAACCAAAAATTTTTTAACTCAGTATTATCTTTATTATCTGTTGTTTCCTCTGAAATAATTGGAATTTCTGGAGTGATTTCAGAAATTTTTTTAGTAATAAATTTGTTAACTTCTAAATCACCATTACTTACCGGTGTATTGTCAGATTTAATTTCTTTTTTTAATCCATTATCTCTTAATGAAATAGATAACTCTCCAGCCTTTAAAAGGGTATCTACTAATTCTTCAATTATTTTTTTTACATCCATTTAAAATTAGCCAATTTTCTTTAACTCAATATTTTTTGCATTAATTACCTTTTTTCCAACATTTTCAAAATTAACAGTAACTTTTCCATCTATAATAGATTGAACTTGGCCAATACCCCAGTCTTTATTGCTTGGATTAGTGACTTTGTCACCTGGTTCATAATCTAAAATCATTTAATTTAATTTATATTGTAAATAAGTATAAATACCACCTTATGAATAAAGAATTAAACTCAATTGGGATTGATAAGAAGCCTAATGATACAACAGTGGTTGTTGCAATGTCAGGTGGTGTTGACTCATCGACAGTTGCAGGCATCATGAAAAATGAGGGTTATAGGGTTATTGGTATTACACTAAAGCTTTATGATGATGGTAAAGAGGTCGCATCATCAAAACAATGTTGTTCTGGACAAGATATAATGGATGCAAAACGTGTTGCACATAAATTGAATATTGAACATAAAATTTTATATTATCAGGATAAATTCAAGCAAGGTGTAATCGATAATTTTGTTGATAGTTATTTAAGTGGAGAAACTCCAATACCATGTGTGCAATGTAATCAAACTGTAAAGTTTAAAGATTTATTTGAAGTGTCAAAAGAACTTCATGCAGACGCTTTAGTTACAGGTCATTATGTAAAAAGTATCACATCGAATAATACAACTAACATGTATAGAGCTATTGATGAAAATAGAGATCAAAGTTATTTTTTATTTAATACTACACGTGAGCAATTAGATTATCTAAGATTTCCATTAGGTGGAATGCTTAAAGATAAAACAAGAGAAATTGCTAAAAATTTAGATTTAAATGTAGCTGACAAACCAGATAGTCAAGATATATGTTTTGTACCAAATGGAGATTACGCATCTGTTATTAGAAAATTTAGACCAGATTCTTTTCAAAAAGGAAATATAAAAAATCTAGATGGTGATGTAATAGGTGTGCACGATGGAATAATTAATTTTACCATTGGTCAAAGGAAGGGAATTAAAGTATCCGATAAAGAACCTTTGTATGTTCTCAAGATTAATTCTGAAAATAACGAAATAGTAGTCGGTCCAAAAGAAAAACTTGGAAAAAAAACTATAACTTTAAAAGATTTAAATTTATTAACTGATAAAAAAGAATTAGAAAAAAATATATTTGTTAAAGTAAGATCAACAGGCAGCCTTTTAGAGGCAAAAATTGATTTAAAAGACGATAATACAGCTAATGTTAGTTTGATTTATCCAGAAGATGGTATTTCACCTGGACAGGCATGTGTGTTTTACAACAAGGACCAATTTGGTCACAAAGTTTTAGGTGGTGGTTGGATTAAAGATTAGAGGAATTATTTCTTCTTATTTTTTCTTTTAGCTCTTCTTTTTTTTGAGCCTTGTTTTCTTCGGCCTCTATGTTTCTTTGGGTAACTCATTAAATCCTATATATTAATTTTATTGACGTTTTTTACGGGATATAGCATTGTCTTCTAAACATATCAAATTTTATTATGACTAATTCATTTAAAACATTCCTTAAACACACTGCGAAAGACTTCCATAATCAGTCAGTAAACCCTCCAGTTGTCAGAGCATCAACAATTATATTTAAATCGATGCAACATATAAGAAAGACACAGGCAAAAGCACAAAAAAATCCAATTGGTGGACACTATGATTATGGTAGACAAGGAACATCGACTACTCACATACTTCAAAAGATTTTGACTAAACTTGAGGAAAGCTATCATGTATTTACAACCCCAACAGGATTTGGTGCAGTTTTTTTAGCTATTTTTAGTGTTACTAGACCTGGAGATGAGATCATAGTTACAGACTCAGTATATAGTCCTACAAGAAATTTAACTCAAGATTTTCTGAAAGAATTTAATATTAAAGCAGTTTTTTACGATCCACACGATTTAAAAACTATTGAAAAAAATATTACAAAAAAGACCAAATTAATTTTGGTTGAAAACCCTGGAAGCAATTCTTTTGAATTTCAAGATCTTGGTAAAATTATATCAATAGCAAAAAAAAATAAAATTTTAACAGCAATTGATAATACTTGGGCAACACCTTATTATTTTAAACCAATAAAATTTGGGTTTGATATGTCAATTGTCTCTGCCACCAAATATTACTCAGGCCATTCTGACGTAATGGGCGGAAGTTTAGCGGTAAATAAAAAAGTTTTTAACAAAGTAAAAGCTGCTGAGAGAAATACAGGCTTAAGATTAGGTCCTGATGACGCTTATCTAATTACAAGAGGATTAAGAACTCTTGATGTAAGATTAGATCGTCACAGTGAAAATGCAAAAAAGGTCGCTGAATTTTTATCAAAAAATAAAAAATTTAAATTACTTTATCCTTATAAAAAAGATTCTTACAATTTTAGAATGTGGAAAAAATACTATTCTGGTGCATCAGGATTAATGGGGTTAAAGATAAAATCTAAAAATACAAATTCAGTTAAAAAATTTGTTAATTCGCTTAAATTATTTGGTTATGGTTATAGTTGGGGTGGTTTTGAAAGTTTAGCTTTACATCAAGAATACAGAGAAACAGGAAATAGAAAATACTTAAATTTAGCAAAAGACGAACATCTTGTAAGATTACATATAGGTCTTGAAGATCCTAGCGACCTTATCACTGATATTAAACAGGCTTTGAAACATTTAAAGTAAATTTAAATGTCAGCAGAAAAATTTATTAAAAACAAAACAGTTTTAATCACTTTGCTTTCAGCATGTTTAATTGTAATTGTTTCGCTCGGTATTCGTCAAACTTTTGGAATGTTCTATTTTGATTTTTCAACTGACTTAGGAATTACTCTTTCACAATTTGGTTTCGCATTAGGTCTTCAAATGTTTTTATGGGGAGCCTTTGCACCTTGGTTTGGAGTTATCACTGACAAATATGGTGGTCATATAGCTGTATTTATTGGCTTTGTATTTTATTTGCTTGGAGTATTAATGTTGATTTCAGATTATAATACAGGTCTTTACTTTGTTACAGGAATTGGAGTTTTAATAGGAATAGCTCTTGGAGGTACTGCAATAAGTATTCCAGTCTCAGTTGTTGCAAAACATTTTCCGCAATCAAATAGAACAGCAGCTATTGGTATAGTTACTGCAGCAGGATCTTTTGGTTATTTTATATCACCAGTCTTTACAAGGTATTCTCTAGTAGAGTATGGATGGGAAACTACTCTTATATTTTTTGCATCTTTATTATTTATTGGTTTGATTTTAGCTTTTTTTTTAACAACCCCAAAAATTGTTGTTGGTGGAAAAATTGATGATGATCAAACAGCAATGGAGGCTCTAAGTGAAGCTTTTAAATCAAAAAGTTATATTTATTTAACATTAGGTTTTTTTGTTTGTGGTTGGCATATTGCTTTAGTCGCTACTCATATTCCTGTTTATATTAATGATAGAGGTCTACCTGAGTGGTGTACTGTTACAATTCTTTCAATGATAGGTTTATTTAATATTGTTGGAACGTTAACATCTGGATATTTGGCTCAAAAATTAAGCAAAAAATTAATGTTAAGTGCTATTTACTTATCTAGAGGCTTGGTTATAGCTATATTTATTTTCTTACCACCTAGTCCAATAATTGCAGTATTATTCGGGATTACATTTGGTTTCTTGTGGCTTTCAACAGTTCCTCCGACAATGGGATTGGTTGGTTTTATATTTGGGACTAAATATATTGGATTACTATATGGGATAGTTTTTTTAAGTCATCAAGTAGGATCATTCCTAGGGGCGTATCTAGGTGGGGTATTTCATGATGTCTATGGATCATATGATTATGCGTGGTATATTTCTATTGCTTTATCTATTTTTGCTGGGCTGATACATTTACCTATAATAGAAAAACAAGTTGCAAGACTTCAAACAACTTAGAAAATTGATTAAAGAAAATTATTTAAATAAAATTAATATTTCAAACAAATCTTTTATAATCTATAAAACGATAAAAGGTTTTGATCTTTATACTGATTTTTCAAAAAAAATAATCTTAAATAATAAAAATATTGAAAAATTTTTAAATAAAAAATTTAAGGTCCACAAAAAGTATAAGACTACAGATTTATTGATAGGTTTTTTTGGTTATGAGTTGTTGAATAATTTAATAGGGATTAAATTACCAAAACAAAAAAGTATGAATTTTCCAAAAGGAATTTTTTATAAACCAGAAACAAAAAAAACTTTACCAGAAGATCTTGATTATAAATCAAATCAAAACAATAAAATAACTAGAAATTTTAAGATTAACATTAATCAAAGTACTTATACAAAAATTTTTAATAAGTTTAAAAAAAGAATTAGATCTGGAGAAACTTATCAGATTAAAATATGCACTAAGTATAAAAATAAATCAAAAATAGATCCTTTAGATTTTTTTTGCAGACTAACAAAATCAAATCTAGCACCTGAGGCTTTTATGATTAAAGATAAGAATTTCTCAATTATTAGCTGTTCACCTGAAAATTTAATTACAAAAAATGGCCTATCTATTTCTACCAAGCCTATTGCAGGCACATTAAGAAAAACAAAAAAAATTAATAAGAAAAAAGCATTAAATTTTTTCAGAAATAATATTAAAGAAACAAAAGAACATAACATGATTGTTGACATGGAAAGAAATGATCTTTCAAGAATTTGTAAACCAGGCACTGTAAAGCTGAAAAAGGAAAAGACGGTTGAGGAGTATAAAGATCTTTATCATTATGTAAGTTTAATTTCTGGTACACTAAAAAAAAAGACAAAGAATATAGATATAATTAAAGCAATGATGCCAGGAGGTTCCGTTATAGGTTGTCCAAAAATAAGCACTTTAAATCTTTTAAATAATCAGGAAAAAGAAAATAGAAATATTTATACTGGTAGCTTTGGTTTTATAAAATTTAATGGTGACATGAAGTTCAATATTATTATTAGATCAATTTTAAATTATAAAAATATTTCGGAAATCTCAGTCGCGTCAGGTGTTGTAATTGACAGTAATGCAAAACATGAATTTAATGAAAATTTTATTAAAGCAAAAGCACTCATAGATTTATTTAAATGATTTACGTAATTGATCACAAAGACTCCTTCACACACAACGTAGTTCATCAATTTTCGTTATTTGATAAAGTAGAATGTGATGATTTTTCAAAAATTAATAAAACAAAATTGAATAATGCATCAACAATTGTTTTTTCACCAGGTCCAGGCTCACCAAAAGATTACCCTTTGTCGTCAAAAATTTACAAACAGCTCAAAGGAAAAAAAAGAATAATTGGAATTTGTTTGGGTTTTCAGCAAATATTATTTAGTGAAGGAGCTCAAATTATTGAACAGAATAAAATTTATCATGGCTTTCAATCTAAAGTGATTGTTAATAAATTAAGTAAAATTTTTAAGGAAGGGCAAAAATTCAAAGTAGGTAGATATCATTCATTAAAATTAAAAGAGCCTTTTATTGCAGAAAATTTTGACATAACGATGAGATGTGCTATTTCAGGGGCCGCAATGTCATTTGAAAATAACGTTGATAAAATTTATGGATTTCAATTTCACCCAGAGTCATTTTTAACTGTAAATGGTAAATTACTTATTAAAAAAATCCTATCGACTTAAAGATCTTAAGGAAGTTGAATTCAAAGATCTTTGGGGTGATCATGGAGTTTTCACTACCATGTGGATATTTGATAATCCACCTAAAATTCTTTTTTTTAAAGATCACATTAATAATTTAATTAAATCAACCAAAGCTTATTCAATATTAAAACCATCTTTAAGATCAGATATATTAAATTTAATAAATAAAAATTTAAATAAGAAAAAAAAATATAACCATTTATTAAGAATTGCTCTCAATAAAAAAATATTATCAATTTCATTACGAAAGCGTATTACTCCAAGTTTAAATTTTAATTTAAAATTAGTTAATTTAAAAAGACAGAAACCTGAATTTAAAAATTTAAAATATAAAGAAATACTTAAACATTTATCTAAAGTTAATAATTCGAAATCTGATATTGGTTTATGTTCAAATAAAAAAATTTTTGAAACAGGCACATCAAATTTACTATTCATTAAAGATAATAAAGTTTATTCGCCAGCTAGTAAATTTTATAATGGAATAACGCTTAAATTCATAAAGACAAAAATTAGAAAAATTATTAAAAAAGATATTTTAATTGAAACATTTAAAACATACGATGAAATCATATTAATTGGATCTGGAAAAGGAGTAACTTCAGTAAAAACAATTGACCAAATAAAATGGAAAAGAAAAAGCCTAAAATTTTATAAAATTCTTTCAAAACATTACCGGTCAGCAATTAATAAATGCCCAAGGTATAAATAGATTATGAAAGACCCCAATAATCCTTGTTTATTTTGTAATCCTAAAGTTAGCGGAGTTGCACATGAAAATGATCTAGCTTATGCAAGTTATGATTCTTATCCAGTTTCAGAACATCACTGTCTAATAATTCCTAAAAGACATATGAGTGATTACTTTGAATTAACAAATAATGAATTAATTGCATGCAATGAATTGATCAAAATAGTAAAAAATGAAATTTTAAAAAAAGACCAAAGCGTTAAAGCATTTAATATTGGTACTAATGCTGGAAAAATATCTGGACAATCAATTATGCATTGTCATATTCACGTAATACCTAGACGAGAAGGTGATGTTGAAAACCCACAAGGTGGTGTAAGATCTGTAATTCCAAAAAAGCAGCACTACAAAAGGTAGCTAAAATTTATTTTCAATCTGATTAAGTGTTAAACCTTTAAGATTTGCTGGTACTGCCACATCCATCATTTTAGGATTTGCCAAATTGAGATTTGACATTATATCTACATATTCTTCCAATGAATTTACCTGAAGTCGTGGATTATTATTTATCTCTTTAGCAATAGTTGAGTACTTCTGACCATTATAGTCATGTGCAGGATAAACCTTTGTATCTTCTGGAAGTTTAAGGATCTTATTAAATAAAGAGTCATATTGAGCTCTTGCATCTCCATTTTGAAAATCTGTTCTTCCTGTGCCATTAATCAAAAGTGTATCACCAGTAAAAATTTTATCGTTTAAAAGAAAGCTATAAGAGCAATCTGTATGACCTGGTGTATAAATTGTTTTTAATTCTAAGTTTTCAATATTTATCTTGTCATTTTCTTTTACTCTTAAATCAATAACTTCAGATTTGGAATTTTCTCCCATAATTTTTAGACAATTAGTACGTTTATGAAGTTCATTTAATCCTGTAATGTGATCTGCATGAATATGTGTATCAATAACTTTTACTAATTTAAGATCCATTGAATTCATAAATTTTAAATAGATATCCGTATTTTCAATAACTGGATCAATTATTAAACCTTCCCTACCTTTACCACTTGATATTATGTATGTGTATGTTGAAGATTTTTCATCAAATAGTTGTTCAAATATCATTTATCCCCTAGTGTTTATGGTTGTGGGCGCCACCAAGGCCACAAGGCATTGATGTTTCATTTACTGAATTTCCATCCTCAGAATGGAAAAGTGGATTGTAAGCAACACCCATAAAATTATGTTCATAAATCATTAATATAAAAAAAATTGAAATTATGAAGAAATAAATTTTTTTCATTAGTAAAAAAACTTTCTTGATTTAACACCATAGTAAGACCCAATAAATGCAAATAAAAACCAAACCCAGCCATGAACACTGCCAGAGGCAATTCCACCAAAGAGTGCTCCAATGTTACAACCAAAGGCAAGTCTAGCTCCATAACCCATTAGAAAACCACCAATAATTGCTGCATATACTAATTTCTTATTTACAGTTGCAACTTTCCTAATCTTTCCTGATAGTGCTGATGCAATTAAAGCACCTAATATAATTCCAATGTTTGAAACTGTTGTTGGGTCTGCTAACACACTATTTTCTAATGCAGTAGACGGATAAGATAATTGCCAATATGACCAAGAAGCAACATCAATTCCAATTATATTAGCCACTTTAGCACCCCAAAGACCAAAAGCAAATGTTACAGACCATGGGTGCCCAGCAACTTGCAGCATTAAAAAATTAAAAAAAACTAAAGCTATTGACCCCCAAATAAGAGGCCAAGGCCCTGTTAAAAAATTATGTGAGGAATCATTATATGTTAAATCTCTATGATTAATTTTATTGTATCTATTGAATTCTGATTTTGAAACTAAAAAATAAATGATACCTAAAATTGAGAGTTGTATTAAAATTGTCTGAGTTTTAGAAAAAATATTTAGTAAAGATATTCCACCTAGAGAAGGTAAGCTTGACCAAAATTCAAAATGATAAGAGCCCACCAAAGAGCCAATTATAAAAAATATCAAAGTTATAATCATTTTTACATTTCCACTGCCAGCTGTAAATAATGTTCCAGATCCACAGCCTCCACCTAATTGCATCGCATAGCCAAAAATAAAAGATCCAACAACCACAGAAATGCTGACCGGCGCAATTGCACCAATCATAGTACCATTATAGAAAAAGCTTTTTGTATTTATAAAATATGAAAATATAATTACCGCTATAGCAAACATAAGAAGTTGAGCTCTGAGTGATTTGCCATCTCTTTTTTCAATAAAATTTCTCCAACCACCAGTAAAACCAAAAGCAGCTTGATAAAGTGATAAGCCCAACCCAATTCCAATTAAAAAAACGTAAAAATGTCTGTCACCTATAGCTGAATACAAAATATATGAAAAAATTAGAGATACTGAAATACCATATAATATAACTGGTTTATCAATATTTAAACTTTGAGTGTTTTGTAAATTCATTTCTGCCATAAATTAATACTGATTGTGGGTAATTTTTAATTACCCACAAATTTTATCTCAGTAAGTTTTAGCCTTCAACTATAACTTTATTTTTTGGATTTAGCGTCCAGTGTGCCATTCCACCATCATAAATTTTTACGTCAGGTATCTTTGCAATCTCACTAAGAGCAAACCAAACAGTTGAAGCCCAATGACCAGTATTACAATAACTAATATATCCTTTATAGTCATCAGCATTTAAATTTCCAAACAATGCTTTTATTTCTGAAGCTGATCTAATTTTATTGTTTTCATCAATCATAGATCCTTCTTGAAGATTTTTTGCATTATTTATTCTTCCAGGAGCTTTTGCTAAAGCATGTTTCTTTTTTCCAGCAAAGAAAACTGCAGGTCTAGCATCAATCAAACAATTCGTTTTTTTACCTTTTTCAGCTCTTTGAACTTCACTAAAGGAAGCAGAATAACTTTTGTTAAGTTTGGATTTAAATGTAGCAGGTGAAAGGTTATGTTCCCCAGTTTCAATTTGAAGACCAGCATTCTTCCAAGCTGTATAACCACCATTTAATATTGAAACATTTTCATGACCTAGTGTTTTAAAAGTCCAATAAACTCGAGAAGCACTTCCAAAGTCTAAAGAACTCACTCCACCATAAACAACGATAACATGTTTATTGTTATCAATACCAAGACTTCCAATTAATGTTTCTAGAGGTTTTGGTCCTGGAAATTGGCCGCCCACACCTTTAACTTTTGCTCTCCAACCACCTGTTAAATAATTTGAGTGTTTTGAGCCTGGAATATGACCTTCTTTGAAAGTTTCATAAGAACCTCCGTCTAACTTATTTCTAATATCCAACACATATACATTTGATTTATTTATGTTATTTTTTAACCAATCTACTTCAACCACCGGATCTGCTGCAAAAGAAGTACTAGAGAAAAAAAATAAGACTAGTAATATTTTTAACCCTTTTTTCATATTATCTCCTTTATTAATGCGACAATCTTGTTTTAAATTAATATTTATGTCAATAAAATTTATAATTTATTTTCAAAAAAGAGATAAAAAGTATATATAAAATATTTTATTAACTAAAAAAATTAAAAATAATAACATTAAGGGTAATATGTTAGGAACTAATCCTTTTTCAATTTTAGCTGAAACAGTATCTCCGTTTGCTATGCAAAGTTTTATCATTGCGATGATAGTTTTGATAGCTCTAGGAACAATTATTCAAATGATACACCATAAAAACATAACTTATTTTTTTAACAATGCAAAAAAAGCAAAACTTCAAGCAACTAGAGAAGTAAGCGCGGGTGAAAAAGTTAAAATTTTAGCCAAAACCGCAGTTGTTGATATTGGAACTACAGCAGAGCTTGGATTTGGTAAAAGAAGATTATCTCATGTTCTTGGTATGTATGGAACTATAATTTTTTGGGTTTCTTCAGCTGTATTAGTATTCTGTTACACTGGTGCAGATAAATCTTCATCGTCAGCTTGGTCAATTTTATGGCATGTTGGTGCAATTTTAACTTGCGTAGGCGGATATTGGTTTTGGTTTTTTTTAAGAGTTGATGTTTCTGCAGAAGCTCATCCTTGGTATAGAATAATTAAGGCAGATTTATTTGTTTTAGCTTTATTAGCATGCTCAACTTTTGGTCTAGCTTGGTCTTACACTCAATTCAATAGTCAGACAGAACTTTCATTTTTATTTTTGGCTTTATTTGTTGTTTCAAATTTAGTTTTATTCGGTGGAGTTTACTGGTCTAAATTTGCACACATGTTTTATAAACCTGGAGCTGCAATACAAAAAAATCTTGCTGAAGCTGATGGATCTAGAGATAATTTACCTCCACCAGCAGATGCACCTGAACAATTTGGTTTAGGTATCAAAAGAGAACAACCTAAACATTATTAATTATGAAAATTTTAAATAAGGAGAGAGAATAATATGTCAACATTTGTATATATGACTAGATGTGATGGCTGTGGTCATTGCGTAGATATTTGCCCATCAGATATAATGCACATTGATGAAAATATAAGACGTGCAAAAAATATTGAGCCTAACTTTTGTTGGGAATGTTATTCATGTGTAAAAGCATGTCCAAATCATGCAATTGATGTAAGAGGATATGCTGACTTTGCTCCAATGGGTCACAGCGTTAGAGTTAGACGTGAAGAGGAAAAAGGTACTATTTCTTGGAAGATTAAATTTAGAAACGGCACAACAAAAGATTTTGTTTCACCAATTACAACAAAACCATGGGGAAAATTTATTCCAAAATTAGCTGATGGTGAAAAAATAAAACAAGGAGAATTGAATTCTCAAAGATTATACACAGAACCAGAAGGGCTTAATATTGACGGTGAACTACCTGTAGTACCAAAAGAGTCCTTTAAAAAAGGAGTTTACTACTAATGGCTAAACATAAAACACATTTTGAAGATTGCGATATATTGGTAGTTGGTGGCGGTATGGCTGGAACTGGTGCTACTTTTGAAGCTAGACACTGGGGAAGAGACATGAAAATTATTTGTGTCGAAAAAGCTAATATTGATAGAAGTGGAGCAGTTGCTCAAGGACTTTATGCTATTAACTGCTACATGGGTATGCAGTGGGGTGAGAACCAACCAGAAGATCATGTAAGATATGCAAGAAATGATCTAATGGGAATGGTTAGAGAAGATTTGGGTTATGACATGGCAAGACACGTAGACTCAACAGTTCATATGTTTGATGAGTGGGGCCTTCCAATGATGAAGAATGAGGAAACTGGTAGATATTTAAGAGAAGGTAAATGGCAAATCATGATACATGGTGAAAGTTATAAACCTATTGTTGCAGAAGCAGCAAAAAAATCTGCTGACAAAATTTACAACAGAATAATGATTACTCATCTTTTAATGGATGAAACCCAGGAGAATAGAGTAGGTGGAGCTGTTGGATTTAATATGAGAACTGGAGACTTTCATGTGTTTAGAGCTAAAGCAGTAATTGTAGCTGCTGGTGGTGCTTCTCATATATTTAAGCCTAGAGCTGTAGGTGAAGGTATGGGAAGAACTTGGTATGCTCCTTGGAGTAATGGATCAGCTTATGCTTTACCGATAGCAGCAGGCGCAAAAATGACACAAATGGAAAACAGAATTGTGTTGTGCAGATTTAAAGATGGATATGGTCCTGTTGGTGCTTATTTTTTACATTTAAAAACTTATACTCAAAATGCCAATGGTGAAAACTATGAGAAGAAATGGTATGAGCAAACTAAAGAGTTAGTTGGAGAATATATTGATCATCATCCAACTCCGACCTGTTTAAGAAACCATGCTTTTATTCAAGAGACTATGGCGGGTGGTGGACCAATTCATATGGTTACAACTGAAGCTTTCCAAGACCCACACTTAGAAACTGTTGGATGGGAGAACTTTTTAGGTATGACTGTTGGACAAGCAGTTGTTTGGGCATCTCAAAATATCGATCCAAAGTATACAAATCCAGAATTAACTACTTCTGAGCCATATGTTATGGGTTCTCACGCTACTTGTTCAGGGGCATGGGTAAGTGGACCAGAGGATCTATCTCCACCAGAATATTTCTGGGGATACAATAGAATGCTTACAATTGATGGACTTTTTGGAGCTGGTGATACTGTAGGTGGAAGTGCTCATAAATTTTCATCAGGCTCATTTACAGAAGGTAGATTAGCTGCAAAAGCGGCAGTTAAATATATCGAGGACAAAAAAGCTGAAGGTTTAAAGGTATCTGATAAACAATGTGAAGATTTTAAAACTAAAGTTTATAAACCTCTAGAAACATATACAGTTGCTCAAAATGAAATTACTGGAGGTACAGTATCTCCTAGTTATATCTCTCCAATTCAAGGATTACAGCGTTTACAAAGAATAATGGATGAATATGTAGGGGGAATTGCGACTAATTATATGACTAATGCCAATATGTTAAAAAGAGGTTTGGAGCTTTTAGCTTGGTTGGAAGAAGATCTTGAAAACGTTGGAGCTGAGGATTATCACCAACTTATGAGAGCTTGGGAGCTTAAACACAGAGCTCTTACTTCACAGTGCGTTACAGAACATACTATGTTTAGAGAAGAAACTAGATGGCCTGGATATTATTACAGAGGTGATCATATGAAACTTGATGATGACAACTGGCATTGTCTAACAGTTTCTAGAAGGGATCCTAAAACTGGTAAATTTAGTATGGAGAAGGTTCCTGTCTACCATATAGTGGATGAGAACGAGAAGAAAAAAGCTTCTTAATTAAACTTTTAAGTACTCAGTATGGATATATTGTCGATGACAGATGATGAGGTTTATACAGTAGCTAAACCTATCTGGGAAAATTTAGTGAAATCATCAAATATTAAAGACTACGGAGGGTTTACAAGGGACTTTTCAACACAAATGCTTTTTGGAGCTAACGAAGTAGAACTTGGCAAACAGTGGGCTAACAATAAGATAATAACGAATTTAAAGGAAACTTTTGAACCATTTGGATGCCTTAGAAGAGGTATACATGTTACTGTTCTTATAAAACAAACTAATACAGAAATTTCAGGTGAGTTTTTGGGCAGACTTGTTTTGGGAATAGAGGATGATGTTGTTAAGGTTTTTGGAGCAACTATATATTAAATAAAATTTAATCAAATCTTAAATATTTGTTTGACAAATATTGTCACGGGTGTAATGACGGTTAAATGTTACTTTCTAACGTAAAAATCATAAATAAAATCAAAGATATTAAAGTTGTTATAATAAAAACAGGTATATTTATGAGCCTTGCTGCTTATTGGGGTGTTATATTAGTTGGAACATTTATCACATTTAACTAAGTTGTTTATTAACAACTTTTAAATTTTTATGGAAGTATTTTTACCCATAGCTCAAGTCTTTGTTAATCCTATCGAAATACTTTTGTTAAGTGCAATTGTTGGAGTGCTATCTGGTTTATTTGGTGTAGGAGGTGGTTTTTTAATGACGCCATTTCTAATTTTTTTAGGTGTACCTCCAGTGTATGCAGTTGCTAATGAAGCTAATAATATTTTGGCTACATCAGTATCAGGATCTACAACTCATTATCTAAAAAATACTTTAGATTATAAAATGGGCTTTATGATTGTTATTGGTGGAACAATTGGAACTGCTTTAGGGATTTATACTTTTACATATTTTAAAGGTATAGGAAAAATAGATACAGTTATTTCTTTAGCTTACATGTATATACTAGCTATCATTGGTACATTAATGTTGGTGGAAAGTCTTAGAGAAATAGATAGAGTTAAAAGAAATATTGTAATTAAAAAAAAATTACATGTTCACTATTGGATTCATGGTCTTCCATTACGAATGAGATTTCCAAAATCAAAATTATATGAAAGTGTATTTACGCCAATTTTGATAGGTTTATTGGTGGGATTTATTGCATCAATAATGGGAATAGGTGGGGCCTTTATTTTGGTACCTGCGATGATTTATATTATTAAAATGCCAACAAGATTAGTTCCTGGAACTTCTTTGTTTGTAACTATTTTTGTAAGTGTAATAGTTACTTTTTTACATTCATTTAACTATGGTTCAATAGATTTAATGTTAGTATTAATGTTAGTTATTGGATCTATTATAGGTGTTCAATTAGGACAAAAACTTGGAGAAAAAATTGATAGTTCTGGGCTTAGAGCATTGCTAGCAATCTTGCTGTTAGTTGTTGGTATAGCCATTGCCTATGATACTTTTTTTGCAGAACAGGCTCAAAATGAACTAACTAATATATCAAATTCAGATTTAAACATTTTCTCAAAATTTATTCTAGAATTTTCAAATGACATGCCATTTTTTTATGGGTTGTTTTCAATTATGTTTGCTATTTTTCTAGGAGTAGCAGCAGCTTTTATTAGACGTTTTGTTTCTAACTTTAAAAAAAAAATTTTTATGAAGTCTTAAGTGTTAATTCTAATAGATAAATTTAATTAAAGTTTCAATATATATAAGACTTATAAAGCCAACTGTAATAGCTGCAATTAAACCAACAACAAAAGGTTTATAACCCATTGATTTTAATTCACTTAAATTAATTGAAATTCCTACAGCAGCCATGGCCATAGTTAAAAATACTGTTGTTAAAGTTTTTAAATATCCAATTAAGTTAAGCCATAAACCATAATTGTTACTTTCAGCTGTAAAAAACTGATCACCAATATTTCTAATAACAATCATTCCTATGAAACCAATGACAAAATAAGGAAAAATACTTAATATAGAGTAATTTTGAGTTTTTAATTCACCTCGGTTATATAAAAATGCAAATAAAGGTATCAAAATTACTAAAAAGGTATTTCTTATTAACTTAGTAACAGTTGCAACATTTAATGTTTCGGGGCTATTGAATTGCTGGTCATAGATTAAACCTGCTGCCGCAACTTGAGACGTCTCATGAATAGATGTACCCAAAAATAAACCAGTTTTTAAAACATCATTATCAAAATACCATTCAGCAAAATATGGATAAATAATCATTGCAATAACTCCAAACAATGTAATATTTGCAATTGCGTAAGCTACCTCTGATTTTTTTGCATTAATAACCGGTGCTGTAGCAACAATTGCAGTCGCCCCACAAACACTAGTACCTATAGCTATCAAGTAAGACATCTTTGATGAAATAGGTACTTTTTTAATTAATAATTTAACAAGTATTAATACACCAACAATACAAATAGTAATTAATGGTATAGCGATAGATCCAAATTTAATAAGCTCTTCAAAGCTCAATCTTATTCCTAAAAAAATTATTCCTAACTTTAAGATATATTGTTGTGTAAAATCTAAACCAACCATCATGCCTGGTCTTGGAGTGAATGAATTACCCATTAAAATTCCAAGTAAAATTGCAATTAGAACTGTTGAAATTGGACTTTTAGAAGTTTCAAAAATTTCTATAGCTAAAAGATTATTTATTCCCTGAGAGAATAAACAAAACACTAATGCTAAAACAACACCAGGTAAAATAGATTTAAAGTAATTAAATTTTACGTACATAGTTTTTTTTCAACAAATTTATGTACATAGTTTTTTTTAACAAATAAATAATTATCATTTAATCTTTAAATGATTTTTTATCCAAACTATTGATTGTAGACAATATACCATCTTTTAAAGAAATTTTTGGTTTCCATCCTGTTGATTTAATTTTTGATGAGTCAATTAATTTTCTATATGTACCATTTAATTTACTTTTATCGAATAAAATTTTAACTTTATATTTTAAAACCCTAGATATTAATTTAGTTAGTTCATTTATTGTAATGTCCTGTCCGAAACCTATATTAATAAATTGATGTTGTTTAGTTACTAAATTAAGATATTTTTTTTTAGAAAAATTCATAATTTTTATACAAGCTTTAGCAAAATCATCAACATGCAAAAACTCTCTTTTCGGTTTTCCATTTCCCCATATCATTATTTTCTTTTTATTATTAATTTTAGCATTATAAATTTTTCTAATTAATGCTATTAGCACATGACTATTAAGTTTATCAAAATTATCATTAGGACCATATAAGTTAGTAGGTATTACAACTCTATAATCAGTGCCGTATTGATTATTAAAACTTTCGCACATTTTTATTCCAGCAATTTTGGCTAATGCATAGCTTTCACTCGATTTTTCAAGTTTTCCATTAAGTAAAAAATTTTCTTTAATTGGTGATTTACTATTTTTTGGATATATACAAGATGATCCTAAGAAAAGTAACTTTTTAACCTTACTTTTGTAGCATGATATAATACAATTGTTTTGTATTTGTAAATTTTTATAAATGAAATCTGCAGGATATTTTAAATTTGCATAAATGCCACCTTCTTTCGCTGTACAAAAGTAGACTTGATCAAATCTATTTCTTTTAAAATACTTTAAAGTTTGATCATAATTTAACAAATCAAGTTTACTTTTATCTGCAGTAAAAATTTTATATTTTTTTGAAAGTTTTTTTTTAAGTGCAAAACCGACCATACTATCATGTTCAGCAATAAATATTTTTTTCATATTAATTAATTTTTTATATCATTTTTTATTGTAAGAAATATTGTCAAATTCATAGAGCCTTCTTTTAAGTCTAATTTTTGTCATATCAATAATATTATTTTTTGCATTTGCTCCAAATTTTTTTTCTATCTTGATTAAAAAATCTTTATTTTGATGATATTCTAAAAACTTTTCATCTCTTAATTTCAATATTTCTGATGCTGTTAAATTTTTGGTTGGTAATGGAAGAGTTTCGTAAGAATGAAATGAATACCCTTCATAGTTATTTGGTAATAATGTTTCATTTTCTAATGCCTGTTTATAAAGCAAACTTCCAGGCAAAGCCATCGCCGCATATGTATTCCAACCTAAAGTATTAAGTTTAAGACTTAATTGAAAAGTTTTTTCTATTGTTTTTTTTGTATCACCAGGTAATCCATAGATATAGTTCGCCATTACCTCAATATCAGACTCATGTATTTGCTTAACTACATTTTCTACATCAACGTCTTCAAACTTACCTTTAGTTACCTCTAGTCTTACTTTTTTATCTCCACTCTCAATTCCTAGTGCCAACCACTTAATTCCCGCTTTTCTAACTTTTTTTAAAATATTCTTATTGCTTATCGTATCAATTCTTGAATAAGCCCACATTTTTAATTTATCATCTTTGTTTTCTTTGCTTAATGCTTCGCATAGAGGTAAATAATATTTTTTATTTAACAAAAACATTTCATCAGTTATCTTGATTGTTTTAACACCTAGTTTAAATAGTTTCTTAAATTCCTTGATAATAAAGTCTGTTGACCAAAACCTCATTCCACTGTAGTTTGATGATACACCAATATCATCATTATCATTTTTGTTAATTATATTTATCATACAAAAACTACACTTAAATTGACATCCAAGTGAAGTTTGAATCGCAGCGTAGGGAGATCTAAATTCATTTCTATATTCTGCGTGCCACATTGGTGCCCTATATAAATCAAGTGGTTTAAATTTGTATGGTAATAAATCCCAGGCATATCCTGGTAAATCTATATCCATTCTATTTTGAGGTACTATACTTTCAGGTAGATTAAAAATAATTTTATCATTATTCCTAATTATTATTCCTTTAATTGATACCAAATTTTCAAAGTCTAATTGCTTTAAACAAAGTAAATTATGCAATGCATATACACCTTCGTTAATAAAACCTATGTCGAATGATTTTTCTTTTTCCATAGTTTCTTTTGGAAGAGCTTGAATATGTGATCCTATAATACCAATTTTAAAATTTTTATTTTTTTTCTTAATATAATTTGATAAATCTGAAGCACCTACCATATTTGTTGTTCCTGCATTAACGTTTTGTCCATATACGACAAAGCAAATAAGTTTTGGTTTTAATTCCTCTAATTTTAAGTAGGCATTTTTAATAGAAAGATTTTCAGCATTACAATCAAGTATACCCACTTTGAATCCTTTTTTTCTGCAGCTTTCTGCTAGTAAAAGAGACCATGTTGGTGTCTCTATTGAAGCATATTTATTAGCTAAATTCTGATAATTTTTACTTAAACTATTTGGGTTGACAAAAATAACATCCATAATTAGATCAGATCTTCAATGATTTACTATTTTAAAAAATTAAATAAAACAAGAAAAATTAATATTACTATAGAAGAAATGAAGTTTTTTGAAAAAAAAATTGCTTTGGATTATGAAAAAGCAAAAATAAAAGGACCAATCCATTTATCAAATGG
Organism: uncultured Pelagibacteraceae bacterium; assembly: GCA_902595535.1. GTDB lineage: Bacteria > Pseudomonadota > Alphaproteobacteria > Pelagibacterales > Pelagibacteraceae > Pelagibacter. Next base: position 31,954 of record CACJQI010000004.1, read on the forward strand.
AAACGAAAAAAACCTAATTGAAATATTTTCTTTCATTCATAAAGATGACTGGGTATTTTCTTCTTGGAGAAATCATTATCATGCTCTTTTACATGGTGTTAAAAAAGAAAAAATTCTAGATTTCATTTATTCAGGAAAAAGTATGAGTATATCCTCAAAAAAACCAAAGTTTTTTGCAAGTTCTATTGTTGGTGGAGTAATACCGATAGCTCTCGGAACTTCTTTGGCATTAAAAAAAAAAAAATCAAAAAATAAAGTATTTTGCTTTGTTGGTGATATGACAGCAGAAACAGGAATATTTTATGAAGCATATAAATATTCTCAACAGAAAAAATTACCATTAATATTTGTTGTTGAAGATAATAATCTAAGCACTAATACCCCTACAGATAAAACTTGGAGCAGAAAGAAATTCAATTTAAAATTTTTTAAAAATGTAATTTGGTATAAATATAAAAACTTTTATCCTCATCATGGCACTGGAAAGTGGGTTTTATTTTAATGAAAAATTATAATTATGAAATTTTAAAAAGTATGAAATTGTTAGAAATGCAGAAAAATTCTATATTTTTAGGTCAATCAGTTGAATATCCGGGAAACTTAATCTATAAAACGCTTGCTAAAATAAAAAATAAAAAAAAGTTAGAACTTCCAGTATTCGAAGATGTACAAATGGGTATGTCTATTGGTCTTGCATTTGAGGGTTTTTTACCAATTTCAACTTACCCAAGATTTGATTTTTTATTATTAGCCCTTAATCAAATGATTAATCATTTAGATAAAATACCTATAATTTCAAATGAGCAATTTTTCCCAAAAGTAATAGTAAGAGTTCTTGTTGGGTCTAAAATTCCACTTAATGCTGGAGAACAACATACACAAAATTATGTAAAACAAATAAAAGAAATGTGTAAAACAATAAATGTGTTTGATTTAAAAAAAGGGTATCAAGTATACAAGTCTTATCAAAAAGCTATTAAATCAAAAAAATCATCTTTAATGGTTGAATATTCAGAAGAATTCAAATGAAATATAATCTTATTTCAGATAATTGGGGAAGTGAAGAAATAAAAGCAATTAAAAAAGTAATTAACTCAGGTGTTTATACATATCGTGGTAAATATGTGAAACAATTTGAAAAAAAATTTGCAAAATTTTTTAATTCAAAATATGCAGCAATGGTTAATTCAGGTTCGTCAGCAAACCTTATAGCAGTTGCAAGTTTATTTTTTAAAAAAGACAGACCTTTAAAAAGTGGAGACGAAGTAATAGTACCTGCTTTGGCCTGGAGCACTACTTATAATCCACTTCAACAATATGGTTTAAAACTTAGAATAGTTGACATTAATTTAGAAACTTTAAATGTTGATGTTAATGATGTTATTAATGCAGTAACAAAAAAAACAAAAGCGATTGTTGCAGTTAGTATTTTAGGAAATCCTGTAGAATTAAAAAAATTAAAAAAATTTTGTTTAAAAAAAAAGATATATTTAATTGAAGACAATTGTGAATCTATGGGTGCGATGATTAATGAAAAATATACAGGCACATATGGTATTGTAAATACCTTCAGCACCTTTTTTTCTCATCATATATCAACAATAGAAGGTGGTGTAATATTAACAAATAATTCAGAAATATATGAACTTATTTTATCATTAAGATCTCATGGATGGACAAGAGATAACAGTACTGAATTTAAACTTAAAAAATTTCAAACTACATATGAAGATTATAGTTTTGTTTTGCCAGGATACAATGTAAGACCAAACAATATTTATGCAGCAGTAGGAATTGAACAATTAAAAAAATTAAATAAATTTCTTAAAATAAGAAGAGAAAATCATAATTATTTCTTTAAACTTTTTTCCAAAGATAAAAGATTTATAATACAAAAATCAATTGGTAATCCATCTTTTTTTGCTTTCACATTTATACTTTCTGAAAAATTTAAATCTAAAAAGTTAAAGATTCTTAATAAATTAAAAAAAGCAAATATTGAGTATAGACTCATAACTGGTGGTAGTTTTTTAAAACATAAAGTAAAAAAATATTTTAAATATAGTGTTTATAAAAATACAAATAAAGCAGACTATTTACATAACTATGGTTTTTTTGTTGGTAATCACCCACGTGATTTAAAAAAAGAAATCCTTTATTTAAAAAATGTACTAGATAAAATAAAAATATGAAAAAAATATTAATAACTGGTGGAGCTGGTTATATTGGCTCTTTGCTATGTGAATATTTCTTAAATTCAAATTTTGATGTTACAGTTGTTGATAACTTTAATTTTTCACAAAACTCTCTAAATTCGTATTATTATAAAAAAAATTTTAAAGTTTTTAAACAAGATGTCAGAGATATTGAAAAAATAAGACCTCTCATATCTAAAAATGATATAATAATACCGCTAGCATCTCTTGTGGGTGCTCCTCTTTGTGATCTAAAAAAAAAGGAGGCAGAAGATATAAATTTAGCATCAATAATAGAGATGATTAAAATTATGTCCAAAGATCAATATATTATATACCCAACAACTAATAGTGGATATGGTGTGGGTGAAAAAAATAAATTTTGCACAGAAGAAACAAAGCTTAACCCAATTTCTCTATATGGAAAAACAAAAGTTAATGCAGAGAATTATATTACAGAAAATTTTGAAAACTCTACCAGATTTAGACTTGCAACTGTTTTTGGATGCTCACCAAGAATGAGATTAGATTTGTTAGTTAATGACTTTGTATATAGAGCAGTAAAAGACAAGTTTATTGTTTTATTTGAGGCTAACTTCAAGAGGAATTATATTCATATTAGGGATGTATGTAATGCTTTTATGTTTTCCATAGATAATCATCAAAAAGTTAAAGGCGAAACTTTTAATTTGGGTTTGAGCAATGCTAATTTTTCAAAGAAAGAATTATGTGAAAAGATAAAAAAAATTGTAGGTGATTTTGAAATTGTTCAATCAGAGATAGGCAAAGATATTGATAAAAGAGACTACATAGTATCAAACGAAAAAATTGAAAAAAAAGGATTTAAACCTATATTTAGTTTAGATGATGGTATTAAAGAATTAGTGAAGCTTTACAGTTTTTTAATACCTGATAAATCTATGAGAAATATATAATTAGCTGATAACTTGTATTAATTTTTTTCTTTTTTAATAAATCTAGATAAATAAATTTGAGTCTTATTTAAATTTGATAGATATTAAAATGTTTATTTTCTGCAACTTTTTTTAATTTTAAAATAGAGTTATTTGGGACAATTATATACTCAATATCATAATTTAATTTTATTTGCTCCCACTCATGTGTTTCTTTACCAGGAAAACATACATAGTTTATAAAATCATGAAAATCATTTTGTCTTAAAAAATCTATATTTTTGGCTTCTTTAATGCAAAAAATATCTATATCAGATTTATTATTTAAATTTTTTACTTTTACAGTTGCGTCAGGTATTATCCATGTGATTTCACTGTAATAAAGTGTATCTAATTTTCCATAAATATTACCACCAAATAAAACTACTTTTTTAGTATTTATATTTCTTAATAATTCAAAATTTGAGCTATTTTTTTGGTAGTTTGTTTTGTGAAGATCGAAGATTAAAAAAAATAAAATAGATAAGATCAATAAAAACTCAAAGAAACTGAAGTTCATTTTAAAAGAAAAATGCTCAATGTAACTAGTTTTAATAAGATTTTTATGTGTAGAGTAAAAATATAAAATTATTGATGAAACACAAATGAACCAAATAATGATACTGTAATATTTAATATAAGAACCATAGAAACCTAAATTTGATAAATCTCTTTCACTAAAAATTATCAATCCCAATGAAAGAAATGACAATGATAATTTATAATATAATGAGATAAATCTATTATCTTTAAATTCTGAACAAACTTTAAAAAAAAATGATAAAGACAAAACTATAAATGAAACATTATTTATATTTAAAAATCTGTTAGCAGATACTCTATCTAATTTGGTTGCAAGAAACTCACTGTAATAAAAAGCTTTACTAAAGATTATATCAGTGGAAAATAAAAATATATAAATTAAAAAAGTGCTAAAAAGAATTGGAATTAAATATTTTTTAAAATTGCTACTCTTTTTTCTAAAAGTTACAAATAAAATTAATAATAAAATTTCATAAAAAACTAACTTAATTATAAAAAAAGATAATTCTTTATAGTCTTTATAATTATCTAGGTGAATTCTATGACCCTCTCTTATTTTCTTATCTTGATCAGTTAATGCAAAATCTTTTTCATAGTTTCTTGTATTTTTATTATTTTCTTGATTGTTAAATTTAATCGTAAATTCACTTATGTTTTTTGAAAAGTTATCAAAAATACCTTCTTTTTTTGAACCTATTGAAAAAACAAATATAAGAGAAATAAATATGATTATAATTATAAAAAGTTTAGTTAAATTAATTTTATATTTTTTAAAAAAGAAAATTTTTGTTAAAATTAATAAGAATATATTGAATATTCCCCATGCCGCATGAAAAAAAATATTTATTGCAAGTATGACAAAACTACTTGATGTATTTTTGTTTATAAACAAAGCATATGATAGCAATGTTAAATACATACCAACTTGACCTAGATAATAAAAATGAGATGGATAATATATTCCATATAAATTTGTATTAATAAATTTATGATTTAAAAGAATTAGGATAATTAAAATTGAATAATAATTTGATTTAGTAATTAATTTAGATAAATAAAATAGGGAAATCATTGATATAAAAACATTTAGAGACTGCCATATTTGATGAATTATTATTTTATTAATACCAAGTTTAAATAATGAATGAGGTAATGAAATCTGCAAAGTCGGGTCTCCTGATACAGCACTAGACCAATGATGAAAGTAATCAATATCGAATTTTTGATACAAAATGTAAGCTAATGTTACATTTTCTTGAGGGCTTGGATTGATTAAAAAACCATATAAAAGTGAAAATAATAGTATGCCAATACCTATTTGAAATGTACTAAAATTATCTATAAAAGAATTATGTGATTTGATATTCAATTATACGTCTCGTATAGTCTAATGTTAATTAAAGAAAATATTTTAAACATAAATATATTATTTAAATTATGAAATTATTATCAATTGTTTTATCTTTTCGAAATGAGGAGAAAAATATTCCATTAATTGTACATAGCATAGTTACAAATATGAAAAAAGTTGAAAATTGGAATTATGAAATTATTTTTGTTAATGATGCATCTGATGATAATTCTGAAGTTGAGATATTAAAATTACAAAAGTTTTTTAATATAAAATTGATTAATATGTCTAGAAATTTTGGAATTTCTGCATGTGTTATTGCTGGTTTTAGATATTCAAAAGGTGATGCTTTAATATATATGGATACAGATATGCAAGATCCGCCTGAGATTATTCCTGATTTAATTAAAAAATATGAAAGTGGTTTTGAAGTTGTACATACTAGAAGAGTAGAAAGACTTGGTGAACCAATTGCTAAGTTAAGATTAACCAAATTTGCTTACAAAATAATTAATTATCTTTCTGATATTAAGCTTCCAATAGAGTCTGGTGATTTTAAACTGATATCCAAAAAGGCTGTTGAACATATCCTGAAGATGAATGAAAAAGACCCTTATATAAGAGGTTTATCAGTATGGGTTGGGTTTAACCAAAGTTTTTATGATTATGTGAGACAGCCTAGAGCTATAGGAAAATCAAAATTTAATTTTTTTTCAAAAAATCCATATTTAGAATTCTTAAGAGCAATAACTTCTTTTAGCTCAAAACCTTTATACTTTGGAGTATTTATTGGAATTATCACAATTTTAATTTCTTTAATTTTAATTTTCTATTCATTTATAATTAAACTTTTTAATATGTCAGTAACAGGAATTCCCTCTGTATTGATAGCAATTTCTTTCTTTTCAGGAATTATATTAATTAAATTAGGAATAATAAGCTTGTATTTAAAAAGAATATTTGATCAGACAAAAAACAGGCCAGAATATATTATTAAGGATATTAAAGAAAATAAAGATGGTGATTAAATTGATTACATTTAATTATCAGATTCGGTTAAATTTAATCAAAATTTTGAAATGAAAGTTGACGATATCGTTATATTAGTTGGCGGTAGGGGAAAAAGGATTAACAAAATCACAAAAAAAGTACCAAAGCCATTAATTAAAATTGGAAACAAACCTTTTCTTGAACAAATAATTTCTAAAGTTATTAAATATAATTTTAAGAAAATATATTTACTTTGTTCATATAAAAAAAATTTTTTTATAAAGAAATATCATAACAAAAAGATCCACAACTCAAAGGTTTTGTGTATTGATGAAGGTCAAAGTAAAGATACAGGTGGTGCACTTTATAATTTAACAAATAAAATAAAAAAAAATTTTATTTTAATGAATGGAGATACATTTTTTGATATAAGTTTCAAACAACTTATCTCTTTTGATTTAAAAAATTATTTAGGACTAATAGCACTAACAGAATCAAAAAAATTAATTAATAATAAAAAGCTAAATCAAATTGGATTAAATCAAAAAAAAGAAATTTTTTTTACCAAAGGTAAATCTAGCTTAGCCAGTGGTGGAATCTATTTATTTAGTCCAAAAATATTTAAATTTATAGAAAACAAAAAAACATCATTAGAAAATGATATTTTGAAAAAATTGATTAATAAAAAAAAAATAAAAGGAAATTTTTTTAAGGAAAAATTAATTGATATTGGCTCTTATAAACAGCTTAATTTTCTAAAAAAAAAAGATAATTTTATTAAAAATAAAGCTTTTTTTTTAGATAGAGATGGAGTTATTAATATCGATAATGGTTATATATTAAAATTATCTCAATTCAAATTTTTACCAGGTATTAAGAGAGCAATTAATTTATTAAATAAAAATAATTTTCTTGTAATTGTTGTTACTAATCAAGCTTCAATTGGAAAAGGCTTAATGTCTGAGATTAGATTAAAAAATATTCATGATAAAATGAAACAAGATATTTATAGATACAAGTCTTCATCTATTGATGATATTTATTATGCTCCGTATTATAAGTTTTCAAAAAAAAAGAAATATAGATTAAACAAAAATGATAGAAAACCCAATATAGGCATGTTTTTGAAAGCTATAGATAAATGGAATATTGATTTGAGCAAAAGTTATTTTATAGGAGATAAAAATACTGATGAAAAAGCATCATTAAAAGCAGGTATAAGATTTTATTATAAACAAAATATTTCTCTGTATAATCAGGTTCAAAAAATAATTTTATGAGTAAAAAAATAATAGACCATTACAATGAAAGTTTAAGAGTATTTAATGAAATCTATAAAGATTTAAATAAAGTTGAAAATATTTCAAAATTTTTAATTAATAAGATAAAGAAGAATCGCAAAATTTTTGTTTATGGCAATGGTGGATCATTTTCTGATAGCTCTCACTTTGTTGGAGAGTTAACTGCAACTTATAAGAATATAAAAAGAAAACCTCTCCCTTTTATTTTGCTAGGTTCCAATATGGCTTCAGTTACTGCTTGGTCAAACGATTTCAATTTTAATGATTATATAACAAGAGAATTTTCTGCTTATGCACAGAATGGTGATGTTTTGTTTTTATTAACTACAAGCGGTGGAAATATTAAAAACAAACAATCTATAAATCTTATTAAATTAGCTAAATATTGTAAAAAAAATAAGATTCATTTGATTTCTTTTTTAGGTAAAGGTGGAGGAGAATTAATAAAATATTCAAATAAATATATATTAGTTAATTCAAAAAATACTGGATCAATACAAGAAGCACATAAAATGTTATTACATTCAATTTGTTCATATTTAGATAATTCTTTTTAATGATAATTTGCAAGACACCTTTTAGAATTTCTTTATTTGGTGGAGGTACTGATTTTCCTAAATATTATTTAAACAACGGAGGATGTGTAATAGGTGGTGCAATTGATAAATATTCTTATGTTACAGCAAGGCATTTACCAACTGTTTTTAACTATAAGCATAAAATTGTTTGGTCAAAAAATGAAACTGTTAATAGTATAAATGAAATTTACAATCCTCCTGTAAGAGCAATACTTAAAAAATTACAAATTCAAAAAGGTTTGGAAATTCATTATCAAGGAGATTTGCAAAAAAATTCTGGACTTGGCACAAGCTCTTCATTTTGCGTTGGTTTAATCAATTCTATTAACTGTTTATACAAAAAAAAGATTTCAAAAAAAAAATTAGCTTTAGAGGCAACTTATATTGAACAAAAAATGCTTAAAGAAAACTGTGGTTCTCAAGATCAGATATTTGCTTCTTATGGAGGTTTTAATTTTATAAATTTTAAAAAAAATGGTGATTTTAAAGTTAATAGATTAAAAATTTCTAATAATAATTTATCAAAATTAAATAATAATTTTTTTTTAATTTATACAGGAATTCGTAGATTTTCAAATAATGTTGAAAAAGATAAAATTCTTAATTTAAATAAAAATTTAAAGATATTAGATCAAATTAAGGAAATGACTTTATTTTTTAAAAAAATTTTAAATAATAATAGTCCAATTGATGAAGTAGGTGAAATGCTAGATGAGTATTGGCACTTAAAAAAATCTCTTTCCAAAAAAGTTACCAACAATCGTATAAATGAAATTTATGATATAGTTTTGAAAAGTGGAGCTAGTGGAGGTAAAATAATTGGATCAGGTGGTGGAGGTTTTATTTTAGTGTACTGTAAGAAAAAATTTCAAGCAAATTTGATTAAAAATCTAAATAAATTACCTATAGTTAGGTTTAAATTTGTTAATGAGGGCAGTAAAATTATATCTAAAAACTAAATCCTTCTCTTAATTTTTGTAAAATTAATAAATTTCACAATTTTTTTAGAATTTCTTTTTAAAGCAATTTTTTATGTTAAAAATTTTACCTTTAGAAAAGTCAGTCTTACAAATAAATAAAGACTAAAATATAAGTGAGGCAGTAAAATCTGTCCTTGCGTTGTTGAAATTTTATATAGGAATAAAATAAATTGCTAGTTTTAAATTCTTAAACAAGATAAACTAAGCACTTCTATAGAGTTTAGTCATCACAAATTCTTTGTGACCTAAAGCCTCTGCACAAGTTAATCTTCCGTTAGCTACCCTTAAAGTTGTTTTAATTAATTCATCTCCTGCTTGAGACATATTCATTTCACGAGTTAATATTTTTGAAACATCACAGTCAATATGCTCACCCATACCTTTTACAGTTAATGGATTTGCAGTTAATTTTACAACAGGTTCAATTGGATTGCCGACAATATTACCTTGTCCTGTTGGAAACAAATGTATATTAAAACCAGCTGCTGCTTGAAGTGTTACACACTCTGCTGCTGCAGATGAAGTATCCATAAAATATAAACCTTTACCTTTAGTTGGCTCTTCAGCAGGTTCTAAAACATCTATAAATTTACAATTTCCAATTTTTTGAAAATTTCCAAATGCTTTTTCTTCAATAGTAGTTAATCCACCTGCAATATTACCTGCAGTAGGTTGACTTTCTGAAAGGTCATCAGTTGCCTCTTTTAGAATAAAATCATTGTAATCATTCCAAGTTTTCATAAATTTGTCTGATGCTTCTTTAGTTGCACCTCTTGTAGCACAAACTTGTTCAGCACCAGTTAGCTCAGAAGTTTCACCAAAACATAAATGAACACCCATAGGTTCCAATTTATCCATCAGATTACCTACTGTAGGGTTTGCCGCTAATCCAGATGTCGTATCAGACTCACCACATTTAACTGATATCCAAAGATCACTCATTGGACACTCCTCTCTTTGTTTTTCTGATGCCCACATTACAAATTCTTGAGCTTTTTTTGAGGCTTTCATAGTTGTGCCTATGTCGCCAGTACGCTCTATATGAAATCCTTCAACTGGTTTTCCAGTTTTTGCAATACCGTCAACAATTTTTTTAGTCCATTTAGGTTCAATACCTATTACGATTACAGCTGCTACATTTGGATTACAGCCAGTCCCAATCATAGTTCTAAAATGAAGCTCTAAGTCTGCACCAAACTGAAGTCTTCCATATGAATGTGGAAGTGCAATTGTTCCTTTAATATTGTTTGCTACTGCTTCAGCACATGCATTTGAAATATCATCAACAGGTAGAATGATTACGTGATTTCTAGTACCAGCTCTACCATTTTCCCTTTTATAACCTAAAAAACTCTTTGGAATTTCCATATTATTACCACTTCTTTGTTTTAACGTTGTGAACGTGAACGTGCTCACCTTTTTTAATTGATTTAACTACTTTTCCTATGTCATGACCATATTTAAGAATTGTGTCACCTTCATTTAGATCAGTCATTGCAATTTTATGTCCTAAAGGAATTTCATCTAAAGATTGAATGTTTGTGGAGCTGTCATCTTCCATTATCCAGCATGCACAGTCCTGTTTAGGTATAATTTTTTCAATAACAACTACTCCTACGTTGTCTTTTTTATCATGAATTATTATATCTGTTGCCATATTTATATAGTGTCAATTGTTTGTTTGAAATTTCTAAAATCTTATATATTAATCCAAAAAATTAACAAACGAATTTTATAAAATTTTAAATTACACTTTAGAGAGGTTCTAGTTTTATGACAAAAATGACAACAGAAGAAGCTTTTGTAAAAGTTTTACAAATGCACGGCATTGAACATGCTTTTGGAATTATTGGTTCTGCCTTTATGCCGATTTCAGATATTTTTCCAGATGCAGGAATTACATTTTGGGATGTTGCACATGAAACTAATGGTGGATTGATTGCTGATGGATACACAAGAGCTACTGGTAAAATGTCAATGGTGATTGCACAAAACGGTCCTGGAATTACTGGTTTAGTAACTCCAATAAAAACTGCATATTGGAATCACACTCCTCTTTTATTAGTTACACCTCAAGCTGCAAATAAAACTATGGGTCAAGGTGGTTTTCAAGAAGTTGAACAAATGAATTTATTTAAAGACATGGTTTGTTATCAAGAAGAGGTGAGAGATCCATCTAGAATGGCTGAAGTTTTAAATAGAGTAATTGAAAAAGCTATTAGAGGATCTGCTCCAGCACAAATTAATGTTCCAAGAGATTATTGGACACAAGTTATTGATATTGATCTTCCACCAATTGTAAGACTTGAAAGACAAGCAGGTGGAGTTGATGCAATTAAAAAAGCAGCTGATTTATTATCAAATGCAAAATTCCCAGTAATTTTATCTGGTGCAGGGGTTGTAATTGGTGGCGCTATTGAAGATTGTAAAAAACTTGCTGAAAAATTAGATGCACCAGTTTGTTCTGGTTATCAACATAATGATAGTTTTCCAGGAAGTCATCCACTTGCAGCTGGTCCATTAGGATACAATGGTTCAAAAGCTGGAATGGAATTAATTCAAAAAGCTGATGTTGTTTTAGCATTAGGTACAAGACTAAATCCTTTTTCAACTTTACCAGGTTATGGAATGGATTATTGGCCTAAAGATGCAAGCATCATTCAGGTTGATATGAATTCGGATAGAATTGGTCTAACAAAAAAAGTTACTGTTGGAATTTGTGGTGATGCAAAATTAGTTGCACAACAATTACTTGCTCAACTTTCACCAACAGCAGGTGATACAGATAGACAAAAAAGAAAAGACATAATTCATCAAACTAAATCGGCTTGGTTACAAAAATTATCAAGTCTAGATCATGAAGATGACGATGAAGGTACAGTTTGGAATAAAGAAGCTAGAGAAAGAGATTCAGATAGAATGTCACCTAGGCAAGCTTGGAGAGCAATTCAAGCTGGAATGCCGGATGATGTAATTATTTCAAGTGATATCGGAAATAATTGTGCAATTGGAAATGCTTATCCTACTTTTGAGAAAGGTAGAAAATATTTAGCGCCAGGATTATTTGGTCCGTGTGGATATGGTTTCCCATCAATTTTAGGAGCTAAGATTGGTTGTCCTGATACTCCAGTAATAGGTTTTGCAGGTGATGGTGCATTTGGTATCAGCATGAATGAAATGAGTTCTTGTGCTAGAGAAGAATGGCCAGCTATAGCAATGGTTATCTTTAGAAATTATCAATGGGGTGCTGAAAAAAGAAATACCACTCTATGGTTTGATGATAATTTTGTTGGAACTGAATTAGATCCAAAACTAAGTTACGCTAAAGTTGCAGATGCTTGCGGTTTAAAAGGTTTAACAGTTAGAACAATGGAAGAAACAACAAATGCAATCAAGCAATCTTGTGAAGATCAAAAGAAAGGAATTACAACATTTATTGAAGTAATTCTAAACCAAGAACTTGGTGAGCCATTTAGAAGAGATGCAATGAAGAAACCAGTCAAAGTTGCTGGTATCAACAAAGCAGATATGAAAAAGCAACCTTCTTTAAATTCTTAAATTCTTTAAAAAATTAAACAATTATCGTAAAGTCACTTCATGGAAGTGACTAACGATAATGGTTGTAGTTGGGTTAATGATTTAATTCCTCGAACTAATATTAAATCACTTCAATCAAATGAAGATTGTGAATGGTTAATTATAGGTGCTGGCTATACAGGCTTATCAGCAGCAAGAAAATTAGGGCAATTATATCCCAATCAAAAAATTATACTTGTAGATGCACAATTAGCTGGAGAGGGAGCTAGCAGTAGAAATTCAGGCTATTTAGTAGATACCACTCTTAATGACGGGTTCACTTCTAATAAAGAATTAAATAATTATAAAAAAAAAGCTGATATTTATGAATTGGGCATAAAATTTGTAAAAAATTTTATCAATGAATATCAAGTCGATTGTGATTGGAACGAATGTGGAAAATATTTTGCATCCTCAAAGAAATCTGATCAAACAATTTTAACAAATTTTTCAGATACTCTTTCAAAACTAGGTTTTGAACACAATATATTATCAAGCAATGATTTATCAAAAAGACTTGGTACTAGTTTTTATAATATTGCGCTTCATACAAAAGGTGGAATTTTATTACATCCAGGAAAGTTAGTAAGGGCTATGATTGATGTATTGCCAAATAATATTTTTTTGTATGAAAATTCATGTTTATTAGATTGGAGCAAAGTTAAAGATAAAATTTCTTGTAATTTTAAAAATGCAAAAATTAATACCAATAAAATTATTTTTGCGACAAATGGTTTTTTGAAATCTTTAGGTATTAAATCAAATTATAATTTTCCAATTACTTTAACCGCCAGTATGACGAGATCATTAACCGATGAAGAATTTAAGTCAATTGGTGAGCCAAAAGAATGGGGGGTATTACCCGTAAGACCAATGGGCGCCACAATAAGAATGACTAAAGATAGACGAATTTTGATTAGAAATACTGCAGAAGTACATGATCCTGCAAAAATGTCTAAGAAAGATTTAGATACAAGATCTATTAATCAAAAAATAGGAATTAAAAAAAGATTTCCACAATTACCAGACAATATAATCCAATCTTCATGGTCAGGAATTGTTTCCAGAACAAGAAATAGCTCTCAAATATTTGAAAAAATTGATAAAAATATTTTTGCTGCAGGTTGTTATAATGGATCTGGTATAGGTGTTGGTACTTTGTTTGGAGAACAAATTGCAATTAAAGCAAGCAATGAAAACACTAAAGAAATAGAAACCATTGAAGCAAGAAATAAACCTACATGGCTTCCACCACAACCCTTTTTAAATCTAGGTATTAAAACAAGACTAATTTACGAACGACTTAGAGCAAGATCGGAAATTTAATAGGTGTCCTATTATACTTTGATTTTTTGTGTTAAAAGATTTTAATAAAAATAGGATTTTAAGATGAAAGTAAAAGCAGCAATTGCCTTTGAAAAAGCTAAACCGTTAGTAATAGATTACGTAGATCTTGAAGGACCAAAAAAAGGAGAAGTTCTTGTTGAAATAAAATCTACAGGTGTGTGCCACACCGATGCATATACTTTATCTGGAGATGATCCGGAAGGTATTTTTCCATCAATACTAGGTCATGAGGGGGCAGGGATTGTTGTTGAAGTAGGTGAGGGAGTCACTTCGTTAAAGAAAGATGATCATGTTATACCTTTATACACTCCTGAATGTCGTAAATGTAAGTTTTGTTTATCAGGTAAAACAAATTTATGCCAAGCTATCCGTGAAACCCAAGGTAAAGGACTGATGCCGGATGGAACTTCAAGATTTTCTTATAAAGGAAAAACTTTATACCACTATATGGGCACCTCAACATTTGCAAATTATACAGTTGTTCCAGAAATTGCCTTAGCTAAAATAAGAGAAGATGCACCCGCAAGTAAAGCTTGTTATATTGGTTGCGGTGTAACCACTGGCATAGGTGCTGTGATTAATACTGCTAAAGTTGAAGAGGGCGCAACAACAGTAGTTTTTGGTCTAGGTGGAATTGGGCTTAATGTTATTCAAGGATGTAAATTAGCTAAAGCAAGTGTTATTGTTGGTATAGACTTAAATCCAGAACGTAAGCAAATTGCAGAAAAATTTGGAATGACACATTTTGTTAACCCAAAAGATTATCCAGATAATAAATTACAAGAAAAAATAATTGAATTAACTAATGGTGGTGCAGATTATAGCTTTGAATGTATTGGTAACGTAAATGTAATGCGTCAAGCATTAGAATGCTGTCATAAAGGATGGGGTGAATCAATTATAATTGGTGTAGCTGGATCTGGTCAAGAAATTGCAACTAGACCATTTCAATTAGTTACAGGAAGAGTTTGGAAAGGAACTGCTTTTGGTGGAGCAAAAGGAAGAACTGATGTTCCTAAAATTGTTGATTGGTATATGGATAAAAAAATTAATATAGATGATTTAATTACTCATGAGTTTGCAATTGAAGATATCAACAAGGCATTTGATTTAATGCACGAAGGTAAATCAATAAGAAGTGTGATTAATTTCTAAAATGGAATTAGTCGAAAAACATCGATCCTACAATGGATCACAAGAAGTTTACAAACATTTTTCTGATACAACAAATTGTACAATGCAATTTGCAGTTTATTTACCTGATAATAGTATAGATTGTCCGTTATTATATTTCCTAAGCGGCATAACTTGTACTGAGCAAAATTTTATTCAAAAATCTGGTTTTCAACAATTTGCTTCAAAAAATCAAATTGCTGTTGTTGTTCCTGATACCAGCCCTAGAGGAGAAGGTGTGCCAGATAATGAAGACTTTAAACTTGGATATGGGGCTGGTTTTTATCTTAATGCAACAAAAGAACCTTGGTCTAAAAATTATAGAATGTATGATTATATCACAAAAGAATTACCAGATTTAATCTCAGATAATTTTCAATTTAGTAAATCAAAGATAGGAATTTTTGGTCACTCAATGGGTGGCGGTGGTGCTATTCAATTCGCACTTAAAAATGATTTGTATAAATCAGTTTCAGCTTTTTCACCTATATGCTCACTTCATAAGAGTACATTTTCAAAAAACATGTTTTCCAGCTATTTGGACAACAATTCAGATCACTTAGATTTATACGACCCAATAACTTTAATAAAAAACTCTGATAAAAAATTTGAAAGTATCAAAATAGATGTTGGTTTAAATGATGATTTTTTAAAAGATCTTTACATAGATGATTTTATTAAATCATGTGATGAAACTGGCCAAAAGTTAATTGTATCCAAACATCAGGGTTATGATCATGGTTATTATTTCATTAATTCTTTTATAGAGGATCATATTAATTATCATGCCTCGATTTTAAAAAAAATAAATTAATTAAATTAATCTCTAAAGTTTACAAACTCAATTGGTAGACCTATATCGATTGCTTGTATTTTAGATATAGCTTCTTGAAGATCGTCCCTTTTTTTTCCTTCAGCCCTTAATTCTTCTCCCTGGATTTTAATTTGTATTTTAAGTTTTAGTTTTTTTATATCAGCAATAATTTTTTTAGCATTTTCTTGGCTAATACCTTCTTTTAATTCACTGATTTGTCTAATTGTTGTTCCTGCAGCACTTTCTGCATTTTTAACTACTATTACTCTTGGATCTACTTTTCTTCTTATAAGGTGAACTTGTAATAGATCATTTACTTGTTTTAATTTTATTTCATCTGGAGCTAATGTTGTGATTGCTTTATCTTTTCTTTCAATTGAAATATTTAGTCCTTTAAAATCGTATCGGTTTGAAATTTCTCTTAAACAATTTGCAAGAGCATTATCAAATTCTGGATAATTAATCTTACTTATAACATCAAATGAAGGCATAAATTTTTTATATAATAATATATTTTTAAATAAGAGCAATCTCCATTATAATTGATTTAGAATCTTAAATTGTGAATAATATTTTAAAAATTATATTTTACAGTATCTTTCTTTTTACATATCCTCATGTCATGGCTAATGAAGAAGCAAAATACGATGTTGTAAAATCAAGTGATGTTTATGAGATTAGGAAATACTCTGATCGTTTAGCTATTCAAGTTAAAAGTATAAATGGAAATAATGGCTTTAGAAAACTTTTTAATTTTATTTCTGGTAATAATAAAAAAAATCAGAAAATAAAGATGACAGTACCAGTTACAGTGATGGAAAAATCTGGAAATATGACTATGCAGTTTTATTTACCATCTAAATTTAATAAAAATAATACACCAGATCCTACCTCCTCTGATGTTGAGATAATCAATATAGAAGGAGGGTATTATGCTGTGATAAGATATTCTGGTAGGGCGTCAGAGAATAATTTCATTAAACATAGAGATATTTTAGAAAGTGAATTATACAAGGATGGTATTGTTATAAAGGGCCCACCAATTAAAGCGACTTATAACAGTCCTTTTACTCTTCCACTGATGAGAAGAAATGAAGCAATGTTTAGAGTAAATTATATAGATTAAAGGATAACCAAATCCAACTTTTGCTTGCCTAATCTTTCATTTCCGTTCTTTGTTACTAAGTATGTCTCACCCAAATTCATAGCTAAATTATTATCTGAGTCCATCAATATCATGTGCATGAAGAAGACATTACCTGGTACAATCTTATAAGGATTACCAGTGTATAGCATTGGCCAGTCCATCCAATTTGGTGAGAAAGTTGAACCTAAAGAATAACCACAAGCGTTCATTCTTGCTTTATTAAACCCTAAATCATCAAAAGTTTTAGCATGAGCATCAAATACATCTCCTGCGGTTTTGCCTGGAATTAAAGTTTTTACACAATTATTTAACGCATCAACACAAGCTTCATGCATTTTAATATGTTTTGAGTCTGCTTTTCCAACAGGGATAGTTCTAAACATTGCTGAATGGTAATGTTTAAAAGTTCCAGCCCATTCTAAACTTAATTGATCAGTTTCAGATAAGTTTCTTTTCTCTGCTTGATATCTACAGAGTAAAGCATTATCTCCAGAGCCAATTATATATTCGTTAGCAGGATAATCTCCGCCACCTTCAAAAACTGCTCTTTGCATTTCTGCTAAAATTTTTGCTTCACTAGCACCTGCTTTAGTATGTTTCCAAGCTTCATCAAGCGCCCTATCAGCAAGTTCGGCAGCTTTTTTTACATAAACCAATTCTTCATCTGATTTAATTACTCTTAATTTAGTTATTAATTCAGATTGATCTTCAACATTACAATAATTTTCTAAAGATTTATTTAATCTTAAAGCATTACGTCCAGTCATCCCGTATGCTTCGTACTCAATTCCAATATTTTTATCTTTTAAATTAAGTTCATTTAATATTTGTTTAAGATCATCAGTTGGATTTATTCCATCTTGATCAACCCAAATTCTGATATCTTTAATATTAGATGTATTTTGTGCCTGTCTTAAGTCAGGTGCGCGAGTTAAAAGAATAATATTTCCTTTTTGATCTAAAATAAGAGTTTGAAAAAAAACATATCCAAAAGTGTCATATCCAGTAAGCCAATACATAGACTCTTGTCTAAACATTAAAAGAGCATCTAAATTTTGCTCTTTCATATTTTTTAAAACTTCTTGTTTTCTTTTCGAAAATTCTTCTGTTGAAAAATGTAATCCCATTAATGGATTATGGCTTTTGCTGAACCTAATTTATCAATTTTTCCAGAGTACAGCCCCTTACCAAGAATTGGTACAACTCCAACAGTTGAGCCAGTAAAGACATAAAAGTCTTTATTTAAATCAACTTTATCTTTCTTTAGTTTGTTAAGAACAAATCTTAGTGAGTTAAGAGGACTTATGTAAACAGCTCCTGTGTTACCCGAAACAGTCTGGTTTATTTTTTTGTTTGAAATAATTGTTTTTAAATTACCTATATTAATTTTTTTATATTTTTTCTTTTGACCAATTAAAAATTTTACATTTGCACCAAAATCACTAGCCAAATCACCAAAGGATGTAACACCTTTTTTCTTTTGTCTATAACCCACAACTTCAATACATGGTGCCATATGAGAAATATATTTTGATATATTTTTCATAGTTATTTTACCTTTTGATGAAAAAAATTGCTTTTTAATTAAATAACAAACTTCTAGTTCAATTCCTAAAGTAGATTTATTTATTTTTACTTTTTGACCACTTTTTAAAAAATTTCTTTTATAGATAGATGCATAAAATGGCTCTTTTTCTTTCAATTTTTTCATTACAGGAATTCCTGTTCCACCAGCCTTAAATCCAATAACAGGTTCTTTAATTTTACTTTCACATAATTTTCTAAACTCATCAGCAACAGTAAGTTTTTTGGTGATCTTTTGAGGTAATGGAGAAATTATTTTATTTTTTAAAAATGCGTTAACAAGTCTATCTGAAATCTTATTTTTAAAATTTTTATTCATTAAACTTTTTTATTTCAATACAGACATTGGATCAAGTCTTGTTTGAAACCAATTAATTCTAAAATCAAGATGTGGTCCCGTTGATCTTCCTGTTGAACCAACTGTACCTATAATATCTCCTTGATTAATTTTGTCTCCAACTGAAACTAAAATATTTTCTAGGTGAGAATATATTGTTGATATTCCATGACCATGATCCATGATGATAGTGCCACCTGTATAATATAAATCGTCTTCTGCCATAGTGATAACTCCAGCTCCAGAAGATTTAATCATAGTTCCTTGCTTAGCCGCTATATCAATACCGTAATGAGGCCACTTTGGTTTACCGTTTAAAATTCTTTGACTACCATAAACGCCACTAATAATTCCTTCAACTGGCATAATAAATTTATCTTTAAAGAAATTTAAATCAGAATTTATTGCTCTTGCCTCACCAATTGCATTATTTTCTTTTTTAATTCTTTTATAAACTGACTCAGGTGGAGTAACTTTACTTTCCTCTAGTCCATCAATTCTTTGAATATTATATTTTCTTTTTAATACTTTTTTTGTAATTATAGTTTTTTTACCATCTATTATTTTAGTAAACTTTAAATCAAATTTTCTATCTCTATCAATACCAAAAACAAAAAAACCATCTTTTGATACTTTAACCTCCTTTTTACCTACTAGAATTTTAGCATTAGGATTTGTTAAGCCTAAAATGAAATGACCTTGTAAAAATTTTCCTTGAAATTCAATTGCTTGAAGTTGTGATGGAACAAAAATTAAAAATACAAAAATAAATCTATAAATTATTGAGCAGTCCATCCACCATCTATTATTATTGATGTACCCGTAATCATTGACGAAGCTGAAGATGCTAAGAAACAAACTGATGTTGCTACATCACTTTCAGATGCTAATTTTGACATTGGAATATTTCCTAAAGCTAATTTCTTGAATTTCTTATTTTTAAAAAAGTTTTTTACCATTGGTGTTGCCACAAATGTTGGTGCAACTGTATTTACTCTAATATTTTTCTTTGCTAATTCTACACCCATTCCTTTAGTCAATCCTTCGATACCAAATTTTGTCATATTATAAACATTTCGACCACTCATACCAACATGACCTAATTGAGATGATATATTGATTATTGATCCAGGCCTTTTCTTGTTTTTAAGCATTTTTTTTACTACTAATTGAGCAACGTTAAATGCAGCTTTAAGATTTAAATCTACCAAATAGTTCATATTTTTTTGTTTTATTTTTTCAAATGGTTCAGGAATATTGGTTCCAGCATTATTTACCAGTACGTCTATGATTTTTATTTTTTCTATTTTTTTTCTTAAATCTTCATAATTCATTACATCGCAATGAATTTTAATAATTTTACTTTTTATTTTTTTTATTTCTTTTTCTAATTTATCTAAATCTGACGATGTTCGACTTAGAGCAATTACTGTTGCTCCAGCTTCAGCTAATGCTATTGCACAAGCTCTACCCAATCCTTTACCTGCTCCTGTAACAAGAGCATATTTATTTTTTAAATTAATTTTTTGTAAATACATTATAAGAATAATATTTTAATATCTGTGTAAATCAACTCAACAGCTACTATTAAAATTGCAATTAAACCAGCCCAAGCAATCCACTTATACTCTTTGATCCATTTTGATATTAAACTTGCTGCAGTTGCCATTAAAACGATTGATAAAACCAAACCAAAAATTAATAGTGTATAATGATCTCCAGCTGCACCAGCTACACCTAATACATTATCAAGGCTCATAGTAAAATCTGCAAGTAGAATAGTCCAAATAGCTTTTAAAAAGTTTGAATTATCAACTTTTATATCATCCTCTTGCTCTGAGCCTTTAATGACGTCAACATAAAGTTTGTAAACTATATAAAGAAGTAATAGTCCACCAATTAATCGAAGACCTGTAATTTGTAATAGATAAGCGGTCAGTAAAGTTAAAATTATCCTTAATATTACTGCTCCACCTATGCCCCAAAAAATAATTTTTTTTCTTTGTTCAATTGGAAACTTTGATGCAACCATTCCAATTATAATTGCATTGTCGCCCGCAAGCACTAGGTCAATAAATATGATTTGACCTAAAATAGCTAACTGTTCTGGAGAAATTAGTTCTGCAAACATTTATTGCTCTAGTATCATATCTGCACCTTTTTCTGCAATCATTATTGTTGGTGCATTAGTATTACCAGAGGTTATATTAGGCATTATTGATGCATCGATCACCCTAAGATTTTTTATTCCTTTAACTTTTAACTTTTCATCAACAACAGCCATATCATCTTGGCCCATTTTACAAGTTCCGACAGGATGAAAAATAGTTTGTGCATAATTAGAAGCTTCTTTAACTAGTTCTTCATCATCATTAATACTTATCCCTGGTCTATACTCTTCAGGTGTATATTTTTTAAAAGTTTCAGATTCTAATATTATTTTCCTAGTTAATTTTAAACCTCGAGCAGCTACCATTCTGTCATGATTAGTTGATAAATAATTTTGTTTAATTTTTGCGTAAGTTCTTGTGTCTTTATCAACGATACTAACATGACCTCTACTAGTAGGTCTTATATTTGAAACAGTTGGAGTAAATGCATGAAAATCATGATTTTTAGTAGCTCCCAATGTATCCATGCTCATTGGTTGAACATGCCATTGTAAATCTGGTAGTTCTAACGAAGGATCACTTTTTGCAAACATACAAAGTTGACTTGCTCCCATAGTCATTGGACCAGATCTTTTAAATATATACTCTAATCCAATCATTAAATTTCCTAATAAACTATTTATTTTTTTGTTAAGTGATTTAAGACCATTAATTTTATAAATCGGTCTTAACATCAAATGATCATGTAAATTTTCTCCAACACCATTTAAATTTTGTATAGTTTCAATACCTAGATTTTTTAATTTTTCATGATTTCCAATACCAGATACTTGTAAAATTTGAGGTGAACCTATTGCACCAGAAGATAGAATTATTTCTTTATTAGCTTCAACTTTTTTTACTTCATTATCCATCCAAAACTCTACTTCTTTAGCTATTTTATTTTCAAAATTAATTTTTTTAATATGTGCATTAGTAATTATCTTTAAATTTTTTCTATGTTTTACAGGGTTTAAATATCCAACTGCAGTACTACATCTAAAACCATCTTTTTGTGTTACTTGAAAATAACCACATCCATGATTGTCACCTGTATTAAAATCTTTTGTTTTTGGAATACCAAATTCTTCTGCTGCATTTTGAAATTCATCTAAAAGTGGAAGGTGTATTCTTTGATCTGAAACTGATAAAGGTCCATCAACACCATGAAATTCACTTTTTCCTCTCTCTTGATTTTCAGCTTTTATAAAATATGGTAAAACATCATCCCAACCCCAACCAGTATTTCCAGATTGCCTCCAAAGATCATAGTCTCGGTGTTGTCCTCTAATATATAACAACCCATTTATTGACGAGCTTCCCCCTAAAGTTTTTCCTCTTGGATATCTTATTGAAATATTATTCATACTTTCATCAGGTTCAGTTCGATAACACCAATCAGTATCGGGATTATGCATAGTTTTAAAATATCCAACTGGAATATGAATCCATGGATTGTTATCCTTGCCACCAGCTTCGAGAAGCAACACTTTACGATTGAGATTTTCTGACAATCTATTTGCAAGTACACATCCTGCTGATCCAGCACCTAAAATTATATAATCAAAATTATCCATTAAGTTTAGAATCTTTATAAATTAAAATTTTTTTATTTAATAACAATTATAATGAAAAAAAACAAAATAACATAATATTAACACTTGTTTTGAGATGCATTTTTTGACAAGGTTTCATTTTTAAAAATAAAGAGAGGGAAACAAATGAAAAAAATCATTTCAACGTTATTTGCAGTTGCAATGGTGTTTGGATTTATTTCAAATGCTAATGCTGCAAAAACATTAAAATGTCAGACAGTTCTTAATACTAAGGCTGATGAAGTTAAAATGTTAAAAGACTTCACTGACACTGTAACAACTTTGACAAGTGGATCTCTTAAGTTTGAAATTATGCCAGCAGGAGCTGTTGTAGGTGTAAAAGAAACTTTAGATGCAGTTGATAAAGGACTTATCGATTGTGGATTTGCTTGGACGCACTATTGGTCAGGTGATCACCCTGCTGCTATGTTATTTGGTTCACCAGTAGCTGGTGGTGGTGTTGGTATTGACAACATTGCATTTTTATCATGGTTTCAATATGGCGGTGGAAAAGAGCTATATGACAGACTATGGAAAGAAATGGGAAGAGATATTAAAGGATTTATGATTCAACCAGTTGGTCCTGAAGCTTTAGGTTGGTTTCCAAAACCAATTAAAGATATGGCTGACTTTAGAAAATATAAATTCAGAACTCCTCCAGGAATTCCAGGACAAACATACAAAGACATCGGAATTGCGTCCGTAGCAATGGGTGGTGGAGATATTCTGCCAGCTCTTGAAGCAGGAACAATTGATGCTGCTGAATGGTGTTGCCCTAAGCCAGACTTAACGTTTGGTTTCCAAAAAGTATTAAAGCACTACTACCTACAAGGTTTACACCAAGTAGTCGTAAATGCTGACTTTTACATTACTGGAAAAACATACAATGCTATGACTGCTCATGAGAAGAAGTCACTAGAGGTTGCTGCTAATGCTTCATTAGCTAAATCTTTAAGTTACAGAATCTATGAAAACGGAAAAGCTTTAAGAGAGTTAACTACTAAGCATGGAGTAATTTTAGAAGATACACCTTCTGATTATTTCACAGAATATATGGCTGCTGCAAAAGCTTCTTTAAATAAGAATGCTGCAGATAATGCATTTTTCAACGAAGTTTATACTTCTATGAAAAATTTTGCCGATATAGCTGTTCCATTTTGGAGTGGTGCTCAAATGTCTAATGCGAAGCTAGGAATGGCTCACGCAGCAACATTAAAGTAATCTTTTAAATAATATTTAATTTTAGAGCGGACTTAATTGTTCGCTCTAATTTTTTTTTAACAAAATTTTATGGCAAACGAACCAGGTAAATTAGATATCTCCGATGAAATGATTGCCGAAAGGCGAGGTGGTTCAGGAAAAATGCCAAGTGATATGCCATCATGGATGGCAAGTTCAATTGTAAATATTGATAAATTTAGTAAATGGGTTGGTAACGTTGTCTGTTGGATATTGATGCCATTAATTTTTGCGATGACATACGAAGTTCTTGCCAGGAAATTATTCCATGCCCCAACAATATGGGCTTACGATATAAGCAGATTTTTATATGGAGCTCTATTTATGTTAGGTGCTGGATATGCACTTTCAAAAGGTGTTCATATCAGAGCTGATTTTTTATACAGAAATTTTAAAACTAAAAACCAAGGTACAATTGATTTTTGGTTATATATTTTATTTTATTTTCCAGGTTTAATCGTTTTTCTTTACATGACAATTGGTTACGTTGGTGAGTCTATTCAAAGAGGTGAGCGAGGAATGGATACAACTTGGATGCCATATATGTGGCCAATTAAAACCTGTTTGTTAATAGGAATAGTTTTTTTGTTAATTCAAGGGATTTCAGAACTATTTAAAAGTTATTGGGCAGCAACAAGAGGAAAATGGCCAGGAGATGATAAATGATAGCAGAATTAATTGATCCAGCTATTTTAGGTTTCATTTTAGTTGGAGTAATGCTCTTTGCAATATTTGTTGGCTTTCCTATTTCATTTACACTTATATTTCTAGGATTTGTTTTTGGATATTTAGGATTTGGAAAATTAGTTTTCTATTTAATGACACTTCAATTCTCGATGGTTATGACAGAACAAACGCTCGCCGCCGTTCCTCTCTTTGTCTTTATGGGTATTATGATGGAGCAAGCTGGGTTAATGGAAAGATTATTTTCTTCATTTCAAATGATGTTAGCTAAAGTAAAAGGGTCTTTATATTATGCAGTTTTATTCGTTTCAGTAATTTTTGCTGCTGCAACAGGGATTGTTGGTGCATCAGTTACTATTCTTGGAATTATGGCTGCAAAATCAATGAATAGATCTGGTTATGATGTAAGGCTTGCAGCAGGAACAATTACTGCCGGAGGAACTTTAGGAATTTTAATACCACCAAGTATTATGCTTGTTGTAATGGGTCCTATTATGGAAATACCTGTAATTGATTTATTTGCTGCAGCAATTATTCCAGGAATTCTTCTTGCGGGTTTATATGCAGGTTACACAACAATTAGATGTATGATAAATCCAAAACTAGGCCCTGTAATTCCAGAAGAAATGAGATCGGCAAGTATGAAAGATGTTTGGATTGAATTCTTTTTAGGCCTTGTTCCTCCTGCAGCTCTAGTTTTTGCTGCACTAGGTAGTATTTTATTTGGATTTGCAACACCAACAGAAGCAGCTGGTTGTGGCGCCATGGGTGCATTGTTACTTTCCTTAGCTTATAAAAAATTGACTTTATCTAAACTTCAAGATGCACTTGTTAAAACTTTAGAAATAACTGCTTTAATTATGGTTTTGGTTGCTGCATCAAACTTTTTTGGCGCGGTATTCGCAAGATTAGGTACGCCCACATTATTAACAGAATTTTTATTAGGTTTAGAGATGAATAAATACTTCATCTTAGCAATTGTTATGGTTGCTATATTTTTGTTAGGCTGGCCGCTAGAGTGGGTACCAATTGTAATGATCATTGTACCAATAATTTTACCATTGGTTGAGGCTTTAGGGTTTAATTTAACTTGGTTTGCAATTCTGGTAGCAGTCAATCTCCAGACCGCCTGGCTATCTCCTCCAGTAGCGCTCTCGGCATATTTTTTAAAAGGTGTAGTTCCTGAATGGGATTTAAAGGATATCTATTACGGAATGATGCAATTTATGGTTCTACAAGTTATAGGCTTGATTTTAATTATTATATTTCCTCAGATTGCATTATGGTTACCAACTCTCTTATATGGACAGTAGAATTTATTAGTTTAAAATAATTTTTAGTGAATCAGCCAAAAGTAAAATATTCTTTATCAAATTGGGATTTAGTTACAGTTAATCCAAATTATAAAACCTGGGATTGGAAAGATCTTTTTTGTTTTTGGGGAGTTAATGTTCAAAGTGTTATAGGATTTTCTTTAATTGCCTCACTATATACTATTTACAGCTTAAATACCTTTGTTGTTTTTTTTGGTACTGTTTTGGGGTCATTCTTTGTCTATTTATTTTGTAATTTAATAGGAAAACCATCCCAAAAATTTGGTTTACCATTTGCGGTGCTTTTAAGATCATCTCTAGGTTTTAATGGTGCAAAATTTTTTGGATTAATTAGAAGTCTGGTTGGAATATTTATGTTTGGTATTCAAACCTATTTTTTATCAAAAGCTATTAGTTATTTAATTAGGATTTTAATTTTTTCTATAGACAAATCACTTCTAGAAAATGAAATTTTACTTACATTTTTATTGGGATTAAATATTATTGATTGGATATCATTTATAATTGTTATTGCTTTTCAGACTTTAATGTTCAGTACAGGCATACAGTTTAATAAAAAGTTGATCAATATTTCAGCAGTTACAGTTTATGCTGGAATGATTTTCTTTTTCTTTGTTGTTTTTTTGAGTGACGTTAAAATTACCTCAAAAGCATTTGTTGATATTTTAGATTTAAGTAATTTTTTAGATAAAAATAACATAGCGCCGCTTCTTACAGTAGCAGGAACAATTTTTGCTTATTTTTCAATTATCATTATTAGTTTTGGTGACTTTTCAAGATACATTAAGGATGAAAAAAACTTAAAAAAGGGAAATTTAAGTTTAATTATAAATTTAGTTGTCTTCTCTTTTGCAGCAGTCTTTATTGTTGTTGGCTCAGATATATTTTTGAATCAAAAGTTTGAAGATATTAATCAAATATTTACAAATCCAACTGATATAATTGGCAAATTTGACAACTTACAAATTACAGTTGTGGTACTTTTTTTTATAATTGTGGCTTCTATTTCGACTAATTTAGTGGCAAATTTTATTCCCTCACAATATTCACTTATAAATTTTATGCCAAATAATTTAACTTTTAAAAGTTCGAGTTATACAATTTCCGCAATTGGATTTGTTGTAGGGATTTTTTGGCTAACATTATTGAGTCAAATAGGAATTTTATCTTTTATTGATACCTTTGCCTCTTTTTTTGGTCCAATAGTTGGAGTGGTAATTATTGACTTTTATTTAATCAAAGATGCAGACTTAAGTAATAAAGATCTCTATTCATCTGAAAATAAAAGTATTTATTATTACTCAAAAGGATGGCATATCAAAGCAGTATACTCTGTATTTTTAGGCTTTATCTTCTCAGCTTCGACAATTTGGAATATGAATATGATGTTTTTACAATCTTACGCATGGATAATAGGCTTGATCATTTCTTCAGTTACATATTATCTGCTAGCAAAAAAATAAATTTATGAACAAATTTGATTTTAAAAATAGAACAGCTGTTATAACTGGAGGCGGACAAGGTTTTGGACTTGATATAGCAAAACGATTTTTAGATTCTGGAGCTAAAGTTATTATTTGGGATATAGATGAAAAGCTACTTAAATCAGCAGTCACTGAAGTAAACAATGAAAATTTGAGCTGCAATGTGGTTGATGTTTCTAATTATTCTCAAATTGAGCAAAATGTTAATCAAATAACTTCAAAAACAAATATTGATATATTAATTAATAATGCAGGTATAACAGGTCCTACAGCGCCATTATGGGAATATAATGTAGATGAATGGAACAAGATTGTTCAAATAAACTTAATGGGCACTTTTAATTGTTGTAGAGCAATAGTGCCTAATATGATTAAGAATAACTACGGTAGAATAGTTAATGTCGCCTCTGTAGCTGGTAAAGATGGAAATGCTAATGCAAGCGCATATAGCTCAGGAAAAGCAGGAGCAATTGGCCTGACAAAGTCACTGGGTAAAGAATTAGCAGACTACAATATAGCAGTTAATGCGGTTACCCCAGCGGGTGCCAAAACAAGAATTTTAGATCAAATGAGCAAAGAACACGTAAAGCGAATGTTATCAAAGGTTCCAAGAGGTAGATTTTTAGAAATACATGAGTTTACATCATTAGTGTGTTGGCTTTGTTCTGAGGAAAATTCGTTTTCTACTGCAGCGGTATTTGATATCAGTGGTGGTAGATCTACTTACTAATTTTGTAGGAAAGATTTACTATTTTAATTCTATTATCATTATTCACCTTTTAAGCATTTGATAAAACTGGAGCAAAAATTATCACTGACCAGTATATTAACAAAATAAAAATAGAAATTGTCTTCATACTTTTTATTTAATAGTAAATATTGATTTAAGAATGTTTAAAAAATGTCCAAAAGTTGTATTTAAAAAAAAATAATCTATAAGTTTTTTTATGATAAAATTTTATATCCTAACTTTAACTTTTTTACTGCTATGCACACCTATAAAAGCAAAGAATATAAAGATATTTGAATTCACTGAAACTGAACTTAACAAACTTGAAGTAAGAAAAGTAAGAGGTGCTGATAATAAAACACTTTATTCCGTCGGATCAGACGAAAATGGTAACTTTTTAAAAGCAGTTGCAGACAATTCTGCGTCAGGCTTAGGCAAGAAGGTAAATATTAACTTAAATAAAACACCAATAATTAATATTAGTTGGAAAGTAGAAAAGGACCTGGCTGGCATAAAAGAAAATACTAAAAAAGCTCATGATTACGCAGCTCGTGTTTTTGTAATAAAAAAAACAGGAGCCACTATATTGTCTAATAGGGCAATAAACTATGTCTTTTCAAGTAATAATGAAATTGGATTTAACGCTCCAAGTCCATACACTAAAAAATCTATTGATTATGTACTTTCAACCACAAAAAATAGTTTAAATGAATGGATTAATGTTAAATCGAATGTAAAAGAAGACTTTAAAAAGTTTCATAATTTGGATGTAGATCAATTAGATGGTTTAGCAATAATGGCTGATACCGATAATTCAAAATTAAAAACAGTTAGTTACTTCCAAAATATTTATTTTTCATCAAAATAATATCTTAGTTTATTTTAAATTTTAATTTTATTTGATAAACTATTTTTATGCATGAAAATTTTTACCATACTGTAAAAGTCTATTATGAAGACACTGATGCTGGTGGAATTGTTTATTATGCAAATTATCTAAAATATCTTGAAAGAGCTAGAACTGAGGCTTTAGCGACTATAGGCCTTAGTAATTTACAAATTAAAGAAAAATTTGGAGCATTGATTATTGTTAAATCTTGCAACATTGAATTTAAAAAATCTGCGTATCTAGAGGACAATTTAAATATAAGATCTTTTATAAAATCAGTAACCAAAACATCATTCGTTATGAATCAATTTATATCAAAAGATGACAATATTATAGTTGAAGCGCAGGTTCATTTGGTATTTGTTAATGATAAAAGTAAACCAGTTAAAGTGCCTCAAATTATTTTTGATAATTTCAAACCTTATTTTTGTGATAGTATTAAACTTTAGAAATTCTTTTAACTTTCTGAAATAAATCGACCATCATTTTTGATGATACTAGTTTTGTATTAACATTTCTAGGACTAGGATGATAAGAGGATATTATGTTAATGTTATCTGGCATTAGATATGATTTGCCATGTTTGAAATTATATTTTTTATTTAACTCATACTTATTTTTATATAATTTAATACAGTTATCAAAAGCAACTTTCCCCAAAGTTACGATTACTTTTAATTTTTTTAAATTGGAGATTTCAATATTAAAGTATTTAGAGCAATTATTTAGTTCATTATTTAGTGGCTTGTCATCAGGTGGCACACATTTTAATATGTTAGTAACATAGGCATTGTCAAGTTTCAGGCCATCATTAATATTTTCAGAAATTGGTTGGTTTGCAATTTTTGCTTCATAGAGACATTTAAATAAAAATTCTCCAGATTTATCTCCGGTAAAAGCACGACCAGTTCTTGTTCCCCCATGAGCTGCAGGTGCTAACCCCAAGATTAAAATTTTTGCATCTATATCACCAAATCCTGTTACCGGTTTTCCCCAGTAAGAATCATTTAAATTTTGTTTTCTTTTTGTTGAACTCACTTTTTTTACAAATTTAACTAATCTTGGACATTTTTCACACTTAATTATTGTTTTATTTAAACTGTTTAATCTAATATCCATATATGAAATTTTATAAAACTCTTTTTTTTATTTTTATATTTTTAACTTGTAGTGTCAAAGCAGATTTAAATAATAATTTAATAAATGAACTGAAGCTGGGGGGAAAGTTAATATTCATGCGTCACGCTTATGCACCGGGCAATGGAGACCCTCAAAATTTCAATTTATACGATTGTTCTACTCAGAGGAATTTAAGTGAAAATGGGAGAGAGCAATCTAAAAAAATTGGCAACTTATTCCTTAAAAATAAGATTGATATAAAGAATGTTTATTCAAGTGAATGGTGCAGATGTAAAGAAACTGCCTCTATTGCTTTTAAAAATTTTAAAACAAAAAAATTTTTAAACTCTTTTTACAGTTCACAATTTGCAAAAAATAGAAAAAAACAAGTAAAAGAATTCCAAGAATTTATAAATAATTGGGATAAAAAAGAAAATTTAATATTTGTCACTCATTATGTGTTTATTTCTGAAATACTAAATTATGCACCCTCATCTGGAGAGATGGTTATTACTGATAAAAATCTAAATATTGTTGATACTTTAGAAATTGAATATTAAATTACATTATTATGTCATCTAAAAGAGCAATGCGACAAGCACAAAAACAAGCGTATGCAAAACATAGATCAAATATTACTAATAATAGGTTCGAATTAAAAAAAAAATTTCTAAATAAAAATAATGAAAAAAAAAAGAAAAACAAAGATTAGCTTTGTTGATCAAATTTTTCTATTTTTTTGCAAGTTGAAACCTTAGAAACACTTTCAATATCATTTAAAACTGCTTTAATAAATATTTCTTGTTTATCTTTTTCAAACAAAATTTGAGTATAAAATTGTGGATATCCATGTTTTAAAGTTAATATCTTGTCTCCTTCTTCATAAATATTCCTAATATATGAATTTGATTTTTTTACACTTAAATCAGTAATTCTGTATTTTTGATAAGTTTTTTCATTGTATACATAATTTCTTGTCATTGTTAGCTCGTTAAGATTTAAAATGTATTCATTTTTTAAAAAACCATCTTCTTTATGATCACATTTACTTAATATAATTATTTCAGCATCTAATTTGAGAAATGTAAAAAAAATTAATATTAAAAATATAAAAAAATTATTTTTTTTCATTTTTATCTACATAAAAAAGAGCTATCAAAAAAATGATAGTCCATAAAAATATTGACATAGTTTTGATGAATGTAGTATTTGCCCCCCAAACATCGAAAAAAAGTGCTCCAATTATAACCCCTAAAATATAAGTAATTATTAATATTTTTAATTTGTTCATTTGAATTAATAGATCTATAGAATTTTAAAGCATAAAATTATCATTTTTTTATTAATTGTCATTGGACAAATAGTTTCAATAATATATAAAACCTCGTAATTTGTGGGGCGATGGCGGAATTGGTAGACGCGTTGGTCTTAGGAACCAATATTTTCGGATGTGAAGGTTCGAGTCCTTTTCGCCCTACCAAAAAAATATTATGAAGGTAACAATAGAAAACATAAAAGGTTTAAACAAAGACGTAAAGGTTTTAATAGACAAAGAAACGATGAACTCTCATATGGATGAAAAATATGAAGAGATTAAAAGTACTGTTAATTTAAAAGGATTTCGTCCAGGTAAAGTTCCAAAAGAAGTTTTAAAAAGACAATTTGGAAAAGCAGTCTTTGGTGAAGTTTTAGATAAAGTTCTAAAAGACACTTCAGCTAAAGCATTAGAGGAAAACAAAATTAAACCTGCTGGTCAACCTAAACTTGATCTTAAGATCTATGGTGAAGATAAAGAATTAGAGTATGTTCTGTCAGTTACAGAACTTCCCAAAGTTGAGACTAAATCATTAGAAAGTATTAAATTTGATCAATATTCAGTTAAAATTGATGATAGTGAGACAGATAAAAGAATTAAAGAAATTGCAAAAAATCAACCAAGTTTTAAAGAGGCATCACCTGAAACAAAAGCAAAAGAAGGCGATTTGGTTACTTTAGATTATAACGCTACAGTTGATGGAAAAGAATTTAAAGGTAGTGAAGGTAAAAATACTCAATTAACATTAGGAAAAGACTTATTCTTAAAAGGCTTTGATAAACAATTAATTGGCGCTAAAAAAGATGATGAAAAAATAGTTGAAGCCACTTTACCAGAAAATTTTCCTGAAAAAGAATTAGTAAATAAAAAAGCTAAATTTGTTTGTAAAATTTTAAATGTTAAAAATCCTGAAGATGTAAAAATTAATGATGATTTTGCTAAAAATTTAGGTGCAAAAGATCTAAATGATTTAAAAACTTTAATTTCAAAACAGATTAATGATGAATATAAAAATTCTTTAGATCAGTTAGCTAAAAATCAAATTCTTAAAGAAATAGAGAAAATTAAAGTAGATGAAATTCCTGAAAATTTAATTGAAGGAGAGATAAAAATTCTTTCTCAAGGAATGTCTGAAGATGAAGCTAAAAAAAATAAAGCTAGATTTACTGAAACTGCCAAAACTAGAATAAAGACTGGATTAATTTTAAACGAGTTTGGTGAACAAAATAAGATACAAGTATCAGAGCAAGAAATTCAAGCAGAAGTTCAAAAACAATTAAAAATGATGCCTGGACAAGAAAAAATGGTAATGGATTTTTATCAAAAAAATCCTTCAGCTGTAGCTAGCTTGAGAGGAACTGTTTATGAAGAAAAGATTTTAAATTTAATTAAAGAAAAAGCTAAACCCAATAAAAAAGAAATATCTAAAGCCGAAGCTGAAAAAATTTTAAAAGAAGCTCATAATCATGATCACAATCAAGATATAGAAGCAATGGATGAGAAAAAAGAGACAAAAAAAAAAGTTAAACCAAAATCTGATGAGAAAAAAAAACCATCAGCAAAATCATCTAAATCTAAGCCTGTAGCAAAAAAAGTTAGCAAAAAGTAATCTCAAGTTGTATAAGTAATACGAATCAACTTATGACAACTAAATTATCTGAAAATATGAATACATTAGTTCCAATGGTAGTGGAGCAATCAAATAAAGGTGAAAGAGCTTATGATATTTATTCAAGACTTTTAAAAGAGAGAATAATTTTTTTAACTGGTCAAATAAATGACAATGTAGCATCACTAGTTACTGCTCAATTATTATTTCTAGAGGCTGAAGATCCTAAAAAAGAAATTTACTTATATATCAATAGCCCTGGTGGTTTGGTTACTGCTGGTCTTGGTATTTATGACACTATGCAATATGTTAAACCAGACATTTCAACTTTGTGTATTGGCCAAGCAGCTTCAATGGGATCATTTTTACTTGCTGCTGGCACAAAAGGAAAAAGATTTTCTCTCCCAAATTCAAGAGTTATGGTACATCAACCTTCTGCAGGTTTTCAAGGACAAGTAACTGATATTGAAATTCATGCAAATGAAGTCTCATCACTGAAAAAAAGATTAAATGAAATCTATTCTAAACATACAGGCAAATCTGTAGATGAAGTTAAGGCTGCTTTAGAGAGAGATAATTTTATGACAGCTGATGTTGCAAAAGAATTTGGTCTTATAGACGAAGTAGTAGAAAAAAGATCTTAAAACACTATATATAGAATATTTGATAATCCAAACTTGATTAGTTGGAGTCTTATATAATAAGGTAACATAATTGATTCGAAATAAATTTTATGACAACAAATAATAAAAATATTCTTTACTGTTCTTTTTGTGGAAAGAGTCAACACGAAGTTAGAAAATTAATTGCTGGGCCTACAGTATTTATTTGTGATGAATGTGTTGAACTATGTATGGATATTATTAAAGAAGAAAACAAAGATACGTTTGTAAAGCATCAAGACGGACTTCCTTCACCAAAAGAAATATGTTCTGTTTTAGATGATTATGTAATAGGTCAACCGCATGCTAAGAAAGTTTTATCTGTAGCAGTTCACAATCACTATAAAAGATTAAACTATGAGAGCAAAACTAGTAAAAATGTTGAACTTGCAAAATCTAATATTCTATTAGTAGGACCAACAGGATGTGGTAAAACTTTGTTAGCTCAGACATTAGCTAGAATTTTAGATGTTCCTTTCACAATGGCTGATGCTACCACTTTAACAGAAGCAGGTTATGTTGGTGAAGATGTTGAAAATATTATTTTAAAACTTTTACAAGCTTCTGATTACAATGTTGAAAAAGCACAAAGAGGAATTGTTTATATTGATGAAGTAGACAAGATTAGTAGAAAATCTGAAAACCCTTCAATTACAAGAGATGTTTCTGGCGAAGGTGTTCAACAAGCTTTGTTAAAAATTATGGAAGGAACAGTAGCAAGCGTTCCACCTCAGGGAGGAAGAAAACATCCTCAACAAGAATTTTTACAAGTTGATACAACAAACATATTATTTATTTGTGGAGGAGCTTTTGCTGGACTTGATAAAATTATCTCTCAGAGAGACAAGGGTACATCAATAGGTTTTGGCGCAGATGTTAAAAATACTCAAGATAAAAAGACTGGTGAATGGATGAAAATTCTTGAGCCAGAAGATTTATTGAAATTTGGTCTAATACCTGAATTTATTGGAAGACTACCCATGATTGCAACACTTGAGGATTTGGATGAAAAATCATTAATAAAGATTCTTCAAGAACCAAAGAATTCACTAACAAAACAATATCAAGAACTTTTTAAATTGGATGGTGCGAAACTAACATTTAAAGAAAATGCACTAAAAGAAATTGCACAAAAAGCGATTAGTAAAAAAACAGGCGCAAGAGGCTTAAGATCTATCTTAGAAAATATATTATTAAAAACAATGTACGACTTGCCAAGTCAAGATAATGTTGAAGAAGTAATAGTTGACGCAGGAGCAGCTAAAGGACAATCTCAACCTATTTTAGTTCATGCTAAAGGTGACAATAAATCAAAGTCAAACAAACCGTCAGCGGCTTAATATCCTTAATAAGTAATAAAAACCTATTGCAATATAAAATATAATATCCATATTATTCCTATGGACGTTAAAATAACATTACCTTTATTGCCTCTTAGAGATATTGTTGTATTTCCAAGTATGGTCATTCCTTTATTTGTTGGTCGTGATAAATCTATCTCTGCATTAAATGAAGTAATGAAAAAGGATAAAAAGATTATTCTTGTTACTCAAAAAAATTCTGAAATTGATGACCCTAATAAAACTGATATTTTTATGTACGGTTGTGAAGGTAACATACTTCAACTATTAAAATTACCAGACGGAACAGTTAAAGTCTTAGTAGAAGGTATTAAAAGAATAAAAATCTTGGATTTTAAAGATAATGATAAGTTTATTACTTGTGATTATTCATATTGCAATGACATAGTTTCAAAGGATGAGGATTTATATCCATTAGCTGTAACAGCTCTAAGAAGATTAGAAAAACTGACTTCTATTAACAAAAAAGTTTCAAGTGAAACTATTAACACAATCAAACAATTAAAAGACCCATCTCAAATTGCTGACAACATAGCATCACATATAAATGCTACAATTTCTGAAAAACAACAAATTTTTGAAACAGTAGATGTAAAGAAAAGATTGAATGCCATAATTAAAATAATGGAAAATGAAACTAGCATTATTGGTGTTGAAAAAAGAATAAGAGGTAGAGTTAAGACTCAGATGGAGAAAACTCAAAGAGAATATTATTTAAATGAACAATTAAAAGCTATTCAAAAAGAATTAGGTGAAATTGAAGATGGTAAGGATGAAACTTCAAGTCTGAATAAAGCTATTACAAAAGCTAAAATGCCAAAAGAAGTTGAAAAAAAATGCTTACAAGAATTAAAGAAATTAAAAAATATGAGTCCTATGTCTGCGGAGGCTACTGTTGTGAGAAATTATTTAGACTGGATGACAGAACTTCCTTGGCACAAAAAAAGTGAAGTAGATATTGATCTAACTAAAGCTTTAAATATTCTTGATACTGATCACTTTGGATTAGAGAAAGTAAAAGAGAGAATTATTGAATTTTTAGCAGTTCAAAAAAGAATGGACAAAATTAAAGGCCCAATACTATGTTTAGTTGGTCCTCCAGGAGTAGGAAAAACTTCTTTAGGTAAATCTATTGCTAAAGCTACTAACAGAGAGTTCGTTAGATTGTCAGTCGGTGGAATGAGAGATGAAGCTGAGATAAGAGGTCATAGAAGAACTTACATTGGTTCTTTACCCGGTAAAATAATTCAAATGATGAAAAAAGCGGGTACTAAAAATCCTTTAATTTTACTCGATGAAATTGACAAAATTGGTAATGATTATAGAGGCGATCCATCTTCCGCTTTATTAGAAGCATTAGACCCAGAACAAAATACAACTTTCAACGATCATTATCTAGAAGTAGATTATGATCTTTCAGATGTAATGTTTGTAACTACTGCAAACACTCTAAATATTCTTCCGCCACTTTTAGATAGAATGGAAGTTATAAGATTAGCTGGTTACACAGAGGATGAAAAAATAAGTATTGCCAATAAGTATCTTTTGCCGAAACAAATCAAAGATAACGGTGTTAAAGACAAAGAGATGAAATTAGATGACAATATTATCAAAGAAGTTATCAGAGGTTATACAAAAGAGTCTGGTGTTAGAAATTTAGAGAGAGAAATTTCAAAATTAGCAAGAAAAGTTGTTAAAAAAGTTGTAGCTGGTGAAGAAAAGGAAGTTAATATAAATGATAAAAACCTATCTGACTTTCTTGGTGTAGCTAAATTTAAATTTGGAGAGCTTGAAGCTGAAAACAGAGTTGGCATTGTAACAGGTCTAGCGTGGACAGAATATGGTGGTGAGATTTTAAAAATTGAAACTGTCACTATGCCAGGTAAGGGTAGAATGCAAATTACCGGAAAACTTGGAGATGTTATGCAAGAGTCAGTTAAAGCTGCGAAATCTTTTGTAAGATCTAAGTGTTTAGAGTACGGAATTATACCTCCGCTATTTGAAAAGAAAGATTTTCATATACATGTTCCTGAGGGTGCAACACCAAAAGATGGTCCATCAGCAGGTATTGGTATGGTTACTTCAATCGTATCTTCTATTACAAACATTCCAATAAGAAGAGATGTTGCTATGACTGGTGAAGTCACTTTAACAGGCCAAGTTTTACCAATTGGTGGATTAAAAGAAAAATTATTAGCAGCTCATAGAGCTGGAATTAAAGAAGTGCTCATTCCAAAAGAAAATGAGAAAGACTTAGTTGATATGCCAAAAAAAATAACTGATGATATTAAAATTTCTCCAGTTGAACATGCTGATCAAGTACTTAAAATAGCTCTAACAAAAGAACTTAAGCCGACAGAATGGGTAGAAGTTGATATAGCTAAAAAAGACGATAAGTCACAAGCAAGCATCCAATAAGAGCAATCTTTTTCAATTCTTAATCATTATTAAGCTAGGAATCTGCTCATAATTTATGTAAGTTTTTATAAATTAAATAAACTTATAGAGGGGATAATATGAATAAATTTAGCAAAATATTAGTTGTTTTGTTTTCATCTTTATTTTTAAGTTTCGCAGCTAACTCAACAGAGGTTAAATTTGGACACGTTGGAAAACCTGGTTCACTATTTTCAGCTTCAGTTGATCACTTTGCTAAACTTGCAAATGAAAGATTAGGTAGCAAAGGTAAAGTATCAGTATTTGGTTCTTCGCAACTTGGAAAAGATAAACAAGGTATGCAAAAACTAAAATTAGGTACAGTTAACATGTGGTTACCATCGTCAGTGATGGCATCAATTCATGATGAATTTGGTGTATTTGATATGCCTTTCATTATTAAGAATAGAAGCCATATGAATAAGGTTGAAAGTCAAGTTTTACCAGGGATGTTTAAAAATCTTGAAGATAAAACTGGATATAAAGTAATTGCTGTTTGGGAAAATGGTTTTAGACATATCACAAATAATACTAGACCAATTAATACTCCAAATGATTTAAAAGGAATTAAGCTAAGAACTCCTAAATCAAAATGGAGAGTTAAAATGTTCCAATCATATGGAGCTAACCCTACACCTATGTCATTTTCTGAAGTTTTCACTGCATTGAAAACTGGAACTATGGATGGTCAGGAAAACCCATATGCACAAATAGCTAGTGCTAAATTTCAAGAAGTTCAAAAATATTTATCAATCACAGGTCACGTTTATACTCCTGCTTATGTAACAGTTCACAAAGATCACTGGAGTAAACTACCTGCAGATGTACAAAATATTTTAGAACAAGCTGCAAAAGATACACAAAAATTTGTATATGAAGAGGCGGCTAAACTTGAAAAATCTTTGTTAGGAGTAATCAAATCAGCAGGTGTTCAAGTTAACGAAGCTGATAAGGATGCTTTTATTAAAGCAAGTAAAGGAATATACGATCAATTTGCATCAGAGGTACCAACTGGTGGTGCATTAGTTGATAAAGTTTCTTCACTAGCAAATTAATATAAATCAAAATAAATTTTATCAGGCCCTCATTCTGAGGGCCTGAATTAAATATGACATTACAAAAATTTATAAATAGTTACGAAAAATTTTTAAAACTTATACTCTTTGTCATGATGGTGGCATTAGCAGTAACAGTTTTATTGGGCGTATCTTTCCGTTTTGCAGGTAGTGCACTAGTCTGGTATGACGAAGTTGCTGCAGTTCAACTCGCATGGATAACATATTATGGTTCAGCATATGCATCTTTAAAAGGAGCTCATATAAGTGTTCCAAGTATTTTTAAAGCTTTTCCATTATCATTAAGAAAAATATTTTTTGTTTTATCTAAATTAGTTGTCTATGGTTTTTTAATTTTATTAGCCTATTATGGATATTTAGTTTTAACATTAATAACAGGTGAAACCTTAGTAACACTAGAGTGGGTGCCCCAAACATTTGTTCAATCAGTTATACCAATTGCATCTTGCTTATTTATTTTATCTGAAACTTTAAGAATTCCAGAGGATTATAGAAATTTAGTATTACAAACATCAGGTGTAGAACAAACAGGAGATATTTAATGATAATATTAACAATGTTTGCAGTCCTACTTTTCCTTCTCTCAATAAATGTTCCTATTGCTATCGGTCTTGCTGTTACAACAATTGTTGCAATGGTTTTAAAAACAGGAACAAGTTTTTTAATAGACACAGCCATTGTTTTATTTGATGGATCAATGAAATTTCCATTAATTGCAATACCTTTGTTTATTCTTGCAGGTTCAATAATGAATAGTGCAGGTATTTCAAGAAGATTAATTGCATTTGCCTCAGCTCTTGTTGGATTTATTAAAGGCGGCTTAAGTATGATTAATATTGCAACATCAATGTTTTTCGCAGAGATTTCAGGTTCTGCTGTTGCTGATGTGGCTGCATTAGGCTCAATACTTATTCCTGCAATGAAGAAAAAAGGATATCCAGGTGCTTTTGCTGCAGCAGTAACATCATCATCAGCTTCTTTAGCAATAATTATTCCACCATCAATACCGATGATTGTTTATGCTGTAATGGCTCAAAGTTCTGTTGTTCAATTGTTTGTAGCTGGAATTATTCCAGGTGTAATTGGTGGTTTCTTTCTAATGTTAGCAGCATATGTTACGGCAAGACGTAAAAACTTTCCTGTTGAGGAGACATTTAATATTCCTAATGTAAAAAAAACTGCGAAAGATGCAGCATTAGCATTTTTATTACCTATAATCATATTAGGCGGGATATTTGGAGGTGTTGTAACAGCAACTGAAGGAGCTGGTTTAGCAGTTGTGGCTTCTCTAGTTATTGGATTTATCTATAAAGAAATTGACTTTAAGAGGCTTTACGAGTCAGCCACTGAGGGAGCAATTCAAACAGCATCAGTAATGTTATTAGTTGCTGCCTCAGTTTTATTAGGTGAATTTTTAACAATTGAACAAATTCCCCAAAAAGTTGCTGCATCAATTATTGATTTTACAAATAATAAGTATGCAGTTTTAGCTATACTAAATGTGTTCTTATTAGTTATTGGCTTCTTTTTACACTCAGTAGCAGCTATTATTCTAACTGTTCCAATAGTAATGCCTTTAGTAAATGCAGTTGGAATTGACCCTGTTCACTTTGGAATAATTGTTACTTTAAATTTAGCAATCGGACAACAAACACCTCCAGTTGCAAGTGTATTAGTAACCGCATGTTCAGTTGCAAAAGCTGATATTTGGGATGTAACAAGACAAAATCTATCATTTATTTGCGTGTTATTGATATTATTAATGTTGGTTACTTATGTGCCAGCCATCCCGATGACTTTAGTTGAATATTTTTATAGGAGTTAAATGAGTAAACTAATTAAAGTAAACCAAAAAAATACTTATTTAGCTGAGGTAGTTTTAAATAGATCAAATAAATTAAATGCTATGACTAAGCCAATGTGGATTGAGCTTGGAAACGTATTCAAAAAGTTATCAAAAAATAAAAAATTAAGATGCATAATCATTAGAGGCGAAGGTGGAAAATCATTTTCTCCTGGAAATGATATCGGTGAGTTTAAGGAAGAAAGATCTTCATCAAAACTTGCAAAAGATTATGGAAAATATTTACATGGCACACTAGGTCAAATATTTAATTGTCCAATACCAACAGTAGCTTTAATTGAAGGAATTTGTGTAGGTGGTGGTTTAGAAATTGCTGGTTGTTGTGATATTAGGATTTGTGGTAAAAGTTCAAGATTTGGAGTACCAATCAAAAGATTAGGTCTAACAATGGCAGCAAAAGAATTAGAAGTCCTTTTAAAAGTAACAAATTATTCAACAGCAATGGAAATTTTATTTGAAGGAAGAGTTTTTAGTGCTGAAGAGGCTTTTGAAAAAAAACTTGTTAATAAAGTTGTACATGACAAAGATGTAGAAAAAGAAGCGTACAAATCTGCAGAATTGATATGTGATGGTGCTCCAAAAGTAGCAAGATGGCACAAACAATTTGCAAGAAATATTCTTAAAAATGGTAAGGTAACAGAAAAAATTAATAATCTTGGTTATAAATGTTACGATACTGAAGATTTTAAAATTGGATATAAATCATTTTTAAATAAAACAAAACCAAAATTCAAAAATAAATAATAAATGCCAGCTTCATTAAAAGGCATTCGTGTTTTAGAAATGTCTCAAATAATGGCAGGACCAACTTGTGGTCTTTTGTTGGCAGACTTAGGTGCAGAAGTAATTAAAATAGAAAAAACGCCTGGTGGAGATGATACAAGAAGATTTCTACCTCCTGATATAAATGGCGAAGCTGCTGCATTTATGATGATGAATAGAAATAAAAAAGGAATAGCATTAAACTTAAAAGACAAGGATGGAATAGAAATTTTTAAGAGAATGGTTAAAC
This sequence comes from uncultured Pelagibacteraceae bacterium, assembly GCA_902595535.1. GTDB lineage: Bacteria > Pseudomonadota > Alphaproteobacteria > Pelagibacterales > Pelagibacteraceae > Pelagibacter. The sequence continues at coordinate 73,382 of CACJQI010000004.1, forward strand.
ATTCAGATGTTGTTTTAGAAAATTTTAGAAAGGGCACATTAGAAAAATTAGGAATTGGATATGATGTGATTTCTAAAATTAATCCTAAAATTATTTTATGTGAAATTTCTGGATATGGTAGGACAGGTCCTTATGCAGATAAAGGAGGTTTTGATTTAGTAGCACAAGGTATGAGTGGTTTAATGAGTATTACTGGAGAAAGCAAAGAGAAACCACCAATGAAAGTTGGTGCTCCTATTACAGATATCACAGCTGGATTGCTTGCTACAAGTGGAATTCTTGCGGCATTAGTCCATAGAAACAAAACAGGTGAAGGACAAAAGGTTGATACATCTTTATTTGAGGCAGGAATTGTACACACTTATTGGCAATCAGCTATTGCTGGAGCAACAGGAGAATCTCCAGGTCCTTTAGGATCAGCACATCCTTTAACAGCTCCATATCAAGCTTTTAAAACCAAGGATAAGTGGATTACGGTAGGAGCTTCAAATCAAAATACTTGGTTAATGTTATTGAAAGCTATTGATCGATTGGATTTACAAGAAAATGAAATGTTTTCATCAAACTTCAACAGGAAAAAAAATATAACTAAACTTGTGGATATTTTAAATAGTGAATTAATAAAAAAAACATCAGATGAATGGTTAAAAATTTTTGATGATCATGGCTTACCTTGCGGGCCAATAAATTCTATTAATGAAATGTTTTTAGATCCTCAAACGATTGAAAGAGAGATGATAATTGAGGTAGATAATAATAAAGCTGGTAAAAGTAAAGCAATTGGTATGCCAATAAAATTTTCTAAAAGTAAAACTGAAAAATCAAAAGGAGCACCTAATTTAGGCGAACACACAAAAGAAATTATGAAAATTTTTGATTATAACGATGATCAAATAAATGATTTTTATAATCGAAATGTAATACTTTAATTTACAGTCTCAAAAATTCGAAATAATAATTCTGAAACATGCTTACCTTTTTTTTGAGATAAATCAGAAATTTGGTGCCTACAGCTTGTTCCATTTGCAATAATAAAATCTTTTTCATCACTATTATTTATCGCTGGTATCAATGATAAATTTGCCATTTTTTTGGATACTTCATAATTTTTACTATCGTAACCAAACGAACCAGCCATACCACAACAACTAGACTCTATCATTTTATTTTTAATATTTAATTCAGATAAAAGATTTTTAAGTCCCTTCATTCTATCTTGCGACTTTTGATGACAATGACCATGAATTAATACATTTTGATTAAATTTATTGATATTGACTTTATTATCGTTTCTAATTTCATTTAATATAAATTCTTCTAGTAAATAAAATTTATTTTTAATTTTTTCTCTATTTTTAATGTTTTTTAATTTTTGATATTCATCGTTAAAAGTTAATAAACAAGAGGGCTCAATTCCAACAATTGGTAAATTAAAATAATTATTATCGATAATATAATTATTAAAACGATTTAATTCCTCTGATGCCTTATCTAATTGCCCGTATGATATGTAGGTTCTTCCACAACATAACGGTCTATTTAGTTTATCCTTACCAAAACTTGGTATTATTACCTGGTACCCAAATTTATTTAATACTTTAATTGAAAAAATCAAATTTTGATTTTCAAAATTAATGTTAAAAGTATCTGCAAATAAAATTACTTTTTTTTCATAATAAGATTGACCATTGTAAATTTCTCTTAAACTACTTTGATTTTGCACTTCTGGCATTTCCCTTTCAACTGCAAATCCAAACTTTTTAATTATATTTGAGATTAATGGTAAATTTTTAACTTTATTAAATATTGGAGCAATGATCTTTAATAACCAAATAAGTCTTGGCATATTGGATGTAATTATGTCTTTAATTGGCATATTAAATTTTTTATAATAATGAGATAGAAACTCACTTTTCATTTTTGCCATATCAACCGACATAGGACATTCTCTTTGGCAAGCTTTACAACTTACACAAAGTTCCATTGTTTCGTACATTTCTTTTGATGCGAAAGATCCCTCTGGTAATTGATTTGACAATGCTAGTCTTAAAGTATTAGCTCTACCTCTCACTAAATCTTTTTCTTCTTTTGTAACCCGATAAGATGGACACATTACTCCAGAGTCTAATTTTCTGCATGCACCGTTATTGTTGCACATTTCAACAGCATCAGTAAATTGACCCCAATTAGACCAATCATAATGTGTGTTTATATTTTGAGTTTGATATCCTGATTTATATCTCATTAAAGACCTATCATTTGATTTTAGTGGTCTTACAATTTTTCCTGGATTTAAAAGGTTTTTACTATCAAAAGTATCTTTTATTTCCTCAAATGCATTTGTAATTTCTTTACCAAACATCATTTCATGAAATTCAGATCTAACTATACCATCACCATGTTCACCAGAGTGAGAACCCTTATAGTCTTTAACCATTTCAAAGGTTTCCTCTGATATTGATCTCATATTTTTTATATCTTCATCAGATTTCATATTTAATACTGGTCTAATATGAAGAGTTCCAACAGATGCATGAGCATAAAACATTCCACTAGTATTATATTTTTTAAATATTTCATTTAATCTAGCTGTATAATCAGCTAAATGATCTAGTGAAACTGCACAATCTTCAATAAATGCAACTGGCTTCTTATCTCCTTTCATTGACATTAAAATATTTAGACCTGCTTTTCTAATTTCAAAAACTTCTTTTTGTTCATCTAAATTAGAATAATATGAAAATTGATTATTCTTATTTTGATTTAAAACCAAATACTCTAAATCTTTAATTTTCTTTTCATAAATACTTTGCTCTGTATCAATAAATTCAACCATTAAAACTGCTTGAGGGTTTCCTTTAATGTATTTTTTTATACCTTCTGAATACATAGGTATTTCTCTCGCTAAATTTAATAAATTTTGGTCCATTAATTCGACACATGTTGGTTTTAATTTAACGATCTCTTTAGTTAATTCCATTGCTTGATGAAAATTATCAAAATAACAAACACCTAATATTTTATTTTTTGGTAATTCAGAAAGTTTTAATTTTATTTTGTTAAATAATGATAAAGTACCTTCTGATCCAACTAATATATTTGATGAATTAAAACCGTTAGGATCTATTAAATCAATGTTGTAGCCACCAACTCTTCTTTGTGTAGTTGGCCAATTTTCATCAATCTCTCCTCCAACTCTTTGTCTTAAATCAATAAATTTATCAATTATTTTATAAAGTCTGTCTTGATTATTTTTTTGTGCCAAATAATTTTTTTGGATTTCATCGAAAGTATGTATTGAACCATCATCTAATATTGTCTCAATCGCTAATACATTATGTACCATGTTTCCATAATATAATGATCTTGAACCACATGAATTATTTGCAGACATCCCACCGATTGTTGCTCTGCTACTTGTTGATACATCAACTGGAAACCACAAACCATAAGGTTTTAAGTATGCATTTAAATGATCTAAAACTACACCTGGTTCAACCCAAACTGATTTTTCTTCAACATTTAAGTCCAAAATTTTGTTCTGATGTCTTGAATAGTCTAAAACTAAACTTTCTCCTACAGTTTGTCCACATTGTGAGCTCCCACCACCTCTAGCTAGCAAAGGAATTGAATTTTTTTGAGAGTACTCCATTACATTTAGTACATCGTTGGTATCTTTTGGTAAAACTACTCCAATAGGTTTTATTTGATATACAGATGCATCTGTACTATATCTTCCTCTAGAAAATTCATCGAATAAAGTTTTTCCACCAACTTTACTGCTAATTTCTTTTTCAATTTTTAAAATTTGATCTGAACTAAACATTAATAAAATTAAATAAAGAATTATTTATTTTTGTAAACTAATTTACCGAACTTTTTTAACGCGGCTTCTGAAATTTGTAGCCCTAAACCTGGTTTTTCATTTAAATGAATCCATCCATTATCCAGTTTATGAGGATTTTCAAATAATTCTCCTTGCAAAGGATCTCTCTCGTTATCAAAAGACTCTACAATTCTTCCTGATGGAGTTGAGGCTACTAAAGGAGCATGAATATAACAATCATGATGAGGAGCTATATCTATATGATTTATTTCACATAGTGCTGAAAGTTTTTTTCCATTAGTAAATCCACCAAACATCGTACAATCAAATTGTAAAATTTGAATAGCATTCTCTTCTATCATTGATCTACATCCATAGGTTGTTAGTTCACTTTCACCACCTGAAATAGGTATATCAGTTTGTTTAGATAATAATTTTAGAGTTCTTCTGTCATCCTCCCATCTTAATGGTTCTTCAATCCAAGTAGGTTTAAATTTTTTAAACTCTGTAACACCTTCAATTGCTGTTTTTAGATTCCAAGCTCTATTTACATCAATCATTAAACTTTTTTCTTCCCCAATCTCATCCCGAATTATCTCTAATCTTTTTGCATCTTCCTTAATAGACAATCCACCTACTTTAACTTTAAAACTTTGATGACCAATTTTGATTAATTTTTTTAATTCTTCTCTTAGCTCTGAGTCACTTTTACCGTCACGATAATATCCACATGTCACATAAACTGGCACTTTGTTTCTAAAGCCACCAAAAAGTTTATATAGAGGAATATTTGATGATTTCCCAATCAAGTCCCAACAAGCGATATCTAAGGCTGCTGAAATTCTAATTATAGCCTCTTTGCTCCAACCTTTTTCATTACTAATCCTGGTATCAGTTAATTTAAAAATTTTTTGGTAAATTTTTTCAGGACAAAAGGGGTCTTCTCCAATTATTAAATCTGAAAGACCATTTGAGAAAGGTTTTATTAGCGGAGTAATATTTGTGTAGCTTGTAGCCAAACCAAAACCAGAATTACCATTTTTATTTTTGATTTTTATAAGTAATTCATTAGCCGTAGGAACTATAAAGTGACTAACCCAGTGCGGCTTAACATCATCTGGGTTACTTAAAGTATAGATTTCTAAACTATCTATTAAATTACTACTATTTGTCATATATTTTAAATTTGATTATATATTTACTTTAACATATACAGCGGTATGGCAATTTCAAATACTATCAGACCTGGAAGACATTTTTTACAGATACCTGGACCAACAAACGTTCCAGACAGAGTTCTTAGAGCTATGGATTATCCTACTATTGATCATAGAGGACCAGATTTTGCCGAATTAGGTCTAAGGGTATTAGATAGAATTAAATTAATTTTTAAAACGTCAGAGCCTGTAATAATTTTTCCTGCATCTGGTACTGGAGCTTGGGAAGCAGCAATGGTCAACACATTAAGTGCTGGAGATAAAATTTTGATGTTTGAAACAGGACACTTTTCTACGCTTTGGTATGATATTGCTCATAAATTTAAATTAGAAATAGATTTTGTAAAAGGTGATTGGAGAACAGGTGTTGATCCAAACATTGTTGAGTCTAAATTAAAAGAAGATACAGAAAAAAAAATTAAAGCTGTATGTGCTGTTCATAATGAAACTTCAACAGGTGTGACGAGCAGAATTGGTGAAATAAGAAAAGCAATGGATAATGCAGATCATCCAGCTTTATTATTTGTAGACACAATATCTTCTTTAGGTTCCATAGATTATAGACACGAAGAATGGAAAGTTGATGTAACTGTTGGAGGATCACAAAAAGGTTTATTATTACCTCCAGGACTTTCTTTTAACGCAATAAGTTCAAAAGCATTAGATGCGTATAAGAATTCTGATTTACCTAAATCATATTGGGATTGGGAACCGATGATTGAGAATAATAAAAAAGGCTATTTCCCTTATACTCCTGCTACAAATTTATTATATGGCTTAGATGAAGCAATCAATATTTTAACAGAAGAAGGTTTAGAAAATGTATTTAATAGACACATTCGATTTGCAGAAGCCACGAGGATTGCTGTAAATGCATGGGGATTAGAAATACTTTGTAAAAACCCCAATGAATATTCTAGTTCTTTAACTGCAGTTCTTGTTCCTGAAGGACATGACGCAGATTCTTTGAGAAAAATTATTTTAGATGATTACAATATGTCTTTGGGCACAGGACTAGCAAAAGTAGCTGGTAAAGTTTTTAGAATTGGACATTTAGGAGATTTTAATGAATTAATGCTAGCTGGAACATTGTCTGGTGTTGAAATGGGTTTAATGAAATCAAAAATACCTTTTAACAAAGGGGGGATACTTAAAGCCCTCGAATATCTTTGCTAATTTTATGTAGGTATTAAAAATCCTAATTTTTTATTTAATTTAGCTATTTTTAAAGAGTAATAGAACTTGACGTAGGTGTTCTAAAAGATATAAATCACTATATTTTTGGTAACGGGCGGTTAGCTCAGTTGGTAGAGCATCTCGTTTACACCGAGGGGGTCAAAGGTTCGAGTCCTTTACCGCCCACCAAAAATATTAAAGTGGGGGTGTAGCTCAGTTGGTTAGAGCGATCGCCTGTCACGCGATAGGTCGAGGGTTCGAGTCCCTTCACTCCCGCCACTTATTCAACTCTTTATTGAAATAAAACTTAAACAACTGAAATTGTTGACTTTTTTAGATATATTGCTGTAAGTAATTGATATTGTTATCTTTTTTTTTTCTAAAAATGTGACGTAACAACGCTTCAACATAAAATAAAAACTGATATATAGACTCGCATGTTATCTGATTTTCTAAAAGATTACTTACCAATAATCATATTTTTAATTATAGCTCTAGGTTTGAGTTGTGCATTTGTGGTAATTAATTTTATTCTTTCGCCAAAAAGACCTGATCCTGAAAAATTATCAGCATATGAGTGTGGGTTTGAACCTTTTGAGGACTCTAGAATGGAGTTTGATGTGAGATTTTATTTAGTTGCTATCTTATTTATTATTTTTGATTTGGAAATTGCATTTTTATTTCCATGGGCAATTACACTTGGAAATATTGGATTACTGGGTTTTTCATCAATGATGATTTTTCTATTCATTCTTACAATTGGATTTATTTATGAATGGAAAAAAGGCGCTTTAGACTGGGAATAATTTATTAACCATAATGAATAATAAGATTGATCAAGTTCCTGAGGAATTTAAACAACTTGCAGAAGATTTTAGCAAGAATGGTTTTATAACTACGTCTCTAGATAATTTAATTAATTGGTCAAGATCAGGTTCACTTCATTGGATGACATTTGGACTTGCTTGCTGTGCAGTAGAGATGATGCAAACTGCAATGCCAAGATATGACTTAGAAAGATTTGGTGCTGCACCAAGAGGTTCACCAAGACAATCAGATGTTATGATTGTAGCTGGGACACTCACTAACAAAATGGCACCGGCGTTAAGAAAAGTTTATGACCAAATGCCTGAACCAAGATATGTAATTTCAATGGGGAGTTGTGCAAATGGAGGAGGTTACTATCACTATTCATACTCAGTTGTTAGAGGTTGTGATAGAATTGTTCCTGTTGATGTTTATGTCCCTGGATGTCCACCATCCGCTGAGGCTTTATTATACGGAATACTTCAACTTCAAAAAAAAATTAGAAATAAAGGCTCATTCATTAGGTAATCATGATTAATTTAGAAGATTTAGAAAAAAAAATAAACTCAGAATTAACAACTAAGATTAATAGTACTGAGATTAAACACAATCAATTATATATCGAAACAGATAAGGATGATTTAATTGACGTAACTCTTTTTATTAAAACTAATCAAGACACAAAATTTAGACAGCTTATTGATATAACTGTTGTTGATTACCCAGAGAACTCTCAAAGGTTTAAAATGGTATATCTTTTTTTAAGCCATGAATATAATCAAAGAATTATTTTAAGCTATTCAATTAATGAAAATGAAATAATTCCATCATTAACAAGTATTTTTCCTGCCTCAAATTGGATGGAAAGAGAGGTTTTTGACATGTACGGTGTATCATTTAAAGATCATCCCGACCTCAGAAGAATATTGACTGATTATGGATTTGAGGGTCACCCTTTAAGAAAAGATTTCCCGCTAACTGGACATTCAGAGGTTAGATACAGCGAAGATCAAAAAAAAGTAATCAATGAACCTGTTAAATTAGAGCAAAATTATAGAAACTTTGATTATGAAAGTCCTTGGGAAGGAACAAAATATATTAAAGAAGAAATAGAAAGTAATGACAAAAAAAATTAAAAATTTAAATCTTAATTTCGGACCACAACATCCAGCAGCACATGGTGTACTAAGATTGATATTGGAATTAGATGGGGAAGTAGTTGAAAAAGCTGATCCACATATTGGATTACTGCATAGAGGAACAGAAAAATTGATTGAAAATAAAACTTATATGCAAGCTGTACCTTATTTTGATCGACTCGATTATGTTGCTCCAATGAATCAAGAGCATGCCTTTGCACTAGCGGTGGAAAAAATATTAGAAATTGATGTTCCAATTAGAGCTCAATATATAAGAGTTATTTTTTGTGAGATAGGAAGAATATTAAGTCATATTTTAAATGTTACTACTCAAGCACTTGATGTTGGTGCATTAACACCATCATTGTGGGGTTTTGAGGAAAGAGAAACGTTAATGACTTTTTATGAAAGAGCTTCAGGTTCAAGATTGCATGCAAATTATTTTAGAGCTGGTGGCGTTCACCAAGATTTACCTCATGGATTAGAAAATGATATCGGTAAATTTTGTCAAACTTTCCCAAAAATAATTGATGACCTTGAGAGTTTGTTAACAGATAATAGAATTTTCAAACAAAGAAATGTTGATATAGGCATTGTTACCAAGGAAGATGCTCTTGATTATTCATTTTCTGGAGTGATGATAAGGGGCTCAGGTGTACCTTGGGATCTGAGAAAATCACAGCCTTATGATTGTTATGATCAGTTAGATTTTAAAATTCCAGTTGGAAAAAATGGTGATTGTTACGATAGATATTTGTGCAGAATTGAGGAAATGAAAGAGAGTGTTTCTATAATAAAACAATGTTTATCTAAAATGGAAAAAGGACCCATCAAATCGTTAGATGGAAAAATTAGTCCACCTGCTAAAAAAGATATTAAACAATCTATGGAAGCTTTAATTCATCATTTTAAACTTTTTACAGAAGGATATAGAGTTCCAAAAGATGAAATTTATACTGCAGTAGAAGCTCCAAAAGGTGAATTCGGTGTATATTTAATCTCTGACGGTTCGAGCAAACCTTATAAATGTAAAATTAGAGCTCCAGGGTTTTCACATCTTCAATCTATGGATTATCTAATAAAAGGTCATATGTTGGCTGATGTGCCAGCAGTATTAGGTTCATTAGACATAGTTTTTGGTGAGGTAGACAGATGAGTTTAAGAAGACCAGCAAAAGATCAACCAGAAAATTTTGAATTTAATTCTTCATCTTTGGAAGCGGCTAATACTATTGTTTCAAAATATCCAAAAGGCAAACAACAAAGTGCTGTAATGGCTCTACTTTACATAGCGCAAAGACAAAATAACAATTGGATACCCTTAGCAGCAATGAAGTACATCGCAAAATTTTTAGACATGCCGTATATAAAAGTTTATGAGGTAGCAACTTTTTATACTATGTATAATTTATCTCCTGTAGGAAAATATTTTATTCAAGTATGCACCACAACCCCATGTATGATCAGAGGTGCAAATCATCTAGTTGAGGCTTGTAAAGAAAAAATTTCTGAGAATGAGTGTGAGTTGTCAAACGACAAAAGTTGCTCTTGGATGGAAGTCGAGTGTCTAGGAGCTTGTGTAAATGCACCAATGATGCAAATTAATGACGATTATTATGAAGATCTTGATAAAGATAAAACGTTAAAAATATTAGAAAAGATTTTAAAAGGTGAAACACCTAAACCAGGTTCTTATAGGGGGAGAGTTAATAATGAGCCTGAAAACAATAGAAAAACACTAATGGATTATAAAAATGCTTAAAGACAAAGATAGAATTTTTCAGAATTTATACAATGATTTAGGATCTGATCTAATCTCATCACAGAAAAGAGGTGATTGGGTTGATACGAAAGAATTAACAGATAAGGGTAGAGACTGGATAATTAATGAAATTAAATCTTCTGAATTAAGAGGAAGAGGTGGAGCAGGATTTCCAACAGGATTAAAATGGTCATTTGCACCCAAAGAAGTCGGATCAAGACCACATTATTTAGTAATCAATGGTGATGAATCTGAACCTGGCACGTGTAAAGATAGAGATATCTTGCGATTTGAACCTCATAAATTGATTGAGGGATGTTTAATAGCATCTTATGCAGTCCAAGCCCATGTTTGTTACATTTATATTAGAGGTGAGTATTTTGTTGATGGTCAAAAACTTCAAGTTGCAATAGACGAAGCTTATAAAAAAAAATTGATTGGAAAAAATGCAGCAGGGACTGGATGGGATTTAGATATTTATATTCATTATGGTGCAGGCGCATATATTTGTGGTGAAGAAACAGCATTGCTTGAAAGTATAGAAGGAAAAAAAGGTCAACCTAGATTAAAACCTCCTTTTCCAGCATTAATAGGTTTATATGGATGTCCAACAATAATTAATAATGTTGAAACAATAGCTGTAGTTCCAACTATTCTTAGAAGAGGCGGTAAATGGTTTGCTTCACTTGGTAGGGAAAGAAACACAGGTACTAAAATTTTTTGTATATCAGGGAATGTAAATAACCCGTGCAACGTTGAAGAAGAAATGAATATTCCTTTAAAAGAGTTGATAGAAGTTCATGCGGGTGGCGTTATTGGTGGATGGGATAATTTACAAGCTGTAATTCCTGGTGGATCTTCAATGCCGCTAATTCCTAAAAACAAATGTGAAACATTAACAATGGATTTTGATTCATTGATGGCTGAAAAAAGTGGGTTAGGTACCGCGGGTATAGTTGTGATTAATAAAGACCAGGACATAATTAAATGTATGGCTAGAATTGCAAGATTTTATAAACATGAAAGTTGTGGCCAGTGCACACCTTGTAGAGAAGGATCTGGATGGATGTGGCGTATGCTTGAGCGTATGGCAAAAGGTGAAGCTACAAAAGATGAAATTGAAATGTTAGGAGATGTAACAAATCAAATTGCAGGTCATACAATTTGCGCATTTGGTGAGGGATCATCATGGCCAGTTCAAGGTCTTCTAAGACACTTTAAAAAAGAGATTGAGGAAAGAAATAATTTAGATCTTATTGTGGAGAAAAAAAATACAATTCCATACTTAGTTGATCAACATTTACTGGATAAAAAAAATGCTTAAACTTAAAGTAAATAATATTGATATAGAAGTAGAAGAAGGTCTAACCGTTCTTCAGGCTTGCGAAAAAGCTGGAGTTGAAATCCCAAGATTTTGCTATCACGAAAAATTATCTATTGCTGGAAATTGTAGGATGTGTTTAGTTGAAATGGAAAAGTCTCCTAAGCCAGTAGCTTCGTGTGCTATGCCCGCAGCTGATGGAATGAATATTAAAACTAATACAGTTTTTGTAGAAAAAGCAAGAAAAGGTGTGATGGAGTTTTTATTAGCTAATCACCCTTTAGATTGCCCAGTTTGTGATCAAGGTGGAGAGTGTGATCTTCAGGATCAATCTATGTTTTATGGAGTAGACAAATCAAGATTCAAAGAGAACAAAAGAGCTGTACCTGAAAAAAATATGGGTCCATTAATCAAAACTCAAATGACAAGATGTATCCATTGTACAAGATGTGTGAGATTTGCAACTGAAGTAGCTGGTGTACCTGAAATTGGAGCGATTGGAAGAGGTGAAGATATGCAAATTACTACTTATTTAGAACAATCTATGCAATCTGAGCTTTCTGCTAATGTAGTAGATTTATGTCCTGTGGGAGCCTTAACATCAAAACCATATGTTTTTGAAGCAAGACCTTGGGAACTTAAAAAAACAGAATCTATAGATGTAATGGATGCAATTGGATCTAATATTAGAGTTGATACATATGACTGGGAAGTAAAAAGAATTTTACCAATAATTAATGAAGATATAAATGAAGAATGGATTTCTGACAAAACAAGATATGCTTGTGATGGTTTACTTCATCAAAGATTAGATACACCTTTTATCAAATATAATGGAAAATTTGAAAAAGCCTCATGGAATGAAGTTTATAAGATTATTAAATCAAAATTTGAAAATACCTCAAAAGAAAAAATTTGTGGATTTGTTGGTGATTTAACAAATATGGAGACAAGTTATATTTTTAAGGAATTTTTTGACAGAACATTAGATGTTGATAATTACGAATCTAGGTCAGACAATCGATATTTAAACTTGAGTGAAAGAGAAAATTATTTATTTAATTCATCAATAAATGGCATTGAAGACTCAGATTTAATCTTTTTAATTGGCACAAATCCAAGATACGAAGCAACAATTTTAAATGCAAGAATTAGAAAATCATACCTAAATAATGAAACTAAAATAATTTCTTTAAATGAATTAGGTGATTTGACTTATCCTTATGAAAGTTTAGATGGCCAAACTCAAACTTTGAAAGAAATTTTTGATGGAAAACATAAAATTTCAAATCTTATTTCAAACGCAACTAAACCAATGATTATTTTAGGTGAGTCGTTCTTAAATCTGAACTCTTCAAAATATATCTTTAGAAAAATTAAAAATTTTCTTTTAGAAAATAACAAAATAAATAATGATTGGAATTCATTAAACATATTGTCTTGTGATGCTGCATCAGTAGGCAATTATGATCTTAAATTGATTAATAGAGATAAAAATTTACTTAAGGATTTGAAAGATCATAAATTTGAGATTGTTTATTTAGTTGGACAAGATAATTTGAACTTTGAAAAAAAAGATGAGTTTATAATTTATCAAGGAAGTCACGGTGATAAAGGAGCAGAATTAGCTGATATTATTTTACCAGGTTCTGCTTATACTGAGCAAGATGGTTACTTCACAAATTTAGAAGGTAAAATTCAAAAAGCGTATAAAGCCTCATATCCCCCCGGTGAGTCAAAAGAAGATTGGTTAATTATCAATGAAATTGCTGAATTTATGAATAACCGAAAATTATTTAATGATAAAGATGAATTAGAAAGTAGTATGTTTAACTATCTTAACTTACAAAAAGAAAAGTCTTCAGTTTCAAAAAATATTGAAGAAAATGAGGATGCAGATCAATTTAAGAGCGAAACATTAAAAATTAAAATTAAAGACTATTATTTTTCTAATGTTATAGCCAGATCTTCAAAAACAATGATTGAGTGCAACAATTCAAAATTAAACTTCAAATCTACAGGTACGGAGGGATAATATGGAATATATAAATATTTTTTTTCAGGAAGTTTATAAAATTTTATTTTTACTAGTTCCAGTTCTTGTATCTGTTGCAATGATAGTTTGGCTTGATAGAAGAGTTTGGGCTTTTGTGCAAAAAAGACAAGGTCCTAATGTAGTTGGTCCATTTGGCTTACTTCAATCACTTGCAGATGCCCTAAAATATATTTTTAAAGAAATTATTATTCCATCAAGTTCAAATAAAATAATCTTTATTTTAGCACCAATTGTTACTATGACATTGGCCTTAATAGCTTGGGCCGTAATACCTTTTAGCGCAACACAAGTTCTGGCAGATATTAATGTTGGTATACTCTACTTGTTTGCTGTCTCATCCTTAGGAGTTTACGGTATTATTATGGGTGGATGGGCGTCTAATTCTAAATACCCTTTTCTTGGTGCAATCAGATCTGCAGCACAAATGGTATCTTACGAAGTATCAATAGGTGTTATTATCATAAATGTCTTACTTTGTGTTGGATCATTAAACTTAAATGACATTGTTGAGGCTCAAAAAAATTTATGGTTTGTAATTCCATTGTTTCCAATGTTTGTTATTTTTTTTATTTCAGCTTTAGCTGAAACTAATAGACCTCCATTTGATTTACCTGAAGCTGAAGCAGAATTAGTTGCTGGTTATCAAACTGAATATTCAGGAATGATGTACGCTATGTTTTGGCTAGGTGAGTACGCAAACATTTTATTAATGTGTGCAATGGGTGCGATTTTGTTTTTAGGAGGTTGGATGTCCCCTATTGAAATTTATCCTTTCACTCTAGTACCTGGAGCAATTTGGTTAATACTAAAAATATTATTACTTTTTATTTTATTTGCTCTAGTGAAGGCTATTGTTCCTAGATATAGATACGATCAATTAATGCGTCTTGGCTGGAAAGTTTTCCTTCCTCTTTCTTTAATCTGGGTAATATTTACTGCGAGTTATTTATTTTACTTCAATCTTTTACCAACGAATTAACTATGAAACTATCAAGATTTTTTAAAACAATTTTTATGACTGACTTTGTTGGTGGTATATTAATTGCAACTAAAGAATTATTTAAATCTAAAAAAACGATCAATTATCCTTTTGAAAAAGGTAAAATTAGTCCACGTTTTAGGGGCGAACATGCTCTTAGAAGATATCCAAATGGTGAAGAAAGATGTATTGCATGCAAATTATGTGAAGCAGTTTGTCCAGCCCAAGCAATCACAATCGAGTCAGCCGCTAGAGAAGACGGTAGTCGTAAAACTACTAGATACGATATAGATATGATGAAGTGTATTTACTGTGGATTATGTGAGGAAGCCTGTCCTGTAGATGCCATTGTTCAAGGTCCAAATTTTGAATTCTCTACAGAGACAAGAGAAGAGCTGTATTACACAAAAGAAAAACTATTAGATAATGGCGACAGATGGGAGAATGTTTTAGCAGCAAATATTAAAGCTGATAATCCATACAGATAAATTAATGATCGCTCACGCAATATTCTTTTATTTATTCTCTTTTATTGCGATTGTATCTGCTGTGATGGTTACTGCATCTAAAAACACCGTTCATTCTGTTTTTTTCTTAATATTAGATTTTATCAGTATTTCATGTTTATTTATTATGATAGGTGCTGAATTTTTAGGAATGATAATGTTAATTGTCTACGTTGGAGCAGTAGCAGTTTTGTTTTTGTTTGTTGTGATGATGTTAAATGTAGCTCAACAAAAAAATCAATGGTTTGCTTCAGAAGCAAGTTCAGGACACATTCCAGTGGGATTAATTATCAGCACTCTAATATTTTTTGAATTAATAATTGTCATTGGTGGCTGGAAATATAAACCAGATTTATTTGATTTAAATAATTCAATGACAAATTTTAATCTAAGTAATACCCATTCAATTGGTCAAATTTTATACACTGATTACATTCATGTTTTCCAAATTAGTGGAATGATTTTATTAGTAGCTATGGTTGGTGCAATAGTTTTAACTTTTAGGAAAAGAGAAGGTGTTAAAACTCAAAGTTATCTTAAACAAATATCAAGAGAGAGATCTGAGGGTGTTCAGATTGTTGATGTTGAGACCAATAAAGGAGTTAAAATTGATGACTGAAATTGGTTTAGGACATTATTTAACACTAGGAGCAATTATATTCTCAATTGGAATAATTGGAATTTTTCTTAATAGAAAAAATATTATTGTAATATTAATGAGTATAGAATTAATATTACTCGCAGTTAATATAAATTTAGTAGCATTTTCTATTTTTCTGGGCGACCTTGCAGGCCAAGTCTTTACATTATTCATATTAACGGTAGCTGCAGCTGAAGCAGCTATAGGTCTAGCAATTATAGTCGTTTATTATAGAAACTCTGGGACTATACGTGTCGAAGAGATAGATAAATTGAAAGGATAATTATGGAAATTTCAATTTTATTTCTTCCTTTAATAGCATCAATAATTTCTGGTTTTTTTGGAAAAATGATTGGTGACAGAAATTCAGAAATTGTTACTAGTTTACTCGTATCGATATCAGCACTGTTATCTATTTTTGTTTTATATCAAGTAATTGTTAATCAATATGAAGAAAATATTGTAATTGCTACTTGGATTAATTCAGGATCACTTGATGTAAATTGGTCAATGCTTATTGATCCATTATCATCTGTTATGCTAGTTGTTGTAACATCAGTTTCCTCTTTGGTTCATATTTATTCTATTGGTTACATGTCTCACGATCCACATAAACCACGATTTATGGCATATCTATCATTGTTTACTTTTGCAATGTTGATGTTAGTGACATCAGATAATTTTATACAATTATTTTTTGGATGGGAAGGTGTTGGTTTATGTTCGTATTTCTTAATTGGATTTTGGTTTAAAAAAGAAAGTGCAAATGTAGCTGCAATTAAAGCATTTGTAGTGAATAGAGTAGGTGATTTTGGTTTTGCCTTAGGGATATTTTTAATTTTTTATTTATTTGGAACGGTTAATTACTCAGAAGTATTTCAACAAATTCCAACTGTAATAGATCAAAACTTATCATTCTTAGGTTTTGAAGTTAAAGCTATTGATTTGATTTGCTTATTTTTATTCATAGGTGCAATGGGTAAATCTGCTCAGATTTTACTTCATACTTGGTTGCCAGATGCAATGGAAGGTCCAACTCCTGTATCAGCTTTAATTCATGCAGCTACAATGGTAACAGCTGGCGTTTTTTTAGTTGTAAGATGTTCACCCATTTATGAGTACTCACCATTAATATTAAATTTAATTACAGTTGTAGGAATAACAACAGCATTTTTTGCTGCAACGGTTGCATTAGTTCAAACAGACATAAAAAAAATTATCGCTTATTCAACTTGTAGTCAACTTGGATATATGTTTTTTGCAGCAGGCGTTGGCGCCTACAATGTTGCAATGTTTCATTTATTCACTCATGCCTTCTTTAAGGCTTTATTATTTCTAGGGTCTGGTTCTGTAATACATGCTTTTAGAGATGAGCAAGATATAAATAATATGGGAGGTGTTTGGAAAAAATTACCTTACACCTATGTTTTAATGATAATAGGAACTCTTGCTCTTACTGGGTTCCCATTTTTATCAGGATTTTATTCTAAAGATGCTATTATAGAATTTGCTTATCTTAGAGGAAATACAACAGGTTATTATGCGGCTGGTATTGGAATTTTTACTGCTTTTTTAACGTCAATATATTCATGGCGGTTAATTTTCAAAACTTTTCATGGAGAATACAACAATAAAGAAGTCAAAATAGAAGAAACACACGAGTCACCATTAGTAATGTTAATACCTTTGGTAATATTATCTATTGGTGCAATTTTTGCTGGCTTCTTATTTAAAGACTTATTTATTGGACATGGTGGTGATAATTATTTTTGGGCTGAGTCCATTAAATTTTTAGAACCACTTAGTAAAGAACATCCTCCTACTTGGTTTTTACTTTTAACACCTTGTTTAGTACTAATGTCTATACCAATAGCTTTTTATTTATTTGTAAAAAATAAAAAATTACCTGAAGAAATCGCAAACATGAATAGGCCTCTATATAAATTTCTAGTAAATAAGTGGTATTTTGATGAATTTTATGAGGTCACAATCATCAAACCTTCAAAAAAATTAGGCTTATTTCTATGGAAATTCTGTGATGGAAAGTTAATTGATGGGTTTGGACCTGATGGAATCTCATCCTTTATCAAAAAATGTTCAATTAAAGCAAATAAATTTCAAAGTGGTTTTATCTATCAATATGCATTTGTAATGTTATTAGGATTTTCAGCTTTATTAACCTTTTTAATTGTTAGATAATGAATTTTCCAATTTTATCTTCTTTAATTTTATTACCTACTATTGGTGCTTTATTTTTATTCTTTACTAAAGATAAAGAAGGGAACAACTCAACTGCAAAATATGTTTCTCTTTTTACTACATCTGTTAATTTTTTAATCTCTATTTATTTATGGGTTTCTTTTGATCAATCTACATCTAATTTTCAATTTATTGAGGATAGAACTTGGATTGAAGGATTTATTAATTATAAAGTAGGCGTTGATGGTATTTCAATTTTATTCATCATATTAACTACGTTTATTACACCACTTTGTATTATCTCAGTAAACAACTCAGTTAAAAAAAGATTAAGAGATTTTCTTATCGCAATATTAATATTGGAAAGTTTCATGATAGGAGTTTTTTGTGCTCTTGATTTAGTAGTCTTTTACTTATTCTTCGAAGCAGGTTTAATTCCTATGTTTTTAATAATTGGTATTTGGGGTGGACCTAGAAGGGTTTATTCAGCATTTAAATTCTTTCTATATACTTTGTTAGGTTCAGTTTTAATGTTAGTTGCAATTATTTCAATTTACTGGATATCAGGTACTACAGACGTCATCAAACTATACGAATTAGGAATTGATGCTAAATATCAAAACTTATTATGGTTAGCTTTTTTTAGTTCATTTGCAGTTAAAACACCAATGTGGCCTGTCCATACTTGGTTGCCTGATGCACACGTTGAAGCTCCTACAGCTGGATCAGTTTTACTTGCAGCTATTTTGTTAAAAATGGCTGGCTATGGATTTATTAGATTTTCATTGGGTCTTTTTCCAGTTGCATCAGAGGTTTTCACGCCTTTAATTTATGCCTTGAGTGTTATTGCAATTATTGCCACTTCATTAATAGCTTTAATGCAAGAAGATATGAAGAAACTTATAGCTTATTCTTCTGTAGCTCATATGGGTTTTGTAACTTTAGGTGTTTTTACTCTTCAACAACAAGGTATTGAAGGAAGTATAATTCAAATGATTAGTCATGGATTAGTTTCTGCAGCATTATTCTTATGTGTTGGTGTTGTTTACGATAGAATGCATTCTAGATTAATCAGCTCATATGGTGGTATTGTTACAATTGTTCCTAAATATTCTATATTATTTATGATCTTTACCCTTGCTGCTCTTGGATTACCTGGAACAAGTGGATTTGTTGGTGAATTTTTAATTTTAATGGGTGTTTTTAAAGATAATTTCCTAGTAGCAGTTTTAGCTAGCATAGGTGTTATTATAGGTGCCGCATATATGCTTTGGCTTTATAAAAGGGTTGTATTTGGAAAATTAATCAATTCAGATTTAAAATCAATGATGGACTTAGATAGATCTGAGTATTTTATATTAACATGTTTAGCTATACCTACTTTGTATTTTGGATTTTATCCCGATCCACTAATTAACACAATTGAAGTCTCAGTTAACGATTTAATAAATATGTATAATAGAAATTTAATTATTAAATAATATGGAAAATTTTAATTTAATATTACCTGAAATATTCATCGCACTCTCAATTATGTTTTTATTAATTTTGGGAGTTTTTAAAAAAGATAGTTCTAAACTTATTTTTAACACTTCTCAGTTAATACTTTTAATTACTGCGGTAATAACAATTAATGAAACTTTTTCTGTTAATCGTGTGACATTATTTAAAGACAGCGTTGTTATTGATCAAATGTCTTCATTGATGAAAATCATTACTCTACTTGGCGCTTTTTTAGTTTTAACTATTTCTACAAATTATCTCAAAACATTTAAATTATTTAAGATTGAATATCCTGTTTTAGTATTGTGTTCCGTTTTGGGGATGATGGTTATGATTAGCTCAAACGATTTAATTGTATTTTACATGGGTCTAGAACTACAATCTTTGGCACTTTATGTATTAGCTACTTTTAATCGAGATCAGCTACAATCTTCTGAAGCGGGATTAAAATATTTTGTTTTAAGTGCTCTATCATCAGGATTACTTTTATATGGTTGTTCATTAATATATGGATTCTCAGGATCTACTAATTTTGATATAATTTCAAATCAACTAAATTCAAATGAATATGTTTTAACATTTGGAATAGTATTTATTATTGTAGGATTAGCTTTCAAAATTTCTGCAGTTCCTTTTCATATGTGGGCACCAGATGTTTACCAGGGATCACCTACATCTGTTACTTTATTTTTTACAATGGTGCCAAAAATTGCTGCCCTAACTGTATTCATCAGATTTCTTTACGTACCTTTTTTAAATTTAATAGATCAGTGGCAAATGATAATAGTTTTCTTATCAATCGCCTCAATGCTTTTTGGAGCTATTGCTGCAATTGGTCAAACTAATATAAAACGACTTATAGCTTATAGTTCTATTGGACATATTGGTTATACATTAGCTGGATTAGCAACAGGGACAAATGAAGGAATACAAAGTTCTATCGTATATATATCTATTTATATAATTATGAATTTGGCTCTATTTTCATGTTTATTAATGTTAAAAAGAAATAATAAATATTATGAAGATATAGATGATCTTTCAGGACTATCTAAAAATCATCCTTTATTATCTTTATCTTTACTTGCAATTCTCTTTTCATTGGCTGGTATTCCACCATTAGCAGGTTTTTTTGCAAAATTTTATATTTTTAAAGCTGTAATAGAGCAGTCTATGTTCTTCTTGGCTGTAGTTGGTTTGCTATCAACTGTAGTAGCTGCATTTTATTATTTAAGAATTATAAAAATTATTTATTTTGATGAAGAAAAGGAAAAGTATGATGAAGATCATAGTATCTGGTTAAAATTTTCACTTACTTTTTCAACAATATTAATTCTACTTTACTTCATTTTCCCAAGTCAATTAATTGACGTTGTATCAAGAATTAATATTATTTAATGAAATTAAAAAAATTTAATTTTAAAAAAGTTAAAAGCACAAACGACACAGCAATTCGAATTATTAAAAATACAAATTTAAAATATGGCATGGTTATTTCTGATACTCAATTAACTGGCAAGGGTCAGTATGGAAACAAATGGATTTCATATAAAGGAAATTTATTTGTAAGTTTTTTTCACGAACTTAAAAATATTAATACGTCTTTATCAACCTTAACTAAAATTAATTGTTTATTAGTCAAAAAAATATTAATTAAATATTGTAAAAAAAAAATTGTATTCAAAAAACCAAATGATTTATTGATTGATAAAAAAAAGGTAAGTGGAATACTGCAAGAAATTATATCAATATCAGGTAAAAGTTTTCTAATTATTGGTATAGGTATTAATTTGATTAAAAGTCCTAAAATTAAAAACTATCCAACAACAAATTTACATGAATTAACAGATAAGCCTATAAATAAAAAAAATTTTGAAAATGATTTAAAAGAAGCTTTTGAAAAAAACTTATCTAAAATGTATAAAAACTAATTATAAAATGAGTTGAATATAAATGTATTTATTAGGTGATATAGGAAATAGTGAAACCAAACTTTGCTTGGTATCTAAAAAGAATAAAATTCTTAAAAAGATAATTTTTTCAACTAATGACAAAAATCAGAAAAAATTAGAAAAAAATTTTAAAATTTTAAAAATAGATTATCAAAAGATAGAAAAAATATTATTTTGTAGTGTTGTTCCAAAATCATTTAATTTAATTAAGAAATATTTATTTAAAAAAACAAAAGTAAAATGCAATGAAGTTAAGAATTTAAATCTAAAATCTTTAATTAAGATTAAAGTTAATTATAAACAAGTTGGTTCAGACAGAATTACTAATGCAATAAGTTTAATGAATAATAAAGATAATTTTATAATTCTTGATTTTGGTACTGCCACAACATTTGACGTACTTATAAAAAATACTTACACAGGTGGAATAATTGCTCCTGGTATAAGACTTTCTTTAAATACTTTGTCAGACAAAGCAACTTTAATACCTAAAATTAATCTAAAATTAATAAAAAATGTTATCGGTAAAGATACAATCTCAGCTGTTAGATCGGGTTTTTTTTGGGGTTATGCTGGTTTAATTGACAATATAATTAATTTAATTAAGAAAGAAACAAGAAAATCTTTTAAAGTAATTATTACTGGGGGATTTTCTGAATTATTTGAAAATTCAATAAAAACAAAGGTTAATCAAAACAAACATATTACTATCAACGGACTTGTAAAGATCACAAAATTAATCAAATAAAATGAAAGATGAATTATTATTTTGTCCACTAGGTGGATCAGGTGAAATAGGAATGAACATGAACTTGTTTGGCTATGGCCAACCAAGTGACCATAAATGGATTATGGTGGATATTGGAGTTACATTTGCAGACGATACCATCCCTGGAGTTGATTTAATTTATCCTGATCCTGGTTTTATTGTAGAGAGAAGAGATAATTTACTTGGCATAGTATTAACACATGCTCATGAAGATCATATTGGAGCAATTGCTCATTTGTGGCCTCAATTAAAGTGTAAAATTTATGCAACTCCATTTACAGCTGTTCTTATAAAAGAAAAATTTAAAGAAAAACAAATAGACATAACTAAAGATTTAAAAATAGTTGAACTAAATGGAAAAGTATCTTTGGACCCTTTTGAGATTGAATATATAACACTTACTCATTCAATTTTAGAACCTAATGGTTTGAAAATTAAAACTCCCGTTGGATCCATACTTCATACCGGTGATTGGAAAGTTGATCCTAATCCATTAGTAGGTGATAAAATTAATCAAGAAAGATTAAAACAAATAGGTGAGGAAGGTGTTCTTGCGATGATTTGTGATTCAACTAATGTTTTTAGCGCAGGAAGATCAGGCTCTGAATTAGATGTTAGAAAAAATATGTTAAATGTAATGTCACGTTTAAAAAAAAGAATTATTATCACATCATTTGCTTCTAATGTTGCAAGAATGGAAACAGCTTTTTATTGCGCAGAAAAAACAGGAAGACAAATATCGTTGGTTGGTAGATCAATGCACCGGATTTATAAAGCTGCTAGACAATGTGGCTACTTAAAAAATACTATTGAACCAATAGACCCAAGAGAAGCTAAGAATTTTTCAAGAGAGAAAATAGTTTATTTGTGTACTGGTAGTCAAGGTGAGCCAATGGGTGCAATGATGAGAATTTCAAGCTATGTTCATCCAGATGTCTTTATAGAAAAGGGTGATGCAGTTATTTTTTCTTCAAAAATTATCCCTGGGAATGAAAAAAAATTATACAAACTTCATAATCAATTAGTCAAAGATGGTATAGAGGTAATTTCTGAGGAAACAGAATTTATTCATGTTTCAGGTCATCCAAATAGAGAAGATCTTAAAGACATGTATAATTGGGTAAAACCTAAATGTGTTATACCAGTGCATGGTGAACATAGACATATGATTGAACACATAAACTTTGCAAAAGAAATGCAAGTTCCTCACCCAGTGCAAGTTGAAAATGGTGATATTGTCAAATTATATCCTGGAGATAAACCAGAAGTTTATGATAAAGCACCAAGTGGAAGATTATACCTTGATGGAAGTATAAGTGTTGATGGTGACTCTCAATCGATTAAAGATAGAAAAAATTTAAGTGCAAATGGATATATGGAAGTAACAATTATGATTACTCCAAAAGGAAATATTCACAATAATCCAGTACTTTCTTACAGGGGTTTACCTGTAAACGATAAAGATGAATTTGATTACGGGCTAGAATACGAAATTGAAAAGACAACACGATCATTCAAAGTTGGTAGTCGTCAGCAAGAACATAATTTAATCGACGCTCTTAAAATAGCGTGTAGAAAGTTTTCAAAAGAAAAAACTGGAAAAAAACCATTTACAAATATTAATTTAGTTCGGATTTAATGAGCATTACTGGTTTAGCCATTATTTACATAATTATTTGGTGGATTGTTTTTTTTGCTATTTTACCAGTAGATGTGAATAGAGTAAAAACAGTTAAAATTGAAGGTGAAGATCCAGGATCACCAGAAAATCCAAAAATGTTAAAAAAGTTTATTTATTGTACTGGTATAACAAGCATTATTTTCGTAATAATTTATTTATTGATGAAATATGAATACTTAAACTTAAGAAATATTATTAACTAAAATGCTTTTATCAAAATCATTTATCCCAATTTTAAAAAATAACCCTTCAGAGGCTAAAATAAAATCTCATCAATTAATGTTAAGAGTTGGAATGATTAAACAAGCGTCAGCTGGTATTTACTCATGGTTGCCACTTGGTTTTAAAGTCATGAAAAAAATTGAAAAAATTGTCAGAGAAGAACAAGATAAAATTGGTGCTCAAGAAATTTTAATGCCAACAATTCAATCAAGTGAAATTTGGAAAGAAAGTGGTCGATATGATGATTATGGTGAGGAAATGCTTAGGATTAAAGATCGTCAAAATAGAGAAATGCTTTATGGGCCAACTAATGAAGAACAAGTAACTGAAATATTTAGATCATCTTTGAAATCTTATAAATCATTACCGCAATTACTTTACCATATACAATGGAAATTTAGAGATGAAATTAGACCTCGATTTGGAATTATGAGAGGAAGAGAATTTTATATGAAAGATGCATACTCTTTTGATGTCACAGATGAAGATGCTCTATTCTCATATAATAAATTTTTCTTGTCTTATTTAAGAACATTTAAAAGATTATCTTTAACAGCTATACCTATGGCAGCTGACACCGGACCAATAGGTGGAAATCTATCACATGAATTTATAATTTTAGCTGACACAGG
Source organism: uncultured Pelagibacteraceae bacterium (assembly GCA_902595535.1). Taxonomy (GTDB): domain Bacteria; phylum Pseudomonadota; class Alphaproteobacteria; order Pelagibacterales; family Pelagibacteraceae; genus Pelagibacter. The sequence continues at coordinate 97,768 of CACJQI010000004.1, forward strand.
AGAAAGTAAAATTTTTACTGATAAAAGAATTTTTGATTTAACTAATGATGATACCGAACTAGAAAAATTATCTCTTAAACAAATGAGAACAAAATATGAGCAATTTTATTCTGTTACAGATGAAAAATTTAATAAAGATGAATTTGAAAAAATGGTTAAAGAAGAAAACAGATTAATTACCAAAGGTATAGAGGTGGGTCATATATTCTATTTTGGTGATAAATATTCAAAGGCAATGGATACTGCTGTAGATCTTCCAGGAGGTAAAAAAGATTTTGTTAAAATGGGCTCGTATGGAATTGGAGTTTCAAGATTAGTTGGAGCTATTATTGAGGCTAAATATGATGATAAAAACGAAATCATGAAATGGCCATTGTCTGTTGCTCCATATGATATAGCGCTAATTCCAATGATAAATAAAAATGACAATTCTGCTCTTGAAAAAGCAAATAAAATTAATTCAGAATTAATTAGAAATAATATTGAAGCAATTATAGATGATACAGATGAGAACTATTCGTCAAAAATTAAAAAGATGAACTTAATTGGTGCACCATACCAAATAATTATTGGAAAAAAATCAGACGGTGATCTCTTAGAATTTAAAGAGGCTAGTGGTGAAACTCAAAATTTACCATTAGAGGAAATAATAAAAATTATAACAAAACAAAAAGCTTCCAATTGATTTCTACGTTAGAAAAAGAAATTACTTTTAGATTTTTAAAGGCTAGAAAAAAAGATGGCTTTCTAAATATTATTTCAATTTTTTCATTTATTGGCATCAGCTTAGGTGTTGCTGTTTTAATTATAGTTATGTCTGTGATGAACGGTTTTAGAACAGAACTGATCAACAAGATTGTTGGATTTAACTCCCATATAACCGTTAAGTCTTATGAAGAAAACGGCATCAATCAAAACAAACTTAAGAACAATAATCTCAAACTTATTAGTAATGATATTATTTTTAGCAACTCAGGTGAGGCAATAATTTTAAAAAATAATACATCAAAAGGAATTGTTTTAAGAGGATATAAAAGTGATGATTTTTCAAAATTAACAATTATAAAAAATCAAAAATTTAAAGGAATAAGATCTCATTTAGACGAAAACTCTATATCGATAGGTAATGAGCTAAGTTTTAGTTTAGATCTTAAAATTGGAGATAAGATTACACTGATGTCTCCATCTGGAGTTGAGACTATTATAGGCAGTATGCCAAAACAGAAAATTTTCAAAGTCACTTCAATTTTTAACAGTGGATTAGCTGATTTTGATAATAATATTGCTTTAATTAACCTGGACACTCTTGATGATTTTTTTGGCTTTGAAAAAAAAGATAGAAACTTAGAAATCTATTTAAAAAATCCAAATAATATTGAAACTCAAAAACAAATTGTGCAAGAAATTTTTGATCAAGAATTTATTTACACTTGGGCTGATATGAATAAGTCATTATTTTCAGCTTTAAAAGTTGAACGTAATGTGATGTTTATCATATTGTCACTAATAATTATTGTTGCAGCTTTTAACATAATCTCTGGTTTAACAATTTTAGTTAAAAATAAAACACGCGATATTGCAATTTTAAAATCAATTGGTGTTTTAAATAAATCAATCATTAAAATCTTCTTCTTAATTGGAGTTTTAATTGGTACTTCAGCTACTTTATTTGGGATTTTTTTAGGAGTAACTTTTTCTTTATACATTGAGAATTTAAGACAATTTCTAAGTTCAACTTTTAATATTAGTTTATTTCCTGAGGAAATTTATTTCTTAAATAAAATGCCCTCAGAAATTAATCCGACATCAATATTATTGATATCAATTTGTTCAATATTAATAACAATAATTGTTTCAATATTTCCAGCATATAAAGCTGCTAAACTAGATCCAATTAAAACGTTGAAATATGAATAAATATCTTCAATTAAAAAATATTTCTAAAAACTTTAATATTGATAAAAAAATTAAAGTATTAAAAAATTTATCATATGATTTTAATAAAGGAAAAGTTTATGCTCTAATGGGTCCGTCTGGATCTGGCAAATCTACATTACTTAATCTAATTTCTTTGATTGATAGACCTTCTCTTGGGTCTGTTAAATTCAGTAATAATCAAATTAATTTTAACAACAAAAATAAGAATGATATTTTTAGAGCTAAAAATATTGGTATTGTTTATCAACAAAATAATTTACTTCCTGATTTTACAGCTTTAGAAAATATTTATTTAGCAAATCTATCTTTGAACAACAATAAAGAACTCGCAATATCAAAAGCAGAAAATTTATTAAAAAAAATTGGTTTATCAAATAGATCCAATCATTTTCCATCACAATTATCTGGTGGTGAATCGCAGAGAGTTGCAATTGCACGAGCTATTATCAATGATCCAGAAATTATCCTTGCCGATGAACCAACTGGTAGTCTAGATTTAAATACTGCAAAAGAAATTTTTAAACTATTAGAAAGTCAAAAAAATCCAAATAGACTGATAATATTTGCAACTCACAATAGATTTTTTGCAAATAAAGCAGATTTACTCTTGGAGATGCGTGATGGTAATATAAAACCTTCACATGTCTGAGTCTACAATTCAAAATTTTAATCATCTTAAAATTCACACACAATATTCAATATGTGAGGGAGCTGTTAAAATTGATGATTTACAAGATTTCTCTAAATTAAACAAAATTAAGTCATTAGCTCTATGTGATACCTCAAATCTTTGTGGTGCCTTAGAATTTGCTGAAAAAATTTCTAAAGTTGGAACACAACCAATTATTGGAACTCAAATTAATTTTAAATTTAGTGATACTGTTGGTTTACTTCCTTTATTTGCTTTAAATGAGAAGGGCTATAAAAGAATAATCAAACTTTCGTCTTTGTCATTTCTTGAAAATGATGAGCTCTCTGATCCACATGTCGATTTTAGTAATTTATTAGAAAATAATGAAGGTGTAGCAATTTTTTCAGGTACAACATTTGGTTTATTTGGTGAATTATTTAATAAAGGTAAATTTAGTGAAATTCATGATTTATATAAGAAACTTAATTCGACTTTTGGTGATAGATTTTATATTGAGATACAAAGACATAATGATCAAAATGAATTAGGATTTGAAAAATTTAATTTAAAAAAATCATTGGAATTAAATATTCCTATTATTGCAACAAACGAAGTTTTTTATATTAATCAAGATATGTATGAGGCTCACGATGCATTAATTTGTATTGGAAACAAAACCTACATTAATGAAAAAAATAGAAAACGTTTTAGTAATCAACATTATTTTAAAAGCAATTCTGAAATGTCAGAATTATTTGCTGATTTACCAGAAGCTTTGGAAAATAATTATAATTTTCCATTAAGATGTAATTTTAGACCTCAATTTTCAAATCCTATTTTACCAAATATAAGTTCTGAAAAAGGTGGAAATGCTGATGATCTTTTAAAAAAAGATTCATTAGATGGTTTAAAAATTAAATTTAATAAAATTTTTAGAATTAAAGAGAATGAATTAGATAATGATAAAAATTATCTAGAATACAAGGATAGACTAGATCATGAATTATCAATCATAATTGAAATGAAATACTCTAGTTATTTTCTTATTGTATCTGACTACATTAAATGGGCAAAAAATAATGATATTCCAGTTGGACCTGGCAGAGGATCTGGTGCAGGTTCACTAGTTGCATGGTGTCTTTCAATTACAGATGTTGATCCAATTAAATTTAATTTAATTTTTGAAAGATTTTTAAATCCCGATCGTATTTCTATGCCTGATTTTGACATAGATTTTTGTGAGGAAAAAAGGGATTTGGTTTTTGAATATTTAACAAAAAAATATCAAGATAGCGTTGCTCATATAATCACATTTGGAAAATTAAAAGCTAGAATGGTTATTAGAGATATTGGAAGAGTGTTAGGTTTACCTTATGGATTTGTAGACAGTATCTCTAAAATGATACCTTTCGATCCTTCTAGACCTCAAACATTGACTCAATGTATTTCAGGTGAACCAAGATTACAAAAATTAATAAATGAAGATCCAAGAGTTAAGAAATTAACAGATCTTTCTTTAAAATTAGAAGGTTTAAATCGAAATGTTGCAACCCATGCAGCAGGAGTGGTTATAGCAGATAAAAAGCTTACTGAGGTTGTGCCTCTTTATAAGGATTCTTCATCAGAATTGTTATTACCTTCTACACAATTTGATATGTATTCAGCAGAAAATGCTGGCTTGGTAAAATTTGATTTCTTAGGTCTTAAAACACTAACAGTAATTAATAATACTCAAAAATTAGTAAGAAAAACAAATAAACATTTTGACATTGAAAATATTAGTTATGAAGATCAAAAAGTCTTTGATCTCTTATCTAGTGGAAATACTGTTGGATTATTTCAGGTTGAAAGTGCAGGCATGAGAGAGGCATTAGTACAAATGAAACCTAACCATATTGAGGACATTATTGCTTTAGTTGCTCTTTATAGGCCTGGACCAATGAGTAATATTCCAACATATAACGACTGTAAGCATGGAAGACAAACACCAGATTATTTACACCCACTTTTAGAGGATATTTTAAAACCAACATATGGTGTAATTATTTATCAAGAACAAGTAATGCAAATTGCTCAAAAATTATCTGGTTTTACAGCAGGTCAAGCTGATCTTTTAAGAAGAGCTATGGGTAAAAAGAAAAGAGCTGAATTAGAAAAACAAAAACAAGGTTTTATTGCTGGAGCCGTAGATAATGGGATAGCTAAAGATGTAGCCGCTGGAATTTTTTTAAAGATTGAACCTTTTGCTGAATATGGATTTAATAAAAGTCATGCAGCTGCTTATGCAATTATTTCTTATCAAACAGCATTTTTAAAAACTTATTATCCTAAAGAATTTATTGCAGCATCAATGACAATGGATATTTCTAATCAAAATAAACTTAGTGAATATTACGAGGAATTAAAAAGACTGAATATTAAAGTTACAAGACCCAATATTAATGAATGTTATGCTGACTTTAGAACAGAAGGAGATAATTTTTATTATGCACTTGGTGGTATTAAAGCAGTTGGTTATGAAGCCATATCAAATGTTGTAAAAGAAAGATCAGAAAATGGTAAATTTGATTCTATTAACGATTTCTTAAAAAGAGTTAATCCAAAAGATATGAATAAATTACAATTAGAAGGATTAGTTAAAGCTGGAGCATTTGATAATTTATATAATAATCGCCAGTCACTTTTTAACTCAATTCCAAACTTTATTCTAAAAACTAAAAATATATTTGATAATAAATCAGCAAATCAAATAGATTTATTTTCAGAAGATGAAAGTTCACAAAATGATATAATTCATGCTATTGATGATTGGAAGTTTGAAGAACGATTATCTAAGGAATTTGAAGCCGTTGGATTTTTTATTTCAGATCACCCTTTAAACCAGTTTACTGAAATTTTTGATGATTACAAAATTAAAGATTATTCAAATTTTAATTCCAATAATGAAATTAAAGATGCAAATATTGCTGCAACTTTATTAAAAGTTCAAGAGAGAAAAACTGCAAAAGGAAACGCATATGCTGTTTTAAAATTAACTGATCTAAATAGTGTTTTTGAATTGTTTATATTTTCTGAAATCTTAGAATTAAATCGTGAGATTTTAAAAGAAGGTAATTCCTTAATATTAACTCTTATTAAAAATATTTCTAATGATGAAAATAGATTTAAACGTATTAATGTACAAAAAATTGGATCTTTGAAAGAACTTTTTAATAGCCCTATTAATGAGGTTTCATTTGATGTTAAATCCCATACAGAAGTTGATGAAATCTCAAAAATATTAAAGGAAGACGGGAAAACGATTGTTAACATTAATATGACTATTGATGAAAAAACATTAAAATTTAAGCTCAAAAACTCAAGAAATTTAGATAGAAAATCACTAAATCTTCTTAGAAAAGAGGAGATTTTAAGTACTATTAATTAAAAAAAGCCTTGTTAAATTATCATAATCTTAGTAAATACATCCTCAATTAAATTAACACGCACACAGTTGTTGGTTTTATACCTCCGGTCCTTAATTGGAAATTACTGTGGTGGCTTAACCGGGAATAAATATGAAAATACCAGAAATAACAATACAACAATTATTAGAAGCAGGCGTTCATCTAGGTCATAAAACTTTAAGATGGAACCCAAAAATGAAAAAATACATTTTTGGAAAAAGAGATTCAATTCACATTATAGATTTAACGCAGACTTTAGAGTTAACAAAAATCGCTCTTGAAAAAGTCTATAACACTATTGCAAATAACGGCAAAATTTTATTTGTATCTACTAAAAAACAAGCATCGGAAGCTATTGCTGAAGTTGCTAAGGAAACAGATCAATATTTTGTAAACTATAGATGGCTAGGCGGCATGCTTACTAATTGGGGAACAATCTCTGGTTCGATTAAGAAGATGAAAAAATATGAGACTGCCTTAGCAGCTGAAAACAGAGGTTTCACTAAAAAAGAACTTTTAAAAATGAGTGTTAAAAAAGATAAACTTGAAAGATCTTTGGGAGGCATTGCAGAAATGAAAAAAACTCCTGATTTAGTATTTATTATTGATACAAATTATGAGTCTTTAGCAATAGCAGAGTCTGTAAAATTAGGAATTCCAATAATTGCAATTTTAGATAGTAATTCAAATCCTGATAATATTGATTACCCTATTCCAGGGAATGATGATGCTAGACGAGCAATTGATCTTTATTGTAATTTAATTAAAGAAACAATTAATAATGCAAAAAGTTCAATTCCTTCTTCAACTCTAACAACTGAAAACTCTAATGATAAAAAAGATAATCAAGCTAAAACAGTTCAAGAATTAGATAGAGAAAAATTAGAAAAAAAATTTTCTACAGAAGATAAGGAGAAATTAAACTAAAATGAGTGATATAGAAAAAGTAAAAAAACTTAGAGAAGCTACTGGTGCTGGTTTTAAAGATTGTAATCTTGCCATCAAAGAATCAGGTGGTGATATAGATAAAGCAATAGAAATATTAAGAGTAAAAGGTATATCTAAAGCTTCAAAAAAAATGTCTAGAGATGCGAAAGAAGGTGTTGTAGCAGTTAGTGGTGATGAAAATAAAACATCAGTTGTAGAGGTAAATTGTGAAACAGATTTTGTTGCAAAAAATGAAGATTTTACAAACTTTGTAAAAGAATTAAGTGAATTGAATAACCTAAAAAATTCAAACATTGATGATTTAAAAAGTTCAAAAATGTCAAATGGTGAAACAGTAGAAGATAATATCGTTGCATTAATTGCAAAGATAGGTGAAAAAATTACAATAGGAAAAACAAAAACTATTGAAAATTCTGGATCATTAAACAATCATTATTTACATACAGTTGTAAAAGATAATATTGCTAAATTAGCAGTTATTGTTTCTATAGAAACTCAAAATAAATCAGAAACTGTTAAAACTTTTGCAAAACAATTGTCTATGCATATTGCTGCTTCAAATCCTCTAGCTCTAGAGTCTAGTTTAATTGATCAATCTATTATTGATAAAGAACAAGAACTAGTTACTGAAGAATTAAAAAATTCAGGAAAACCAGAAGATATTGCAAATAAAATTAGCATGGGTAAAATGAATAAATTTAAGGAAGAAAATGCACTATTGTCTCAAGCTTGGGTAATGGAGCCAAAAAAGAAAGTTCAAGATGTGTTGAAAGAACTTGCAATTGCTGATTTAAAAGTAAAAGAGTTTTATAGAATTAAGATTGGAGAATAAATGTTTGATGAAAAATCATACAGCCTTAAAATGGATAAAGCCATTGAGGTTTTCTCAAAAGAATTATTATCCTTAAGAACTGGTAGAGCTAACGCTTCGATGCTTGATTTGATCAAGGTCGAAGTTTATGGACAACAAATGCCAATCAATCAAGTTGGTAGCATAACAACACCAGAACCAAGAATGATAAATATTCAGATATGGGATGCAAACAATGTATCTCTTATTGATGCAGCAATAAAAAAATCAGATTTAGGACTAAATCCACAAATAGAAGGTCAATTAATTAGATTACCAGTGCCAGAACTTAATGAAGAGAGAAGAGTAGAGCTAAAAAAACTCATAAAGTCAATTGGTGAAAAATGTAAAATTTCAATAAGAAACATTAGAAGAGAAGCAAATGAAGAATTGAAAAAACTTTTAAAATCAAAAGAAATTAGTGAAGATGAAGAAAAATTATCAGAAAAAAATATTCAAATAATAACAGACGAGCATATTAAAACTACAGATGAAAAGGTTTCTTTAAAAGAAAAAGAAATAATGACAATATAAAATGAACCCTGTAAATCATGTGGCCATTATTATGGATGGCAATGGAAGATGGGGTATTAGACACAAAAAATCAAGAAATGCTGGACATAAAGCTGGTTTAAAATCAGTTGAAGATATTATTAAAATATCAATAGATTATAATATAAAGTTTTTAACATTATTTGCATTTTCAACTGAAAATTGGAAAAGACCAAAAAAAGAAATTAATTATTTATTTAAATTATTAGAAAGTTATTTAATTACTAAAATTAGTGAATTTCATAAACAAAATATAAAATTAAAAATTATTGGTAAAAAAAAATTTTCTAAAAAATTAAATTTGTTATTAAATTCAGCTGAAAAAAAAACATCAAAAAATTCTAAAATTCAGATCAATCTTGCATTAAATTATGGATCTAAATTTGAGTTAGTTAATGCAGTAAAAAAAATTGTAAAAAATAATTATAAAATAAATGAAAAAAATATTGAAAAATATTTATATACTAAAAATTTACCCGACCCAGATATATTAATTAGAACTGGCAATACGAAAAGATTAAGTAATTTTTTATTATGGCAACTTGCATATACAGAAATTTTTTTTGAAAAAAAATTATGGCCAGATTTCAATAGAGAAGATTATTCAAAAATTATAAATAGATTTAAAAAAATAAAAAGGAATTATGGAAACGTATGATTAAAAGTGAATTTACAAAAAGATTATACAGTTCTCTTATATTGATACCTATTGTTTTTTTTGTAATAATTGAGGGATCTACTTTATTTAATCTATTTATTTTTATATGCTTTATTACAACAGCATATGAATGGCTAAAAATGTCAAAACTTAATATCCAAAAAATATTTGGTTTATTTTTTGCTATAATTTCATTTTATTCAATATTTAGAATTAGGAATGATTTTGAACAAGATTATTTTCATATTTTGTTTATAGCAATAATATGTGTCTCTACAGATATTGGCGGTTACATTTTTGGAAAAATTTTAAAAGGTCCAAAATTAACTAAATTTAGCCCTAACAAAACATACTCTGGTGTAATAGGAAGTTTTTTACTTACAATTATAATTACAATATTATTTTTTGAGCTAACATTAAAAACCCATAATTTTAATTATACAGTAGGAACATTTATCTTTGTATTAGCTGTTTCCTTAGTAAGTCAAATTGGTGATATAATTATTTCTTACTTTAAAAGACTTTCTAAAATTAAAGATACTGGAAATATTATACCTGGACATGGCGGAATTTTAGATAGAATTGATGGCATCATTTTTGCTTATCCATTTTCTTATCTTGTTTTTTTGAATTGGAATTTTCAATGAAAAAAAAAATTGCAATTCTTGGCTCAACAGGATCTATTGGAAAAATTTTATTAGACATAATAAGTAAAGATCATAAAAACTTTGAAATTATACTCTTAACTGCAAATACAAATTACAAGCTATTATACAAACAGGCAAAAAAGTTTAATGTCAAAAATTTAATTATTACAAATATTAAAAGATATAATTTATTAAGAAAAATTAACAAAAAAAAAAATCTGAATATTTATAATGATTTTAAAAACTTAAGCAGAATCTTTAAGTGTAAAGCTGATTACTCAATGAGTTCAATCACAGGAATTAATGGTTTAGAGCCAACTTTAAATATAATAAAATATTCTAAAAAAATTGCTATTGCTAACAAAGAGTCAATTATATGTGGATGGAATTTAATTTATAAAGAATTAAAAAAAAATAAAACACAATTTATACCTGTTGACTCAGAGCATTTTTCATTGTGGTACGGATTACAAAATTTAAAAATAAAAAATATTGAAAAAATGTATTTAACTGCTTCTGGTGGACCATTTAATAATATTCCGTTAAATAGATTTAAAAGTATAAAAATTGATGAGGCATTAAAACATCCAAATTGGAAAATGGGCAAAAAAATTTCAATAGACTCAGCTACTATGATTAATAAAGTTTATGAAGTTATAGAAGCAAGAAATATATTTAATCTTAATTATAAAAAGATTGAAATTCTTATACATCCCAAATCATATGTTCATGCTATTTTAAAATTTGATAACGGGCTAACAAAAATAATTGCACACGACACAACCATGAAAATACCCATATTTAATACTCTTTATACTAATAATGATAAAAAATTAAAGTCAAACACAATAAATATAAATTCATTAAATAATTTAAACTTTAAGATTATAGAATTAAAAAGATTTCCCATGATCAAATTATTAAAATTTTTACCATCAAAGCAATCTTTATTTGAAACAGTTATAGTTTCTGCAAATGATACTTTGGTTGAATTATTTTTGAATGATAAAATCAAATTTATCGATATTCAAAAAAAATTATTTATGATTATAAATAAGAAGATGTTTTTAAAATTTAAAAAAAAGTATCCAAAAAAAATTCAGGATATAGTTGAATTAAATAATTTTGTTAGATTGAAAACACTCAAAAACTGTATATAAATCATCATTTATATGAACAAACTTAAAGTAATTTTATTATCAATTATTTTAAATTTAATATTTTCATCTTTTTCATTTAGTGAAATTATTGAAAAAATTCAAATTACTGGAAATCAGAGAATATCTGATGAAACGGTATTAATGTTTTCTAAAATTAATAAAGGGCAAAATTTTAAAAGCTCGATGTTAAATGATTTAGTAAAAAATTTATATGATTCAAATTTTTTTAATAATGTATCTGTTAAATTTGAAAATAATATAATTCTAATTAATGTTGAAGAAGCACCATTAATTAAAGAAATAAAAATTAGTGGTATAAAAGCTGAAAAGTTTAAGAAATTAATTAGAGAAATTTTAATTTTAAAACCTAGAGGATCATTTAATAATTTTCTATTATTAGAAGAAAAAAAAATCATACAATCTAAACTTAGATCAGCTGGATTTTATTTTTCTAAAATTGATCCTTTCATTGAAATTTTAGAAGATAATATGGTTAGTATTGATTATCGTATTGATCTTGGTGAAAAATCTAAAATAGGAAAAATTTCTTTTTTAGGTAATAAGGTTTTTAAAGATAATAAATTAAGAAGTGTTTTAATTAGTGAAGAATATAAATTTTGGAAATTTATATCAGGCAAAAAATTTTTAAATGAGGAATTAATAAATTTAGATAAAAGATTACTTAAAAATTTTTATTTAAACAAGGGGTATTATAATGTTGAAATTAATACTTCGTTTGCAAAATTAATCAATAAAAATGAATTTGAATTAATTTTTAATATAAATGCAAACAAAAAAATTTATTTTGGAGATATGAAAGTTATCCTACCAAATGATTTCGATGAGGAGAATTATAAGGATTTAAAAAAATTATTATTAAATCTTAAAGGTCAGCCTTACTCACTTTATTCTGTTGATAAAATTTTAGATGAAATTGATTTGATTACTACAAATGAGGAATTTAAATCATCAAAAGCATTTGCTCAACAAAATATTGATTCTGACAAACTAAATATTGATTTTATAATTGAAAAAGACAAAACTTTTTTCATTGAAAGAATTAATATATTTGGAAATAATGTTACAAGAGAGAACGTAATTAGGAATCAATTAGAAATTGACGAAGGTGATCCTTATAATGAAATTTTAGCAAAGAAATCTGAAAATAATCTTAAAAATCTAAATTTTTTTAAAAGTGTAAAGTCTACAATAGTTGATGGCAAGAATCAAAATTCTAAAGTAATAAATTATGAATTAGTGGAAAAACCAACTGGTGAATTAACCGCTGGAGCTGGTGTTGGTACCGACGGTGGATCTTTCTTTTTTGGTGTTAAAGAAAATAATTATTTAGGAAAAGGAGTTTCTGTTGATGCAGAAATTAATGTTTCTACAAATTCAATTAAAGGAAATTATTCAATAACTAATCCAAACTATAATAATTCAGATAAGTCAATTTATTTTAATATTAAAGCTGAAGAAACTGATAAATTAAAAGACTTTGGATATAAAACTAATAAAACAGGATTTGCATTAGGAACTTCATTCGAATATTTAAAAGATTTTAACTTAGGTTTGTCTACGAGCTCATTTTTTGAAAATATGGAAACCGATTCAACTGCATCTGCAAGACAAAAAAAACAAGCAGGAAATTATTTTGACACGTTTTTGAAATTCAATTTTGACTATGATAAAAGAAACCAAAAGTTTAAAACATCAGATGGTTTTAGGTCAAACTACAATATTAATGTTCCAATCATAAGTGACACTAATACTCTTACAAATAAATATAATTATAAAATATTTAATGAATTTTATGAAAATAATATAACCTCATTTTCTATCTCTTTAGCTAGTGCTAATTCTATTACAGATGATGATGTTAAGTTATCAGAAAGACTTTTTATACCTTCTAGACGTTTAAGAGGTTTTGAAGCTGGAAAAGTAGGCCCGAAAGACGGCAATGATTTTATAGGTGGTAATTATAGTGCTACATTTAATGCTCAATCAAATATACCAGGTATTTTTCAAAATTTTCAAAATTTAGACGCTGTTATTTTTTTTGATGCAGGCAGTCTTTGGGGTGTTGACTACGACTCATCCTTAGATGATGGAGGAAAATTAAGAAGCTCTTTTGGAGTGGGTATTGACTGGTTTACGGTTATTGGTCCTTTAAATTTTAGTCTTTCTGAAGTTATAACGAAAGAAGACAATGATATTGAAGAGAGCTTTAGATTTAATCTAGGCACAACATTTTAATGAAATTTTATAATAGATTATTTCTTATTTTAATATTTTTTTTTTTAAATATAACCCAAATTAATAGCAGTGAGCCAATAGCCTATATTGATATAGATTTTATTATAAAAAATTCTGAAATAGGAAAAAAAACCTTAAATTCAATTAATACTTTAAATGATAACAATATTAATGAACTTAAAAAAAAAGAAAAATTATTAAAAGATCTTGAAAGTGAAATTATCAGTAGAAGAAATATAATATCTAAAGAAAATTTTGATAATGAAGTTGAATTATTTAAAGAAAAAGCAAATAAATTTAAAGAAGATCAATTAAAAATGGTTGATAATTTTAACAATTATAAAAAAAAGGAATTAGATGATGTTTTCAGTAAAATTAGTCCAATTATAAACGCTTATATGGAACAAAAATCTGTCAAAATTTTGCTAGACTCTAAGAATATATTAATTGGTAGAAATGATTTAAATTTAACTGACGAAGTATTAAAAGAAATAAATGAAAAGGTTAAATAAATATGCTTAAATTAGATAAAAAAGATATTATAGATTTATTACCTCATAGAGAACCAATGCTTTTAATAGATGAATTATCTGAAATACAAAAATTATCATCAGCAACGGCAGTTGTAAAAGTAAGAAAAGATAGTTTCTTTGTACAAGGACATTTTCCAGAAAACCCGGTTATGCCTGGTGTTTTAATTGTAGAATCTTTTGGGCAGGCTGCTGCAGCATTAACTGCTCATGGATTAGATAAAGCAACATATGAAAACAAATTAGTTTTTTTAATGGGTATTGAAAAAGCAAGATTTCGAAATCCTGTAATACCTGATTGTGACTTGATTTTAAAAATAGAAGCCATTAGATCTCATGGTAGAGTTTGGAAATATAAAGGTGAAGCTTTTGTAGATGATAAAAAAATGGCGGATGCTATATGGTCTGCAACTATTGTTGATAAGAAATAAATAGCAATAATTTTTGATAACTTATTTTAAAATGCTTTGGTAAAAGCATTTATGCACAATCCATTCTTTATTAATCATGGTCCATTTAAGATTGCTTATATATTACAAATACTAAATCTTAAATCTGATGAAATACATGCAAGTGAAATTGTTAATGATATTAAAGACTTAATAGCATCGAATACAAATGATATTACTTTTTTTCACTCAAAGAAGTACAAAGATATTGCACATAATACAAAAGCTTCTTTTTGTATTACTACAGAGAATTTAAAAGAAATATTACCAGAATCTTGTAAGCCTATAATTGTAAAAAATGTTTTATTGGCTATTTCAACTGTAACTGCTAAATTTTATCCAAATTCGATTAATGATAATTTTGATAATTACATTGACTTTATAGATAAAACTATTTTTAAAGACAAAGTTAAATTTGGAAAAAATGTATTAATAGGTGACAATGTCACAATAGGTTCTAATTGTATGATTGGACATAATACCATAATTGAACGAAATGTTTCTATTGGTGATAATTGTTCTATTGGATCAAATTCTATCATTAGAAATACATTAATTGGAAATAATGTAAAAATTCTTGATAATTGTGTTATTGGGAAACATGGATTTGGATTTTTTCCTGATGAAAAAACTAACGTAAGGTATCCCCACATTGGAATGGTTATTATAGAAGATTATTGTGAAATAGGATGTGGATCAACAATTGATAGAGGATCAATGTCCAATACTATAATTGGTAAAAATACTTACTTAGATAATCAAATACATATAGCTCATAATGTTAAAATTGGTGAAAATTGTATTATAGCAGGACAAGTCGGAATAGCTGGGAGTACTATTTTAGGAAAAAATATTAAAATCGGTGGACAAGCTGGCATATCAGGTCATTTAAAAATTGGTAACAATGTTGATGTAGCAGGGGGCAGTGGTGTTATAAGAGATATTCCAGATAATTCCAAAGTAATGGGATATCCAGCGAAAAATATTAGAGACTTTTTAAAAGAAAATAAATGATACATCCAACTGCCATTGTAGATGCTAAAGCAAAAGTTCCTGAAAATGTAAAAATAGGTGCATATACTGTGATAGGCTCAAATGTTGAAATTGGTGAGGGGTCAGAAATTCAATCACATGTCAGCATAATTGGTAATACTAAAATCGGAAATAATAATAAAATATATCCATTTGCATCTATAGGTAATGATCCTCAAGATCTCAAATTTAATGGTGAACAAACAAATCTTGAAATAGGAGAAAATAATAAAATCAGAGAATATGTTACAATTAATCCTGGAACCAAAGGTGGAGGAGGGTTAACAAAAGTTGGAAATAATTGCTTATTTATGGTTTCATCTCATATAGCCCATGATTGTATTGTTGGTAACAATGTTATTTTAGCCAACAACGTTCCTTTGGGAGGACATGCTTATATAGAGGATAATGTTATAATTGGCGGTAACTCAGCAGTACAACAATTTACAAGAGTTGGAAGATCAGCAATGATAGGTGGTATGTGTGGTGTTGTAAGAGATATAATTCCATATGGAATAGCCCATGGAAATAGAAGTGTGCTTCAAGGATTAAATTTAATTGGCCTTAGAAGAAAAAATATACCAAATCAAGAAATAATGACTTTAAGTAACGCTTATAAAGAAATTTTTAAAAATGAAAATTTAACTCAAAATTTAAATAATCTAAATCAAGATTATAGAAAAAATGAATTAGTAATAGAGGTTGTTAATTTTTTAGAAAAAGATAAAAAAAGACCAATTTGCACACCTTTTTCAAAATAAGATGATAGGATTATTTTTAGGTGATACTGATTTTTCAGAAATTGTTCTTAAAAAAATAAAAAAATTAAAAAAGAAATATTTTATAATCGATTTTTCAAAAAATAATAAATTTAAGAAAGACGTTAATTCACACAGAATAAGCATTGGCAAATTTGGAAATATAATAAATTTAATCAAAAAAAAAAAATCTAATAAAGTTTTGTTTGCTGGAAAAATTGCTAAACCAAAATTTTCTTCACTAAGATTAGATTTAAAAGGAATTTATTATATGCCTAGCGTAATTAAAGCATCCAAATTAGGTGATGCAGCAATAATAAAATCAATAATAAAAATTTTAGATAATGAAGACATTAATGTTATAAGCTCAATTTATTTTAATAAAGAATTGGCACTTAAAGCTGGAAATTATTCAAAATTAAGACCTAATTTAAATGACCTTAATTCAATTAAAAAAGGAGTTGTATATTTTAAGAAATTGAAAAGTTTAGATCATGTTCAGGCAATTATTGTTAAAGATAATAATATTTTAGCCACAGAAGGAAATCAAGGTACCAAGAATATGCTTTCAAAATTAAAAAAAAATTCAAATGGTATTTTAATTAAACTACCTAAACCAAAACAAGATCTTAGAATGGATCTCCCTACTATTGGAATTAATACTTTTAAAGATTGTAAAAAATTTGGTTTAAAAGGAATAGTTTTAAAATCTAAGCAAAATATTTTTTTGGATAAAGATAAATGTATAAGTTTTGCAAATAAAAATAAGATTTTTATAAAAATTATATGAAAAAGATTTTTGTATTAACCGGTGAACCTTCTGGAGATAAATTAGCATCCAAAATAATTTCTAAATTAAAATCACAAAATACTGAAATCGAATATTTATCTGTGGGAGGATCACATCTTGGTAAATTGGGTATAAAATCAATATTCAATTTAAAGGATATTACTTATCTTGGTTTTACTAGTGTTTTATTAAATTTTTTTAAGATTAGGAGTAAAATTAATAAGACTGTCGATGAGATTATAGAATTTAACCCTGATATATTGTTTAGTGTTGACAGTCCTGATTTTACACTAAGAGTTGCCGAAAGAGTAAAAAAGATAAATAATAATATTAAAACAATTCATTATGTTGCCCCTCAAGTTTGGATATGGAGAAAAAATAGAGTTAAAAAAATTAAAAAGTTTATTGATCACATACTTTTGTTATTTAATTTTGAAAAAAAATATTTTGATGAAGAAAATATAAATAATACCTTTGTTGGACATCCTTTAATTGAAAAAACAGACAGTATTACAAAATTAGGAAATCTAATGACTAAATATAAGAATGTTATCTCAATTTTTCCTGGGAGTAGAAAATCTGAAATAGATGTTCTTTTACCAATTCTTTTTGATTTTATAAAAAAAATGAATCATAATAATCATTATTATGATTATTTTATACATACTAATGAAGACAACATTAATTATATAAATAATAAAGTTGAGGAAATTAAAATAAAAAATATAGAGGTCATTTTTGACGAAGATATTAAAGAACAAGTTTTATTAAACTCAGTATTTGCTGTTTGTAAATCTGGTACAGTTTCTTTACAAGTTTCAAATTTAAAAGTTCCTTCTATTATTATTTATAAATTAAACTTTATAAATTTTATGATTTTTAAAATGTTAGTAAATGTAAAATTTGCAAATATTATAAATATAATTAATAATCGAGAGGTAATTCCAGAATTACTACAGGATGAATGTAATGCTGATGAAATTTATAAATCTGTAATTTATATGTTAAAACATCCTGATCTTATTGAAAAACAATTAAATGATTGTTCAAAAACATTAGAAGGTATTAAATCTAAAACTTCTTCTTCAGAAGAAGCTAGTTTAGTTTTAAGAAATTATCTTGGCTAATCTTTTTAAAGCTTCATCTTTACCTAGTGCTATAATAATATCATATAAACCAGGACCAAATTTTGATCCTGTTAAAGCAATTCGTAAAGGCTGACCTACTCCTTTAAAATTTGTATCATTTTTTTTTATTAAACTATTTACTACAGGTTCTAAATTCTCCTTATTAATATTTGATATATTAGACAATTCTTTACTAAATTCTAAAATAATTTTTTTAGCTTTATCATCAATTAAATTAAAATCATCTTCATTAAATTCAATTATGTCATTAATGATAAATTTGGCATTGTTATAAATATCAACTAAAGTTTTTGCCTTATTTTTTAAAAAATATAGTGAGGATTTAATTTTTGTTTCTTTATCACTATTAATTTTTTCTTTATAGATTTTGCAATATTCAACAAGATTTTGATAAAGACTATTCTCATCTATGTTTTTTATATAATATTCATTCATTGATAAGATTCTGCTCACATCTAGTTTTGAAGGAGATTTGCCAATACCTTTTAGATTAAAGTGCTCAATACTTTCTTCTAGAGTAAATATTTCTTTATCTTCAAAGGACCAACCTAATCTAAGTAAATAATTCCTTAATGCATCAGGCATTATACCAATTTTAGAATAGTCATCTAATGTTGATGCGTTATCTCTCTTTGATAATTTTTTACCTTCTATAGTGTGAATTAGTGGTATATGTGCAAACTTTGGCAGTTCCCAGTTCATTGCCAAATAAATCTGAATTTGTTTAAAAGTATTTATTTTATGATCATCACCTCTAATAATATGTGTCATTCCCATTTGATGATCATCAACAGTTGCTGACAAATTATAAGTTGGAGTACCGTCGTTTCTTAAAATTATAAAATCTTCAATAGTATTGTTATCTATTTCAACATCTCCTTGAACCAAATCTTTAAGAATTGAGGTTCCCTCAATTTTACTTTTAAATCTAATTACTGACTTTACACCTTTTGGTGCTTCTGACTCTGGAATATCTCTCCATTTTCTATTATAAATATATGGAAGTTTTTTTTGTCTAGCTCTTTTTTTTTGTTCTTCAATTTCTTCACTTGAACAATAGCATTTATAAGCGTTACCATTTTTAAGTAGCTCATTAGCTATATTTATATGATCATTAATTTTTGTTGATTGAATATACTCTTCACCATCATACTCTACACCTATCCATTTTAGAGATTTGATAATTTGATCTTTATATTCATCTTTAGATCTTTCTTTATCAGTATCTTCAATTCTTAAGTGAAAAGTACCTTTATGATTTTTTGAATAAAGCCAATTAAATAAGGCTGTTCTTACACCACCAATATGAAGAGCTCCAGTAGGTGAGGGAGCAAATCGTGTTGCTACTTTTGACATCTATGATGTTTAGACTATTTTTTTAGAAGTTTCTATATAAAGATACCAAAACTCCTTGGACTTTTACTCTATCTGGTCCAAATATCTTGGTTTCATAGTTTCTATTAGCACTTTCAAGCGCAACTACTTTACCTTTTTTACGAATTCTTTTAAGCATAGCCTCATGCTCATCTATTAAAGCTACAACAATTTTTCCATTATCTGCAGTATCAGTTTTTTTAATAATAACAGTATCACCCTCATTGATACCAGCTTCAATCATTGAGTCACCTTGAACTTTTAGACCAAAGTAGTCACCATTTTTCTCTAAATTGTTAGGCAATGGAATCCTAGATACCTCGTTTTGGATTGCTTCCACTGGAGTACCAGCAGCTATTTTACCAAGAACAGGAACTTCTATTTCATCAGAGTTTATATTTACTTCATCCAAGCCACCTTTAATAACGCTTGGTGAAAAACTATTATAAATATCATTTGCTGAGGCAGTCTCTGGCAATTTAATTACCTCCAATGCTCTAGCTTTATGTGCTAATCTTTTAATAAATCCTCTTTCTTCTAAAGCACTTATTAATCTATGAATACCTGATTTAGATTTTAAATTTAGTGATTGTTTCATCTCTTCATACGAAGGTGAAACACCAGAGGTTCTCAACTTCTTGTTGATAAATAAGAGTAGGTTTTTTTGTTTTTTAGTTAGCATAAGAACAAATATCGTACAAACAATGTTCTATAAAAGTTCTTTTGATTTCACAACAATAAAAAAAACAATAAAATAGGGGTTTATTTAACTATAAAACTGAAAATATAGAATTTTTATCTAAATTTTTCAAAAGTGATTCACCAATTAAAAAAGTATTAATGGATGTTTTGTTTTTTAAATCTAATAACTCCTCTTTGTTTTTTATTCCACTCTCAGAAATTAGAGGACCTTTATGATTAATTAGTACATTATAAATATCATAGGTTGTACTTATATCTGTTTTTAAAGTTTTTAAATTTCTATTATTTATTCCAATTAAGGCTTCCTTGAAATTCAAAGCTTTTTTAGCTTCATCAACAGTGTGTACTTCTACAATAACTGACATGTTAAGTTTTAAAGCTTCTTCATATAGTTCGTTTGCTAAATTTTCAGAGACGCCAGCTAAAATAATTAAGATTGCATCAGCACCATAACTTTTGGCCAATGGTATTTGAAAAGTATCTATAAAAAAATCTTTGCATAATATTGGTAAGCTAATTTTTTCTTTTATTTTACTAATGTGATTTATATTTCCTAAGAAAAAATCTTCCTCTGTTAAAACAGAAAGGCAAGTAGCCTTATTATTCTTATATATATTGGCTATTTCTACAGGGTTGTAGTCATTAATAATAATACCAGCTGATGGACTAGCTTTTTTTATTTCTGCGATAATAGATGTTTTATTATTAGAGATATTAATTTGAATTTTTTCTTTAAAATTTATAAAACTATTATTTATATTAATATGATCATTAAGCTGGTCCAAGTTTATAGACTTTTTAAGATGGTCTATTTTTTCAATTTTTTTCTTAATTATTTTTTCAAGAATATTTTCAGACATTTTGTAGTTTTTCTAAATGCAAATAGGGTTTTCCAGATAAAATAAATTCTCTACTATGATTATATGCCTCTGAAAATTCTGAAAATTTTTCATTAACAATTAAACCCGCTGCTGCATTTAAACAAACAGCTTTAGAAAAATCATTATCTTTACCTTTAAAAATTTCTATCATTTTATTTGCATTATAGTTAGCATCATCACCAACAAGATTTTCAAATTTCTCGGCATTAATATTTAATAATTTTGGATCGATAGTAATTTCAGATATTTCACCATTTTTTAATTGCATGACATTAGTTTTAGCATAAGGAGATATTTCATCTAATCCATCTTCACTGTTTACAATCCAAGCAAATTTTATTTTTAAATTCTTAAGTCCTTCAGCAAATATATTTAATAGTTTTTTGTCAAATACTCCAACAACTTGTCTATTAACTAATGCTGGATTGCTTAAAGGACCAATCATATTAAATATAGTTCGTTTACCAATCTTTTTCCTTACTGGACCAACAAACCTCATAGCACTATGATAATTTGGAGCAAACATAAAACCAAAATTATTACTATTAATTTCTTTTTCTATATCATTTGGCTCAAGATCTATTTTAATATTAAGTGCTTCCAGAACATCTCCTGATCCACATTTTGATGAAACGGCTTTATTACCATGTTTTGCTACTTTAGTACCCATACTTGCTAATAGTAGAGCTGAAGCAGTAGATATATTCAATGTATTCATTCCATCACCACCTGTTCCACAAGTGTCAACACAACCATCAACATTTACTCTTTTTGACTTTTCTCTAAGCACATATACACCACCAGCTATTTCATCTGAAACTTCCCCTTTAGATGATAGTAAAGTTAAAAAATCATATATTTGATCTTCTGATGCCTCACCTGTCATTAAAATTTCAAATGCAGATTTACTTTCATCAAATGATAGATTTTGCTTATTTTTAAGTTTTTCTAAATATTGATCCATTATTTTAGTAATTAATAAAATTTTTTAATATTTTTATTCCTAATTTAGTTTTAATACTTTCAGGATGAAATTGTACACCATGAATATTAAATTTTTTATGTTGAACACCCATAATTAACCCATCATTTGTCTCAGCTGTTATTTCCAGGTCACTAGAAAGTGATTTTTTATCGATTATGAGACTGTGATATCGTGTTGCCTCAAAGGTATTCGGAAGATTTTTTAAAATTCCTATTTTTTTAGATTTAATTTTACTTGTTTTTCCATGCATAAGTTTTTTAGCTTGAATAATTTTTGAGCCAAATACTTGTCCTATGATTTGATGGCCAAGACAAACTCCAAGAAAAGGAATGTCTTTATGAAGATTTTTTAATATATCTAAACAATTACCTGATTGATTTGGATTTCCTGGTCCTGGAGAAATTACAATTTTATTATATCTTTTATTGACAATATCTTTCGAAGTTATTTTATCATTTCTGACAACATCAACTTTCGTATTTAAGGATGATAGGTAGTGATAAAGATTAAATGTAAAACTATCATAATTATCAATTAATAATATTTTCATTATCTTAAAGCGTTGATTAAAGCTTTAGCTTTATTAACAGTTTCCTCGTATTCATTTATTGGTTTACTATCTGCAACAATTCCTGCGCCTGCTTGAACATAAAATTTATTATTTTTAGCGACAGCTGTTCTTAAAGCTATACAAGTATCAAACTCTCCATTTGCCGAAAAATACCCAATTCCTCCAGCGTAAACTTTTCTTTTAGTTGTTTCTAGTTCATCTATAATTTCCATAGCTCTAATTTTGGGCGCTCCTGATACCGTTCCAGCTGGAAAACCAGCTAACAATGTTTTAAATTTTGAAAATTTTTTATTGTATTCACCTATTACGTTAGAAACTATATGCATAACGTGAGAATATCTCTCAATTATAAAGCTTTCTGTAACTTTAACTGAATTAATCTTAGATACTTTTCCAGCATCATTTCTTCCTAAATCTAAAAGCATTAAATGTTCAGACAATTCTTTTTTATCTTTTAATAAGTCTTTTTCAAAAAAGATATCTTCTTTAGTGGTTTTACCTCTTGGTCGTGTTCCAGCGATAGGTCTAACAGTAATTTTGTCATCTCTTAATCTAACTAGTATTTCCGGACTAGCACCAATTATTTGAAAATCACTGAAATTAAAAAAAAACATAAAAGGGGAAGGATTGGTTAGTCTTAATTTTTTGTATATATCTAATGGTTTTTTTGTTAATTTTGCTTCAAATCGTTGGCTTAGTACTACTTGAAAAATATCTCCTAATTTTATGTATTCTTTAGCTTTGTTCACCATTTTCAGGAATCTATTTTTTGAGGTATTAGATTTTACTTTGATATTTTTTAAAATATTATTTTCTGATGCTTTCAAATTTTTTATTGAAGATTGAATATTTAGTTTAAAAAGTTCAAATTTAATATTATCAAACTTTTTTTGATAATTGTTAATTTTTTCATCACTAAAAATATTTATTATAAAAAAGATTTCTTTTTTTAAATTGTCATGAATTATTAGTGTTCTAGGTCTCAACAATCTAACATCTGGTAGATTAAGATCATTTTTACAATTGTTAGGAATTTTTTCAATATACCTAATAGAGTCGTAAGAAAAATATCCTGATATTAATGAGCATATATTTGGTAATTTTTTTGGAGTTTCAAATTTGAATTCTTCAATAACTTTCTCAATCAATTGGGCAGGTTTTTCTCTTAATTTAATCTTTTTTTTATTTCTTATCAGATATGAATTATTATTATTAAATTCCCAAATTTTATCAGGGTTTTTACCAAATATAGTGTATCTACCTTTGATCTTACCCTTTTCAACTGACTCAAAAATGAAGCTATTTTTTTCAGTTAAAAAATTATCAATAAGATTAAGAACTTCATCATCATTTTTAATCTTTTTTGAACTGTATATAATTTGATTTTTTTTGCTTCTGTGTCGAAACTTAAAATCTTTGAAGCTTCGATTTATTATCATTTGAAATAGTTTTTTACTCTATCAATTGTTTTTTGATTTAACTGTACTTGATATTTTTCATTTAGTAATTGATCATATGATTTTAGTATAGCTATTCTATTGTTAGTAACTTGATTGCTAATGAATTTTAAATAATTTTCATCTGTTTTGCTAAATGAATTTTTAGAGGTTCCAGTTATCTTTACTAAATAAATTTTATTATCTTTGTCATTAACAAGAGTAAAAGAATTTTTAGGTAACGAATAAAGTATTTTAACTGAATTTTTCTCAAAAACATCGTGATCATTAATTGAATTAATCGTTAAGTATTGAGTATTATAGCTTGCCATTTCTTCAAATTTATTATCATCAAATTCTTTTTTTTGAATTTCTTCTAAGATGTTTCTATTGAAGTCAAACTTACTTTTTTGATAAACTAATTCTCGTATTTCTTCATTAGTATTTTGATCTGTTAAGTCTGGTCCACGATCATATTTGTTAGTTATTGTATATAATAAAAAATTATCTCCATTCTCAATTATATCTATCTCAGATGATCTTTTAGAATAGATCATATCCTCATTTAATTTTTTTGCATTAGAAGGAGTGTATTCCTTAATTTCTAAAACATTAGCATTGATATTTTCTATAATTGCTTCAAAAGTAACTCCTTGCGATATTTTGTTTTCAATTTTATCTATTTCATCAAAAAAATCTTGATTAAATTCCTCTAAGCCAATTAAAATCTTTGGATTTAATGTTATATATTTAAAATCAATATATTCTCTTTTTAACAAATCTTTGTTTTCTTTTAAAAAATTTTCTATTTCTGAATTAGTTAAATCATCTTTATTTTTATAAAAGTTTTCCATTGGAAAATATTCAAGGTTTAAGGATTTATTTTCTTCTTCAAACTTTTTAACAAGTAAAAATTCTGGAGTAATAGTTCCAGCACCTATAAAATCAAAAAGATGTTTTTGAAGCTCTTTGTTTTTTAATTGTAACTCATACATTGGTGCCGACATATTGTTCGTTAATAAAAATTTTTCATATTTTGTTCTTTGAAAAACATTATTTTCGTCAAGAAAATTTTTATTTTCTTTTATCTTTTTTAAAACTGTTAATTCTGTAATTGATAAATCTAATTTTTCTACTTCTAAACTTATCAATGTTGTTGAAATAAGGCCTGATAACAATTCTTCAATTATATTATTATCTATATTTTCTCTAATAGCCTGTTGTGAAATTCTACTCTCATTAAGATAATTCATAAAATCTTGAGTAGTTATATTTTTTTTATTTATCTTAGCTATATTGTTTTGATTATTAGTACTAAAACCACCCCCGAAACCTCCAAACCCAAATGCAATTATAATTACGCCAATTAAGATTAATCCACCTATTTTTTTTCCACCAAAATTTTTTAAAGTTTCAAGCATTGTCATTAATATATTGATCTGTAAAAAACAAATCTATAGATTAAAAATTCAATTATGACAAATAAATATATGTATTTTATTGCAAATTGGAAAATGTTTGGAGATCTAAGAACTCTTAATTCACTTGATAAAGTTATAAAATTTTCAAAAACTAATAAAAAAAAATTTAAATTAATTTATTGTCCCCCTAATACACTTATTAGACCCATGTCAAAAAGACTCCAAAAAACTAAGATAGAAGTTGGTGCCCAAAATTGTCATGTTAGTGATAATTATGGTGCGTACACAGGATGTGTAAATTCAAAAATGTTAAAAAATGTTGGTGCGAAATATATTATTTTAGGTCATTCCGAAAACAGACAAGAGGGTGAAAACGATAAACTAATTAATTTAAAGATTAGAAGTGCAATCAAATCAGGTTTAAAAATAATTTTTTGTATTGGTGAAACTTTAAAAGAAAAAAGAAATAGAAAAACAAATCAAGTTCTATCAAATCAAATTAAAAAAGGACTTCAATCAATCAAAAATAAGTCTGATATTATTATCGCCTATGAGCCAGTTTGGTCTATAGGAACTGGAATAATTCCAAAGTCTGAAGATTTAATTAAATCAGTAAATTTTATTAAAAGTAAATTTGGTTCTAAAAATCCAAAAATTTTGTACGGTGGTTCTGTAAATGATCAAAATATTTCACAGTTAAAAAATATTAATACTATTGATGGTTTTTTAATTGGTGGTGCCTCACAAGATCCAAGAAAGTTTATTAATATAATAAAAAAATCAGTTATTTAATTAGTAATTGATAAATTTAATATCTTTATGAATGGATCAGGGTTAACTTCCATATTTAAAAAATATGGTGATACCTCTGCAATTGAAATTGGTGATGAAGGTGAAATTTTCAGTTCAATTTTTTTTGAACCATTAATAAATTTTTTAACTGATTTTTTATATTGATCGAATAAAGCATTTCCGGCAGCCGCTGATGTGAAATTATCCATTTGATTTATCATATAAATCTTAAAGTCATTTGTATTCATTTTTAAATTTGCAGCAGCTAGTTTAATAAGCTTATCTCTTAAAGAATTATCAATAAGTGACAATTTAAAATTTTTAAGTTTGAAATTACTCAGGAAATAAGCTCCTAGTGCAGCTACATTATTTGTGTTGAATAATTCTCCTGATAACCCTGTAAAGCTACTTGTAAGAGATAAGTCTGCAGCGTCTGTTATTCCAAGATTTAAATCAAAATTTAGTAAATTATTTGATGGCTTCCATTTTAAGTTAGTACCAAAATCAAATTTTACACTTTCGTATCCCATTAGTGTAAAATAGGTTGCAAATTCAGGTGATACATTAGCCATATTCAAATCAATACCATTTAAACTAAAGTCCATTTCTGTAAGTGATTTTTGTTTTTTTTCACTATCGATGTAGTCAAATTTTAAACTATTTAATTCGATGCTATCAGCACCTCCAATATAATTATTAGTTTTCAAATCTCTTATTGTTATATTTTTAGTTACACCACTACCTAATGATGTAATCATATTAAATAAAAAACCAAAATTATTTGATGTTCCAAATATAATTCCGAGATCTGCATCATTTACAATTTTTATTATTTCTTCCTTATCAAAAATAACATCTTTTAAATCTGAGTATTCATATTTTGTTACAAGGTTAAGGGAAGGGTCTTTATCTATATAATTTTTAACTGTCCATGTACCCCAATCCAAAATAGTAAAATCCTCAATTTCAAAATACTCTGATGACATGTATCTGCCATTTTTTTCACTAAATGAAAGATCTTTAAGAGTTAAATTTTCAACTGAAAAACTTAATAATGCTCCTAATCCATAAATTTCATCATTTTTTAAATTAAATTTTTTTCCTATGTTTTCTATTAAATTACGATTTTTAATATATTCACTGAATTCAAAACTTTCTATGTTAATTGCGGAAGTAAAATTTATACCATCTATATTAAATGAAAATTGTTCAGTATTAATTTCATCAAACCATTCTTTTTCCTCAAAAATCGAAAAGTCAAATTTTCTTTCTTCAAAGCTTTTTAGCAACTTATTAAAAACATTCTTGTTAAAACTTTTAATAGAAATATTTTTAAAATTTATAAATTCATTGTTATCTTTTATGGAAAAATCTGCCTCAATTAATTTATCACCCCTTGAAAACTTTATCTTTCTTATATCAATTCCTGGTATTTTAATCATAACTCTAATTAGATCTTTTTGAAACTGA